>CAXYYJ010000023.1:0-75913 GCA_964293475.1 uncultured Draconibacterium sp.
AAGGAAAACTATAGCAAATTTTATTTTTCAAAAAACGTATTCAATCATGATTCTCAAGCGAAAATTCATTTGGCTTGTAAATACTGCCTGAGTTTTTCAGCAGACCCTATTTATTTCTTTTTTTTGTCTTTTAACCACTTAGGCACATAGGGCACATAGTTGTTTTCTCTATGTGTTCTATGTTTCTATGTGGTTTAAATTTTTTTCTTGTTAAACAAAAAAAAAGTCCTGCACAAGAATTGCACAGGACTAAATTTCCGTTTGAAAAAAATGTTCTACTTTATTATTAAATCTACCCTTCGGTTGATTCCTTCGGTTTTTTCGGCCAATGGTTCTTCGAGTCCTTTGTTGACCACAGTGAGTCGGTCGGCATCAATTCTAAACTCGTTAATCAGCAGATTGTAAACCGCTTCGGCACGTTTCTGGCTCAGTTGCAGGTTATACTGCGGACTTCCAACATTGCTCGAATTGCCTACAATTTCGCACTTTAAATTCTTGTTTTTCTTCAGCACTTTGGCAAACACTGCAATCTCACGCTCCATAGCCGGAGTGATATAAGTTGAGTTGAAGGCGAAATAAACCCCAACCACATCAATACCTCCACCACCATAGGTTCCTTCGGCAGGTTTGGTGGCTATTTGCTCCTTAATGGCATTGGTACGGGCTTCCATTTCTTCCTGCAAAAGCGCAATCTGATTTTGATTTTCTGCTATGGCCGATGCTTGTTTAGCCAGGTCTTCTTTTATGGGTTTTGTTTCTTTATTGATTCTAACGTTCAACTCTTTGTCGAGCATCTCGGTAACATCTTTCTTCACATCTTCGCGAACCATGTCGGCAGTAATTTTTTGCGGTGTGAGTGTTGGACGACCCAAATTGAATAACAGTCCTAATGAGGAGAAGGTATACTGACTGGCGGTAGCAGTTAAACCACCATTAAATTCGTCGGTTTGAACAAAGCGATAACCAAATTCTGCATTCAGATTCACAATGTCGCTTTTACCCAATTTATAGGTAACACCAATTCCGAGCGGAACCACCATGGCGCCTTTCATGGCTTCTTTTTCTCCCTTATCGTTATAGCCTGAGCCGGTGACAAAAGCACCTGTAGTATCGGTAATCATAGTGCGATACATGGTATAGGCACCTCCCCCAAACAGGTATAGCTCACGTAAATACCTGGGTGATTTGGAATAGAAAAAGTCGTTCAAACTCAACTTCATAACCAAAGCTATCTCCATAAAATCCACATTCGATTTCAAATCATTTTTATAATAACTTCCGTCGGGTTGTTCCTGCTCAAAATGACCATCAGATTTTAAATTTCCATAGAGATAATCGGCCCGTAAAGCTATTTTACTGTTCAACTGCTTGCCCAGAGTGGCTGCAGCTCCCCAACTGAATGGATTTTCCTTGAGTGGCGAGAGATAAAAAGTAGCTCCCCCTTTAACCCCAAAAAACCAGTTTTTAAAGAATCCATTGGGATTCGATTGACTCTCTTTTTTAACAGCTTCGGTGCTGGTTTTTTTCTCAGCTACCGCTTCAGTTTTTGGCTGAGCTTCTGTTTGCTCCTCTACCGCCGGACTTGGATTGGCCGTGCTGTCTGTCACAGATTCTTGCTGACCAAAAACAGGGTTGAACATGAAGGCCAGAGCCACCCCTAAAATTAAAATTAAATGTTTTGAACTTCTTTTCATGTGTTCTTAATATTATTGTAAGGAAACAACTTATTTTACCTCGATAAATTTATATCAAAAAATCCCTAATGACCTAATAGATAAGATTTTTAGCAAACATACGATTGTTAATAATTGTGAACAAAATTATAACAGATTTTTTAATTCCCTGAGCTGAAAAATATGATAAGTAGGCTCGAAAATCAAAGGTTCCTTGTAATAATTCACAAATATCTGATCCATTCCCGCGTCTCTGGCTCCCTGTACATCCGAAACCTGATCGTCGCCAATCATGATGGATTCCTCAGGCAAAGCACCGGCCTTTTGCAGGGCAAACTCAAAAACTGCCTTGTTGGGCTTTTGAACTCCCACCATTTCGGAGGTGATAACTTCTTTAAAAAACTCATCCAGGCCACAATTGGTGAGCTTTACAAACTGAACCTCGGTGAATCCATTGGTGATGATATGCATTTCGTAACGCTCTTGCAGGTATTCGAGCACTTCGATGGTATGTGGAAAAAGCTGGGTTTTCCGGGGACTAACCACCACATAGTCATCGGCTATTTTATGGGCCAAATCTTCGTTATCGATATCGAAATGGTTCAAGCTCCCCCTAAACCGCTCCACCCGCAAATGCTCCTTGTCTATGGTGCCATGCTTATACAAATCCCACAAATGGGCATTATATGATTTATAGAACTCATGAAAATCATGAAAATCAACCTGATACAATACCCCAATATTTCTACTATAGAAAATCTCCTCAAGAGCCAGCACTGAGTTGGTTTCAAAATCCCAAAGCGTGCGGTCGAGATCGAAAAACAGGTGTTTATATTTAGTATTGGGAGTGTTCATGGTTCGAAAAATTTGGCTGCAAATCTACAATTATAGTTATCAATTCTTAATAAAACGACTGCATATGGTGAGGCATTCTGTAAAAAAGGCTAATTTAGCCGCATTAGATAACACAAATAATTCAACACTATGAACAAAGATATCAGCAGTTTAAAGCCTGTGGAAGTGTGGAAACATTTTCATAGCCTAACTCAAATTCCCCGTCCATCGAAACACGAAGATGCCATTCAGGATTTCATGATGAAATTTGGCCAAAGCCTTGGCCTCGAAACTATTAAAGATGACACAGGCAATATCATCATTAAAAAACCTGCCACTCCGGGCATGGAAAACAGAAAAGGGGTGGTTTTGCAAGGTCACTTGGATATGGTTCCTCAGAAAAACAGCGACAAAGTGCACAGTTTTGTTACCGACCCCATTGAGGCTTATATCGATGGCGACTGGGTAACTGCCAACGGAACCACACTGGGAGCCGATAATGGTATGGGTGTGGCAGCTGCCATGGCAGTTCTCGAATCGAAAGACTTGGTTCACGGCCCCATCGAAGCACTCTTTACCGCCGACGAAGAAACTGGCATGACGGGTGCTTTTGGTTTGAAAGGCGACGTGCTTTCGGGCGATATTCTGCTGAATATGGACTCTGAAGACGAAGGCGAATTGTACATCGGTTGCGCCGGCGGCATTGATGGAACTGCCCGTTTTAATTTCCAGAAGGAATCAATCCCCGCTGATTCGGCAGCTTATAAACTCATTGTTAAAGGACTCCGTGGCGGACATTCGGGTATGGACATTCCACTTGGAAGAGGAAACTCCAACAAAATCATGTTCCGCTTTCTTAAGGATGCTACCAAAAATTTCGACGCCCGCATAGCTCATGTGGTGGGTGGAAGTCTCCGCAATGCCATTCCCCGCGAAGCTTTTGTAACGGTGACCATCCCAGCCAATCTTTCTGCTCAATTTGAAGCAGCAGTGGCCGACTACGAAAAAATTCTGAAAAACGAGTTGGGCTCTGTGGAGGCCGATTTGTCTTTCACCTGCAAAACCACCGAAACCCCCGAATTTGTTATGGACAAAGCCAGTCAAAAATCGCTGGTTTACGCCATCTACGGCTGCCCCAACGGCGTTATCAGAATGAGCGCCGATATGGAAGGTCTGGTAGAAACCAGCACCAACCTGGCCATTGTGAAAATGAACGATGGTTTTGTGGAAGTGCAGTGCTTATTGCGCAGCTCTGTGGAATCGGCCAAAACCGATTTGGTGGAGATGATGGACAGCGTTTTTCAACTGGCAGGTGCCGATGTTAGCTTTGCAGGGGGTTATCCAGGCTGGAAACCCAACCCCAAAAGCGAAATTCTGGAAACCATGAAAGCCGTTTACAATACCAAATTTGGCAGAATTCCCGAAATTAAGGCCGTTCATGCGGGTTTGGAATGTGGTTTATTGGGCGCAGTTTATCCCAACTGGGATATGATTTCGTTTGGCCCCACCATCCGCAGCCCCCACAGCCCCGACGAAAAAGTTCTTATTGCCAGCGTTGATAAATTCTGGATTTACTTGGTCGAAACCTTGAAAAATGTTCCGGTGAAGTAAATAAAACCAAGATTCATACAAATGATGTCAGATAGCAGTTTATATCAAATTGCTGTCTGACTTTTTTTTTGCACTGTTAAAACCAACTAATTTCCGCTTTTTATTATTTCAATACATTATTATATATCTTTCTATTAATTATTATATTTGTCATAAAATAATTTATCGAAAGGTTATGAAATTTTTAAATGTTTGTTTTTCCTGTTTTCTTATATTATTGGTCACTTTTAAGATTTATGGACAGAGTGAAATTACAGAAAAAAACGGAAGACTTATTTTCCCCAGACCCTTTGCTTTTGCTATTGACGATTTGGGGTGGAATATTGGGAATAATGAGGGTTATAATGGAATAAACGGACCATACCGTATTGGTTTAAACCGAAAAATGGGTTTAAAAGATTATGAATGTATTGTGGCCATTGCTGACTCTTTGAACATCCGCATTCAGGGGTTGTTTATTCTTTCGGAATTTGACAAGGAGAATATTTTGAAAGACTATCCCAGCACGACTAAAATGGGAAAAAACTGGGACAATATTTATATCAATTCAAACGAAGTTGATTCTATTATGGCCTATGTAAAAGAAAATGCAGCCTTTTTGGAATTTGGGTTGCACGGAGTGGGCCATGAGTTTTGGCTCGAAAGCGGACAAAGAAGGCGAGCCGAATGGTATAACACTGACGACAATGAACCCTGGCCTCAACAGGAAATAGCTTCTCATATCGAAGCTTTTAAGCTCATCATGGGGCAATATGGTATTTCGCCGGAAAAAGGGCACAGTTTTCCGGAAAGTTTTGTTCCCTGCGCATACAGCTATCATTGGAACCCTGATGGAAATTATAGTACCGGAACCATGCTAAACCCGGAAGGTGTAAAATTTACAAATACACTTTTTGCCGAGGTTATAGAACTTAACCCCCCTATTGAGCCCAACGGAGGCGGAATTGACCACGGAGTTTTGGTGGTGAATCGCATTAACTACGGAAACCCATGGTACGAGTTATCATCGGTCCCAACAATTCCTGTGGAGCAGCAACAATCGGATATGATAGAGTCGCACTGGAGCAATTGGCTGGCTCAGGATGATTTCTTACAGGATACAACCAATCGGCTGTGGATAAACTATTATCGGATGGTTCAACAAGTTCCCGACCGCTTTATTGCCAAAAACACAGAGCAATTTTATAGTCAATGGTTATATAAAAAATTTACTGTGATGGAAGAAAAAGAACCGGGGAAAATGACTATCGACAACCACAAAATGCCCAAAGAAGTCTATGAACACAAACTTTTGAGTACTGTTGTTTTAAAAGTACCCCTGGAAATTGATGAGCATGTGAGCCGCGCAGAATTAGATGGAATCCCCATGGTATCTTATTACGAAGAGGCAGGCTTTGGTTTTATTGAGCTTCCAATGCTCAACCCAAAAGTTTATGAATTAACTTATTCAGTCGATTCTCAGTGTCCCGAAACCTATATTCATCACAACGACAGCTATATTGTTTATTCCACCGAGAAGAAAAAATCCCTTTTCTCTTTCAAAGTCAGAATTTATGGAACGCAAAATATTGAAATTATAGGTGTCGACAAGCCCGAAAAAATCGCTTCGGAGGAAAAAGACATTCAGCTGATTTCTTTTAAATATGAACCAGTCAAAAGGAGACTGAATATTGTGCTACGCGGAGTGGATATGCAAGGAGAAACAGGAATAATAAATGTTATTACAAAATAGCTGTATTGCAGTTGATTAAGTTATTGGATTTCTATTATTTGAGCATCAGAACGAATCATACACAGATGATTTGCTAATTTCTCTACTTTTCCCAAACTTCAACCAATAAAAATTGTTTGAATGAGGTATTGAATTTGGGGCTTGAACCATCTATCTCTCCCAATTCCAATTCGTTGAAATAGTCCTTAATGCCATACTTTTTTGTAGCATCCAATCCCCTGAGTTCGATTTCTCCAGTCCATTCTTTGGCATAAAAGGCATAATACATAGTATCGTCTTTTTGAATAACATGTGTCTCAGGTTTGTGAAAGCCAATATCGTAAAGATGACCTAAATAGTTGGCTTTTGAGAGCATTTTTTCGTTGTAAAGTTGGATCCATTTCTTCCAAATCTGCTCCTTTTCGAGGGTTAGAACGAACTTTCCGCTGGCTTTTGGATTGTCTTTTGGCCAGGTGAATTTACTTCCCAAAACTGCCCCAATCCCAAAGGACGAAGCAAAATCATCACCACCATCGCTCAGCTCAACATGATCGCCATAATAAGCTGTTTTGCCAATGAGCGCTTTATAAACCTTTCCTTTAAGCCTTATTTGCCAGCTGCTTGTTGGATCGGAGCTAACGGCCTGATTCATATAAGGCATATTGAAATAGCTCATGCAACAGCCGCAGGGGCAGTTTTGAATCACTGCATTGGGCTTTATAGCTGTTGCGGTTTGATACAAATCTTTAAAAAACATGGGGAAGTTTTTGACAGCATCCTCAGCATTTGTCAATTGCAATGTGGGATTGAAATCGGGGGGAATAGAATTCAAATGCTGCCCATCGAGCTTTAACCCATCGAAGCCCCATTCACCGAGCAACATTTTAATGGTTTCTGCGGTATGGGCTTTGGTTTCGGATGCCATAGGCGACATATACCAACTATCCCACCAGGTAATTTGTTGATTGGAACCATCTTTATTCTTCAACAGTATCTGCGGATATTGTTTGAGTAAAGTCGCATTAGAATCCACCGCCAAAGGAGCCCACCAAATTTGAGCTTTAAGCCCTTGCTTATGAATAGCTTCCACCAATTCTTTCATTTGCTTTTCACCACCCGGAAATTTGGATTTGTTCACCATCCAATCACCTTCGGCCTGCTGATAACCATCGTCCAATATGGCCCATTTAAAACCCAGCTCTTTCACTTTGGGCAAAGTGCCCAAAATTTCGTCCACAGTAAATCCACGTTCGTAACCCCAGGCACACCAGGCTGGTTCATAGGCTTGTTCCTCGGCGGGTACAAATTGAATGCCCTTGTTCTGCATCATTTTTGTATATTGGCTCAAAGGTTTGAAACAATCGTTCTGGTGAACCATTACAAAGCTTTCAATGGCACAAAGAGAATCTCCCGGACCAAGAATAACTGGCTCACTATATTCCTTTTGCAGTGAAATTTCCGCAAATTCACTCTGCCTTCCATAGTCTACCGGAAAAGAAACAAGCTCTGGGGTGAGGGAAAGATGACCAATGGCAATTCCTGCATCGCTACGCCAAATATCGAGTACAGGGATACCTCCACCATAATCGGAATTGTTCATGCCCATATAATTCTGCTTCTGAAACCCATGTCCAACAGGTAAAATCCAGTCGGCACGCTCGCCCGATGAACTTCCCTGGAAAGACCAGAATATGCTATCCTTTTCACTTTGCCGTATGCGATAATTGTGATTCACCCATCCATCAACAGGAAAATCTTCAGCTAAACGATTAAAATATACCACCTGAAAAATGGCCATATCTGGAAAATCATGATAGGTTTTGATAATGAGTTTTTTTTCAACTCCGGCATTTGCAACAGATTCCCCCATATATTCATATTCTACACCAGATCCTTTTTCATTGGTAAATTCATGAGAATCTGATGATTGCAAAACAAAATCATCTATTTTCAACTTATTGGAAATCAGATATTCACCGCAGCTCCAAGGAGCTATGATACTGTCGGACATAAGAATTTGAGTCTGCATTTTTGCATCAATCTCAATATTTAACTGCCCATGGCTAATTCGTTCGTGTTTTTGTTGATGACAGGATATAAATAAACCCAATAAAGCGACAAATAATAGATTTTTCATTTCTTTAATTTTTAACCACCTGGCTACAATCGACCCAGAGCAATCATTTCTGAACGTTTTTATTTCCTTTTGTGGTTTGTTCATAAATTAATTATCCCCAAAGAATTGTCTGCAAAATACTATCAAAGGTTGATCTATCTATAGTACAATGACCTTAAATTGTTGAGACAAATTTCCCTGAAGTATTTTTAAAATATACAAGCCTTTTTTCAATTTATCTGTTGATATATCAACTTGATTTTCAAATCTTTCATTAAAAATTAATTGGCCTGAAAGCTGAAATATTTGGACTTGGCAACTCTGCTGGGTTTTTGTTTGGATATGGATGGGTTTTCCCTGAAGGGCATTGATCGGATAAACCTTAACCCAGCCATCATTTGGAAGTTCATGGGTATTAGAATTCAGGGTTCCAAAATAACCAATGGTTTGAGTGGGCAAAATAGCATCGCTCTCAATAGTAAGAACCGGATTTATGCCGCCCGATGCGATGTGAAATTCCCTGATTTCATCGTCCTGAAGATACTTCAGCGATTCAATGGCTCTAACTCCATTTACTGTTGGCCAGGCATCATAATATATTGGAGCATCGCCTTCGTTTATAATTTGAATTACTGACGAATCGGCTGATGCCCTGAAAGAAACAATTTTAAAGCGATAGCCTGTTGCCAGACTTGCTTCTTTTATTCTTTCCATGGTTTGATAGTCGGGTTGGTCGGCACCAATCATATAACTGATATGAAATCGTTCACTGAAACTTTCAAACGACTCCCCATGAGCACCATTGGGCCAGTCGAGCACATGCTGCTGATCGTAGTTGGTATAGTAATTGAACTCACCCCCTGCCGGAGCAATTTTATAGCGGATGCGATCGAAAAAATTCCAACAACTCTCGTTGTAACCCGAGTGTGAATCGCTCATAAAACTATCGTCGAAAAGCCCAAACCTGATATCGAGTAGCCTAGGCTGTTCATCAAACGGTGAATAAGTATCATCGGCAGCATCTATAGAAATGCTAAAGAACTTGTTCTGCCAAACAGAATCGAGATGATGGAAAAAGGTGGTTTGGTATGCTTTATCGGGAAAAGTAACTCCCAGTTGAAAAGGGCCATCGTAAATATGATATTCTGCCCACAATCCAAATCCCACTTGTACAAAAGCAAGCCGGGGATCGTTGTCGTAATGTCGTGCAAACTCTGTGTTAAACTCCAGAATAAACCTCTTCAACTCGTCATGTCTCCAATCGGGGAACCAGGTTTCCCGCCCTTCGGACAAACCCATGGTTTCGTGATAATCGGGCAGGGCTTTGATATAATCGGGCACCGAAGTCTGACGACCCACATAGGTATCTCTAAAACGAAAAACCGCCTGATGATTGCGGGAAGCTATATCGTTCAACTTTTCTTCTACCACGTCCCAGTTATAAACACCATTATCGGTAACCACTTCGTTATAAAGCATATAGGAGAATTCCAGACTTATTGCATCGGTATTGGCATGGCTACCTTGCCAGAAAACTATGCCGGTCATGGGCTGCACTTCTGTTATTTCCTGATTGATATCAATATCGATGAAATCGTCTTTTTGCTGGGCAATGGCAGTGCTACTGAGCAAAATAATTGAAATAATTAACGATGCAAATCTCATATTGGGCTTTTTTAATCTTCGAACGACAACAAAAACATGGAAAAAATTGCCAGCAACATGCCGGTAAGTATGAAATGATGGGGGAAACGATGATAAATCAACAGCGAAATAACGACGGTAATTACGGGTGCCACAGCATTGGTAAGCGGACTCACAACCATAGCTTTCCCATGTCGGAAGGCATAGACAATGGTCAATGCTCCAATGGAGTTGAGCAATTGAATTCCAAAGCTCAGGTATGGCCCGTTAAAATCAAAGTTGATTGCCTGATTCCAGTCGGTCATAAGGAGCGCAACGGGAGACAACAATAGACCCGTCAATGTCATGTAGAAGAAAATACTCTCTGCTTTCATAACGCCATTGGCCAATTTCATGAAATAGGCTTGCAAGCCCCAGGCCAAAAACACTATCAGCGCAAAAATCAACCAGCTATATCCACCCAGATTGCTCGTTCCGTCCTGATAAGATAGAAAAGGTATGGCAATTAGAGCCACCGCAATTCCAATCCAGCCAGTCCAACTGGCTTTTTCCCCTAAAAAGAAAACAGAAAGCAAAACAGTAATTACCGGCGACAATGAAATTATGGGGAATATTAAATAGGCCGGCCCATTCACAATGGCTCCTGTGAGTAGCGCAAGCTGACCTCCTGCTCCGGTGAATCCAATAATTAATCCATACCAAACTGACTTTTTATCCCTGTCAAGCTTCCATCGCACAAGGTGTAATGCCACCAATGCTGGAACAATCATGGTTAAGGACCAAACCACATAAATCAATGTTCCCGGAAAGCCCGCCTTGGCAGGAATTTCGGAAAGGGCGCCCCAAACACCCCAAAACAGGGTAGTCACTAATGCGTAAATAAGCCACAGTTTTTTCATCAATTCGTTAAATATCTTTTGTTTAAATAATAATCAGCTTTCTGTTTATTGTTTTTTTCTCTCCCACCAACCTCAGAAAATACACCCCTTTGGTAAGGTCTGTCCCCTGAATGGAAATAAATTGTTGCTTGTCTATTTCTCCGGTAAAAATATCCATAACTTCTTCGCCTTGATTGTTCATCAAACGGATGTCAACATTTTGTGGAGCAAGGCTATATAGCTCAATTTTGGCTGTTTCCTTGCAAGGATTCGGAAATATTTTCATATCGGTTTCATACTCATCAAGTTCACTGATGCCATTGGGCTGAAGCCAAAGTGTAGACGTAAAAGGAGACCGAATGATTCCCTCGTGCGAAAACATTCGGTAGTAATAAACCTGAGAGCTGTCCAATTCGTGGTCTAAGAAATAAAATTCGTTTCCCCCAAAGGTTTTGTAGTCGGCAAAATGCAAACTATCGCCCACTGAACGCTGAAGTTTATAGCCATTGTTCGATGTGTTTAGTCGCCATTTTATTCTGATACTCCCATAGGGATTGTCGATGGATGGCAACACCTGAAAATTTTCGGGCACCGCTAAGGTATTGTATTTCAACATATAGAATAATTCTCCCTGAACCACAGGCTGCCCATTTATATTCAAGTGAACTAAAAATTCGGTATCGCTCTCATCAAACAAATCGTTCCAGCTGAAGGATGCTTCCATAAAACGATTTCCCCTAACCGCATGAACCATCTTACGAAACAGCCAGTTGCCGTTGGTTTTCTCAAAGAGTGAATCGTTGGAAATTTTATATAGATCGGCCTTGGTGTTGCTCACAAAAAATTCATAGGAATTTATTTCCTCGGCAGAAATTGAAAAGAAAAAATTTGCGGAATTATTAAATGTTCTCAGAACATTTTTTGAGTTTTTATTCTCAGCCATCAGTGGCTCCAACACCAGCCAGTCTGAAGAATCGCCATCCATCTCTATATCGGCATAACTGTCTCCAAGCCCTGTAATTTGAATTGTTTCAGTGGTAGTAAATGGAGTTCGGTTTTCGCCATCGGTATATCTTACCCGATAGTCTACTGAGTTTCCGGTTTCCAGATTTTCGTCGGTATAAGCCATTTGGTGGGCATGGAGTGTAGTAAAAACACTTTCCCAGCTTCCTCCATTCACCGATCGTTGCAGCTCAGCATTGATGCCGGCTGTGGGCGCTGCCAATGGCCAGTAAACAATGGCTTTTTCTGCCACATTCACAACATGGATAAATTGGGGAGCTACTGTTAATACCGAAAGTTGGCAATCGAGAAAAGAATGGTTTGATGGTGGCAAAAAATCCGCTGTAGCTATATCGTCAAAACCACTAATAATGGCAATACCGATACTTCCTGCCAGTGGAACCAGTTCCTGATTAACACGCGAAATACTAAGCTCGAGAAAGGAATTGGTTTTTGAATAATCTAAACCCCCCAACTCACTCCAATTCCAGTCATTTCCCGCGCCTTCGTATGAATATAGTATTCCGTTTTCTATTAATAAATCTGCACCACTGGCACTCCAATATGGGCTTTCATAGCCTGATGTGGTATCGAAATCGCTGTTGATAAAGAATTGCCAGTTTGGGTCAATGTCAATTCCCAATAGGGCAAAATACAAGCTATCTGAAGTGTTCCATGTTTTGAGCGATGTCAAATTATTGCCCGTAACATAGGCCGGCTGAATTTGACTCCAGTCGCCCGGCTGCCCATCGATAATGATATGAATTCCGGTGGGAATCTCACCCTGGTTTCCAATAAAGAATTTATTTCCTTCATAATCAGGAACTTCATTCTCCTGATTGATATTTATGCTCTGCAAAAGCGAATGGTAGGCTGTGGAACTCTCAAAAATCCCCTGATTGGCCAAACGAATGGAGTATTCGGGATTATTTTGTAATGTATGTGCCGGATCGGGCAATGAAATAAAGGTTTCATAGCTGGAATTTTGAATATTGACGGGTAGTCCGGCTTCAAGTTCTAGTGAAATGGTATCATTCAGAGGCCAAAGACGTGGGTCGGTATCAATTAAAACCGTGTATTCTTCACCATTTTCGCTGTTCCTAAGGATAATTTTTACATCTCTGGTATTCATTACATTGGCAAATCCGTCATTAAAAAGTTTCAATTGAACATTTATGGTGCCACCGGGCTTGCTTTCATTGGTTAGTCTTGCGCTAATGAGGCGGTAGCGATAGCCAAGCCTCTTATGAATTTCTTCGTAACATCCGCCGTCTATCCACTGTCCAAAAACGCTGGAATGATAATCGCGATTGAGATAGGTCCAGTGAAAGCGCTCCATTTCCGCTAGTGCATTTTCACATTCTGATAATGAATTATCGTTGCATGTTTCTCCGCCAACCATGGTAAATTTGCTGTCGTCGGCCAGATAGTCTTTCTCCAGATAAATATCCTGATAAGTGCCATAATCGGTGGTACTGGCTAAAAAACAGTCGTTATGATGGGCAATTCGGGCCCATGGGGTATTCTCAAAGGCTTGTGTTTCGGGAACTGGAGTAAAATCATCCAAAGGAACCATTTCTTTTTTGAAAATAGGCGTTCTCACCTGAACCATTCGGTCGGGGGTGGCATTGAGCAACGCATGAACAATTTGCCTTCTCCATTCCATTTGTTCATCGGTGATATGACCGGGTGTGGTGGAGTAATAATCAGTATAATACCATTCACCCCAGGTTCCAATAAAACCAGCCTGAATGGCCAAAATAACATCTGCGTTATTTTGCAAAATGGGTGTTACCTGTGCTATGTGGTTGAGCACTATTTGAATGGGCGCATCGCCATAGGGCGGGGTGTCTTTTTCGGTGTATGTGAAACGAATCACAGACTTTACTCCGCCCAGTCTCATTTTTGCGAAATCGTCATTCATTTTCACCAAATACCAGGGAGGAATAAATGTGTTTTTAAAATCATCGATGGCAAAATTGTGGTATGCTAGGGAAATATCCTCATTGTGTAGCATATTTTGAAGGTCATCAAATTCAAGTGATGGATTGGCATGATAAAACCCCCGCTCAGGATTCTCGAAAATACTATCGCTAGCCTGATAGAATATTTGGGTTTGAGAAAAAATGCTTTGATGAAAAAGCATGCTCAAACATAGCATTGCCATTGATTTGATGATCGATTTTTTCATGTTGTTCCGGATTAGTCTGGTTTGCCAATTTATAAAGAAGTAAGAGCAACGGGTTGCCCCGTGCTCCTACTCTACCAATTTGTTACAATTTATCAAATTTAACTCTATGAAAAGTCATTTTACTATCTCATATCAATGAGGAATTCGTCGGTTTCCGGACCAGCTTCAACCATTTTATCGGGTGCATAGCCAACTTCCAACCAATCGGTATTACTCATGTAAATACCTAATTTAACCATGTCGCTGTTCAAACCGGGAATTAAACTTCTGGAATAGCCCATTTCAAATTTAACAATGCCTCCAGATTCGCTAACAGAACCTATTTTAAAGAAACCTTCGGGTAATTCTTTAAATTCCCAGGTCCAATCGTCGCCACCGGGTCCGGTATATTGATAACATTCTAACCAGATTTCGGCATTTGTTACCTGACCTTGCAACAAGAATTCATTACCAGCCAAAGGCCAAAGAAATGTTTTAAAACCAGTAGCTTGTAGTGCATCGGTATCTAAAAACATGGTGAAAATATCGTTAATGGTTCCTTCCATTTCTACATAAGAATAAACGTAATCGGCGTCATAATCGAATTTTGTTGCCAAAATAGTTCCGGCATTATCGCCACAATTAACTACCAATTCGGGTTCTGTTACCACATTCCAGTCGGCAAAACTGCCATCGGTGAGGTTGATGCGGGTTTTTTTGTCAACAAGAACTTTGGTTGAAACAGGATGTGTTCCACCTTGCGAGTCTTTAACTGTAAGAGATACAGTGTATTCGCCTTTAAATTCGTAGGTATGAACTGGATTTTTTTCGGTGGATGTGTTGTTGTCACCAAAATTCCATTCGTAGGTAACAGTTCCGCTCACGGTGCTTTCGTTGGTGAAGGTTACTGTTTTTCCATCGGTAACAAAGCTGAACAATGCTTCACCAGTAATGGTTACCGGATCTTCTGTTTTATCCTTTTTACAAGCATTAAATACCATGGCAAGGCCTAAAACCAACATGGCGATAAAAAATAAATTACTCTTTTTCATAATGTTTTAGTTTAAAGTTATTTAAAAATTGATTTGAAAATTTCTAATTCTGAACGCACAATCCATTGGCAAGAATTTCGTCGACAGGAATAAAATACACAATTCTGCTATCGTTGAAGGGTATTACCAGATTTTCATAGCCGGTGGGTGTGGTTGACAAATTCACATCGGCTGGTGTGAGTCCAATAATATGATACCCCCAATAATTTCGAGTTATATTTCGTTGATTTCTAAGCAAATCAGAAACTCTGAAACCCTCGAAAGCCAATTCACGACTGCGCTCGTCGAGCACCACATCTATCAAAGCTTTTCCGCTGGGCACGGCTGTAGTTAAATCGTTTTCCAACCCCCTGTTTTTTCTTATTTCGTTTATCATGGCAAAGGCATTGTTTTGGTCGCCTTTGGCAGCATGGGCTTCGGCTTTGTTCAAATACATTTCGGCCAGGCGAAACAAAATGGGCGAGCTCAGGTTGGGGTCACCATCCTGAAAAGAAAACTTTGTGATATAGAAAACTTCTATCCCATTTTTTGTTCTCACTTCTCCGTTGTCGTTGAAGGACGTATCGACATAGCTGAGTCTAACATCGTTCCTGTTACCTGCCAACAACTGCCTGTAGGGCAAACTGGCAAACTCTTCGCCCCAACCCGAATTTCCATCGGAGTAAATCATGGAGGCAATACTTCCAAATTTTCCTCTATTGTCTTCGGGGGTAAAAGCTACAGCCCAAATGGTTTCGTTGTGGGTGAGAGAGCTGGCAAACAAGCCTGGATAGCTTTGAGCTGTTTCGAGTGAAAAGCGTCCTGAGTTTATCACTTTGTCGGCAAATTCAATGGCTTTGTCGTAATTGCCCATGGAAAGATAAACACGGCTCAACAATGCCTGAGCAGCTTCTTTCGATACATAATGCTTACCGCGGGGCGTGTTCATCAGGGTTTCCGCTTTCAACAGGTCGGCAATTATAAAATCATAGGTTTCCTGAACAGTAGCTCTGGCCTTAACTGCCACGTCGGAGGTTGAATTGCGGATAATGACCCCGGGATTTGTTGCGGGATTGCCCAGCATATAAGGAATGGAGTAGAATTTTAACAGATTGAAATGAACAAAAGCCCGCAAGAAATAATTCTCTCCGAGCAATTGCTCTTGCACCGATGTTCCAGCTCCTTGTTTTTCAATGATTTCAATAACGGTATTGGTTCCATTGGCTATTTTGTAAGATGCATACCAAAAGAAACGGCTGTTCGACTGGTCGGGCGAATGGGTAAAGGTAAAGCTGTAATAGAGCGGGTCTTCGGTTTTTTGTCCACATACAATCTCATCGCCGGCAAAATCCGACATTTGAAAATACTGACGCAGATACATATTGTTGTCGTCCACAAAACCATTGAACTCTACCTGATTTTTTAATAAGGCATAATTCCCATTGGTAACATTAACTATACCATCGGAAGTGTTTCCTATGCTCTCGGTCGATATTTGATTGGTGGGCGCTACATCCATTTTGCCACAGGCTGTTATAAAAAACATGACTGCTGCTGATATCCAAATATATTTTATGATAGTCTTCATAGCTGCTGATTATTAGAATTTTATATCAATATTAAAAACATATTGCTTGTTATTGGGATATTTAAAATCCGATACCCCTGGCATGGACCAATCGGCTTGTTGCAGATTAACTTCCGGGTCTTGTCCCCAATATTTGGTCCAGGTATACACATTCTCGGCACTTAAACTCAGGGTTACATCGTTCAGTTTTATCGATTGAATCCATTTTTTTGGTAGCTGATAGCTGATGCTGATATTGCGCAATTTCATGAAACTTCCATCTTCTAAAAAGCGGGAAGAGTTTTCTCGCGACAATTCGGCATTTTGCCAGCTGGGGTGGGTAGCCACATCGCCTGGTTTTGTCCACAATACCCAATCTGGATTCCATTCCATATAGTTATAATAAGGCTCATGACCATCGTGGTCCATATAGCGGCGGGTAGAATTATACACATCGTTCCCAACCTGATAGGCAAAGCTTGCATAGAGCGACAATCCTTTCCATGTGAGGCTGGTATTAAACCCTCCCACAAAATCGGGAAGCGCATTTCCAACTTCCTGCGGAGTGGCTTCGCTGTATTTACTAGTGGGTTCGGTGCTTCCGTCGGCATTTACTTTCTCCCAAAGGGGTGCTCCGGTTTGCTCGTCAACTCCCAGCCATTTTGGCAATACAAAAGTGTAGATTTCTCCTCCATCGCGATAAACCTGGCTTACTCCACCCACAGTGGTGTAGAATGGATTCCCAACCCCCGAAAGCACATTGCTGTTCTTTCCAAAAACGGCTCCCAAATCCCAGCTAAAGTCTTTCGTTTTAACAATTGTTGCATTGATGGCCAACTCTATCCCTTTGTTGGTAACATCGCCAGCATTTTCCCATCTGTATTCAAACCCCTGCGACAATGGCTGAGCCACCAAAACAATCAGGTTTTCAGTCACATTTTTGTACATATCGAAGGTAATATTTACCCGCTTGAACAAACTTAAATCCAATCCAAAATTCATCTCGTTGGTTTTTTCCCAGGTCAGGTCGTAGTTTTGAAGTTGATAGGGCAAGGCTGCGGGCTGTCCATTATAACTGGAGCTCATAGCAAATAAACCCATATATCTGGAGGCTCCAATATCCGGATCCCCGGTAACACCATAACTAAAACGCAATTTCAGCATGTCCATAAAAGCCACGTTCTCCTGCATAAACGATTCGTTGCTCACCAACCACGATGCAGCCACGCTGGGCAAATGTGCCACCCTGCTTTCGGGGGGAAAATTCGAAGTGGCATCTATACGATACGAAGCGGTTAAAAAGTATTTTTTATTGTAGTTATAGTTTAGCTGCGAAATAAACGAGCGAAAATAGTCGGTGGTATTGTAGCCGCCAATGGTTTGCTCCGAAGAAGCCACATCTGGAACATCGAATCCTTCGGGCAATCCCGATCCTTCCAAACTCATAAAATCGCTGTAGCCTGCACTCGATTCAACTCCTGCCAACCCATCGATGCTGTGTTTTCCTTTTTCAAAATTGAAACTAAACATATTGGTGGAAATATATCCATACCAATTCGACTGATTTTCACTGATATAGCCCTTACCAAAATAGGTTCCTCCTACCATGGGCGAAATAAAAGTATGCGATTTATTGTTGCCATAGGATAATCTGTTAGAGCTTTTGAACGACAGCCATTTAAGTATCCGAACATTGAGCATTAAATCATAATCCAACCCTGTTCCACGGCCCGAATAATCGGAATTATCGATGCTGTGCATGGGGTTAATATTGTCTCTCGACCACCAATCGTCGGTATTGTCATCCACAAAAACCGGTGAACCACTGGCATCGAATGGATTATCCCAGGGTAAATTGAGATAGCTGTAATACATGCTCATATAATCGTAATACTTACCCCTGTTGGCATTGATGCTAACATTATTGGTCAGGGTTACGAATTTATTTACTTCATAATCTGTATTCAAACGAAGATTTATCTTCTCATAACCCGTATTTCTGAAGGTTCCTTTATCGTTATAGTAATTACCTGAGGCATAGAATGAAAAATCTTTCGATTTGCGGCTGGCCGACAGATAGTACTTCTGCGATAAAGCAGGTTTAAAGGCCGCATCCAACCAGTCATAATCGCGGTTGAGCAGCTCTTTGGGGTAAAATCTGTAAAATTTAATCACGTCAATCTGATGGGATTCGGGATCGCGATACAATTCCTTGCTCATCTCATAGAAATCGGATGAGTTCATCATTTTCAGTTTTCCCTGGTCAGCAGTTTTATAGCCCCAGCTGCTGTTGAAATTGAATTGTGTTTTATCAGTGGTTCCTTTTTTTGTAGTTACTACAATAACCCCTTTATTGGCTCTGGCACCGTACATACCTGTGGCTCCGGCATCTTTCAAAATGGTGAGGCTTTCCACATCGTTAGGATCAAAAGTACCGCCAATAATACCATCAACCACATATAAAGGTTCTTCGTTGCCTGGTTTAATGGTACTTATACCCCTGATTCTGATTTGTGAACCCTGGCCAGGCTGACCACTACTTGTAACCACCTGAACACCTGACACTTTCCCTTGCAGCATAGAACCTACGTCGTCGCTGTTAACATCAGTAAGCTCATCGTTTTTAAGTACCACAACCGCACTCGAAACCTCTGTTTTCGATTTGTTGCTGTAGCCCATAACTACTACCTCGTCCATACTCACCACATTGGGCACCATATTGACTTTAAGGTCGTTTTTCCCTTGGAAAACAATTTCCTGGCTAAGGTAACCGATAAACGAAAAAATCAAAATATCGCTGTCATTGGCGTCAACATTAAAACGACCATTTTCATCGGTGATACCTCCTTTTTCTGTACCTTTTACTAAAACACTGACACCAGGCAGAGTGTTGCTGTTTTCATCGTACACAATTCCTCTAACCTGAGCCAAGGCCAGCCAGGGAAGAAGAACAACAAAAAGTAATGATATAAATTTTCTCATAATGATGGATTTGATTATACTAGATTCAATTTACTTTCTACCAGATTTTGAACGGCTAAAATGGCCGGTGGAAATACTTTTCTCAGGTCTATTTCTGTGTTATTCATCAACAAATACTTGAGATTTTCCATAAATGCATTTTTAATTTCGGTGGCTACATTGAGTTTCTTTATTCCCAGCAGTACCGCTTTCCTAACTTGCTCGTCGGGAACGCCCGAACCGCCATGAAGTACCAACGCAACATTGGTTGCAGTGGCTATTTCGTGCAATCGGACAAAATCGAGGCGGGGTTCTTCTTTGTAAAATCCATGTGCTGTGCCAATGGCAATGGCCAGGGCATCTATTCCTGTGGTTTCGGCAAATGCTTTGGCATCTTGGGCCGAGGTATATTCCATTTTTTCGGTGGTTTGTCCTAGCTTGGCAACATATCCCAGCTCTGCTTCCACACATACTCCTCTTATCTGAGCCATTTTTACCACTTTTCGCGTAAGCTCAACATTTTGCTCAAGGGGCAACTCACTTCCATCGAACATCACCGAGTCGAAACCTGCTTTAATGCATTGCTCTGCCAATTCCACTGAGCCTCCGTGGTCGAGATGTATCCAACCCTCTACTCCGTAATATTTGAGCGCAGTACGGCCCATATTCAAAGCATTCTCTAGCCCCATATAGTCTATGCTGCTTTGTGTAAGTTGGAGAATAATCGGTTTATTCAGTTTCGATGCAGCTTGCATCTCGGCGCGCAAGGTTTCGAAATTGTAAAAATTGGTGGCCAGCAACGCCCCTTTTTTCCCATGTAATTGTCTGTATTTTTCTTTGAGTGTCATGCAGTTATATATCTTTTCCAAATTTTTGCTTAATCGTTTTCTTTATCTCCTCATAACTGGCAAAAGCCGAGGTACCACCTGCACTGGTAGTGTTGAGTGCCCCCATAAGGTTGCCATATTCCAAACAAGTCTTTATACTGTTGTTTTCGATGAATTTAGTCACAAAACCTGCATTAAAACTATCGCCCGCCCCAATGGCATCAACTACTTCGGTATTTAAAACAGCATTGGCTTTGTGAATGGTATTTTTATAAAAAGCAGAGGAACCTTGCGATCCTTGTTTTACCACCACCATTTTGGCCACTTGTTTAATCTTTGAAATTGCTGCTGATATATCCCTGCTTTTTGTAACTGCCAATAATTCTGTTTCGTTGGGCATAAAAACATCAACAAAAGGCAAAAGGGTTTTTAGATTGATATCCCATTTCTCCGAAGGATCCCACTGCATATCGAGCGATGTGGTCAATCCGCAAATCTTGGCTTTGGCGAATAAATTGATTATGTCTTTCAGGATCAGGGGTTGAAGAAAAATTGATGACACATGCAGGTGACGTGAATTACAAATAGCTTCCTCATTTACCTGGTTCACACTAAATGTGCTCATGGCTCCCTGATAGGTTATCATAGCCCTGTCTTCGCCCTGATTGAGCACAATGGTTGCGCCGGTTTTATTTTCCGCATCTTTAACAATGTAACTTGTATCGACTGATTTTGCCTCAAGCTGCTCCAAAATGTATTTTCCAAACATATCGTCACCCAACTTACCAGCAAAGGCTACCTTAGACCCCAAACTAGCAATATTTGAAGCGAAAATGGCCGAAGAACTCCCCAGGCTTAGATTCATTTGCCCGGCCAGAATTTCTTTCCCAACCACAGGCATTGAATTTAACTGATTGAGAATCAAATCGACATTCAATTCTCCAACTACTATTATATCGAATTGCTTTTGCATCTTTGTAAATCCAGAGTTTCTATTTTATTCAACAGAGACATTACATCGTTACGATGCAGCATCCCAATTTCTTCTCTTAAACAATTGGCTGCTCCACAGGCCGTAGCCAGGACTGCCATCTCCTTTGCACTTTGGTCTTTGAGCAACGAAATGCCCAATCCAGCAGTTAAACAATCGCCACTGCCAACGGCACTCATAATACTTTCCAGTTTTACATTGGAATGATATTTCTGATCTTTATGCCGCAAATAAAGCCCCTTGCTCCCATCGGTAATAGCCATTAATGCCACACTTTCTTTTGTTTTTTCGAGTATGGCGGTTATGTCGATTTCGTCGAAATATTCCAATGCCTCGCGCCGGTTCAAATGCAACCCGAAAGGTTTCTGCTTCATAGCTTCAGCAAGCTGTACGCCCGTAGCATCCAAAATATGGGGAATATTCAAGCGGTTACAAATTTTCACCAACTCAGCGTAGGCATTATCTGGTGCGTGTTGTGGCCAGCTTCCACTCATGATTACTACTTTTGCTCGTGAAGCCTGATTTTCGAATTGAGATAAAAACATCTCAAAATCCCGCCTATTTATGGCAGGTCCCGGCTCCAGAATTTCCGTATCGGTATATTGGTCGCTGGTTTTCAAGGTATAACAACTGCGGGTTTCTCCTTCCAAATCAATTCCAAAACACTCAATACCTTTCTCCTCGCACTCCTTTTTAACCCACGCGCCATTTCTACCTCCCCAGAAAGCCAACAAACTCACATCAGCTCCCAGTTCTGCAACTGTCATGGCCACATGAACTCCCTTACCACCCGCATATCGCTGCGCCTTTTGCACCCTCGACGAAGATTTCAACTCCAGCTTGTTCAGGTGTAAGTAGGTATCAATAGAAGGATTCGGACAAACAGCCAATATCATAGGGCAACAGCATTTCTATGGTTAATATTCTCGTAAATATGAACCCCCTGAACCACCCTGTGAATGCTGCCATTGAGCGACGGAGAATCGGGATTAAGTCCATACCTCAACGATTTATGAAAAGCCAGCAATTGGGCTACCAATAAAACTGCAATGCTCCACAGACCTTCGCAAAGAGGCTCACCCGTATTATGGAAGCTTATTATCTGATCCACGTCGGCCCGCAAACCATCAGCTTCCGTCACAGCTATACTATAAATCGGATTTGTGGTCTCGCGGATGGAATTAATCAAATCCAGCTCATATTTTAAAACGTGAGGATTATTGGTAGTAAAGTAAACCATAAGCGTTTTATCATTAACCACGGCCTTAGGCCCATGGCGAAATCCGAGATAACTATCAAACTTACAAATCACAGTCCCGTTCGTAAGCTCCTGAAGCTTGAGGTGCGCCTCTCTGGCTGAACCCATCACGCTTCCTGAACCCAGAAATACGGCTCTTTCAAAATCTTTCTCAGCAATTTGAGCGATGGACAAACTTTCATTTTCTAGCAACATTTTACTCAAATCGGAAAGTATATGAACCTGACGACTCATGGTTTCGTACTCGCTTATGTTTAAAATAACCAGAGCAGTTAAAGCCATGGAAGTTACACTGCTTGTCATGGCAAGGCTTTTATCGTTAGCTCTCTCGGGCAACACCATCAACAATTCGTTTGGACTCCATTTTCTTTGAGCCAAAGCTCCGCTGCCATTACAACTGATGAGGATATGTTTTGTAAGAGGGTTTGCAGCCGAAACAAAATCCACAGCGGCTATGCTCTCCGGACTATTTCCCGAACGTGCAAATGAAACCACAAGCTGCCGTCGGTTTTTATTAATGTATTGGAGCGTATTCGTAACCAATTCGGTGGAAGAAACGGCCCTGCATGTATTCGAAAGTTTTTGTTGGTAATGTCCTGCTACCATCTCTCCTATAAAAAAGGAAGATCCCGCACCTGTAAAAATAATGTCCGCTGAAACATCATCAAAAATCTCCTTCGTAAATTCTTCAACCTCATTCCGTTTGGAATAAATGAGTTCAAAAACATCAAGCCATAATTCGGGCTGTTGAAAAATTTCCTGATAGGTATGAAAATGGGATAATTTCATGTTATAATCTTTCGTTTTCTTTTATTTCAATTACTATGGCAATAATAATAAGTATTTATAATTTAAGCAAGCATTTAATATCTTTTTTTTAATAATATTTTAATCTTATCTTTCATTTAATTTTTTTCGAAAGCAATGAAAGGATTCATAAGTTTGCAATTCCAAAAAAAACCGAAAAAATCAGAAATTTAATCATGACAAAAGCACCAAGAAACACCCTGGGCCGCAGAGCAAAAATACTTGAGCTACTTCAGGAAAAAGGGGAAATATCAGTTCTGGAAATCAGCTCAAACCACAATATAAGTGAGGTATCGGTTAGAAACGATCTGGCCCATCTGGAACAAAAAGGCCTGCTTATAAGAACACGTGGAGGCGCTATAAAAACCCAGCCCGTAAATTTCGATCTCAATCTCAACCAAAGGCTTAAAACCAATTACAAGGAAAAACAACGCATTGGCCGACGCGCAGCCTCCTATATTAAAGACAACGATACCATAGTTATGGACAATGGCTCAACCACCCTCGAAGTGGCCAGAAACCTGGAAGGATTAAAAAACATAAAACTCATTACCAACAGCTTGCCTATTGCAGAATTGGTGGCCGATTTCTCAGGAGTTAACGTAATTATACCCGGCGGAGAACTCAGAGCCGAAATGCGATCGCTTGTGGGCTCCATGGCCGAAAAAAGCCTGTCGCACTATCACTGCGATATCGCTTTTCTGGGTGCCGATGGTGTTGATGTTTTTAGTGGAATCTATACCCCCCAAATTGAAGAAGCGGCCCTGAGTCAAAAAATGATTGAAATAGCCAACCGCGTTATTGTGGTTTGCGACAGCAGCAAATTTGGCCGAAAAAGCTTCGTTAAAATCGGCGAACTGAAGGATATCGACGTAATAATCACCGACAACAAAGTGAAAGAAAAAGATATTGAAAAGCTCCTTGAAAAAGATATTACCATCGATATTGTATAAAAAACCAATATATAAACATCTTTATTCACAGCTTAAACTAAGGAACTGAAAGCTATTAATTTGATTTTAAACAATTTAATAATTTTCAAATTCAATTAAAAAAATTGAATCCAATATTTGCAAATACCAAAAATCAACCTATCTTTGCAGTCCCAAAAAAAACAAGATTATGAGCAAACAGACATTTCAACCTTCTGTACGCAAAAGAAAAAACAAACACGGTTTCAGAGCCAGAATGGCAACTAAAAACGGTAGAAAAGTTTTGTCTCGCAGAAGAGCCAAAGGAAGACATAAATTAACTGTTTCTGACGAGTTTACCAACAGAAAATAGTTTAATCTAGTATATCAGGTTTAGGCTTGAATAAAACCCGTTCGGATGAGTCCGGTCGGGTTTTGTAGTTTCAACAAAATACCATGAACGATCAATATATCAACGCGGTCGATTTCTTTAAGGAAAAATTTCCGACCCAGCCGCAACAGCCTGCTCAGCTCATTTTGGCTGCCTGGGAACTCCGAACCCCCGAAAACTTAGGCGCCATCATCCGCCTGGCCGGAAACCTGGGGGTGGCTCAGGTTTGGTTTATTCACCAAAACTTTCAGCTTAATCTGCAAAAAATAAAATATGTGGCCCATACCAGCCTCAGCCACGTGGATTTTAAAATGGTTACCGAACAACAATTCCTTGCCATGATTCCGCCCGGCTATCAAACCATTGCATTGGAAACCAGCAGCCTGAGCACCAATATTTTTACCACTAAGCTTCCACAAAAAACAATTCTTATTTGTGGCAACGAGCGCCATGGAATGCCCGAATCGTTTATAAACCAATGCCATAGCTCCGTGTTTATCCCTTTGCCCGGACTCACCCGCTCCATGAACGTGTCGCACGCTTTAACCATTGCCGCCTTTGAATGGGCCAAACAAAACCTGCCCGCGCTTTTGACAGAATAAAAAAAAGGAGTCCCTTTTGGCAGACTCCCTCGTTTAAATACTATTTTTCGTTCTCTTTCTTTTTATATCTGCCCGCCTTTTTTAAGGCTTCGGCAATAATCCATTCCAGTTGACCATTGGTGCTGCGAAACTCATCGGCAGCCCATTTTTCTACGGCCAGCATCATGTCTTCATTCAACCGAAGTGCAAAGGCTTTTTTACCCGACATTTATTCTCCTCCTCTATTGATGCAAAGTTCCTGCATTTACTATGGGCGAAGCATCCTTGTCCGAACAAAGGACCACCATTAAATTGCTCACCATGGCTGCTTTTTTGTCTTCGTCCAAATCTATCACCCCGTTTTCTTTCAACTGCTCTATGGCCATTTTTACCATACTCACGGCGCCTTCAACAATTTTAAAACGTGCCGAAACCACAGCAGTAGCCTGCTGACGCTTCAGCATGGCCTGGGCTATTTCCTGGGCATAGGCCAAATGCGAAATCCTGGCTTCTATAACTTCTATTCCGGCTATATCCAATCTATCTTTCAAGGCGCGTTCGAGCATATCGTTCACCACTTCGCCCCCACCGCGCAAGGTAATTTCGGCCTCTTCGGCTTCAAAATTATCGTAGGGATAGTCGCCTGCCAATTGCCGAATGGCGGCCTCACTCTGTATCTCCACAAATTTGATGTAGTCGTCAACATCGAAGGCGGCTCTAAAGGTATCTTTCACCCTCCACACCAACACAATTCCTATAAGAATGGGATTTCCAACCTTATCGTTCACCTTTATGGGCTCCCGGTCGATATTTCGCGCCCGTAACGACACCTTTTTCTTGGTGAGAAACGGATTGGCCCAGAAAAACCCATTGGCAACCACGGTTCCTTTATAGGCTCCAAACAGGGTGAGCACCATGCTCTCGTTGGGATTGACCACAAACACTCCAGCCAGCAGAAAAATACCGATAACTATGACCGGAATGAGAATAAACAGCTGATAAATAACCAAAAAGGGAAAAGGAGCAATAATCATAATAAGCGTAATGAATAGCATGAGATAGCCATTCATGGGGGTAAAGATTTTTTCAGTTTTCATGGGTTTAAATTTTTAATATTTGATATCATTTTAATATCACAATAATACTACTTTTTTTTGATTGATGTCAAGAAAAAGAAAAAAAAATTTCCTGAACATTTCATTTAGGATGAAGCAACAACGAAAGCAGTCTGCAATAAAACACCACTTTAAAAAAAAACCCCCAGAAAAAACCCACCGTAGATAACCAAATTTTTCTAACTTTATGGCGCCTAATTTCTTACAAATGAAGATTCTTATCACAACCCTAATACTCCTTCTTGGGTTTCTCCCTTTTTCATTGGTAGCACAGGATTTTTGGGAGCAATTGCCTTTTCCTGATACAGCCAGAATATGGTGCTTTGATGTAAATAGCCAGAACGAGATATTTGTGGGTACAGGAGGGGATAACACCCATGGTTGTATTTATAAATCCAGTGATAATGGCCAAAGCTGGTCGGTTTTTTATGATTTTAATGGGGAATTAGTTTCAAGACTAGGCATATCAGACTCCGATATTATCTATGTTAGCAAAGATGCTCAAAGTTTTGTCTATTCAGATAATAATGGAGAGAGTTGGGTGGATATCGAACTTCCTTCCTACGCTCATTTTGGGATAAATGAAATACTATGTTCTGGTAATGATACGGTTTATCTGGCTTTTTGGGAAGAGGACGGAGGCTTGCTTATCAGAACTACAGATAATGGTGTAAGCTGGGACAGTCTTTTTAGGACTGAAAATCATTCTAGTGAATATATAGGAGATATTTTGGTGGACAAAAATAATGAAATATACTTGGGCTTGGGTGCTTATTTCCCCAATATGGGTGGTGTTTATAAATCAACAGATTTTGGCCATAGCTGGGAATTTTTGGGATTATTAAATCACAGTGTTTCCTCTCTTGTTTTAAATAATAACAATGATCTTATTGCAGGTGTAAGAGGTGCTGAAGGAAATAATTCAAGTGGAATATACAAGTTGCCACAAGATGAGAATGAATGGAATACTTTGATATCAGGGCCAATGGTTGAAGATTTACTTATTAATGAAATAGGAGATATATATTTTTCAAGTTCCTGGCCGCAGGGTATTGGAATTTCAACAAATAATGGAGATAGCTTTGAATGGATTGCAGATGGATTACAGGATATATCCATTGAAGAATTATTATTAGATGGAGAAGGTTATATATATGCAAATACACCCGGATTAAGTAATATTTTATTCAGAAGTTCTAATCCAACAGTTGGCTTTAATCTTTTTGATAAAGATACTTTCAATATTGGAATTAATATTTCTCCCAACCCATGCCAAAATGAGCTTAAAATATCTTTCAATAATAATCCTGTTGGCGACGAAAAAATTATTGTGAATATTTATTCAATTACGGGGGAGCTTATGCGAAATTTGGCCATCACAACTAACTCCGGCCAATGCAACATTGTCACTGACCAATTAGAATGCGGCGTTTATTTCCTGCACATCGTTTCGTCGAATAATAACGACATTATAAAGTTTGTAAAAAACTGATAAACATCCCTCAGCTCACCTTTTTCGTTCTTAAAAAACAAAAGTATTGGGGTTTATTCCTGCTCCATTCATGCTACTACCCACGCCATCCAAATTCTTGAAAATTTGTTAAAACAAGTTTCTTTGCGTAAGTTTTAGTTTATTTGTCCGTTCTGAGGTATTAAATTCGTATTGCAAAGAATCTAAAACCACAAACTATGAGAACTTTCATTTTATTAATCAGCTTTTTACTTTCAACCATGATATCGAACGGTCAAAATAATTCGGGGGATTCCCCAAACAAAAAACTCTCGCCCGAAGAGGAAAGAGTCATTATTCACAAAGGTACCGAAAGGCCTTTCACCGGAAAGTATTACCAGTTTACCGACGATGGCATATACACCTGCAAACAATGTGGCGCCGAACTCTATCGCTCCTCCGATAAATTCGATGCCCACTGCGGCTGGCCCAGTTTCGACGATGAAATTGCCGGCGCCGTAAAACAAACCACCGATGCCGATGGCCACCGCACCGAAATCACCTGCGCCAAATGTGGCGGTCACCTGGGGCATGTTTTTGTGGGCGAAGGCTTTACCGATAAAAACACCCGCCATTGCGTCAATTCAATCTCCCTCGATTTCAAACCGCTAATTCAAGTTCAAAACCTACCTAAACAATCAAAAATGGAAACAGCATATTTTGCCTCCGGATGCTTCTGGGGAACTCAATACCATTTCGAGAAAAAATCAGGAGTCATCAGCACCGAAGTGGGCTATATGGGCGGACATGTGGAAAACCCAGGCTACGAACAGGTGTGTACCGGTAAAACAGGCCATGCCGAAACCCTGAAAGTGATTTTCGACCCCCAAAAAACAAGCTTCGAAGACCTGGCCAAACTCTATTTTGAAACCCACGACCCGGGCGAGCTCAACCGTCAGGGCCCCGATATAGGAACACAATATCGGTCAGCAGTTTTCTATACCACCGAAGCCCAAAAGGAAACCACCGAAAAACTCATCAAAATCCTCCGCGAAAAAGGCCATAAAGTGGTTACCGAAGTGGTGAAAGCCCCCGAATTCTATGGCGCCGAAGGTTACCATCAGCATTATTACAGCAAAAAGGGCGGCTCTCCCTACTGCCATATTTATCGTAAGAAATTCTAAAAAAGGTAATTTCCAGTAAGAGAAAAAGAATTTTTCGGATTGATAAAAACAACGACCCGAAATAGTTCCGGCACCGCCATTTAGAAAAATCATAAATAACGCCCTCTTTAACAAAAGAATATGGCATTTATCCCCGCCATAAGGATAGATGTTTATATTTGCATAAAAATTAAAGCTTTGCAAGAAACACAACCATTTGTAGCCAAAACCTTTGCCGGACTGGAAGGCATTTTGGCTCAGGAACTCCAATCCCTTGGCGCCACCGATGTACAGGAAACTCATAGGGCTGTTACCTTCAACGGAACCAAAGAAACCATGTACAAAGCCAACTATCAGGCCCGTACTGCCATCAGAATCTTAAAACCCATTTCCGAATTTCCAGCAGCCAACGAAACCGAACTCTACCGCGAAATCAGCAAAATAAACTGGTCGCAATATTTAGACCTGAAAAAAACTTTTGCCATCGATGCCTCCGTGAGCGACAGCAAAATGACCCACTCCAAATATGTGGCTCTAAAAGCCAAAGACGCCATAGTGGATCAGTTTTCGCGCAAAATGGGCGACCGCCCCAATGTGGATACCGATTTCCCCGATTTGCGAATCAACCTGTTTCTGCACAACGACCATTGTGTCATGAGTTTCGACAGCTCTTCCATCTCGCTGCACAAAAGAGGCTACCGCAAAGAAACCGGCGAAGCCCCCCTCAACGAAGTGCTGGCCGCCGGAATGATTCTGCTGAGTGGCTGGGATAAAAAATCGAATTTTGTGGATCCCATGTGCGGCTCCGGAACCTTGCTCATCGAAGCGGCCCTTATTGCCAACGGAATTCCCTGCGGCTACTACCGCGAGTTTTATGGCTTTAAAAAATGGCCCGATTTCGACAAAGACCTCTGGGAAAAAGTGAAAACCGAAGCTTTCTCCGAACAGGACGAATTTGAATATGAAATCGTGGGCAACGAGTGGTCAAAAGAAATGGTGGAAAAAGCCATCAGAAATATCAATCACGCCAAATTACATCACGATATTCAGCTGGTTCACGGCGATATCCGCAACTTTATACCCCCCGATGGCCCTGGTACAGTGGTGGTTAACCCACCCTACGGTGAGCGTTTGCAAACCAAGGATATTGTGGGACTCTATGCCAAAATGGGCGACAGCTTCAAACAGAATTTCCCCGGCTACAATGCCTGGGTCATCTCATCAGATATTGAAGCACTCAAACGACTTGGACTTCATGCCACACGCAAAATTGAGCTGTGGAACGGCCCGCTGCTCTGCAAATTCGAGAAATTTGAACTCTATAAAGGCAGCAAAAAAAGCAATTATCAGGAACTGGATCAGCAATAAAAATCAAAACTGTTTTTTTTGCTACTAATTGCTAAATTCGCTACTTTTAGATTACCCTGCTAATTTTCTGGTTTTTGCATGAAAACGATTTATGTTATTTTGGTATTTCTGCTGATGGCTGCTGCATTCTCCTCGTGCAGCCTGAGCAAAAGCATTGAATCCAATCAACATATTGTTGCCAAAAACTCCATTAAAATAGATGGGAACGAACCCCTCACCAAGGTTGAGATTGAAGAATACATCGTTCAGCCCAAAACCCCTAAAGCCTTCGCATTCTTCTACAGCAATTTGTACATCTACAAAAAGTTCTCTCAAAAAAAAGACAACCTGTTCAACCGGTGGATTTTAAAGGTTTTTGGCGACAAACCTGTTATCTATAACCCCGCCGAGCGCAATCAGTCCATGCGCGATATAAAAACTTATCTGGGCAATCTGGGCTATTTTAACGCTCAGGTAACTTCGGAACTCGAATACAAACCCTTGAAAGTTAATATTACCTATAAAATTATTCCGGGGAAGCCCTATCTGGTGCAGAAAAACAAATGGGCTATTACCGATACAGCCCTCACCCACTCCAACGTTGAAAATGGAAGCCTCATAAAAACCGGCGACAAATTCAATATTTACAAGCTGGAGGACGAACGTGACCGCATTACCGAAGTTTTAAGAAACAATGGTTTCTACGAGTTCAATGCTGAGTATGTGAGCTTTGCAGTGGATAGCGCCCTTCAAAACCATGCGGTGAATTTAACCACCCAAATAAACTCCAAAAACTCAGAAAATCCCGCTGTCCAAAACGAATCTTTCAGGAAGTACCTTATCAACAAGGTTTTTATCTACACCAACTACGAAATCGACAATCTGCTCCCACAGCCCTACGATACCTTGGTTCTGGATATGGGTCTGCGGAAAAATGTCACATCCAACGGCATCTATCACTTCCTCTACAAAAACAAAATGCGCCTGAACCCAGGAACCATTGCCCAGTCTGTTTTTATTGAACCCGACGAAAACTTCAACAACCGCGACCTTTCCGAAACCTACCAAAAACTTAACAGGATTCCATTGCTGAAATACATCGACATCAGCTATAAACTTACCTACGATAGCCTGGCCGACAAACTCGATGCTCATATAAAATTATTCAGAAGCAGAGCTCAGTTTTACAGCATAGAAACCGATGGAACCCACTCGAGCGGCGATTTGGGAATCAGACTGGGGCTCAATTATGGAAACAAAAATATATTTAAAGGGGGCGAATTGCTCAATGTGAGAATCTCTGCTGCCATGGAAAACAGGCAATATACAGGCTACGAAGAAACCCGCAAATTATTGTATTTCAATACCATAGAATATGGAGTTCAATTGAGCCTTTTTAGTCCAAGCTTTATTGTTCCGCTCAAACAAAGCCGTTTCCCCAAATATTTTAAACCCCAGACCTATATCCGGTTTGGATATAATTATCAGCTCAGACCTTCCTACGAGCGCCATCTGAGTAATTTTAATTTTGGCTACGAGTGGAGACAGCAAAAATCTATCTTTCACCGACTAAATGTGCTCGATATCAGCGTAATAAAAATATTTCCATCGGAGAAATTTCAGGCATATCTCGACTCCATCACCAACCTTCGCTATAAGGATCAATATCAGGATCACTTTATTGCTGCCGTTAAGTACGACTTTGTTTACAATACCCAGGAATTCGAAAAACACGAAAGTTTTCTTTACATCAATGCCCGGATAGAAGCTGCGGGAAATCTTTCCTACGGCTTGTCGAACCTGTTTAAAGCCACCAAAACCAACGACTATTACACCATGTTCGGCATTCGCTATGCCCAATATTTGCGCATGGAAGTCGATTACAGGCAGTTCATTGCCCTGACCAACAATCAGGGATTTATTTACAGGCTCAATATGGGCTGGGCCATTCCCTACGGAAACAGTCTGGCCATGCCTTTCGAAAAGGGATTTTACGGGGGTGGCTCCAATGGTATGCGGGGATGGGCCTACCGCGATTTGGGTCCCGGAACCTACAACAATGCTTTGGGGAAAGAGTACGATAAAACCGGCGAAATAAAACTCGAAGCCAATATCGAATATCGTTTCCCGTTGTATCGCTATCTCAAAGGTGCCGCCTTTTTGGATATGGGAAATATTTGGCTTCAGCATGAAAGCGAAACATTCCCCGGCGGCAAATTCAATTGGGACAGCTTCTACCGTCAGTTTGCCCTGGATGGCGGATTGGGATTTCGCCTCGATTTCGATTTCTTTATTCTCCGGGTTGATGGCGCTTTAAAAATTCAGGACCCGTCGCAAACCACAGGAAACCGCTTTGTTTTACCCAAATCGCAAATCAAAGACATATACTGGAGCTTTGGTATTGGCTATCCGTTCTAATTAACTATTTTTGGCCACTGACGGCGGCGGAAAATTTGTAATATCCAACTGTCCATTGTAATTTTGACTACCGAAACAAAACATATTTTGAATGAGACTTAAACTCATATTTTTAGGATTTCTATGGGTCGCATTTGGGTTAACTTCGTGCACACTGGAGCGTGAGTTGGCAATGCAATACATTGAAAAAGAAGCCCCCAAAACCAATCTCATGGTCGTTCCGCCCGACATTCTATTCATGTTCAGCGATAAAGCACTGATTGACGGGGACTTTAAAAACAAGGATTCTGCTCTGTTTTATCAAAGCAAATTTCTGCAATATGTTTCGGATAGTATTTTTTTAGAGACCTATTTTTCCGCCTTTGCTCAACAAACAGCCATCAACGGAGTCAATCTTTTCTTCCCCGATCAGCTCAGCGATTTTATTTCGCAGCAAAACCAATCGTATATAGTGCGGTTTGCCCAAATGGAGCTTTTGGAAGACACCACCACCTTTGTTGTGGAAGAAAGCTCGGGCTATCTCAAATCTTTCAGAAAAATTCCCTACGAAATGGTTTCGCTGGGCTGTTGGTTCGAAATTTCCATGAAAGACTCCGCCAGCTATTTTACCTATTTCGACGAGCAATTTGTTAACGATCAGATTCTGGGCCACTATCGCGAAGACTCCTGGAATAATATCACCGAATTTGTTTACACCCTCGACGAAATGGACCTGGACGACCTCTATCTTTTTGCCGAATATGCCGGAAAAACCCACGCCTCGTACATTTTCGATTTAATGCTCAATACCTATATCTGGAACCAATTGCCCGCTGAACGCAAAAATGGTTTTATCTATCTGCACTATAATGCAGCTTACAGAACTATTGAAATCGCCAAGGAAGCGCTCACCATGCTTAAGAATAAATAATTTCGATGTTACAACCTGTAATTTCTCCAAAAAATAGCCCAATTCTACAACTTCTACCCTCTGCAATTTAGACTCATTTTGAAATAAATATAGGGCTTAATTACCTCAAAAAACCGTACTTTTGCAGCCATCAAAATCTAAAAAAATGGATTTATCGGTAAATTATATGGGGTTAAAACTCAAAAACCCTATTATTGTTGGAAGTTCAGGGCTCACCAACTCTGTGGAAAAAATTCGGGACCTTGAGCGTCAGGGTGCCGGAGCAGTGGTTCTTAAATCGCTTTTCGAGGAGCAGTTGCTCATGGAGCAGGAAAAAAGCAACGATCTAAACGATTATAATTATCCCGAGGCCATGGATTATATGAAAGCCTATGCCTCAGATTATTCTTACAGTGAATTTATCAAGCTCATCAGAGGCGCCAAAGCTGCCGTCGAGATCCCCGTTATTGCGAGCATCAATTGCGTAAGCGTTGGAAAATGGACCGAGCTGGCCCAAAGCATTGAAGCCGCAGGTGCCGATGCACTGGAGCTCAATATTTCACTTTTGCCCTCCGATATGTATAAATCGAGCGCTCAAAACGAAAAAATGTATTTCGATATCGTGGAGGCAGTGCGGAAAAAAGTAAATATACCCATCGCTTTAAAAATGAGTCACTATAGCGCCGGACTTGCCCATCTTATTGCACAGCTCAGCTTCACAAAAATGGTAGACTCCTTCGTGCTTTTTAACAGATACTACTCGCCCGACATCAATATCGACGATTTAAGCATTACTTCGGCAGGCGTTCTTAGCCGTCCGGAAAACATCTCCGATTCGTTGAGATGGATTGCACTTCTATCGGGCAAACTAAAAACCCCATTGGTAGCTTCTACCGGCATTCACGATGGCGAAGATGCTGTAAAACAACTACTTGCTGGCGCTCAAGCCGTTCAGGTGGTTTCTACACTCTATAAAAATGGTGTTTCACACATAAAGAAAATCAACGAGTTTATCGAAGCCTGGATGAAAGAAAATCATTACGAAAGTATTGACGATTTCAGAGGAAAAATCAGCTATGAAAAATTCCATCATCCCGAAGCTTATGAAAGAATTCAGTTTATGAAATATTTTGGAGGATTTGAATAAAAATATATATGGAAGAATTAAACAGCGTAATAACACAGATTTTACAGGTTTCACCCATCATGAAAATCATCAGAGTGAAACCATTGGGATGGGAATTTCCCGAATTTAAAGGCGGCCAATTTGTTGCTCTGGCTTTACCAGGATCGGCAGAAAGATGCGCCGAAGCCACCGACGAATTCGAAACTCCCGCCGAACCCGACAAACTTATTAAAAGGGCCTACTCTATTGCCTCTTCATCCACTGCTCAGTTTGTGGAATTCTACATCACTTTGGTTCACTCCGGCTCATTAACCCCCCGTATTTTCAACCTGCAAATTGGCGACAAAATATGGATGGGTAAAAAAGGTGTGGGAATGTTCACCATCGATGAAGTTGATGCTGAGAAAAATGTGGTTCTCATTGCTACCGGTACTGGCGTTGCTCCCTACATGAGCATGCTCCGCTCCGATGCTCTGAAACGTACTGGCCGCATTATGGTTATTCACGGTGCCGCCAACAGCTGGGACCTTGGATATAGCAGCGAATTACTGCTTCTCGAAAGCATGTTCGACAAGTTTACCTACTACCCCACCATCACCGAACCTGCCAAAGAACCCGCAGGATGGCATGGCGATGTTCGTTTTATCCAGGATATCTGGGCCGACGGACTGGCTGAGAAAAAATGGGGATTTAGACCCACTCCCGAAAATACCGACATCTTCCTCTGTGGAAATCCCCGCATGATTAATTCAATGGTGGAGCTTCTGCATAGCGATGGTTTTGTGGAGCATAACCGCAAACAGGTTGGACAAGTTCACGTGGAAGAGTTTTAATCTGCCTTTAAAATAAAAACATAAAAGTCATTCTTATTATAAGAGTGACTTTTTCTATTTTTGGAGAATGATAGTTACCATAGACCCAGGAGCCGGACCTTGCTTTGGCGTGAGAAAAGCCATTGAGCAGGCCGAAGAAATATTGGACAAATCATCGGTTTTATATTGCCTGGGCGATCTTATTCACAACGACGAAGAATTAAACCGCCTGAAAAACAGGGGGATGAAAATAATCGACCCAGCCGATTTTTCCACTCTAAACCCCCGAATGGTTCTTTTACGTGCTCATGGCGAACGTCCCGAAACCTATGCTACCCTCAACAACCTGAATATCAATATTACCGATTCCACCTGCCCCATCGTAAAAAAACTTCAGACCCAAATAGCCGACACCTACCAGATAGCCCGTGATAATGGGGGACAAATAGCCATATTTGGCGATCCAAACCACGCCGAAATCATTGGTCTCCAAGGACATTGCCAAAACTCAGCCATCATTCTCCAATCGGCTGACGACATCCGGAAATTAAACCCCCGAAAAACCATTTACCTGTTTTCTCAAACCACTAAATACCGCAGTCACTACCATTCCATTAGAAAAACGCTGGAAGAATATCTTGTGGGGCAAGGTGTAAACCCACAGACCAATCTGGTTTTTTTCGATAGCAGTTGCAAAATAGTGGCCGACCGCGATAAACAACTACAAAAATTTGTGGTTCAAAAAGATTTGGTTCTCTTTGTGAGCGGAGTAAAAAGCTCCAACGGCCATCAGCTTTTTAAGCTATGCAAAAGCTTAGTGGCCCAAAGCTATTTTATCTCCAATGAAAAAGAAATTGAAAAGGAATGGCTTGTCAACAAAAGCAATATCGGAATCACCGGAGCCACCTCCACGCCTTTATGGCTTCTGGAAAAAGTTCGCAATCAGGTAATTAGTTTAACAAGCCCCCCTGAATCAGAAGACCATTAATGCCCTTCCAAAATGCTTAGACACTCCAGCATGCTATCGCGCCAATGGGGAATAGCGATATTGAAATCCTTTTTTATTTTGGCCTTATTCAGTACACTGTAAAAGGGTCGTGGAGCTGGTAATGGATACTGATAGGTTAAAATGGGGGTTACTTTGCAGTTTAACTGCGCCGATTTAATAATTTCGTAAGCAAAATCGAACCAGCTGGCAACACCTTCGTTGCTATAATGATAAATTTCGTTTTTGTCGGTCTTTTTGCCCGAGTGAATGATAGATAAAATGGCAGTAGCCAAATCGGTAGCATAAGTTGGGGAGCCAATCTGGTCATAAACTACCTTAAGCTCAGGTCTTTCCTTGCCATACTTGAGCATGGTTTTCATAAAATTATTCCCGAACTCCGAATAAAGCCACGAAGTACGAATGATTGTCACTCCCACTCCTTCTTCCAAAACCATTTGTTCACCAAGCAGTTTCGACTTTCCATAGGCCGATGGAGTGTCGCAGTAATCGGTTTCGGCATAGGGCTCATATCCTTTCCCGTCGAAAACATAGTCGGTTGAGATATGAATGAAGCGTGCAGCGAACATGGCTGCAACTTCGGCTAAAATTGCGGGTCCGGTGGCATTAATTTTCTTGGCCAGATCGTATTCCTGCTCTGCTTTATCCACCGCAGTATAGGCTGCACAATTTACAATATGGGTAATTCCGTTGCCCTTTACAAAATCAAGCACCTGAGCGCGGTTGGTGATATCCAGCTCTGCCACATCGGTGTAATAAAACTCCGATTCCTGATAATTCTTATCTATTTTTCGGATGCTACTTCCCAATTGTCCCTGACTTCCGGTTACGAGTATTTTGTTCATGTTGTCTAAAATTTTTTCAATTAACTACTTTGTAATTGTGCACACGGCTATCTTTTACCTGCGCCACCTATATGTTGTTCAATCAGAGTCTGTTATTTACGAAAAAACACCAGGCAGCTAAAGTCACCTGGCGTTTCAGAATAAATTTCCTTTTACAGATTCATGGTCGATTTAAAGTATTCGATTGTTTTGAGCAATCCTTCGTTCAGCTGAACCTTGGGCTCCCAGTTCAATTCGCGCTTGGCCAGCGAAATATCTGGCTGACGCTGCATGGGATCGTCCGATGGAAGGTCGTGGTAAATAATTTTCGATTTGGTTCCTGTGAGTTCAATTACTTTCTCGGCCAGCTCTTTGATGGTGAACTCGTTGGGGTTACCAATATTCACAGGGCCTGTAAAATCTTCTCTCGAACCCATCATGCGAATCATGCCTTCAATTAAATCATCAACAAACTGAAAGCTGCGGGTTTGTCCGCCATCGCCATAAATGGTAATGTCGTTCCCCTGAAGTGCCTGAACAATAAAATTGGAAACCACCCTGCCATCCTGCGGATGCATCCGCGGACCATAGGTATTGAAAATCCGTATCACTTTAATCTTCACATTATTTTGCCAGTGATAGTTGAAAAACAGCGTTTCAGCAACACGTTTCCCTTCATCGTAGCACGAACGTTTTCCAATGGGGTTCACATGCCCCCAATAGTCTTCACGTTGTGGATGCACTTTGGGATCGCCATAAACCTCACTGGTGGAAGCCTGAAGAATTCTGGCATTAATCCTTTTGGCCAAACCCAGCATATTGATGGCACCCATGACCGATGTTTTTACAGTCTTGATGGGATTGTACTGATAATGAACCGGTGAGGCAGGACAAGCCAGATTGTATATTTCATCCACTTCAATAAAAAACGGCATGGTTATATCGTGGCGGATATACTCAAAATAAGGGTTATCCATCAAATGGATAATGTTTTGTTTTTGACCGGTGAAGTAATTGTCAACACAAATTACTTCATGACCATCTTTTAAAAGCCTGTCGATTAAATGAGACCCCACAAAACCGGCACCGCCTGTAACAAGAACTTTCTTTCGTATCATAATTTTTTGAGTGGATTGAATAAAAAACCACCTTTCGGGGAAAGCTGTTTAAAGCCCCCAAAAAGTGGTTTCCTGGATTATTTATTTTGTTGTGTCGATTCCAATACAGTAATAGGTAATTCCTCTGTCCTTCAATTCATTGAGATCGTAGATATTTCTACCATCCAGAATCACAGGGTTCTTTAATAGTTTTTTCATGATATTAAAGTTGGGGAATTTAAATTCGGGCCATTCGGTAGCGATGAGTAAAGCGTCGGCATCGATGAGTACATCATACTGATCCTGACCATATTCTACTTTGTTGCCCAGAATTCTCTCGGCTTCCTTCATGGCTACAGGGTCGTAGGTTTTTACATGAGCACCGGCTTCCAGGAGCTTGCGGATAATCACCAAACTGGGAGCTTCGCGCATATCATCGGTTTGGGGTTTGAAAGCCAATCCCCAGAGTGCAAAGGTTTTGCCTTTTAGATCGTAATTAAAATGCTTCATCAGTTTATTAACCAACACCGATTTTTGGGCATTGTTTACTTCTTCAACAGCCTTTAAAACTTTGAGGCTATAAGAATAGCTATCGGCAGTTTTAATAAGCGCCTGAACGTCTTTGGGGAAACAGGAGCCTCCGTAGCCAGTTCCGGGATAAATGAACTTTGTTCCAATTCTGGAGTCAGAGCCAATACCTTTACGAACCATGTTTACATCGGCACCAACAATTTCGCACAGGTTAGCCATATCGTTCATAAAGCTAATTTTGGTGGCGAGCATACTGTTAGCAGCATATTTGGTCATTTCGGAGGAGGTAATGTCCATAAAAATAACCGGATGGCCATTCATGGTGAAAGGTTTGTAGAGACGCTCCATAGTTTTTTTAGCGCGATCGGTATCACAGCCTACCACGATTCTGTCAGGTTTCAGGAAATCCTGAACTGCAGCACCTTCTTTAAGGAATTCGGGATTGGAAGCTACGTCGAAGGGTAAATCAACACCACGTTTTACCAATTCTCCTTTAAGAGCCTCCCTAACTTTTTCGGCAGTTCCAACAGGAACAGTACTTTTGGTAACCATGAGCAGATAGTCTTTCATATGACGGCCTACTTCACGGGCAACTTCGAGCACATATTTTAAGTCGGCACTTCCATCCTCATCGGGGGGAGTTCCAACAGCTCCAAAAACTACTTCCACATCATCCAGACTTTCACTAAGGTTTGTAGAAAAATGCAAACGACCTTTCTTAACATTCCTGTGCACCACCTCCTCAAGGCCGGGTTCATAAATAGGGATAATGCCTTTTTTTAGATTTTCGATCTTGTTTACATCAATATCAACGCAGGTAACATCGATACCAACTTCGCTAAAACAAGCTCCGGTAACTAAACCAACATAACCGGTTCCGACAATTGTGATTTTCATTTTCTTTCCTTTTTATAAGTTATTATATAAATCTTTTAATAATCTTTCTAATCAAATTTAATCAATAATTATCAAAATACAAAGGATATTTTCTGTTTTTTGAAAAATATTTCCGAATTATGGAAAATAGGCCATTTCGCAAAAAATGTTTTGAATATGAAGCCATTAAATCTAAAAATAAACAAGACTAATTTTTAAAATATCAATGTTTTAAAATTAGAAAATTAGCGGTAAAAAGTCGAATAATAAAGATTGATAAATTGTAAAGCGCTCATTTACTGTTATTTAAATATTTTTGATTATTTTCAGGAAATACTATATTTGCTTTCTTTAATCTAAAAATATGGAAATTAAACGGACCTTCGATTTGCTTGATTATTACGCAAAGCATTACATGGTAGATGACGCACTCGCAGTAAAAAGAAACAAAAAATGGGATGTGTTCTCCACTCAGGAATATATCGACAATTCCCACTATTTTGCCTATGGGTTAATGGAATTGGGTTTTATTAAAGGCGATAAAATTGCTACAGTCTCCAATAACCGCCCCGAATGGAATTTCATTGATATGGGTTTGGCTATGGCTGGAATGGTTCACGTGCCCATTTATCCAACCATCAGCGATGCCGAATATGCTTTTATCTTCGACAACAGCGAATCAAAATCGCTCATTGTCAGCGATAAAGCTTTGTACAAGAAACTTAAACCTATTGCCGATGCTTCCGAAGGTATAAAAACCGTGTACACAATTAATGAAGTGGAGGATACCCAAAACTACGACACGATTATTAAACTGGGGAAAGCGAATGCCGGGAAACATACGGCCAATCTGAAAGCCATTAAAGACTCCATTACTCCTGCCGACCTTGTCACCATAATATATACATCAGGAACCACAGGAAATTCAAAGGGCGTTATGCTTTCGCACGACAATCTGGTTTCAAATTTCGTTTCCACGTCCAAAGTGCAACCATTGGAATTTGGTCATAAAGTGTTGAGCTTCCTACCACTTTGCCACGTTTATGAACGCATGATGAACTATCATTTTCAATATAAAGGACTCCGGATTTATTATGCTGAAAATATGGCAACCATTGCCGAAAATATCAAGGAAATAAAAGCCGATGGATTTAATACTGTTCCCCGTTTGCTCGAGAAAGTTTACGATAAAATTATAGCCAAGGGAAAAGACCTCACAGGAATCAAAAAACAGATATTTTTCTGGGCAGTGAATCTGGGGTTAAAATTTGAACTCAACGGCGCCAATGGCTGGTTCTACGAACAAAAATTAAAACTGGCCCGCAAACTTGTTTTCAGCAAATGGAATGAAGCTCTTGGGGGAAATGTAAAGATTATTGTTTCCGGCGGGTCCGCGCTTCAACCCCGCTTAGCTCGCATATTTCATGCTGCCGGAATGAAAGTGATGGAAGGTTACGGCCTCACCGAAACAGGCCCTGTAATTGCTGTTAATCACGCCTATTATCCAAATATCAAATTTGGAACCGTTGGCCCAATCATGGAAAGAATAGAAGTTAAAATTGCCGAAGATGGTGAAATTTTGTGCAAAGGCCCCAATGTAATGATGGGATACTATAAATCGCCCGAGCTCACCGCCGAAGTGATAGATGCTGAAGGCTGGTTTCACACGGGGGATATTGGTGTAATAGAAGATGAAAAGTTCCTTAAAATCACCGACAGAAAGAAGGAAATCTTCAAGCTTTCATCGGGTAAATATGTGGCTCCTCAGGCCGTTGAAAATAAATTTAAAGAGTCGGTCTTTATTGAGCAAATTATGGTGATTGGCGAAAACGAGAAATTTGCCAGCGCCCTCATCTCCCCCGATTTTAATCAACTCCATTTTTGGGCATCAAAACACAAGCTTCACTACCGCGACAACCACGAATTGGTTAAGCTGCCCGAAGTTATTGCCCGTTTTCAAAAGGAGGTAAACATAGTAAACAAAAAACTGTCGCTCACCGAAAACGTGAAACGATTCAGAATAGTTTGCGATGAATGGAGCCCCCAAACCGGCGAACTCAGCCCCACCCTGAAACTAAAAAGAAAGGTCATTTATCAAAAATACGACCACATTATCAAGGAGATTTTTATGTATTCCAACGGGAATGGAAATGGAAACGGGAACGGAAATGGGAACGGAAATGGAAATGGAAATTAACCAAAGCGGCTTAGGCCGCTTTTTTTATGCCCCTAAATTCTGTATCTGCTTGAAATATTCCTTCTGTAAAAGTTGAATTATTGCTCAAACTTCCGTTATTTTTTTATCTTTGGCCACCTTAATTCTTTAAACAGCCCTATGAATAATGTTACCAGAACCTTCGACATCCTTTCGTATAACGAAAAAAATCAACCTTTAGACAAGGCTTTATCCTTAAAAACCGATAAAGGCTGGATAAGCTATTCCACTGCCGATTACAGAGAACATGTAAACAAACTTAGTTTGGGTTTCATGGCTCTGGGGTTTGAAAAATCAGACAAGATTGCCACCGTTATCAATAACCGTCCCGAATGGAATTTTATCGATTTTGGCATGTCGCAGCTGGGCCTGGTGCATGTGGGAATTTATCCTACCATTAGCGCAGAAGAATACTTTCATATCCTGAGTCACTCCGAGGCCAAGATTCTCATTGTTTCTTCCGAAGAGCTTTACAACAAACTCTTACCTATTTTTCAAAAAATTGATAGCCTGAAGGATATCTATACTATTGACCAGGTAAAAGGAGCAAAAAATATTGCCGATATTGAGCTGCTGGGAAGTCAGCAAGCTCCTGAAGCACTGGCAGAACTGGAAAAAAGAAAAGCAGCAGTTACCCCTGACGATTTGCTTACACTCATTTACACCTCAGGAACTACTGGTCTCTCGAAAGGAGTTATGTTAAGTCACAAAAATGTGGTGAGCAATGCCATTCTGGGGCTTGAATTCATTGAATACCTGAACTATAAGGACAGAGCTTTTAGTTTTCTGCCCATGTCGCATATTTTAGAACGCACAGGAAACTATCTTTGGCAAATTGGCGGTTTGGAAATTTACTATGCCAAATCTATCGAAACGCTGGCCGACGATATGAAAGAAGCCAAACCCCATACTTTTATTACCGTTCCACGTATTTTTGAAAAAATCTACGACAAAATTATCATGAAAGGCCGGGAGCTCCCAACAGTGAAAAAATCAATTTTCTTCTGGGCAGTAAAACTTGGCGATCAATATGACCCAAATCCGGCTCACAGATCGGCTTTATACAATTTCAAACATAAAATTGCCGATAAGCTTATTTTCAGCAAATGGAGAGAAGCTTTGGGTGGTTCTATAAAAGGGGTTATTTCTGGTGGAGCAGCCCTTCAACCCCGTTTGGCCAGAGCCTTTTGGGGCGCTGGAATAATTGTTCAGGAAGGCTATGGATTAACAGAAACATCTCCCATAGTTTCGGCCAATGGATTTAGTCATGACAAAGTTCGCTATGGCTCAGTGGGTTATATTCCAAGCATTGTTCAGGTTAAAATAGCCGAAGATGGCGAAATACTGGTTCAGGGACCCAACGTGATGTCAGGATATTATAAAGACCCCGAAAAAACCAGCGAAGCATTGCAAAATGGCTGGTTTCATACTGGTGATATAGGAAAAATTGAAAACGGGTTCATGTATATCACCGATAGGAAGAAAGAAATTTTTAAGCTTTCCGTCGGAAAATATGTGGCTCCCCAGGTGATTGAGAATAAATTGAAGGAATCGAATTTCATAGAGCAAATCATGGTAGTTGGAGAAAATCAGCGCTTTACCGGAGCACTCATCGTTCCCGATTTCAATTATCTGCACTCCTGGTGTCAATTGCATCATGTTAAATACAGAGACAACAAAGACCTTATTGAAAACCCTGTTGTGCTGGCCCGATACCAAAAAGAAGTTGATTTCTACAATCCGCAACTCGACCATGTGGCACAAATAAAAAAATTCCACCTGGTTTGCGAAAGCTGGACTCCCGAAAGTGGCGACCTGTCACCCACTCTTAAGCTTAAAAGAAGGTCTCTCATGGCAAAATACAACAAGAAAATTCAGGATATTTTCGCATAAAAAATCAAAACTATGCCCAACCCAATTGTCGAATACCTTAGAAATGAAATAAATAAACCAATAACGAAGAGCGTTTCACCCTCCTCACTGTGGTTAAGAGGAACGCTGTTGGAGGTAAATGTTGGTAAAGCGAGCATTTCCTATCAGATTCGGAAAGAAATGACCAATCCTCTCGGAACAATTCAGGGGGGTGTTATGGCTGCTTTGATTGACGATACCATGGGTTTGGCTTTCTACACGCTGTTTGAACAAAATATGTTTACTTCCACCAATCTCAATGTAAATTTTCTTTTTGGTGCCCGCGAAGGCGAAATAGTCACTGTGAAAGCTGAGGTGGTTCGAATTGGAAAAAAGATAGCCAATGTAGAGTGCAAGGTTTACAACGCCAACGACGATATTATATGTACTGCAACCAGCAATTTGGTGGTGACAAGTGTTAAGGTAACAGAAACCCTCAGCGACGAGAACAGGGGAGTTTTGAATTAACCGCTGATTATAAGAAGCTGTTGAGCAATAAGAAAGTTGGCTTTTCCTGAATTAAGTAAAAAAAAAGCGGTCAATCAGGGGTTTTACTCCAAAAATTGACCGCTTTGTATTTGAAAAAAGGACAGACTATTCCATCATCACCAATAAAGTTCCTTTAGAAACAATATCACCGGAATTTACCTCAATACTTTTAATAATTCCCGCTTTGGGACTTACTATAATATTTCGCATTTTCATGGCTTCAAGTATCAAAAGCTTTTCACCTTCAGCCACTTGTTGGCCTTCCTGAACCTGAATTTCCAGTATGGTACCTGGAATCAGCGCGTAAACTTCATTAATATTGATGGGCCTGAAAGGCTTTCTGTTTTTATAACTATCGGGGATTTCTGTAAGATAAACTGAGTTTTCAATATGAAATTCCTCATATATGATACCCTCATTATTTTTTTCCTTTGTCATGTTGGCGAATTAAAATGGTGGAATTCCGTGTTTTTTATTGGGTCTTTGAACATCTTTTGACGCACTGATTTCCAGAGCATGGATAATCATTCTACGTGTTTCGGAAGGTTCGATAACAGCATCCACATAACCATAAGCCGCGGCAACAAAGGGATTTGCAAATTTTTGTTTATATTCTTCAACTTTTTGTATCCGCATTTTTTCAGGATCTTCGGCGCTATTAATCTCCGAACGGAAAATAATGTTGGCCGCACCCTCAGGACCCATTACAGCAATTTCTGCCATAGGCCATGCCAAAACGAAATCTGCTCTCAGGTGATGGCTACACATGGCTATATAACCGCCACCGTATGCCTTGCGCATAATGACAGTTAATTTAGGCACTGTGGCTTCGGAATAAGCATAAAGAAGCTTGGCTCCATGACGAATAACTCCGGCATGTTCCTGGTCAATTCCGGGCAGGTATCCGGGTAAGTCTACCAGAGTAAGCAAAGGAATATTGAATGCATTGCAATATCTAATAAAGCGGGCAGCTTTATCAGAGGAATCCACGTCTAAAACCCCTGCCAAATAAGCGGGTTGATTTCCTACAATACCAATGGTTTGTCCGTCCATTCTGGCAAAACCAATAACAATATTACGGGCGAAATGCTCCTGAATTTCAAAGAAATCGGAGTTATCGCAAATGGCTTTCACCACATCGCGCACATCGTAGGGCTCTTTTGGATCGGTAGGCATAATTTCATCCAGTTTATATTGTCTGGATTTCGGTGGTTTCTTTGGAAAACGATCGGGTTTTTTGGAGTTATTCCAGGGAATGTAGGTACACAATTCCTTAATCTGTCCAAAACATTCCTGTTCGCTTTCTGCATAGAAATGGGCATTTCCGGTTTTGGAGGCATGAACATAAGCTCCGCCCAATTCTTCCATGCTGATTTCTTCACCCAAAACAGTTTTGATAACTTCGGGTCCGGTGATAAACATTTTAGAAATTTTATCAACCACAAAAACGAAATCGGTAAGTGCCGGACTGTAAACCGCACCACCAGCGCAGGGCCCGAGAATTACAGAAATTTGTGGGATAACCCCCGATGCCTGGGTATTACGGTAAAAAATTTCACCATAACCAGCTAAGGAATTAACTCCTTCCTGAATCCGTGCACCCCCTGAGTCATTAATACCAATGATTGGAACTTTCAAATGCATGGCGTGATCCATGATTTTGGTAATTTTTTTGGCATGCATATATCCAAGCGAACCCCCAGCCACTGTAAAATCCTGTGCATAAATACACACGGGGTGACTGTCGATGGTTCCTGTTCCGGTAATTACACCGTCACCTGCCAGATATTTTTTATCCATATCAAAATCCTTGGCGGCATGTTCAACAAAAAGGTCGTACTCATGAAAGGATTTTGGGTCGAGAATGGCGATAATCCGCTCGCGGGCTGTTAGCTTTCCGACGGCTTTTTGCTTTTCGATTGCCTTAGACCCCCCACCGGATAAGGCATTCTTCATTCGTTCTCGTAAATCTAAAGACTTCTGTTTTATAGACATATACAACTATTTTAATTCAGATTTTGTTGTTTATTCTCTTTTAATGTAACGAGACAAAATTAAGAGAATTTACAAAGAAAACAATAATATTGTTGTTACTAAAATAACAATGAGTTTATATTATAACAAATTCACTTTATCTCTCCTCTGCTCTTCGATCTAGTAATTGTGCAACTGGCAATATATCCGGATGATATATAAAAAAAAATGATTTTCCTGGTCTGGAAAATCATTCGTAATTCTTTTTGAAATATTTTTATTCCTCGCTTTCTGCTGGAGGAACCATTCCTGCTGGCACTGGTTGAGAATTTTCAATTTGTTGTCTCAACTCGGTATCCATAATATCCTGATTAGTTGAGTTTCTTGGAATCACAAAGATGGAAAACAAACTCAAAACCAATAAAACGAGAGCCAGGGTCCAGGTAGATTTTTCCAAAAAATCTGCAGTTTTTCTTACTCCTAAATACTGATTGTTTCCTGCAAAATTAGAGGCAAGGCCTCCTCCTTTTGAATTTTGAACCAACACCACCAACATTAACAATAAACTGGTGATTAAAATTAAAACTGATACAATAATATATGCGCCCATGGCTTACTTTTTTTCTTTTATACTCAATTCTTGAATTAGGGCTGCAAAGTAACTGCTTTTTTCTGGATTTTTCAAAATTAATTTTTGATAAATTTCAATGGCTTTCTGAATATTACCTTGTTGATGATAAATCTGTGCCAGTGTTTCAGTTACAAAAAAATCGTCGTCCATATTTCCTTCATCTCCAGAGTCATACTCTTCGTCTAAATCAACAGTCTTGTTGGGAGGCGAAATACGCGGTTCATTCTGTATAAACCTGTCTATAATTTGAGCTTTAAGACTCTTATCTTCGTTAACTTCCTGATTTTTAGCTGACATATCGTTTCCCCCATTTTCTTTTGAGTTGTTGATTTCCTCCAGTCGCTTTTTTACCAAAGCAAGCAATTCTGCTTTAGATTTTATATTGGAATTGTTTGTTTTTGCCTTGGGTTCTGCAGCATTTTTAATAACAGGTTTATTATCATCAACAGCAACTTTTGGTTGAGAAGCCTCGACAATTGGTACATAAACTGGGGGCTCCTGCGCTGGTTCTTCATGAATTTCAACCTCTGGGCGGCTTTCAGATGGTAATGCCTGGTGATTCGGGTCTTCGCTTATTTCTTTTTCAACGTTCTCTACGGAAACAACCACCTGCGGTTCCATATGGATTTCTTTTAGGACTTCTAATGGCATTTGGGTTATCAAAGCTCTATCTAAAACTTCTGCTTCCTGCTCTTGAACATAGTCCACCCAAGCCTTCAGCTTTTTGCGGTCGGGAGCATAAAAAGCTGCTTCCACCAAATTTTTCTGATAGCGAAAATCGTTCAATATAAGCAAATTGAGTGCATATAATGTTCTGAAATCTGAACAATAAGGATAAGTCTTCACCAGCAATTCGAGCTCCGGCAAGCTTTCTTTATTAAGAAGCCTGGGGTTCTCTATATACCGGTTAAATTGCATTTGATTCATGATTACCAATTTACAACGGCCTTATTAAATATATCATCCACCAGCATTTCGTTAATCGTTTCAATAAGACCATCCTGAACCGCGGACAAATCAAGATTCGATTCATACTCCTCGTATCGTGTAAAACTTGTTTCGTAGTTTTTATCGGGTTCTATAAGGTTTGTGAATTTAATTTTTACAGTAATGCTCAACCTGTTTAAAGCGGCGGTTTGATCGCCTGTAATGGCCTGTGGGGAAGTTTTAAAATCGGTTATTTCGCCTTCAATCTGCAAATCGCCCATTTTGTTAACCAAAATCAGGCTGGTCTGACTGCTAAACCGATCTTTGAGCGCTGTGGTGATGGACTCGCTGAGTGTAGGAACAACAAAACTTGCCCGGTTATCGATATATTGTATGCTGATGGTTTTTGCGTCGGGCGGAATAGAAGCGCCTGTAAAGGAATATGTTACGCATGAACTTACCAATACCGACATCAGGATTAGGGAAACTAAAAAGGTTAATCCCCTTTTTTGCCTGATTGTAGTAAATATTTTCCCTGTCACTTTTATGGTCATTTTTTTCAATTTAAACCTAATTAACTGAATTTATGTTACTTAATATCAAATTCCTTGATCTTACGGTACAAAGTTCGCTCAGAAATGCCTAAATCGTGGGCCGCGTTTTTTCTTTTGCCGTGGTGTTTATTCAATGCCCGCCTGATTAAATCTTCTTCTTTTTTCTGGATTGACAGCGACTCTTCAAGGATTTCGTTTCTGTAATCGGTAGATTCGAAGACCTGTTCTGGCATCTCTTCTTCGTAATTTGCATCGTCATCATCCATGATTTCATCAGTCGATGGATTGTTTAAAAGGATTTCGAAATTATGATCAATTTTTTTCAATTGGTTTTTGTGTTCCTCCTGTGGTTTGGTATAATTACCTCCACCCTGCATAATCTCAGCGAGATTCTTTTTTAAATCGGTGATATCTTTTCGCATATCGAACAAAACCTTGTAAAGCAAATCGCGTTCGGAAAGATGTTCGTCCTCTTTCTTGGTATACAAAACCGGCAATTCTCTGGAATAGGATTGTGGCAAATATTTGGCAAGAGTTTCTGCATTTACTATTCGTTCGGTCTCGATGGTGCTGATTTGTTCTGTCACATTTTTCAATTGACGAATATTACCTTCCCAGCGGTATCGGGCCAGCAATTGTTGAGCTGCTTCATCGAGGCGGATAACGGGCATTCTGTATTTTTCGGAGAAGTCGACAGCAAATTTGCGAAAAAGCAGATGAATATCTTCTTTGCGGTCGCGAAGACTTGGTATGAAAATAGGCACCGAATTGAGTCTGTAAAAAAGATCCTGACGAAATTTCCCGTTGGCAATCGCCTTTGGAATATCGACATTGGTTGCTGCAATAACCCGAACATTGGTTTTGCGCACATTGCTCGATCCTACTTTTATAAACTCCCCGGTTTCTAAAACCCTGAGCAGGCGAACCTGAGTAGAAACAGGCAATTCAGCAACTTCATCCAAAAATATAGTTCCTCCATCGGCCACTTCAAAATAACCCTTTCTGCTATCGCTTGCGCCGGTAAAAGCGCCCTTCTCATGACCAAAAAGCTCACTATCTATGGTACCTTCGGGTATGGCACCGCAGTTAACTGCAATATAATGCCCATGTTTGCGATTGCTAAGCTGATGAATGATTTTAGGAAAAACCTCTTTCCCAACTCCACTCTCGCCTGTTACGAGTACCGACAAATCGGTTGAAGCAACCTGAGATGCGATATTGATTGCTCTGTCTATCAGGGGTGATACTCCAATAATTCCGAACCGCTGTTTGATGGTGAGTAGATCCATAATAAATTGTCTAATTGTTTTGCTGAAATAAAAGTACAAAGTAAAAGAAAACTGACAAAATTTCAGGTTTATTTTTCTATAAAATCAGGAGCTGTTTTGTTAAAAAAAAAGACAAAAAAAAATTGAAATATTTTTTTTGAAATTTGTTGGAGTTACCAAATTGTTATTATATTTGCACCGATGCGTTAATTTTAAGTGGGAATAATAATTTGGCCTCCAACCGTTCTGGTTGGAGGTTTTTTTATGCCCCCTGATACAGCTGTCGGTTAACGATAGAACGCCCCAAAGTCACTTCATCGGCAAATTCAATTTCATCGCCAATGGCCACCCCGCGTGATAAAGTGCTCATTTTTACCTGCGAGTTTTTAAGTTGCTTGTAAATATAAAAACTTGTGGTGTCGCCTTCCATGGTGGCTGCCAATGCAAAAATCACTTCTTTTACTTCACCTTCATTTACCCGTTGAACAACCGACGAAATATGCAAATCGGAGGGAGAAACACCATTCATAGGACTTATTAATCCCCCAAGCACATGATACAATCCATTAAACTGACCTGTATTTTCTATGGCCAGAACATCTCTGATATCTTCGACCACGCAAATTATGGCTCCGTCGCGTTTTGGACTGGAACAAATGGCACATACTTCGGTTTCAGAAATATTATTGCAAATTGTGCATTGCTTCATCTCTTTACGCAATCGGATAAGACTTTCGCCCAATCGATTAACATGGCTTTGGTCTTGTTTTAAAAGATGGAGAGCCAACCTTGTGGCAGTTCTTTTTCCAATACCCGGCAATTTCGATAGCTCGTTGATGGCATCTTCGAGCAAGTTAGATGTGAAATGAAAATCCATGAAGCAATAATTTTGATGTTAAATAAGTTAATATTGCGGTTGTACAGATTCGTTATAAAATCATGTCTAACCTTTTGTAATTTTGTCTGATAAATTATTTACAAAAATAAGAAAAGGATGCAACGGAGAGTTTTGATGTTTTTTATGGTTTTCGTTTGGATGACCCTTGGCATTATGCCTGTATTAGCTCAAACCAATATCACCGACTCACAGGGGAGAAAACAGGGAAAATGGATTCAATTTAAGGATGGTGTTAAGTTTTACGAGGGTAATTTTGTGGACGACAAGCCCCAGGGTCAGTTTCAAAGGTTTTATAAGAGCGGACGCCTCATGTCAAAATCTGAATATAGCGCCCATGGCTCAAGATGTTTTAGTGAGTTTTTTTACGATGAACGCAAGAGCACTCTCAAAGCCAAAGGGTTGTATATAAATCAGGTGAAGGATAGTTTGTGGCTTATGTATAATGAAGAGGGAGTTAAAATAGCTGAAGAGAACTACAAGCTTGGTGTTGCCGATGGCCTTTGGAAAATATATTCCTTCGAAAACGTTCTGGTTAGAGAAACCCCCTATAAACAAGGTAAAATTGATGGCGCTCAAAAAGAGTATTTTGCCGACGGAACAACCAAACGATTGATGAATTTTTCATCGGATACTTTAAACGGAGAATTTAAAGTTTATTTCCCCAATCAGTCTTTAAGGATTGATGGTTTATTCCAAAATGGAATTCAAACTGGCGACTGGAAATATTTTAATGAGGATGGCTCCCTGATGTTCACAGAATATTACGTGGAAGGGATTATGACCAAAAGACTAGACGCAGCAGGAAAGCCTTTCGAAATTATTGAAGCAGTTGATACCGTAAAACTGAATATTGATCCGGAAAACTACGAAGAATTAAAAATAGATTAAAGCTCCTCGTTCAAGAGCCAGGCTGAATTGTTCTTGTTGGCCTGATACCATTTTAGTTGTTGTGCAGCCATGTCGTAATCAGTAAAATTACCAATGCTGACTCTGTAAAGTCCTCGGCTGTTTTGCCCGGCCAGGTAGGCGTTAAAACCATCATTATGCAATTGGTTAATGAAATTCATAGCGAAATTCTCATTGGAAAAAGCTCCTGCAATAATATGGTAGTTCCCGTTTAAGGCTGGTCCCGACTCTTCTTTCACAATTTGCGAATCCATTACCAGAATGGAATTATCTGTTGTAACCGACTCGTTTGTGGTAATTGCAGAGTCAACAGGGCTTGTTGGATTTTCAATAACTGGCTGTGAAGGAATAACTGATGAAGTCTTGAAGATGGAAGCCGATTGTTTATAAAAATAATCTGAAATGGGTTCGTGAACAAGCCAACCTAAAACACCCACGGTGAACAGGGGGATGGCAATTGCCGCCACTCGTCTCATCCTTGGATAGTAGCCAACAATAGCTTTTTTAGCTTTGGGGTTTATTGAAATAACGGGTTCATAAACATGTGTCCGCTGAATGGGTATGACAACTATGTCGGGTAGACCAAAATAATTATCATCGTAATTGAGGGACAAATCGGGTAAAAATGCTAAATGGCCGCTTTTATTTATTGATAGTATTCCAAGGTTTTCGAAAAGAATACGACCGCCGTTTTGAAGTTCCTCCTGGCAAAAGGTGGAGAAAGTTTCGACAAGGCCAAGTGATTCTTTATAGTTGAGCGAAGTGACTTTAGAGATACTGTGGGCCAGAAAGCCGTCGTTGTCCTTAATTTGAGTATTAAAAGCAATGCTGCGGCCCGGAGGAGTGATACGACTCGATATTTGATGAACCAAAGCAGGATGTGACACAGTTAGAAATCCTCCCAAACCAGGAATAATCACTAATTCATGTTCTCTCACTAACTTACTGATATGTTTTGCAATATCTATCATGGTTCAATTTATGGCTGCAAAGTTAAAATCTATTATATGCTAAATCAATTGTTGTTGGTAAGTTTTATCAAATCATCGGGGGTATCAATGGCGGGGGTTTCCAAATCGGTGTAACCCATTGTGATATGATATCCTGCAGATAGCCAGCGAAGCTGTTCAAGCGATTCGGCCTTTTCCAGAGGAGCCTGACTGAGTTTGCAAATGCTTTCCAAAACTGGAGTTCTATAAGCATAGAGCCCGATATGTTTGTAAAAGCTTCCATTTTGGAGAAAATTCTCCTGTTCAACTCCTCGAATAAAAGGGATTGGCCATCGGCTGAAATACAACGCTTGATGAAAGTCACCAATGACCACTTTTACTGCATTTGCATTGAAAAGTTCCTCTGATTTGGTAATTTTTTTTGCCAGACTGCTGATTTGTGTCTGTGGGCTTTCGAAAGCTTTTACAACCAATTCAATTTGAGCAGGATCGATATAAGGCTCATCGCCCTGAATATTTACAACCACATCAAATTTTTCTTCGAGACTGCTTACAATTTCCTGACAGCGGTCGGTGCCACTTTGATGGAGAGGGCTGGTCATCATTGCTTCTCCCCCAAAACCAATTACATGTTCGAGAATTCTATCGTCGTCGGTGGCTACTATCACCCTATTCAGGCTTGTGGACTTTAAGGCTTGTTCATAAACCCGCTGAATCATGGATTTGCCATGAATCAAAGCCAAAGGTTTACCCGGAAACCGGGTGCTGGCATAACGGGCAGGAATGATTCCCAGTATTTTCATTGGCTAAAACAAGCCGTGAATTTCGGCGTTAATTTTATCGATAACCTTGCCTAAATCTTCGGGTTTATTGGCAAAGTCGATATCATCCACGTCGATAATAAGAAGTTTGCCCAAATCGTAGCCCGAAATCCATTCCTCGTAGCGCTCGTTGAGTTTTTTGAGATAATCGATTCTGATGGATTCTTCGTAATCGCGTCCGCGGCTTGCAATTTGCCGAACCAGAGTAGAAACACTGGCGCGCAGATAGATAAGCAAATCCGGCGGATCGATGAAAGAGCTCATGAGTTCGAAGAGGGAAATATAATTGTCGAAATCCCTTGTGGTCATCAAATTCATTTGGTGCAGGTTGGGTGCAAAAATATAGGCATCCTCATAGATGGTTCTGTCCTGAATAATGGTTTGATGACTGTCTTTTATTTCGATGACCTGACGAAAACGGCTGTTCAAAAAATAAACCTGAAGGTTGAACGACCAACGTTTCATGTCGTCATAAAAACTATCCAGATACGGGTTATCCTCTACACTTTCATAATAGGGTTTCCACTTCATTTGTTTGGCCAACAAACGGGTAAGGGTGGTTTTACCTGAGCCAATATTGCCTGCAATAGCTAAATGCATAGGTTTTTGATTTTAAATAATTACACAATTTATTCTTTCTCCATGGTAAAAATCTGAACACCATCAGGGGTGAGAAAACTGATTCGGCCAGGGAAAGAACTCAAATTTAATGACCAGTCACTGATGTTAAAAACAGGTAGCGGATGATAGGTTTCTTTGTCGTTATCCATATCGTAGGCCACTAAAAAAGTATTGCTGGTATAGAACAGAATATTTTTAAAAACCTGTATTTTTTTTAGCCCCAGGAGCGGTAATTTATTCACAAAGCTACCATTTTCATCGAAAATATAAACTCCCGATGATGGATTGTTAATAAATAGTCTTTTGCCTTCCATCACCATGAAATTTGGATCGGGCTCCAAATCGGTGAACTGATCGAGTGCATCTCCTTTAAAATCAATTTGGTTATCGGAGTCAATAAGAACCAAATCGCTTGTATTGCCATCGTAAATCCAGTAGGCTTCTTCGCTGTCGTGCAAACAAGCCAACGATGAGTAACCCAGGTTGATGCCATCGAGCGAAATAGCTGTTGGGTCGGCCACATAAGCAAAGGTACTCACGCTTCCGGCATTTAGCAACTCCTGATTGAGAAAAACCACCGAGGCATAATCCTTATAAAAAACCAAAATTCTGCGGGGATCTTTGGTGTCTATTGATGTTATTCGGCCAGGCAATTCCGATATATAATCGGTAATGAGTTGCCCGTCGGCATTAAGTTTTATAATCTTCGACTGGTCGGCTATGAGAAGATTCCCCAAATCGTCGTTGGCTATGAACCTTCCGTAATATTTAGCCGATGCAAGCTGCTCAAAAACATAATATTGCGCCTGAATACTTCCGGCGAAAAGAATGGAAAATATCAGCATTAGGATTCTCTGTTTATTCATGGCTTAGTTTTAAAACTTCATCCAGACTATCGCGGGTGTTGAGCAAGCGGGGAACCTTGTGCTGCCCCCCCAGCTTTCCTTTATTTTTGAGCCAGCGATAAAAAGTTCCGTTGGGAAGATGAACAACATGTGGAGGCTGAAGCAATAAGTCGTGATATCGTTTGGCTTCATAATCGCTGTTGAGCGATTTTAGGGCATTGTCGAGCGCTTCGATAAAAAAGGCCAAATCGTTTGGTGGTTTAGCGAATTCAAACAACCATTCATGACGGGCCTGAGCGCCCTGCCTTATATTTACGGGACCAGCCATATACTCGTCAACCACGGCATCGCATTTTTTACAAGCCACCTGCAAAGCTTTTTCGGCATTGTCGAGAATGAGCTCCTCGCCCACCAGATTGATAAAATATTTGGTTCTGCCGGTTATATGAATTCTATAGGGGCTTACGGATGAAAACTGAACTGTATCGCCAATTTTATACCGCCACAAACCTGCATTGGTTGAGATAATCATGGCGTAATTGACTCCTTTTTCCACTTCGCTTAGCGGTATAATTTTAGGATTTTCCAAATCTATCTGATCCATGGGGATAAATTCATAGAAGATTCCATAGTCGAGCATCAAAAGCAATTCGGAGCTGTCGGTGCGATCCTGAATTCCAAAAAATCCTTCGGAGGCATTGTAAGTTTCCTGATAGTTGATTCCCTGGGGGCCAACAAGTTGCTCAAATTGAAGCCGGTAAGGATCAAATTTTACCCCTCCATGAATAAAAACTTCGAGATTGGGCCAGATATTCTTAATGTATTTTTCGCCGCTTATTTCCAAAATCCGTTTAACGAGCAATAGGGTCCAGGAGGGAACTCCGGACAACGATGTCACATCTTCTTCCATGGTAACCCGCGCCATTTTCTCAATTTTACTTTCCCACTCGTCCATCAAAGCTATTTCGCGGTTGGGTGTTCGAAGAAGTTGTGCCCAAAAAGGCAGATTTTCGATTAAAATGGCCGACAAATCGCCTTCGTAATACTCTTCATTATTTACATCGGTGATGTTATGACTTCCGCCCATGGCTATACTTCTGCCATTGAAAATCATGGTATCGGGGTGATTGTTCACATAAATGGAAAGCATATCCTTTCCCGCGTTAAAATGACATTCTTCGAGGGCGTGGCGGCTAACTGGAATAAACTTGCTCTTTCCCGCGGTGGTTCCCGACGATTTGGCAAACCATTTAATATCGGAAGGCCAAAGCAGATTTTGCTCTCCGTTTTTCAGGCGGTCGATATAGGGCTTCAGCGAATCGTAGCTATTCAAAGGAACCTGGCGGCGAAACTGGTCGTAGGTTTTAATGTCATCGAAACCAAACATTTTTCCATATTCGGTTTCACGCCCCGACTGAACAAGCTTCTTAAACCATTCCTCCTGAACATCGTGAGGATATTTGATAAACAATTCAATTTGATGAATCCTTTGCTTGATAATCCAGGTTATTACCGAGTTGAGAAGTGCCATAGCTTATTTTTGAGCTTCAAAAATACAAAACAAAGGGTTTGGTTCGAAAAGGGAAAGCCCATTTTATGAATTGTTAATGACTTTATTGAGTGCCACCTGCCCTGCCCTTTAATATTTTCTAATTTTGTTCTTCAAATTATGGAAAGAAAAACCCTTTTTGCCGATGTTTTGTTACCTTTACCCGTCAAAGGTACATTTACCTATCGAATTCCATTCGAAATGAACGAGTGGATCGACAAGGGGCAAAGGGTATTGGTTCAATTTGGGTCACGGAAAGTTTATGCCGCTCTGGTGAGCCGTGTTCATGAGGAAATACCCAGGGACTATCAACCAAAATATATTCTTGCTCTGTTAGACTCCTCTCCCATAGTTCATGCAAAACAGCTTAAATTCTGGGAGTGGATTTCGTCCTATTATATTTCGACAACCGGCGAGGTGATGAATGCTGCCTTACCCAGTGGTTTTAAGCTGAGCAGCGAGTCGAAGCTGGTTTTGCATCCCGAATTTGAACCCGGCACTGTGCCTCTGACAGAAAAGGAAGGCGTGATTGTTCAAACTTTGCAAAACCGTAAAACCATCAGCCTTACAGAAGCCGCAGAAATCGTGGACCTGCAGAAGATTTTCCCCTTGATAAAAACCCTGCTGGAAAAAGGTGTTGTGGTGATGGAAGAAGAATTGGACGATAAATACAAACCCCGCACCGAAACCCGAATCAGGCTTCATGCCGACTATCATCCGGAGGAATCGCTGCGCGGTCTTTTCGAAGTGTTGGAGAAAAGGGCTTTTAAGCAGGTGGAAGTATTGATGGCCTTTATCAAATGCGCCACACCGCTGGGGGGATTGGATTGCGAAGTGCCTAAAAAAGCAGTTCTCGACCAAATTAACAATGGTGCCGCAGCACTAAAAGCACTCGAAGAAAAGGGCGTTTTCATCAGTTTTGAGCAAAAAATCAGCCGGCTTTTTCAGCAAAAAGCTGAGCAACTGGTAGAAAGCATCAAGCTAAACGATGCTCAGGAAATTGCTCTGGAAAATATCCGTAAACATCTGGAACAAAAATCCACCTGTTTGCTCCATGGCATCACAGGAAGCGGAAAAACAGAAATCTATATAAAGCTCATTGACGAGGTTCTGAAGCAGGGAAAACAGGTATTGTATTTACTCCCCGAAATTGCATTAACCAGTCAAATCATCAACAGATTAAGAAAGTATTTTGGCGAAAATGTTGGTGTTTACCACAGCCGATACAATGCTCATGAACGGATAGAAATCTGGAACAGTGTACTCAACGAAACCCAAGGTGAGCCAACCTATAAGATTATTCTTTCGGCACGAAGTGGTATTTTTCTGCCCTTCAATCATTTGGGGCTTATTATAGTGGATGAGGAGCACGACACCAGCTATAAGCAATTCGATCCTGCTCCGCGCTATCATGCCCGCGATGCGGCCATGGTTTTGGCTCAATTGCATGGGGCCAAGGTAGTTCTGGGCAGCGCTACTCCTTCGGTGGAAAGCTATTTTAATGGTGCTTCCGGAAAATATGGGCTGGTGAACCTGAACAAAAGATTTGGCGAAGCACGTTTGCCCGAAATTCTGATTTCTGACTTAAAGCACGAAACCAAAAGAAAAACCATAAAAGGACATTTCTCCTCTTTTCTTATCGAGCAGATAGAGGCCGCGCTGGCCAGAAAAGAACAGGTGATTCTTTTTCAAAACCGCAGGGGATTTGCTCCTCGACTGGAGTGCGAAGTCTGCAACTGGGTGCCCGATTGTCCCAATTGCGATGTGAGTCTGGTTTACCATAAAAATCAAAACCGCCTTCGATGTCACATTTGCGGATACTCTACCCATTTAATTCACAAATGCCAGAAATGTGGCAGTTTCGAAATAAAAATGGTGGGATTTGGCACCGAAAAGATTGAAGAAGATTTGGCCATCATTCTTCCACAGGCTCGTATTCAGCGAATGGATTTAGACACCACCCGTGGCAAATTTGCCTTCGACCGCCTTTTTGAAGAGTTTGCTGGTGGCGCCATAGATATTTTAGTGGGCACACAAATGGTAACCAAGGGGCTGGACTTTCAGAATGTGAATATTGTTGGGGTTCTCAATGCTGACAATATGATTAATTTCCCCGATTTCAGAGCTTTTGAGCGGAGTTTTCAAATGTTGGTTCAGGTGAGTGGCAGGGCCGGGCGAAAAGATAACAGCGGGAAGGTAATTATTCAGACCCACAACCCCCATCACGCTGTGATTCGGTATGTTATGGATAATGATTTCCAGCATATGTATCAAAGCCAAATTGCGGAACGGAAAAATTTTGGCTATCCTCCATTCTTTCGCCTGATCCGTTTTACCCTTAAATTTCAGGATTATACAGTGCTCAACAACTCGGCTGCCGAATTTGCTCAATTACTCAAAAATGCATTTGGAAACAGAGTTTTAGGCCCGGAATATCCTCTAATAGGAAAGATAAAAGGTCTGTTTTTGAAAGATATTCTACTCAAACTCGAAAAGAGTTATAGCACCGATATGGCTCGCGAAAAGATTGCAACCATTCTCGATGTTTTCAGTCAAAGCACTAAATACAAATCGATTAGGGTGGTGATTGATGTGGATCCTTATTGATTGGAGGAAACATTTTTCAGCCCTTCCTGTTCTTGCAAAAAGATTCTAATTTTTCTTTTTATGAATCAACCCGAGCAATTTCATCAATGCCCAGGAAACCACAGGAATTTTAGGAAAAACAATAACACTGTAAAGCGGTCGGCTGGCAATATTCCAATCCTTAAACCAGCTTCGTTGATTCATAAAATTGATTTCTAAGCCCGATTTTTCTTCAGTTACTTTTTCTATATATTTGTAAAGCAACTGATTGCCAGGGCTGAAAGTAGAAAAATCTTCCTTATAGCCAATTTTCCACAAATAAATGACTCCATTGAGATTTACAATAAGGTGGCCGGCTATGATGAGCTCATTGGCTTGCAGGAAATTCCATTCCATCCAGCCAGCTTGTTGAAATTTGCTGGTGGCTTCGCCAAACAATTCTTTGTCGCCGTGCCTTTTGAGAATGCTGGAGTTTTCGTCTCCCTTCCACCCGCTGTTTTCTATTTCCAGAAACTCTTCGAACGATTTTGCATGGGAAAAATACGGGGGATTTAAAAGGTATGTCACCTCATTTTCTTCCTTTAACCTCCGCAAACGGCGGTTGATTTCGCGACGGAATTTTCCATCGAGCTCAGCATAAAATGTTTCGGCAACCGGTGGAAGTTGAATATAGTCTTCGCTGGAGACTTTTCGCGAAAAGACCGATATGGCAGCGCCTTGCCTGAGAGCTGCCTGCGACGAAGCAGAAAAATCGGGAATATACCGCACATTAACCAATGGAAATGTTCTTAATTCCCGCGCTATCTTTTTGATTATTAGGTCGTAATGATGCTCAAATCCAGGGCGAAATAGAGCATCGACTCTCAGGGTATGAAAAAAATCGAAAGGGGGAGAAAACAGTTGAATGGAGAAAAATGGAAGCTTAATTGTTTTTAGAACCAATAGTGGTAAGACTCCTGTGAGCTTCTTTTCGTGGAAAGAGAAGGCGCATATCCATTTTTGATCCGCAGGTTTTTTGTGCTTCAAAAAAGAAGAAAACCAGGCGTAGGTTTGGGTGGGGCCAACTCCGGCTATGAGCGGAATCAACTGATTCCAGGCTTCTTCGTAACTGGATAGAATTTCCTGATTGGTGACTAATATGACTCCATTTTCGGGAGCATAAATAATTGGATCCATATTATCTGGTATTTCTGCCATGATGCTAATATATAACAAATTACCCTACTTTTTCGTGGCAATCCTTTCCCCCAATTTTATTTCGGTTTCGAGTCCTTTGAGCGAATTCATAATCAAGTCTTCATCAAACTGCACTTCATTTTTTTGAAAAATCAGCACCACCGTACTTCCTCCAAATTTAAAAAATCCCTTTTCTTCCCCTTTGGTAACGAAGTTTTTTTCATAGGTCGATATCATACTTCCCACCATGGTGGCACCCACTTCGCACATAATGACATTTCCAAAAACTGGCGATAGAATTACTGTGTATTCACGTTTGTTTTGTCCCCAGATTTCCAGGTTTTTTCTGAGCGCTAAGGGAGAAACTGAATAATAATCGCCATTGATTTTTTGCTCAAGCACTATTTCTCCGTCCACCGGAAAATGATACCTGTGATAATCGGTGGGGCAAAGCCGGATAATGGCCAGGCTGCCATGATTGAAGATTTTTGACAGACTATCGTTCTTCAGAAAATCATGAAGCCGAAATTTATTCCCTTTGATAAAGAAATCCTGTTCAGCCAAGTCGGAAAAGACCAAAACTTTTCCATCGGCGGGAGAAACCACTAAAAGACTATCGGCATTGATTGGACGACTTTCGGGCTTTATTTTCCGATAGAAGAACTCATTAAAGCTGGCAAACTGAGTTTCACGCACAATGGACGTATCTATCTGGTATTCAGAAATAAACTCCGGAATTCTTTGAGCAGATTTGGGGGAATCCATTTTGCTGCCATACCACTCGGAGAGAAATTTTCGTTTGGCCAAGGCTTCTAAGGAAAGCTGTCCTACGGGATTATAATAGAGCCATTGGAGCCATTTTTCGCCCGGAACTTTTTCCTGAGCCACAATACCCGTTTGCCTAACGACATATAGAATTGGTTTGGGAGAGCCGAAGGGGATAAATGCCACAACAAGAATTGCAAAAAGGATGAGAAATAGAATTTTAAAAGCAGAAACCCGGTGCATTAGTTATATATTTGAAGGCAAATTTACGAAATATGGAATTCGAATTAGAGAAGCACGAGTTTATTGAACTCAACAAATTATTGAAATTACTGGGATGGGCCGAAAGTGGTGGAGAAGCCAACAATCTTATCACCGATGGATTGGTTAAAGTGAACGGGGAAATGGAATTGAGAAAGAGAAAAAAACTCATTGCCGGCGATGAAGTAGTATTTTCGGATCAACAGGTTAAAATAGTTTAAACGATTGATATTCTATACATTATATAATTGTTGAAGGCAAAAATTTAAATTTGCATGTTAACGATGAGTGATTCAAAAAGAAAATCTTTGGCGAAATATTTGAAACTGATTGCCAGAATACTTGGCTTTGTTTTTGGCTTTTTGGTTTTTTCTTTTGCTCTTCTATCGGGGGCTGAATCCTATGGCAACGATTTTTGGGCTGTGGTAAAGAACAGTCCCAACGCATTTCCCTGGCTTATTTTCCTGGTTTTAATGGGGCTTTCGGGGCGTTGGACCGGAATTGCAGGCACATTGATTACACTCATTGGTTTTTTCATGCTTTACTTTTTCCATATTTTCGATAGGTTTATGTGGCCCACTTTCATCATAGTAGCGATAGTATTGTTATGCGGATTCTTATTGGTTATCAGCAGTTTGCTTTCCCGCTCAATTACAAAAACCACTTAACATATTCCCCCAAAAAAAAAGCCCCCAATATCTGAGGGCCTTTGCAAGTAGATTAGAAAAGTTTGATTGATATAATTTCCCTTTCGGGGATTTTTTAATCTTCGTCTTTGTGCGAATCTTCGTATTCTTTCAAGAGTTTTTCCTGAACATCGGTTGGAACCTGCTGATATTGATCGTAGGTTAAGCTAAAGGTACCGCGGCCCGAAGTCAAAGAGCTCAGGGTAGTGGAATACTTATGCATTTCGGCCAATGGAACTTTCGCACGGATAATTTGATAGTGACCATCGGTATCCATTCCCATAATCATAGCTCTGCGACCTTGAATATCGGTCATTACAGAACCCATCATTTCTTCGGGCACTCTGATGGCGATATCGTAAATGGGTTCCATAATTTTTGGACCCGCATTTTTAAAGGCAGTGATGAAAGCATGACGACCAGCCAAACGGAAAGAAATTTCGTTTGAATCGACCGGGTGCATTTTTCCATCGTAGATATAAACAGCGATGTCGCGGGCATAGGAACCGGTGAGCGGACCTTGCTCCATTCTTTCCATAACACCTTTGAGAATGGCAGGCATAAAGCGTGCATCGATAGAACCGCCCACAATACAGTTGTTGAACATGAGTGTTCCACCCCAGGTCATTTTATGCTCTTCAATTCCACGAACAGGGAAGTCGGTGGGATGTTTCATATCTTCGGCATAGGGCTGAATATGCATGTGAACTTCGCCAAACTGACCGCTACCACCAGATTGTTTTTTGTGACGGTAGTCGGCACGAGCAGATTTGGTGATGGTTTCGCGATAAGGAATTTTGGGTGCGTAGTATGTTATGTCAATTTTATAAACATTGTCGAAATACCATTTCACGGTGTTGAGGTGCAATTCGCCCTGGCCTTTTAGAATAATCTGACGAAGCTCTCTGCTGTGTTCAACGATGATGGTAGGATCGGTTTTGTGCATTTCGTTGAGAACGGCACCCATTTTTTCATCATCGGTCGAAGAAACCGCTTTAACAGCTGTTGTTGCAATGGGCACTGGGAACATAATAGGCTCGAATACAAGACCTTCGGCTTTGGCACAAACGAGACTGTCGTCGGTTCTGGTGTCTTTCAGTTTGATGGCAGTAACGATATCGCCGGCATATACTTCGCTGACTTTTTCGCGTTTTTTACCCGCAACAATCATCAATTGAGAAAGTCTTTCTTTATTTCCGGTGCGTGAGTTTACCAAATCGTCGCCTTCTTTCACCATTCCACCAAATACTTTCAGGTAGGAAACTTCGCCCACGTGAGGTTCTATGCTGGTTTTGAAAGAGAAAAGAGCTGTTGGATCGGCTGGATTGTTGCTATATGTTTTTGCTCCGTTGGTTTTTTTAGTTCTGCCAGAAGGCGCAGGACAAGAATGGTTGATAAAATCGAGAAGACGATTTACACCAACCACGTTTTTGGCACTGGTACAGAAAATGGGGAAAATGGCGCGGCTGTTCATTCCCAAACGGATACCTTCTCTCAATTCTTCGAGTGTAAGTGAATCGTTTGCAAAATATTTGTCCATCAGTTCTTCTGAGCCTTCGGCTGCATTTTCCATGAGCTTGAGTGAATACTCCTGAGCTTTGTCCAGTTCAGATGCTGGAATCTCACTCACTTCGCATCTACCTCCGCCTTTGGGTGTTTTTAGCATTTTCATCAATACCAGGTCGATTACAGTATCGAATCCTTCACCAGCGTTAACAGGATATTGAGCCATGGTAACTTTGTCGCCAAAAAAGTCTCTCAGCACATTCACGGTATTTTCAAAATTTCCTTTTTCGTGGTCGAGCTGATTGATAACAAAAAGAACAGGAGTACCTGTTTTTTCAGTCTGTCTCCAGGCATTTTCGGTGGTGGCATCTACCCCAACAGTTGAGTTTACCACCATGATGGCAGTTTCAACTACTGACAGTGCAGAAACAACTTCACCCACATAATCACTAAAACCGGGGGTATCGATGATGTTAATTTTTTTTCCATCATATTCAGTATACATCAGGGTGGAGTACACTGAATTTTGTTTGGCAGTTTCGATTTCGTGGTAATCAGAAACAGAGTTTCTATCGTCAACAGAACCTCTTCTATCAATTACTTTTCCTTCAAATAGCATGGCTTCGGCAAGAGTAGTCTTACCGCTTTTCGCCCCGCCAACGAGAGCCACATTTTTAATCTCGTCTGATTTATATACTTTCATAAGGCAAATATTATTTTAATGTAAAAAAATTGTTTTTAAATTGAAAGGCTGGCAAATTTATCCAAAAACTTCACAATTGAAAATAGTACTGTGAATTAAATTACAATAATGCAATAGTTTAGAATGATTCAATCCACGGAAAAAGGATTTGCTAACTGCCTTTTATTTTTTTCACCTCTTCGTGAATCAATTCCCAGGTGCTTTCCTGAATCTGAGCGCCCATTTCTTCAATAACTTTTCCGGCCAGTAATGCGCCAATATCGCCCGATTGCTTAAGACTCAACTTGTTAAGGTAGCCAAAAATAAAGCCCGAAGCATAATAATCGCCGGCACCAGTAGTGTCGATGGGGTTTGCTTCAATTATAGCCACTTTCACTTTTTGACCCTGATGAAGAATCATGGAGCCATTTTTTCCCACTTTCACTATGCTCATGTTCACCATTTTTCCCATCATCTCCAGAGCTTCTTCGGGGTCTTTACTGCCTGTGAAGGCATGTGCTTCTTCTTCGTTGGCAAACAGAATGTCGACATAGGTCTCGGTGATTCTTTTCAGAAAATCGAGTTTGGCTTCCACCACATTGAAACTGGCCAAATCCAGACTAATCAACAAACCAGCATCTTTAGCTGTTTTCACTGCCTTTTCTATGAGACTTTCGTTAAAAACCAGGTAACCTTCAATATGCAATAAATCGTAACCCTGGAATATTTCGGGGGTTATTTCGTCGGGCGAAAGTTCCACTGCTGCACCCAGATAGGTGGCAAATGTTCGCTCCGAATCGGGGGTTACCATAGCCACAGCCCTTCCGGTGGATGTGTCCGATTTGAATAAATTGGGCTTAATACGGCTTTTAATCAGGTCGTTGACAAATATTTCTCCAAACTCATCGCTACCAATTTTTCCCAAAAAAGCAGTTTCCATTCCCAGCCGGGCTATCCCATGAATGGTATTGGCCGCCGAGCCACCACTGGCTAAGGAGCTTTTTAAATGTGAGGTGAGTTTTAAAACTTCGTTGCTTTTATGAGTATCCACCAGCTGCATGCTTCCTTTGGGGAATCCTATTTCCAGCAGAATTCTGTCATCTTCGAGTGCAGTCATGATGTCGACCAGGGCATTGCCCAATCCAATTACTTTTGCCATTGGTTGTGTTTTAATTAAAATTTTTCGCAATAATAAACAAATATCTTTGAGCTCCTGAGAGCGGAATCGATCAAAGAAAAAATTGGTTAATTATCTCTTTTCATCAGGGTGTCGGCCAGGCTGATGAGAAGTTTTTCCTTTTCGGAATCGAGCTGTATTTCACTAAGAAATTTCATGGCTTTACTATAATATTCTTCCATGAGCTCTTTGGTTAAAGCACTGATATTGTATTTATTAAATATTTGAATCACTTCATCCACTTTTTCCTGCTCGTTGGCCGGATAGGAAGAATAATGTTTCATGAGAACCGCTTTATCCTCCATATTGGCCATTTCGAGTGCTTTTAGATAAAGGAAGGTTTTTTTATTGGAGCGAATGTCGCCACCGGTTTTTTTGCCAAATATATGAGAATCGCCATAGGCATCGAGCAAATCATCCTGAAGCTGGAAAGCCATTCCAATATTTTCGCCAAAATCGTAGACCAAATTTGATTTTTCGACCGTTACGCGGGCAATTATGGCGCCAACGTGCATGCTCCCCCCAATAAGAACGGCGGTTTTAAGCCGAATCATTTCGAGATATTGCTCCAGATTTACCGTATCGGAGGTTTCGAAATTCATATCGAATTGCTGGCCCTCACACACTTCTTTTCCCACCTTATTAAACACGGTGAACAAATCGAACAACAGGTCGCCGGGCGATTTTAGCAAATAGTCGTAGGCCATCACCATCATGGTATCGCCGCTTAAAATAGCGCGGTTGGCATCCCATTTTTGATAAACGGTGGGCTTCCCGCGGCGAAGCGGAGCCTGATCCATAATATCGTCGTGAAGAAGAGTGAAATTATGAAAAGTTTCCAAACCCAAAGCCGCGTTGATGGCTTCGTTCACATTGCCTTCAAAAATATCGCAAGTCATGAGAGTTAGCGTTGGCCTAAGTCTTTTACCCCCCAGTTGCATGGTGTAGGCAATGGGTTCGTAGAGTTCAGCGGGAGTGCCGCTAAAACTCTGTTCCTGTATTTTTTCCTGGATGAGTTTCTGATAAAAATCGATTTGTAACATCGGAGCTGTTTTTTAGCCCTGCAAAATTATAAATTCGTGTTCATCTTTTTAGAAAACTTTTCAATCTCAACATTTTATTATTGAAGAAATTGTATAAAAACGTGGATTCTATTGAAAAAAAACATATTTTTGCACCGCTTTTCAGGCAAATTCAATTGTTAGGATTTAATGAAAAGCTCCTCACCTACAGAGTGGGTTTAAATGTTTATATTTTAAGCGTTTAAAAAATATGAGTCGGATAGATAGAGGGGACCAGTAGTCCCCTTTTGTCGTAATCTCTGAAGCTAAAAAGATGGAAAAAAAGAAAGTTGAAGAAATAATTGAAGCGGGTTTGCAAGGAACCGACAGGTATTTGGTTGAGTTAAATATTAACGCCGCCAACGAAATGGAAATATTTATCGACAGCGATACAGTTGTCGATATAACTCATTGTGTGGAACTTAGCAAATACATTGAATCGAATTTAAACCGTGAAGAAGAAGACTACGAACTCAATGTATCATCGGCGGGTTTGGATATGCCTTTGCGTTTGGCACGTCAATATCGCCGGCATATTGGTCAGCTATTGATTGTAAAAACCAGCTCAGGCGGCGAACTTTTATTCAGAATTACAGAGACCGATGAAACAGGAATTTGGGGCATTTCAATATCAAAAAATCCTAATGCAAAAAAAGGCTCAAAAAACCTGTTCATTGAATCGGAGCCAATGCATCTGAATTTCAATGAAATAACTGAAGCTAAAATCGAAATTGTTTTTTAATAATATAACAGAAAATGGCAAATCAAGAAGGAAAAATGAGTTTAATCTCAACCTTTCAGGAATTTAAAGAATTTAAAAGCATCGACAGGGAAACAATGATGCGTATTTTGGAAGACGTATTCCGTCACATGCTGATTAAAAGGTTTGGGACGGATGAGAATTTCGACATCATTGTCAATATTGACAAAGGAGACCTGGAGATATGGAGGAATCGTGACATAGTTGAGGATGGAGCAGTGGAAGACGACAACCTGCAAATTGCCTATTCGGAAGCCGTAAAAATTGAACCTGATTATGAGGTGGGCGAAGAAGTTTCTGAACCCATGTTTATGGAAGACTTTGGCCGCAGAGAAATTTTAACCATTCGTCAGAATTTGGCTACCAAAATTCAGGAACTGGAAAAAGACAATGTTTACAAGAAATATTCCCAAAAAATTGGGGAAATCATCAGCGGGGAGGTTTATCAGGTTTGGAAACGCGAAGTGCTTATTCTCGACGACGAATACTATGAACTCATTCTCCCCAAAAACGAACAAATTCCCAGCGACTATTACAGAAAAGGTGATGTGATTCGTGCGGTGGTGAGCAAGGTGGATTTAAAAAACAATGCCCCGGTTATCATTTTATCGCGCACATCTCCTGCTTTTCTCGAACGCCTGTTCGAACAGGAAGTTCCCGAGGTTTATGATGGCCTTATTACCATTAAAAATATTGTTCGCGTTCCCGGCGAAAGAGCAAAAATTGCTGTGGAAAGCTACGACGACCGCATCGACCCAGTGGGTGCCTGTGTGGGAATGAAAGGAAGCCGTATTCACGGTATCGTTCGCGAGCTGCGTAACGAGAATATCGACGTTATAAATTTTACCAACAACGCAAGTTTGTACATTCAGCGTGCCTTGAGCCCCGCTAAAATATCTTCCATCACCATTGACGAAGAAAATAAAAAAGCCGATGTGTTCCTAAAACCCGACCAGGTTTCTTTGGCCATTGGCAAAGGTGGATTCAATATTAAACTGGCAGGCAGACTTACCGGATACGAGATTGATGTTTACCGCGATACCGATACCGACCTCGATGATGTGGCTTTAACAGAATTCAGCGACGAGATAGACCAGTGGATTCTCGACGAACTCATTGCTATTGGTTGCGATACCGCCAAAGCTGTGTTGGCCATTCCGGTCGACGAGCTCGTGAACCGTACCGATCTTGAGGTAGAAACCATCAACGAAGTGGTTAGAATTTTGAAACTCGAGTTTGATTAAACCAAAATCATCTGTCAACGATTCAACAAAAAAAATAGAGTATAACTGATTAATATAAATATGGCAAATAGTAATGAACCCATGAGGTTGACAAAGGCTGCGAAGGAGTTTAATGTTGGTGTGCACACCATCACTGATTTCCTGCGCAAAAAAGGCTTTAGTGACGACTTCAATCCAAACAGTAAACTTTCTCCCGAAATGGTAGCTCAGCTGGTGGCGGAGTATCAATCGGAGAAAGAAGTTAAAGAAAAGGCACACGTAAAAGTGTTCTCCACCGACAGGACTCCTGTCTCCATAGAGAAAGAAGCCCCAAGCTTTGATGAAGATGCCGACGAGAAACCATCGAATGATCTCATGATTAGAGACAATACCATTCGGAGTACCATCAGTCAACCCAAGGAAATCATTCATCCTATTGCCGAAGAGAAAAAGGCTGAACCTGCCCCAGTGGTAGAAAAACCAGCCGAACCAATAGCTCCGCCAGTTGTTGAAAAACCAAAAGCCACCACCGAACCTATCCATGTAGAAGCACCTAAGGTTGAACCTGTTAAGGAGGTAAAACCAGAAGTTCCGGTTATAAAAATTGAAGAACCTAAGGTGGAACCTGTGGTTCAACAACCCAAACCCGAAGTAAAACCTGTTGAAGAAATCAAACCCGAATTAGTTGAAAGTCAACCCGAAATTAAACCGGCTGCTGGCAATCAGATAAAAATTACAGGGAAAATTGACCTCGACAGCACCAATTGGTCTACCCGCCCCGACCGCAAGACTAAAGAAGAAAAGCGCAAGGAGAAAGCCCAAAAGGACAGCGACCGCAAGAAGGAGCTGGATCGTTATCATGCTGAGCAACAAAAACTCAGAAAACAACAAGCTGCAGCAGCAGCCGCAGCAGCAGCCGCAGCCGCACCAAAACCCGCAGGCACCGATGCCGATGCTGGTCAGGAAATTGAAACCATTCGCGTGAAAGTGGACAATGTGGTTGGAGTGAAGGTAGTGGGTAATATTAATCTCGAAAGACCTAAACCAAAAAAATCTCCCGAAGCTTCTTCCAGCGATAGAAAAGGACCTTACAATAAAGACCACAATGCGGGGGGAAATAAAAAACCAAGACCCCGTGTTGCTAAACCCGGAACTCCCGGAACCAGCGATGGCGCAAACAAACCCCATACACCCAACCCCCCGGGCGGAGCACCACGTTTCTCCAAGCCCGGACAAGGTAGCGGAGGCGGTGGCGGCGACAGAACGCACAACAGAAATCAAGGAAACAACAAAGGTGGATATAAAGGAAATCAGAAAGCTCCTTTGGTTAAAAAAGTGGAGCCCACAGAAGATGAAATCCGGAAACAAATTAAGGATACACTGGCTCGCCTGGCGCCGACCGGAAAATCTAAAACATCGAAACACCGTCGCGATAAACGTGCTGCCTACACTAAAGTAGCCGAAGAGGAGTTGCAAAAAGAAATGGCGCACCAAAAAGTGATTAAAGTAACCGAATATGTTACAGCCAACGATTTAGCAAACATGATTAATATTCCGGTGACTCAAATCATTGCCACCTGTATGAATATTGGGCTCTTCGTTTCCATTAATCAGCGGTTAGATGCTGAAACCCTGGTACTTGTGGCCGAAGAATTCGGTTTCCAGGTTCAGTTTGTGGGGGTTGAAGCCACCGAAACCATTAAAACCGATATCGACGATTTCGATGATACAGATTTGGTATCACGTAATCCCATCGTTACCGTAATGGGTCACGTGGATCACGGAAAAACCAAACTTCTCGATTATATCAGAAATGCCAATGTGGTAGCCGGCGAAGCTGGTGGTATCACCCAGCATATTGGAGCCTACGAAGTAAGACGCGAAGACGGCAGAAATATCACCTTCCTCGATACCCCCGGCCACGAAGCCTTTACGGCCATGCGTGCCCGTGGTGCCAAAGTAACCGATATTGCCATCATCGTAATTGCTGCCGACGACCGAGTAATGCCTCAAACCAAAGAAGCCATCAATCACGCGCAGGCCGCAGGAATCCCCATCGTTTTTGCAATCAATAAAGTCGATAAGCCGTCGGCGAACCCCGAAGCAGTTAAAACAGAACTTTCGCAAATGAATATTCTGGTGGAAGACTGGGGCGGAAAATATCAAAGCCAGGAAATATCGGCCTTGAAAGGTATTGGAGTGGAAGATTTGCTGGAGAAAGTGCTTCTGGAAGCCGAAATGCTTGACCTTAAAGCCACCCCAAAACGTCGTGCTGTGGGTAGTGTAATTGAATCGTCTTTAGATAAGGGAAGAGGTTTTGTAACCAAAATTCTGGTTCAGAACGGTACCCTGAGAGTGGGCGACTTAGTTTTGGTGGGTAGCAGCTTTGGAAAAGTGAAAGCTATGTTCAACGAGCGAAACCAACACGTGAAAGAGGCCGGACCATCAACCCCTGTGCTTATGCTGGGATTGAACTCGGCACCACAGGCAGGCGATAATTTTATCGTTATGACCGACGAGCGAGAAGCCAAAGCCATCGCAACCAAACGCGAACAGCTGCAACGCGAACAGAGCCTCAGAACTCAAAAACATATTACCCTCGACGAAATTGGCCGCCGCTTAGCCATTGGCGATTTCAAAGAGCTTAACGTTATTGTTAAAGGTGACGTGGATGGATCGGTGGAAGCACTGTCCGATTCGCTCATCAAACTGTCAACAAGCGAAGTACAGCTCAACGTGATTCACAAGTCGGTGGGACAAATCAGCGAAAGCGATGTATTGCTGGCTTCTGCCTCCGACGCCATTATTGTTGGATTCCAGGTGCGACCCAATATGCAGGCACGAAAACTTGCCGAAAACGAAGGTATTCAAATCAAGCTCTACTCCATTATCTATCAAGCCATTGAAGATATTAAAGCTGCGCTCGAAGGCATGCTTTCGCCCGAAGAAGAAGAGAAAATTGTGGCCAACGTGGAAGTGCGCGAGGTTTTCAAAATCTCGAAAGTTGGAACCATTGCAGGTTGTATGGTGCTCGACGGAAAACTTACCCGTCACACACCCATCCGCATTATTCGCGACGGCGTTGTTATTCACTCGGGCAAGTTAGGCTCTCTCAAACGATTTAAAGACGATGTGAAAGAAGTAACTTCCGGTTATGAGTGCGGATTGAACGTAGACAATTTCAACGACATTAAAGAAGGCGATATTGTGGAAGGATACGAAATTGTTCAAACCAAACGTACGCTCTAACAGCTTATTATAAATTAGTTTACAGAGGCTGAATATTTCCATTCAGCCTCTTTTTTTTCCCTGACCCAATCAATAACCACCGGACTGTGGGTCGTCGAAAGTTAATTGAATTTTATCTTTTAATTAATTCTTTTATCAATGCTAATCCGACCTTTGGATATGTTTTTAGATTTGCGAAAAAAAACATCATGTTCAGATATTTTCAACTTTCAATCGCGGTAGCGTTGGGGTCGCTACTTCTTTTTTCCTGTGAAAGCCAACCTGTTCACAAATTTCCGGAAGTAAATGCCACCGTTCAAACTGTAGCTGTCAATACGCAGGGCGATGCCGCCGACGATCCGGCAGTTTGGTATAATGCAGGCAATCCGGCCGAAAGCAGGATTATTGGTACTGACAAGAAAGCGGGTTTGGCCATTTATAACCTTTCGGGTCAACTGATTAACTTTGCGCAGGTTGGAAAGATAAACAACTGCGATGTGGCCTATGGTTTAACCAATTCTAACGATTCTACCACCATCGATTTGGTAGGTGGCTCCAATCGCTCGAACAACTCAGTTTCGCTTTATAAATATCTCCCCACCGAATCTACCATCGACACCGTAGCTTTGATACATATTCCCAGCCAATCCATAGAAATCTATGGTTTTTGTTTCTATACCACCCCCAACAGGGAATTGTTCTCGTTCTCGGTGGGCAAGGATGGACTCATTGAACAAAACAAAATTACCTTCGACAGCACAGGAATCAGTGCCCGCCGGGTATGGAGCTACACTTTGCCAGGGCAATGCGAAGGACTTGTGGTGGATAACGAAAACGGGATTCTATTTGTGAGCGAAGAAGACTTTGGCATTTACAAATTCGACCTGAAACAAAGCAGTCCCGTTAGAACGGAGATTGCGTCTATCAACAGTTTGGAATATCTGGCTGCTGATATAGAAGGCCTTACACTTTATTATGGGTCAAACGGGAAAGGCTACCTGATTGCTTCGAGCCAGGGAAATAACTCCTATGCTCTTTTCGACCGCCAGGCGCCCCACGCCTATCTGGGAAGTTTTCGCATTGTAGCAGGCGCCAATATTGATGGCACCAGCGAAACCGATGGCATCGACGTGACCAACTTAGCCATGGGCGAATCCTTTCCCCACGGTTTCTTTATAGCTCAGGATGGCGAAAACCTTGAAAATGGAGCTCAGATTACTCAAAACTTTAAATTGGTTCCATGGGAAGAAATTTCTCTCACAATTCAACCTGACTCTCTTAAACAATAATATAAACAGATATTCGATGTAAATAATAGATATACAATGAATTATGACCAACCACATTAATCATAAATTTTGGTCACTTTATTCAGAATCTAAATTTATTGACTTCATGGATAATTCTTGAAATGCAATTTTTTTTGCACGGTAAATAATAAAATCCTTACTTTTATTCATTCAAAGCGAACGTTTATTCATTTGGTATATAAATGCTATTTGAGTGTAATATCTTTGTCCAAAAAGTAGTATGAAAGGAGTCATGAGAAAAATTCTCACCAAAGAGAATGACTAAATTGGCGAGTTCCATATGACCATTAAAAAAAATAAAATATGAAAAAACTATCATTATTGTATTTATTTACATTTATTTCAGCACTTACGGTTCTTGGGCAATGGAATACCAGTTCCTATCCTGATATATATTACAATTTGGGAAGAGTAGCAATAAATACAACAACATTTCCCAACACTCCTCATATTAAACTCACTGTTGAAGGCAGTCAAATAATTTATGGGCCTGGAGCAAGCCTATATTTTGGGGGTGCAACAAATACTATTGCGGGCTACGGGAAGTACGCAATAGAATATCATGAAGACTGGGAAGGGTTGAATTTTTGGAGACCTTTTGGAAGCAAAGTTGTCAATAATATATTATTTTTAGGGGATAATGGCAATGTTGGGATTGGCACAAAAGATCTTACGCCTGATTATAAACTTACAGTTGCTGGAAAGATACATGCACGAGAAGTTTTAATTACAGAAACAGCTGGTGGTGCTGATTTTGTGTTTAGATCTGAATATAAATTGCCAACATTAGCTGCATTGGAAGAATTTATAACACAAAACAAACATCTCCCTGGAATTAAATCTGCAAAACAAATGGAAGAGCAAGGAATAAATATTGCTGAATTTCAAATACTACTATTACAAAAAATAGAAGAATTAACCCTATACATTATTGAACAACAAAAAGAGATAGACAATTTAAAAAATCCAGATAGGTTTTAAATTTTTATAATCTTATTAATAATAAGCAATTAAACAATAAAGCATCAAACAAATAACATGAGAAATCTATTATACTTTTTGTTTTTTTTATTGGCATTGCCTTCTTTAAAAGCCCAGACGAATCCGGCGGACGATAAGGTTTTGTTTTTAAATAAGAAAAATCAACATAGTATTTCATTGGAAGGAGTGGCTTTATCTTATACCTATGTTCATCAAATGTATCCAAATTTGAATCTTGGTCTAAGAATTCAAGCTGGAGTTGGTATCAAATTTTTGTTAAAACAACATCACTTTTTTGAATTGGACAAAGTTGTTGATGTTATTAAGTTACAGTTAATATATAGAAAAGATATTTTAAACAATTTCTATTTTGATATTGGCCCTCTGGCAGCAATTGGTATAGGTGAGAATTTAGGTTTTTCTTCTGGTATCGATTTAACAAGCTATTATCAGATAAAGAAAGTACACATCGGTTTTCGAATAGAAGGTATTTTATATTTTTACAATAATAAGAGTGATTTTGTCGGCATAACAATTATACCAATAGTTATGGGTATTAATTTTTAAACTCTCATCAATGAAAAAAGCATTATTATCAATATTTCTGATTGTTTTCAATTTAGTCTCGTATGCACAAATTTTTCCAGAGCCATCAGGAAATTCAAGTTCCTATAGTTCAATTAAAAAAGTGATTAGTAAGTGTGATGGCTATGCATTTAACATTCCGTTTGAATACAAGTTTAATACTGATGCAAGAAGATATTCTTATAACATCGCTTTATGGAATGAATGCTACCAAGTGCTAGGAAATAAACCATCATGCACAGGAATGACAACCTGTCATGACTGTAATGCATGTGATTCTGGTTGGAAAAAAATTGGGAGAATTACTTTTATTAGAGACAATAATTACGATCGCCACAAACTTAACCTTGGCTGGCGGCCTGATCCAAATAACATCTATCAACTCAAATTTTCGGCATATTTTCATGAGTATTTTGTTGATGAATATGTTTCACATTATCTGGCAAATGTAAATACCAATACTGCTCCGTATGTTGATATGTTTATGAGCTTAGAGACTATTGCACTTATTGTAAATGATAGAGCGATAGTTATTCGGAAACCTGGCATGATTCCAAGTGCAAAAGATTCACAAATTCATAATACATTTTTTTTTGGAGATAATGACAAATGTGTTGTTCACAACAGTATGGCCATCGAGTTTCGCAATAGAGAATCAGATAAAAGTGGTTTTAAAACCAAATTAGATAATTGCAAATATATAACTATAAATTTATCTGTTTTTAAAAGCAATGATATACACACTTTCTATGCATACGAAGATATTTACGGTTCCATTGGAAATGTTGATGATGTTCAAACTAATAAGGCAAACTATAAAAAACAACAATGCGAAATACCAAATGGAGCAGATATTTCATTTGTTGCTGGTGATAAAATATATCTGTTTCCGGGATTTCATGCTAAAGCAGGTTGCGTATTCGAAGCAAGAATAGAAAAAAAACTCAAATTCATTGGGTATTATGAAATGCCAGAAATATTAAACCTACCATCGCTAGATCAACAAGAGAGTTGCATTAATAAAACTGATTCTATTTTATTTTTTAAGTCTAGTGCTGACATAGATTTAAATAGCCCTACTGAATTTGCACTTTTCCCAAATCCTAATATAGGAATTTTTAATATTGTTACAGATTCAGACCAAATTTTTGATGTCAAAGTGCTAAATTCCATCGGAATTAGTATTTTTAACAGGGAAGAAAATAAGAATAGTCTCGAAATAGATATTTCTTCTCAGCCAAGAGGGATATATCTTGTATTAATTCGTTCCAAGAAAAATACGCTTATTAAAAAAATAGTATATAATTGAAATTCAATTAAGTACCAATTAAAACTTTGCTACATGTATAAGAAATGCGAATAAAAGGACTTGATTTTTTGCGAGGCATCGCCATTTTATTGGTGTTGTTCCGGCACAATCCGTTGGGTGACAATATCTTTTATCATTTTGGCTGGTTGGGAGTCGATTTGTTTTTTGTGTTGAGCGGGTTTTTGGTTTCTGGCTTGTTATTTACCGAATATAAAAAGCGTGGTGAAGTTCGCATTAAGCGGTTTCTCATCAGGCGTGGATTTAAAATATACCCCCCGTTTTATTTTTTTCTGGTGGTAAGCATTGCCATCCACTGGTATCAGACCCATTCTTTCCATTCACTGAATTTACTTTTATCGGAGCTTTTCTATGTTCAGAGTTATTTCCCAGGAATCTGGATTCATACCTGGTCGCTGGCGGTGGAAGAGCATTTTTATATA
>CAXYYJ010000024.1:0-75630 GCA_964293475.1 uncultured Draconibacterium sp.
AGGACGTCAGGTTTTCATCCTGGTAACAGGGGTTCGATTCCCCTATGGACTACAAAAAAAGTTCAATGTTTGGTCATACAATTTGAATTTACCCATTCAACAGGCTGAGCTATTATATTTTAACCAATCATGGTCCATTCGTCTAGGGGTTAGGACGTCAGGTTTTCATCCTGGTAACAGGGGTTCGATTCCCCTATGGACTACAATATTTGGTTCCGTGGCCGAGTGGCTAGGCAGAGGTCTGCAAAACCTTGTACAGCGGTTCGAATCCGCTCGGAACCTCCAAAACCAAAGAGCCTAAAAGATTTTTTTCTTTTAGGTTTTTTGTTTTAACGCAATACTGATTTTAATCACATCTAATGTATTATAACTGGTATGGCAACACATAAAATTAACCCAAATCTTCTCTCACACAATAAATCAACGCACAATGGGAATCCAATCAGCCATCATGCAAAAAATTGCCTTGAATATTGTGGAAAGATATTAAATGGCCCATTTTACGTCATAAAAAAAGCACAGACAGACTGTGCTTTTAAATATTGAAAATTTTTACAGATTAGCTACAACCACCGGAAACTTCTTTCTTTCCACTGCGTGATATTTTTGGAGCCCCTGGTTTATTCTTCGCAGGATTAATATCCTTCTCAAAGCTTTTATCGGTAGGGTTTTCACCTGCAACCAGCGGGAAATCATTAACTTTTTCGCTGGCAATAAACGCGTTTCTATTTCTCAATTTCAATGTGTTATACATAAAACTATTGGCTCCCATGGGCATGGTGAAGGCATTATAACCCAACATCCTCAAATAAGCTGCAATGAAAGCCGAAGTCTGTCCTGTAAAATCGTAAACGAGCACTTTCTTATCGGATGGAATGGTATTGAGCAGGGTTGATTTTTTAATGTCCTGTTGTGGGATATAGTTATAAGAACCTGGAATATGGCCCACATCGTACATATCTTTGGGCATATAGGCAATAATGTAAAAATCGTTGTGCTCTTTAAATGCTCTTTCGGCACTTATTTTTAGTTTTTGAAAAGGGGTATTGAGTAAAGTCCAGGCACGTGCATCAAGAATTTCGGCACCACAGGTGGCTCCGGTAGCCAAAGCGGGATAGGGATGCTGTCCTTCGATGGGATTGGCTTTTAGCTCAAGCTGATTAATGAAATCGCTCGAAAGTTTTGATGACCAATTATCTAATGACTTGTTCCAGGCACTCATTCCATAACTCAAACTGAAAGCGTTACTGTAACCAATCAAACGTAGAATACTGGTAATATAAGCCGATGATTGTCCATTATGACAAACAATAACTAATTTTTCATAAACGCTTGGGGCTACTATATCTTCCAGATACTTAATGATTTCACTGGTATTTACACTCACGGCACCAGAAATATGCCCATCCACATACTCTTCATGGGGTCGAATGTCAATGATATAGTATTTACCCAGATTCTCGTAAACATCGGCAGCTGTTACCAGAGCAGGAAATTCCGCACTGTTGATATAATCCCCCGAATTATCAATAAAGGTAAGTAGAGCCTCTATTTCGCTTACATCAATCTTTGGATCGGGAACAACATCAATGTTCTTTCCGGGACTATATGCCTGACGACACGATGTCAATATCGAAAAAACAACCAAACTCAGGATGATGATATATTTAAAATTTTTCATTTTTCTAATATTTATTTAGCATTTGGATTTCAAACACGCCTTATAGGTTTGTATCCTGATTCCAAATTACCTGTTATATCATTTTTATCTATATTCTATTTGCTTTGTGGCAAAAAAATTAATTTAAATCGGGGCAAGCTTCGTCAAAATCTTTTATCACCTTGTTAGGGTTTTTATAGAGTAACTCAGGACTGGAAATCTGAGCCTTTGCAGGTTTATCAATACCCACCACAAGTCTTAAATAGTCGTATTTCGGTTTTTCATCGTTATAATCGCCCGATTTTACACCATAATGATTCAGCATAAATGTTTCAATATAATCGTATCCACCTAAGGAAACTTTAATATTTTTAAACCCTAATTGCTTCAGAATCATATAAATATTTGTGGCTTCGTTTTTCCCCCTGCAATAGAGAACGTTGATTTTTTCATCCTGATTCAGAATGTCATAATATTCCATGTCGAGAATGTTCTTTGCAGGAATGTTTATTGCACCGGGAACATGGCTTTTAAGAAACTCGGGAGGAGTTCTCAGATCGATAAACTGATAAACATGAGCGTGTTTACATAGGAGAATGTTTGCCATTTTTTCAACAGAAAGAATGTCTTCTTTCGCTAAATAAGCTTGCAAAGCCTCCTCGGCACTAATGGCATATTTCTTATGATTTTCCGATGCACAAGCCCCAAATACCAATGGAATCAGCAGCCATATCGAATATTTTAATATACTTTTCATTTTTCTTTAATTTGAGAGATTAACAATTAGCTACAGCCTCCGCTCACTTCTTTTTTCTTTCCCTGGATTAGCGGTTTCTTAGACTTTTGAGTACCAGCGCCATCTTCCTGTTCAACAGATTTACCGCCAAAGAAAATACTGGCACCCTTGCGATATTGATACAGCTGATCGTTTACTTTGTCCCAAATCACTGAATTATCACTAGGTTGAAGGATATGATCGACCCAGGTATTAAGGCCACCATGCATGACAAAAACATTTTTATAACCCATGCGGGTTGACAGCATCCAGGCAATATCGGCATCGCTGCTCCCATTGGAAAAGAAAATGGTTTTATAAACATCCTGATCTAAATACACCTTGTTTTCGGGGCTAAACAACTTGCTCAACGGAATGTTGATGGCTCCGTTTAAGGAAAACTTATTGTAATAAACCGAATCTCTCAGGTCAACGAGCTGAATGCTTGGATCCTGCGAAATTATCATTTCGGCCACTTGTTCCACTGTGAAATAGCGGGTGTTTTCAATGAGGTCGAGAAATAAATGATCGGGTTTTTTCTCCACATAATCGCGCTGATTAACTCCCGATACGGCCACAATAAACCCGAGAACAATGAATGCGACAATGGCTATTAAATATTGTTTTTTCATTTTGTTGATTTGTTTTTAACTCAGCCGATTGAGACCCAACGGAAATATTCAAAATTTTAGAGACTAAACTTGCTATCCCCGAAATCTCATTGCAGCTGAATTGATTAATAGTTCACATCATCAATCTTATATTTCTTTTTAATGGTATCGACCAACCAAAAGGTTCCAAAAGCAATTATAACAAATCCTAGAACGGCAACTCCCTCGCCTATTCCAATCAGATTTCCCATTTTTACCTGTCCCAAATTGGTACTTTCGCGCAAATCGTGCCACAGACTTTCGTAGGTGAATGAATAGAAATAAATTCCAATCATAATACCCAGGATAAATAGCATAGCATCGAGCTTACCAATGGCAGCAGCACAAACACTGGTACCAGGGCAAAAGCCTCCCATAATAAAACCAAGCCCCATGATTACGCCGGCAACAATTGTTGGCAGCAGATAGGTACTGGGCATCCATACATCTTCAAAATATAGTAACCCGAACTGGTTTAAAATTAGCATGCCCAAAGCTGCTGTTATAGCTGCGGTGAAGAATACTTTTATAACCACAAAATCGTAGCCATAAAATACCCCCGCAAGTTTTCGGGATGTTGAAAAACCTGCTCTTTCGAGAACCCAGCCAAAAGCTATACCTATAAGTAGCGCTGCCAGCAGGTTCCATTCGCTTGTTTGATCAAAAATTGGTGCCATATATCAATAATTTTTTAAATCCATAATTTTCTAAAAAACCAGGCAAATAAATAACCTGATCCAAAAATAGCCATAGCGGCAACAAAACCAGAGAGCGACATAACAGCCATACCGCTAAGTCCGGCACCCGAAGTACATCCTCTTCCCAATTGCGAACCTATTCCAAACATGGCTCCCCCAAGTATGGCGAAGATAATTCGTGTTTTGGAAGTGATTTTTGGGGAATGTTCAAGTTTTAAATTCAACCGTCCCGCAAAGGCGCCTGAGATAATTGCTCCTATTATGACACCTAAAACTTCAAATACCAGCCATGTTTTCATGGGGCTATTTTCCTCTTCAGTGGCCGATTTAAAATAAAGCGTGTTGGCTGAATACTCAGGCGCAACCTTAACCACGCTTGCTTTCACAACATCTTTAAATGCTCCGCTTCCTCCAAGGCCTTCGCCCGAAAAGAAGAATGCAGCAATGATGACCAGTCCTAACAAGAACCCCGCTAAATAAGGATTCATGTATTTATCAGGATTTGTTTCTTTATGTTTCATCTGTTTATAATTTTATTTTTAACGGTCAGATGGAATATCCATGATAAAAATTCCCGGTTTGTGTAAACCTCTTTGCATGGATATTTCATATTCTATGAATTTTACATTTCATTATTTTAAAAAGCTCTTCTGTGTCTCAAATTCGGTTGCTATCTATCACAATTCTCATTGATTACCGAAAAACTATACTTTTTATTGTAACTAATTTAATAAAGATACCTGGTTACTTGTCCCGCTTCAACCATAATGAATCGAAACAATAAACCACCCACCAAAATTAATAAAGCAGGGATTGAGATAGGAATATGAAAGCCATAAAGTTCCATAGTTTCCAAAATAGCTGGTAAAATGAGACCAACTAAAACAACACCTCCCCAAAAAATTGCGGTAAACTCTCCACCAAGGAACAGGTTGGCAGCTTCAATCTGAACAGCGCTGCTGGCCAGGAATCCCATGAAAAGGTGGATGATAAAAAAGAGTTCAATGGCAATAAGCAGTAAGTCGATTCGGCTAAATATAAGTCTTTCTTTTTTTGTTCTGCTCATCCACATTATAACGGCTGCACCTGTTGAAAGACCCGAAACCAGGAACAAGGGGCCTAAAAGACTGGTGTTCCACAATGGGCGGGCATTGAATGCAGAAAGTAAAATACCTGTGTAAACGCCAAGTATTACCGCAAGAATGATATTGGCCCATGCCAGAAAATACCTGTTCACAGTAAACCATTCGATGATGGATTTCAGGGGTTTTATTTTCTGAATGGTATTCTCAATCCAGTTGATGAGTCCAACCACTTTCTCACCACTTTCCTTAAAATACTCTTTGATTTCTTTGAGATAAGTGAGCGGCCAGATAATAGAAAGTGGCATTATGATTCCAAGAGTCCAGGCTCCCCACGACATGGGTGAGTCGAAGCGAATGGTGGTATAGAGTTGCCAGAAATAGGCCGGATGGCGCAAATCGAGCAACAAAGCCAATAAACCCAGAACAATGATAAAAGGAGCTATAATGGGTGCTATCTGAACCGATGTGATGAGCTCATTTCCTCTGCCACGGATAAAAAAGTAGGCAGAGAAGAAGATTAAGGCAGCCGCCATACCACCTACAAAAAGGTATAATGGAATTTGCCAGTGCCATATATTTAAAACAGGGTCAATAAATGGTATATTTCTACCGCTGGTTATAATTTCTTCGTTCATAGAAAATGATTGTTAAATTAAGAAAAACACTTGAGGTTTGGTTCCTGCTTCGGGGGCCAGTACTTTCCACTTCCTATCGCGGAGGAGTATAGAAACTTCGGAATTAGGATCGTCAAGGTCGCCGAGATTTAGGGATTTGGTAGGACAAACAGCCACACAAGCGGTGGTTTGACCTTTACGAACCCGATGATCGCAGAAAGTACATTTATCCACATATCCATCAGGATGGAAATAGCGCGCATCGTAGGGACAAGCCTGAATACAGGCTCCACAGCCGATACATTCTTCGGGGGTAACTTTCACAATACCACCTTCTATCACATGGCTGGCTCCGGTTGGACAAGTTCGTACACAAGGGGTATTGTCGCAATGATTACAGCGTTCGGAACGAATTTCCAAATCGAGATGCGGATAGGTTCCGGCGGTATGCTCCACAATCCAGTCGCGGCAGTAGCCCAGCGGTACATTATTTTCAGTTTGACAAGCAACCACACAGTCGCTACATCCGACACATTTTAATGTGTCCATGGTCATTGCATATCTCATGATATTACCTCCTGTTTTTTAGGTTCAGCAGCTTTTAAATGAGGATTTTCAAGCAAAAAAGTAACAAAATTCTCGCGCATCCCTGTGCCGCCCATAATGGGGTCGTATTTCACTCGTGTAATTAGTTCAGAATCAGAAGCTCCTCGACCATATCCACGCGACAATTCCTTCTCGGTATTACCAAATCCGTGGACCATATATACGCTGTCGTGACGAATTCTCTCCGTTATTCTGACCTTGATGGGGAAAGTACTGATTTTACCATCCTGATTTTTCAACCAAATCTCCTGGTCAGGGTCCAGTCCCCAGATTTTAGCCACTTTTGGATTTACCCAAAGTTTATTTTCTGACATTAGGTCCACCAGATTTGGGTTATTAGCGGTCCGACCAAAGGTGTGCATGGGGGCACGTCCGTAATTGAGCCGATAGAATCCAAAGTCGGGCTGAGGGTGTTCGGTATATTTTGGTAGTGGATCGTAGCCTTTTGCTTCGAGATCGATGGAATAAAGTTCTATTTTTCCTGTATCGGTGTTAAAGAAGAAATCTTCATCTTCATTTAAATATAACTCCTTCTCTTTATCGTATAGCTTTACTCCTATTTTTTGCATCTCTTCTAAGCTGGTTCCAAGCTTTTTCAATTTCCAGTCTAACTCTTCTTCAACAGTCTCGTAAGCAAAATATTCTTCCAGACCTAATCTGTTGGCTAGTTGTTTTGCCATCCACCATCCGGGTTTGCTTTCCCACCGAGGTTCGGCAGCAGGCATTCTGAGCGCGATATTGGGTAAACGATGTTGAGTACTTCTTATGTCGTCATATCTTTCCAGATAGGTACATTCTGGCAAAATAATATCGGCCCAGCCTGTAATTTCCATAGGCATGGTGTCGACTACAGCTATAAAATCGAGATTTTTAATAGCTCTGATGGTGGTTTCAACATCAGGAATGGTGGTTATCAGATTGGTTCCCACCACCAACCAGCCTTTCACCTGAAATTCCGATTTGTTTTCGGGTAAAGACGCCTTGATTAAATCGTTTGAAATACCAGTTCCAGCACCTTTATAGGTTTTCTTGGTTATTTCTTTCCAGGTCCACCGTGGATGAGGATATGGAGGTGCGGGGTATTCTGGAACTTCTTTGGTTTCAGCAAAATACCATCCCCCTTTTCTTCCAAACGAACCCAATAAAGCATTGAGAATGGCTATGGCTCTGGTTCTCTGAGTATCGTCACCATACCAGGTTGTATGTCGGCCAGGATGAACTATCACCGCGGGAGAAGCTTTGGCCATTTCATAGGCTGAGTTTCTGATATCCTTGGGATCTATGTCTGTTTTGGTATAGGCCCATTCGGGGGTATAGTTTTTCACATGTGATTTGAGCTCTTCAAAACCGAAGGTATATTTCTCCACATATTTTTTGTCATAAAGTTCCTCATAAATAAGAACGTGAATCCAGGAGAGCAATAAAGCCAAATCGGTGGCGGGTTTTATGGGAAGCCAATATTTTGATTTGCTGGCAATGGTTGAAAAACGAGGATCAACGGTGATGATGGAAACGCCTCTTTCAATGGCATCGGCCACTTCCTGTACATAGCCATTGTGCATATTCTCACCCACGTGATTTCCAATGAGAACCAGGCATTGTGTGTTTTTAATGTCTGTGGGTTCCGGAGAGCTTACTCCCATTCCATAGGTTGCCACAAAACCTGCTTCACGTGGACCAAGACACTGTGCATAAGATGGTTTGGCAACATTGTGCGAACCATAAGCCTCTAATAAATGCTTAAAATAGGATCCGCTGCTGGCATGATAAAGAAGCGCCATGCTTTCAGGGCCGTACTTTTCGGCGATGGTTTTCATGTTATCGGCAATGGTATCCAAAGCTTCTTCCCACGAAATGGGTTTAAAACTATGATTTCCATTGGCATCTTCTACCCGCTTCAAAGGGGTTTTCAGGCGGTCGGCATCGTAATACATTCCAATTCCACCTGTGCCTCTTGGGCAAAGCCTTCCGTTGCTTAAAGGGTCGTTTTCGTTTCCAATGATTTTCTGGATTTTACCTTCCTTGTTTAAATAGGTAAAAGCTGCGCATTTCCAAAAACATATTTCGCAAAATGTTGGATAACGCTGAGCTTTTGATTCATCAAGGGGTTCAATATCTTTCTTTAGAAAATCGGGCGACCAACTCATGGCAGGCTGCAATACGGTAAGAGCCCCTGCCGCCACGGTTGATATTTTAATAAACTCTCTTCTTGTCTTCATCAATTATAAATTATTGAAAAACATAAAAATGATACACATTTTCATATATACATATCTATATGTGTGCTGCAAAAGTACAATGATTCAATGTTTCCTGCGAAAAATTGGTTTGTATAGAGAATTGTAACCAAAAACTTTATATTACTGATAATCAATTAAATAAAATCATTATGAAAACAATAAATAATTTCCAGATTTGCGCATTTAACTGATCCAATATTAATTAGAAAAATTATTTAGATAATATACAAATTGAAAGAAATTCAATAATTTAAAAAATGTCTAAATAGCTAATGGGGTTCCTAAGAAAATTGCTAACAATTTCTCTGATTGTTTTCGTCGTCGCCTGTATTTGCCTGACATGTGAGCTTACGAATCTTTTCCATGATTTTAAAAAACGATTCCAATTCTTCGGGGGTAAGTGCTTCGTAAATCGATTTATTATAGTCGAGCACAATTTTTTTACTAATCTTTTTAAATTCTAGTCCTTTTGGAGTTAGAAAGAGTTTGACCACTCTACGGTCGTCTTCGTCTTTCTCTCTGTAAATAAGGCCCTTATCCTCCATAGTTTTAAGCAATCGGCTTAGGCTTGTTGGCTCAATACCCATAAGAGGTGCAATTTTCGTTACGGGTATACCATCCTTTTTAATGCTGATGAGTACATAGCCTTCGGCTTGTGAAAAGTCGTGTTCAGATGTTAATCTGTTATACATTTTCACAATGGCCTGCCAAGTGGCTTTTACTTGATAACCAATGGTGTCCTGAGCTTTCATAGGGCATAAATTTATTATGCAAACATAATAAAAATGTGCTTACAGGAAAACTGAAATGCAACTTAAAAGTAAAATATGAAAGAGATTGGAGTAAAAAAGATTAAGATTTCTTTTCTCTTTTTCGGTCGTTTTCTTTGAGCAAAATTTTGCGTATCCGAAGTGCAGTTGGAGTAACTTCAAGGTATTCGTCGCTCCGAATGTACTCCATTGCTTCTTCCAAAGAAAAGCGGATTGGAGGTGTTAGATTAACCTTATCATCGGTACCTGATGCGCGGATATTGGTAAGTTTTTTGGTTTTGGTCACATTAATCATCAAATCTTCAATTCTAATGTGCTCCCCTATTACTTGTCCTTCGTAAATTTCTTCGTTGTGAAAAATAAAGAAATTTCCCCGATCCTGCAGCTTGTCTATTGAATAAGGAATAGCCAATCCAGTTTCCATGGCAATAAGAGCACCATTTCTGCGGGTGTTTAATTCACCTTTAATGGGTTGATATTCGTGAAAACGGTGGGCCATAACAGCTTCGCCTTCGGTGGCTGTGAGCATAAAGTTTCTAAGCCCGATAATTCCACGAGCAGGAATTTCAAATTCCAAATGCACTCTATCTCCTTTGGTATCCATTGATTTTAATTCGCCTTTACGCTGAGATATAAGTTCTATTACCTTACCAGAAAATTGCTCCGGTACGTGAACAGTCATAAATTCAACGGGTTCCAATTTTACTCCGTCAACAGTTTTGTAAAGTACCTGGGGTTGTCCAAGCTGAAATTCATATCCTTCGCGGCGCATGGTTTCAACCAAAATAGATAAATGGAGTATTCCACGACCAAAAACATTATAAGAATCGGAGCTGTTTGTTTCTTCAACTCTCAAAGCAAGGTTTTTCTCTGTTTCTTTAAAAAGTCTTTCGCGGAGATGGCGTGATGTAACAAACTTGCCTTCCTTGCCAAAGAATGGTGAATTGTTGATGGTGAACAACATACTCATCGTTGGCTCATCAATTTTAACAGCAGGAAGGGCTTCTGGATTTTCGTGATCGGCAACGGTGTCACCGATATCAAAATTCTCCATTCCTAGAAGAGCCACAATCTCGCCGCTATAAACTTTGTCCTTCATTTTTTCTTTGCCAAGACCTTCAAAAACATAAAGTTCTTTAATTTTATTGCGGGTTATAGTTCCATCTCTTTTAACCAACGAAACTGTATCGCCCCATTGCATTGTACCCCTAAGAAGTTTTCCAACGGCAATACGACCCACATAGCTGCTATAATCCAACGATGAAATTCGCATCTGAGTGGTTCCTTCCGTATGTTCCGAAACAGGAATGTGCTCAATAATCTGGTCTAATAAATAATGAATATCTTCGGTGGGGTTTTGCCAGTCAGGGCCCATCCAGCCTAGTTTTGATGACCCAAAAACAACTGGGAAATCAAGCTGTTCTTCGGTAGCATTCAGGCTAAACATCAAATCGAATACTTTATCTACTGTTTCTTCGGGATCGCAATTGGGTTTATCTACTTTATTCACAACCAGAATGGGCTTTAGTCCCAATTCAACGGCTTTTTGTAAAACAAAACGGGTTTGTGGCATGGGGCCTTCGAAGGCGTCAACAACCAGCAATACTCCATTGGCCATATTTAATACACGTTCAACCTCTCCCCCAAAATCACTGTGTCCGGGGGTGTCTATAATGTTGATTTTGGTTTCTTTATATCGAACTGATACGTTTTTGGAGAGAATGGTAATTCCTCTTTCTCTTTCCAGGTCGTTGCTATCGAGAATAAGATCAGTTACTTCCTGATTATCCCTAAACAGCTTTACCTGATGCAGGATTCTGTCTACTAAGGTTGTTTTTCCGTGGTCAACGTGGGCAATAATGGCAATGTTTCTAATTTCTGTCATTTAGGTCTCTTTAAAAATGGGTGCAAAAGTAGCTTTAATTTCAATACTTGGGGGTTAAATAATTGTGAAGGCGATTTTTGCTCTTTTTTGATTACTTTCTCAAAAGAAAATTTTGCAATCTTGCTGGCCAATTATACATAGGATGCTTTATTCATTGACTCAAATTCATTTAAACTCCATCCAACAAAATTAAGTTGACAATGTCTTTAAAAAATCCCCTTATCATATATTTACCAAAGCAAATAACAGATCCAGGCAATTTCAGATTAAAAATACCGCTACATTTTTCATGCTTTTAATCTCTGTTAAGAGCAATATTTGATGTCCGCAATCGATTCCGATGATAAACTTTTCAACACAAACGATTGAAAATCGTCAATTTGTTGTAAATTAGTATTTACAATGCGATTTCTATTAATTTTGATGTTAGTAAAATCAATAGCTAATTGGCTATAAATCAAAATGTTTAACTATGAATAATCAGCAAAATATTCGACTGTTGGAGAAAAGTTTTATCGAACTTTATCCCGAAAGCTCATTGGCTCCTTTACATTCTTTTATTGAAGAATTAAATGATTTAAAGCCAAAAATTCCAGTTTGCGAAAACAAAGACTGGTACAAAGATGCCATTGTCTACAGTCTGTATGTTGACTTGTTCAACAAGGATTTTGATGGATTAACCGAAAAACTCGACCACCTCTACCAGCTGGGCGTGAGCTGTTTATGGTTGTTACCCATTCTCGATTCACCCATGAAAGATGCTGGGTTCGACATAAAAGACTACCGAAAAATAAGGTCGGAGCTGTTTAACATGCCCGATTCTTCAAGCCCCGAACAGGAGCAGAAAAAATTCAGGGAATTTCTCGACCATGCTCATAAAAAGGGGATTAAAGTCATTTTCGACATTGCCATGAATCATACATCAATGGAACATCCCTGGTTTCTGGAAAGCAGAAAAGGCCCAGAAAACCCTTACCGCGATTATTATATCTGGAATAAAGACACTGAAAAATATCAGGATGCCCGCCTTCTTTTTAAAGGTATGTGTCCCAGCAATTGGGAAAAAGATGGTGATTGCTATTTCTTCCACCGCTTCTTCGAATTTCAACCCGACCTGAACTATCGCAACCCACAGGTTCTCATAGAAATGAGCAGAAATCTGGCTTTCTGGCTTAGTCAGGGAGTGGATGGATTCAGAGCCGATGCCATCCCCTATATTTGGAAAGAGGAAGGAACAAATTGCGAAAACTTGCCAAAAACCCATACTGTAGTCAGATTCTTTAGAGCGGTTACTGAGTTTTTACGTCCCGGAACTCTTATGCTTGCCGAAGCTTGCCAAAAACCCCACGATGTGGTAGCCTATCTAAAAACTGGCGACGAGTGCAATGCAGCCTATCACTTCCCGCTCATGCCCCAAATGTTTAAAGCGTTGAGCATGGAAAGCGCCGAGCCTGTTAAAAAGACTCTAAGCACCGAAGTAACTCCCCAAATTCCTGCCGACAGTCAATGGTTCACTTTTCTGCGCTGTCACGATGAGTTAAGTCTCGAACTGGTCTATGTGAACGAAGAAGACCGGGCTTATATTCACAAAAACTACTGCCATCAACCCGAATGGGATTTTAGAGTGGGCGAAGGCATTTCGGCGCGCATGTCGGAACTCTTCAAAAAAGATGTCAAAAAAATAAAGCTGGCCTACAGCATTATGCTCAGCCTGCCCGGAACACCAGTTCTTTATTATGGAGACGAATTTGGCAAGGCCAACGACGAGAGCTATTATAAAGAAATGATTCAATTGAGCGGTAAAGACGATACCCGCTTTTTGGTGAGAGGAAAAGTGGATTGGGCTGATGTGGAAAAACAATTGACCAACCCCAACAGTTTCGAGTCTCAGATATTCAGTGGATTGAGCAACATGATTCAAAACCGCAAGAAATTTGGAGCCTTTGGACGTGGCGAAATGAAATGGATCGATCATCACAATAAGGCTCTGCTCATTTACCAAAGATCCTTTGAAAACGAGAACATCCTCATCATGCAAAATCTGTCGAAAACCGACATAATCTGTGATAAAGAAGGCTCCTTAGGCGAAAAAGATATTCTCGGACAGACATTAAAATATGAGTCCGGAAAATTGGTGGTTCCTGCCTATTCCTATTATTGGATTAAACTATAACAAATTATAAGTCAGCTTATTAAATTAATGTAAAACAAAATACGAAACAAAATATGTCTAAATTCAATTTCGATGCCATCATTTTCGACCTGGATGGTGTAATAACCAAAACAGCTGAAGTTCATGCTGCTGCCTGGAAAAAAATGTTTGATGAATTTTTAACGGACCTCGCCTCAAAAACAGGTGGAGTTTTTAAAGAGTTTGACTATATCACCGATTACCTTCCTTATGTGGATGGAAAACCCCGCTATAATGGGGTTCAGGATTTTTTGAAAAGCAGAAATATACAATTACCTTTTGGCACACCCGATGACGACATAGAGCTGGAAACAGTCTGTGGCCTTGGAAACCGGAAAAACAAAACCTTTAACGAAGTTCTTGATAAAGATGGCGTTAGAGTTTTCGAAAGCACCGTTGAGCTCATGCACCGTGTAAAAAAAGAAGGTCTGAAGCTGGGTGTAGCTTCAAGCAGTAAAAATTGTCGCTCTGTTCTTAAAACTGCACATCTGTTCGACATAGTGGACACCATAGTTGATGGAACCGATTCTGCTCAGCTGGGATTAAAAGGCAAACCACAGCCCGATATTTTTACCACAGCTGCGGATAATATGGGCGTTTCGTATCACCGCAGTGTGGTGGTTGAAGATGCATCTTCGGGCGTTGCCGCCGGAAAAGCCGGAAATTTTGGACTTGTTTTGGGGCTTGCACGTGAGCATAATGTTGAGGAACTATACAGAAACGGCGCCGATTTGGTAGTTGCCGATATTGAAGAAATTAAATTCGAAGGCATTAATCAATGGTTTGTAGACGGACTCGTAAAGGACAACTGGTCCATCACCTATCACGAATACGACGTGAAAAAAGAAAAAAGTCGTGAATCATTATTGGCTGTTGGAAATGGATATTTTGGCAACCGCGGTGCCATGGAAGAAGTTAAAGCCGATGAAAACCATTATCCCGGAACCTATATCGCCAGCCTTTACAACCGACTTGAAAGCCCTGTTGGCGACAGAATGATTGAAAACGAAGACTTTGCAAATACCCCCAATTGGACATTGGTTGAATTTAAAATCGATAACGGCGATTGGTGGGATTATAAAACTGCCAACTTCGAGATTTTCAAAAAACATCTCTGTCTCAAAACTGGTCTTTTCTCCAAAGAGCTTGTGGTAAAATCACCCGATGGCAAAAGATTTAAAATAGAATCGAAAAGAATGGCCAGCATGGCACAAATGCATGTAGGCGCTCAGCAATACACTTTTACCCCGCTCAATTTTCAGGGGAAAATTACTTTTAGAATTGGCATCGATGGCAAAATAGAAAACAGAGGCGTTAACAGATACAACTCATTGAACCAAAACCACCTGGAATTTGTTTCGGGTCAGGCCAACGAAAATAAACTCCTGGTAAATGTAAAAACCCGCCAATCAAATATTACTGTATCTCAAGCCATTAAACATTCCGCTGCAATAACAGGACAAAATTCTTTGCCTGCCGCAGTTACTAAAGTTGAAAACGATGGTGCCTGGGCTTACTATGAAGTTGATTTAGTGGCCAATCAAAGCTTTACCATCGAAAAACTTCTAGGTATTTACAGCTCTCATGTGGTTCACAATCCTGAGGAAAAAGCTCTGAATAGTCTGAATACCTTAACCAGTTTCGATGTGCTTTATGCTGAAAGCAAACAGAAATGGGCTGAAATTTGGGACGAAATTGATATTAAAGTTGAAGGCGACCGTTTGAGCCAAAAATTATTACGACTCCACTCCTATCACATGATGCTTGCTGCATCTGAGTTTAATGTAAATCTCGATGCCAGCGTAACCGCCCGCGGACTTCATGGAGAGGCTTATCGTGGACATATTTTCTGGGACGACTTATTCATCGCGCCTTTCTACAATATCCATTTCCCCGAAGTGGCCAAATCGCTGCTGATGTATCGCTACCGAAGATTGGACAAAGCCCGCGAATACGCCAAAGAATATGGATATCAAGGCGCCATGTTCCCCTGGCAAAGTGGCAGCGACGGTCGCGAAGAAACCCAAATTGTTCACCTGAATCCAATAACTGGAGAATGGGGCGAAGATAATAGCAGCTTGCAACGACATGTAAGTCTGGCCATTGCCTACGATATTTACGAATATTTTGTAGCAACCAACGACGTGGAATTCATGGAAAAATATGGAGCAGAAATGTTTCTGGAAATTTGTCGTTTCTGGGCCAGCAAAGCAGAAAAAGATGAGAAAACAGGCCGTTATAGCATCGCTAAAGTCATGGGCCCCGATGAGTTTCACGAAATGTATCCCGATGCCAATGAAGGCGGCTTGAAAGACAACGCCTACACCAATATCATGGTGGCCTGGATGTTTGGTAAGGTAAAAGGGATGTTATCGAAAATGAACTGCACCGCCGAAGAAACCGTTTTGCTTAAAATTCAACTCACGTACAACGAGATGCTGCATTGGGAAAATATAGCCCAAAACCTGAATCTTGTCATTTCTGATGAAGGAATTATCTCTCAATATGATGGTTACTTCGATTTGCACGAGCTTGACTGGGATGCTTATCGGGCAAAATATGGAAATATTTACCGCATGGACCGCTTGTTGAAAGCCGAAGGAAAATCAGCCGACGACTACAAAGTAGCCAAACAAGCCGATACTTTGATGACTTTCTTTAATCTTGAAAAAGAAGAAGTTGACAGTATTTTCGAGAAACTTGGCTATGAGCTTCCCGATGATTATCTCACCCGAAATCTGGACTACTATTTGGCTCGTACTTCACATGGCTCCTCACTCAGTCGCGTGGTTCATGCACAATTGGCCAATATTATTAATAATGAAGAACTGAGCTGGACTCTTTATCAGGATGCTTTGGGCAGCGATTATATTGATATTCAGGGCGGCACAACCGGCGAAGGAATTCACACCGGTGTAATGGCATCAACAGTTATGGTGGCGCTTACCAATTATGCCGGAATTAATCTTCATGGCGAAATGCTCAAAATTAACCCCAAACTTCCAAAACAATGGAAACAAATGGATTTCAAACTGAAATTCAGGGGAGTCAGTTATCAATTTAATCTTAGCGCTGGAACCATGATTGTGACAGCAAATGTGGATACAACTTTAGTAGTTAACGAAAAAGAAGTATCTTTAGAAGGAAATAAAAAACAAGTAATTAATCTGGTTTGACTTAATGGAAAAACGAAATAGTTTGACCTTAAAGATGAACCATTAACTTTAAAAAAATGTTAGGCGACGTATTATTAATATCCGAAAAGCATCTAATTGCAGCTCATGAGATTGTAAAAGTAGTCCTGGAGCAAAAGAAACCTAAATTTATTATTGGCATCTCGGGCGAAAGTGGCTCCGGCAAAAGCGAATTGGCCCACTCAGTAGCCAAAGAGTTAAAGAAGCATGGCATTGTGGCCAAGCCTTTGCATATCGACAACTATTACAGAATTCTTCCATTGGAGAGAACTCAGTGGAGATGGGATAATGGAATAGAAAATGTGGTAGGTTTTGGCGAATATGACTGGGACACCATCAACAGAAATGTTGACGAGTTTAAAAGGGGCGCAAGCTCCACAGGCCCCTGTGTTGATTTGGTTACCGAGCAAGTGGATCAACTAACCACCGACTATTCGGTCGTAGATATGCTCATTATTGATGGTTTGTATTCTATTCAAACTCCCGGTGTTGATTTGGCAGTTTTTATTGAACTCACCTACCACGAAACCAAAAAAGCTCAGGTAGTTCGGGGTAAAGAACCACAAAACGAATACAGAGCCAGAGTTTTAGAACAGGAACATAAGGTTGTTCAATCGCTTAAACCCAAAGCCCATCTTTTGATAAATATGGATTATCTGGTGGTGAAAGCTTAATTCTTAGAAGATTTTAAAAATTAAAAAGGCGGGATTATATTTAATTTCGCCTTTTTTAAAATATGCTAGTCGAATATTGGCAATTTCACAAAACGTAATTTATTTATTCCATTAATAATTAAGGCTTTATGACCAAAATCTCCATATATCAGGTTTTACCAAGACTTTTTGGAAATCCAAATAAAAATCCCAAATTCAACGGTAGCCTGCAGGAAAACGGATGCGGCAAAATGAATGATTTTACCCCTGAAGCACTCAAGGCAATAAAAAAACTGGGGATAAACTATGTTTGGTACACAGGCATCATTCATCATGCTACCTCCACCAGTTATCCGGGAATTCCTTCGCAGGATTCATGTATACTAAAAGGCAAGGCTGGCTCTCCCTATGCCATTGTCGATTATTATGATGTGCACCCAGATTTGGCTGTTGATGTGGAAAACAGAATGGCTGAATTCGAAGAATTGGTTAAAAGAACCCATGATGAAGGGATGAAAGTAATTATTGATTTTGTCCCCAATCATGTGAGCAGAGCTTATAGAAGTACGAGCAAACCAAAAGGAGTGCCCGATTTTGGCGAAACTGACGACAGCTCATTGGCTTTCCATCCGCAAAATAATTTTTATTACCTACCCGCCGAAAAACTCGTATTGCCTGGCTGCCAATCTCATAATTTTCAGGAACTACCCGCAAAAGTAACTGGCAACGATTGTTTTAGTCCAAATCCGGGAATTAACGACTGGTACGAAACCATAAAACTCAACTACGGGGTTGATGTTCAAAATGGAAACAATAAACATTTTAATCCCATCCCTTCTACCTGGTTCCGAATGCTCGAAATACTCAAGTACTGGACAAACAAAGGAATAGACGGATTTCGCTGCGACATGGCCGAAATGGTACCTGTGGAATTTTGGGGGTGGGTGATTCCTCAGATAAAACAAATCAATGGTGATATAATTTTTATTGCAGAAGTTTATCAACCAGATATTTATCATGATTATATCTTCAAAGGAAAGTTTGATTACTTGTACGATAAAGTGGGCCTTTATGATATGCTGAAAGCAATAATCCGTGGGGAACAACCCGCATCCAATCTCAGCGATTCGTGGAAAAGTCTGAATGGGTTGGACAAGTATATGCTTCGCTTTTTGGAAAACCATGATGAACAACGAATTGCTTCGTCTGAATTTGCAGGTCAGGCGGAAAAAGCCATTCCTGCCATGGTACTTTCTGCCACCATGCATCAAGGGCCTGTAATGACTTATTTTGGACAGGAATTTGGCGAAAACAGCACCACTGCCTCGGGGTTTAGTGGAGATGATGGTCGCACCACCATTTTTGATTATTGGAACATCCCATCCATTCAAAGATGGAAAGGAAAATCTGCTTTCAGCGGAAAAACATTATCCGCAGAAGAGAAAGCGCATCAGCAGGAATACAGTAAAATTTTAAATCTTGCTATGTCGCATCCTGCCATTGGTCAGGGAAGTTTTTATGATTTAATGTGGGCCAACAAAGACAATCATCATTTTTATCATAACTATGTTTATGCATATTTGCGGAGTTTTAAAACTGCAAGTTTGCTCATTGTTCTAAACTTTTCTGCCCGAGAGCTCAATCAAAAGGTTATTATTTCAGGCCATGCCCTTGAATTTGCTGAAAAGGATACAAGTAAATTAGTCGATAAAACTTTTAAAAATATTTTCACGGGAGTGGAATATCAGATACCATTTTACAAATTAGTTCAACAAGGTTTTGAACTTACAATTAAACCATTTGGATATCAAATTTTCGAATTTTAATTTCTATCTTAGACCGGATAATTTATCGCCCTATGAACGAATTGAAAATATTGCCCATTGTAAAACAGGATGAATGGTTAATGCCTGTTGCTCAGGAAGTTTACGACCGCCAACAAAGATTTTTTCAGCAAAAGGAAATCATAGAAAAGCAGTACGGTAGCCTTTATAATTTTGCATCAGCCTATAAAAAATTTGGCTTCCATTTAAGTGAGGATCAATCAACACTCATTTACAGGGAATGGGCACCTGCGGCAAAAGGTCTCTATTTAATCGGCGATTTCAATCAGTGGGAATATTACACCCATCCTCTGAACAAATTGGATGGTGGAATTTGGGAAATCGAAATTAAACTTTCAGATTGTCCCCAATTAACTCACGGAAGCAAAGTTAAAGTTCTCGTTCAAACTGAGAAAGGCAATACTCCAAGAATTCCCGCATATATCACCCGACTAATTCAGGATGAGAACACAAAGGACTTTGCTGGTCAGTTATGGTTTCCTGAACCTTATCAATGGAAGAACAAAAAAACACCACAAACCACAGCCCCACTGATAATTTATGAAACTCATGTGGGCATGGCCCAGGAAAAAAATGGGGTTGGCAGTTATGTCGAATTTGAGAAAAAAATCCTCCCCTACATTCTTTCGGCGGGCTATAATGCTATTCAAATCATGGCCATTGCTGAGCATCCCTACTACGGTTCATTCGGTTATCATGTGAGTAATTTCTTTGCGGCTTCGTCTCGATTTGGCACTCCCGAAGAACTAAAATCATTGGTAGATACTGCACATGACATGGGTATCAGGGTTATCATGGATATTGTTCATAGTCACACTGTTAAAAATATTTACGAGGGATTAAACGAATTTGACGGTACCGATTACCAGTATTTTCATGGTGGAACCAAAGGAAATCATGAAGTTTGGGACTCAAAAATCTTTAATTACGGCAAACCCGAAGTTCTTCAATTTCTACTTTCAAATATTCGCTACTGGCTCGAAGAGTTTCATTTTGACGGATATAGATTCGATGGAGTAACGAGCATGCTTTACGAGCATCATGGAATAGGGGTTGATTTTGGCAATAGGGATATGTATTTCAGCATGGGAGTAGATTTTGAAGCAGTAACCTACCTACAGCTCGCCAACGACTTGTGCCACAACATCAATCCACATATAATCACCATTGCGGAAGATGTTAGCGGAATGCCTGGCCTTTGTCACCCTATTGAAGATGGAGGAATTGGATTTGATTTTAGATTATCCATGGGGATTCCAGATTACTGGATCAAACTGCTTAAAGAGAAGAAAGACGAAGAGTGGGATATTGGGCAATTGTATCATAATTTAGTTGACAGAAATTATCAAATTAAATCTATTGCCTATGCCGAATCGCACGACCAGGCACTTGTGGGGGACAAAACCATTGCTTTTAGGCTCATGGATCAGGAGATGTATTTCCATATGCACAAGGACGACCAGAATCTCATAATTGACAGAGGCATTAACCTCCACAACCTCATAAGATTTATTACAATTACTTTGGGTGGCGAAGCCTATTTAAATTTTATGGGCAATGAATTTGGCCATCCGGAATGGATAGATTTCCCGCGGCAGGGAAATTTCTGGAGTTATCATTATGCTCGCCGCCAATGGTCGCTGCTTGATAACGATCAGCTTAAATACCATTATATGGCTGCTTTCGATAAGGCTATGATACAATTCGTAATGGATGAAAAAATCTTAACATCAGGGGTTTCCAGAGAATTGTGGCTTGATGAAAACAATAAAATATTGGCCTTTGAAAAAGGGAACCTGGTATTTGTTTTTAATTTTCACCCTGCCAATAGTTGTTTTGATTATACTATCAATGTGCCTAAAATGGGCCCTTACGAGTTGGTTTTCAATACAGATGCTCCCTATTTTGGTGGTTTTGACCGAATTCATAACTCATCACATTTCATTGCAAGATTAGAAAATGGAGTTTCTAAAATGAGCATATACTCGCCAAACAGAAGTGCACAGGTTTATAAGAAAATTGTTTAGATAACCATTAAACAATATTTGACTGGTAGATGATTGGGAGATTTATAATGACCAGGGTACCTTTTGCGTTTCCGGCATCATCCTTTAAATCAATAATATTATAAGTAATTTTTTGACCCGAATAGCGGTTGAGAGTTAGCAGTCTCTCTTTAAATAGGGTTGTTGACAGACTCTCTCTGTCATCGAGTTTTTGTTTATTGATTAACTTGCTTTTTTCTCTACCTATACCATTGTCAGATACCTTAAAAATAATGCTGTCGGTAGCTTTAACGAAACTAATTTTTACCAAACCATCTGTTTCCACATGCTGCAATCCATGTTCAATAGCATTTTCGATAAATGGCTGAGCGAGCATAGCAGGAATGAGAATCATTTCTGTTTCAATATTTTCGTCGACATCCAAAGAATAAGAAAATTTATCACCAAATCTAAGTTGCTGAAGCTCTAAGTAATACCGTAGAATATTCACTTCTTTATCTAATGAAATATAATCGTACCTCGAACTTTCCAATATCATTCTTATGAGTCTGGCAAAGCTGTTAAGGTATTTAACAGCATGGGCAGAATCATTTTTCAACACATAGCTTTGAATCGCATTTAAGGAATTAAAAATAAAATGAGGGTTCATTTGTGATCGAAGAACTTTCTGACGAAGAGAATTTATTTCTTCAATGGCATGTCTCCGATCGCGGTTATCCTGAGTAAATTCAGACAAATACGCCAGCTCTCCATCGGAATTAAAACTTGGATAAATGGAAACCATATTGCTATGAATACCAATGTTCTCATCGTAAACAATGGGTCTTTTCTCGTCGATGGCCATCTGTATTTTTTGAACCCTTGCGTTTTTAATTTCCTGGGGTAAAATATCGAAATAATTGGTGCCAACAAGTTTTTTATCGTTGGTTCCCAAACGCTTGGCCCCAGTTCGGTTGATTAGTTTTATAGTGCCTTTAAAATCAATCAGAACAATTGATTCATTAATAGAATTAAAAAGAGTTTGAAGAATAATACGTTGGTTTTTCTCAAGCTCCAGGGTTTTAACTTTATCGGAGACATCAATAACAATAATGAGTATGGAATCCAATATATTTCCAACCATTAGGGGTGATATGGAAAGGCTTAAATACTTGATGCGGCCAGCATTTGTTATTGATATTTGTGTTTCCTGATTTATATGGTTTGTTATTACTTCATTAAGAGCCTTATTAACTTGCTCCAGCGATTCTCCATGGAACAATAAAGTAAAGTCCTGATCCACTTCATAATTAAAACTTGAGAATATAGTTTCCGCTCTTTTATTAACAAATTTGATTTGGTTAGTTTTATCGATGATAAAAAGACCCGTAGTGGCATTCTCAAAAACATTTTTAAGCTGTGAAACTTCTTTTTTGTAATTATCGAGTGAATCGAAAGTACGCTTGGATGTTAGCTTTACGAGCCTTAGATTTTTGTAATTGTTAACCAGCCAAAATATCAATATCAAGGCTAAAAGCAAAAGTAAAACTGAGATCCAGGTGGTATAGCGAAGTTTTAATTTCCGGTTTTCAATTTCAGCATTGTATTTATTTTCCAATAGAATTTTATTGGTTTCATTTTCGGCATTCAATTTGGCAATTAGAAAATTCTGCTGATCGTAGAAATATTTGTCGTTTAAAATTGCAAGCCGAGAATTTATTTGAAATACAGAATCTGTATCTCTATTCTTTTCGAAGTATTTCAGCAAAGTTTGAAGATAAATTCTTTTAGTTGCAGTATTTCCTGAATCGTAAAGGTATTGTTTTGCTGAATCTAAATATATTTTAGATTGAGAAAACTTTTTTAAATCTAAATAATTACTTGATAAATTGATATAGGAATATCCCATAAAAAGTGAGTTTCCTTCTAATTTACGCATAGTTAGCGCCCTATTATTAAAATAAATCGCTGAGTCAATCTTGTTTTCAACAGTTAATTTGTGCGCATAAAGTGTTTCAATAACACTTATTAGGTTTTTTTGACATGACTCATTGAAATCGACCTTTAAAGCACCATATACTTTTTCAAAAGATAGCCAATCATTTATCGTTACCAGAAATTTTAAATAGTTCCCTGCATAATGCAAACGCCTGTCGATAGATTCGTTTTGAATCAGTTCCCAGCCTTTTGCTAAAATCTCCTTAGAATAATCTGGGTCATATTTACTCAGGGCTAATCCATAAATCCTATATAAATCCAATTTCCCTTTTGAATAATTATTCTTTTCACAAATAGTTATGCCATCATAATAATTTTTTTTGGCCAGTTCTAAATTGTCTATTTGATAATAGACCGTAATAAATAATTCCTTAATCTTTATAGTATTGAGATCAGAATTGCTAAGATACTTTTCGGCATTGGTTAAAGAATTAATTGCTCTGGCATATTCTGATGTATGAATATCGATGCTGCCTTGTAAATAATAATACAACCCGGGAAAATAACTTTTTTCGACATTAATAGTGCTTAATACTTTAGTGCCGCTCTCCCAGTTTGACACCTTTATATAATAATACACCTCCAATAAACTCAAATATTCATTTAACTGTGGAATACTATTTGATTCACGCAAAGCTTTGATTAAATCAAGTTTATTTTCAATGCAATGCCAGTTTTTTTCTAATCTGTTTATCTCTGCAATGATTTCACCATGAGTCACTTTAAACTCCGCAAGATATTTTTCATGATAAAGAAGTGGATTATCGTGGCCCTGGCTTGATGCGAATGAGCTTAGTAATGCAAAAACCAGAATAAGAAAGCGATGTATAACTTTTTTGACCAATTTTACTCCTCTCCTAAAGGTAAAAAGATACTAAAATCACTCCCCTGCCCCTGTTTGCTTTTTACTTCCAGACTTCCTTTGCAAATTTTTACATAGTCGCGAACCAAAACCAATCCCAGGCCTGTTCCTTTTTCATTGCTAGTCCCAATTGTCGTGAATACCTTATCATTATTCAGTAACTTCAGATTTTCCTCACTAATGCCAATGCCGCTGTCTATTACCGAAATTTTTATTTTATCGCTTATTTGCTGTCCAACAACACTAATCCTGCCTCCTTTGGGGGTAAATTTTATGGCATTGACAAGTAAATTTCTTAGGGTAATGGTTAGCAAAACTTTGTCTGACCAAACAAACAAATCCTGCGGAACAGACTCTATATATTCAATTTCTTTGTTTATCATCGAACCCTTTTCAATGTCAGACAGGCCAGATATAAGTCGAGAAAGATTCACCAATTCAGGTCTGTACACAATTTGCCCCTGCTGGGATTTTGCCCAATACAAAAGATTATCAAGCAAATTATAGGTATTTCTGGCTGTTATTTCCGCATCGTTGATTAATTCACTATCCTCTTCCGGATCAATGAGTCCGTCAATTATAAACTTAAACACATTTCGAATATTCCCAATAGAAGTACGTAAATCATGTGATATAATGGAGAAGATTTTATCTCTGGACTTATTCGCTTCAACCAGTTCAGCATTAATTAATTTTAACTGGTTTTCCTGCTCTTTAAAACTTAGCTGTACTTTTATTCTGTGAAGAACCTCCACTTTATTGATGGGCTTAACCATAAAATCAACGCAGCCCAAATCGAACGCAATTGTTTTATTATCTTGCTCATAAAGAGCGCTTATGACAATAACTGGTATAGAAATCCAGACTTCATTTGAATTTAAAATCTTTTTAAACTCAAAACCGTTCATCCCCGGCATCATTATGTCCAAAAGAATAACATCGGGGGAATAACCATTTTTCATTAAATCCAATGCATCTATGGCACTCTCTACAAAAGTTACTTTGAGATTCTCCTTTTCAAGCATTTTTCCAATTACCTGTAGATTGGTAATTGAGTCATCAACAATCAAAACGTTTTTCTTATTCTCCTGCATAATCCATTTCATTAATAATTATTCCTTCGGGGTCGAATAATCTGTGCTGTTAATATTAAAGATAATAAAAATTTGTAAAAACGAGGAAAGATATCTGTATTTATTGCTTTACAAACATACAAAATGCCTGCTTATTTTAACACATGATTTTATAATAGAATCATTTAATTAACATTTAATCCTGTTTAATTGCATTTAATCTACTTCTAACTCTTTTATTGCAAGCCATGCCATAAGTGCCATGCCTGTTTTTAAGCTCTCCTCATCTATATTAAATGTTGATGAATGAAGATTCGATACTATACTTTTCGATTCATTTCTGGTTCCAAGCCTATAAAAGCAGCCCGGAACAATTTGCCCATAATAGCTAAAATCTTCAGCTGTCATCCGCATGTCCAACTCTACAACATTTTCAACTCCGAGCAACTCAACTGCATTTTTAAAGGCGCGCCCAGTCAATGCCTCGTTATTATAAACAAAAGGATAGCCATGAGATATTTTAGTTTCACAATCACCTCCCATGCTTTGGGCAATCCCATTGGCCATTTTTTCTATTTCCTGATGCATTGTTTTTCTCCATTGCTCGTCGAAGGTCCTTAACGTACCATCAATGGTCACTTTATTGGGAAGAATATTGGTGCGACCATCGGCTACCACACGACCAAATGAAAGCACAGTTGGAATGGTAGGATTGGCTCTCCGGCTCACCAATTGCTGCAACGAAACTATGATATGGGAAGCAATTAAAACAGTATCTATAGCTTGATGTGGGATTCCTCCATGACCTCCTTTTCCTGTTACCATCAGGTATATCTCATCGGTACTTGCCATATATTTTCCTGCTTTAAATCCTACTTTGCCAGCTTCAAGCTCGGGAAAAACATGTTGCCCAAAGATAGATGCCGGACGAGGATTTTCCAACACGCCTTCTTCAATCATGACACTGGCTCCTCCGGGGAATTTTTCTTCGGAAGGCTGAAAGATGAATTTTACACTTCCCTGAAACTCTTTCTTTAATGAGTTTAAAATCAATAGCGTTCCAAGCATCGAAGCCATATGAGCATCATGCCCGCAAGCATGCATTTTGCCCGTATTGAGTGATTTATATGGTAAATTATTATCTTCCAAAATCTCTAAAGCGTCCATATCGGCTCGCAATGCTATTGTTTTTTTATGCGGATTAACGCCTTCGATTACCCCTACAATCCCCGTTTTTGCAATTCCACGTGTATGCTCTATTCCATATTTTGTCAAAACAGAACTAATATAATCCGACGTCATATGCTCTTCAAAAGCGGTTTCTGGATTCTGATGTAACCAATTCCTGATTTCCACAATTTGACTATATAAGTCCTGAGCCATTTGTAGTATTCTTTCCTTCATTTCAAAGATATTTTTGACTGAACTAATTAAGTTGTAAAAGTAGAAAAGTTTTTGGGCCTTCCAATCTATTGAATTCAGGAGAGCAATTGTTTTAAGTTATAAATTTGCCAAACTATGAAAATGGGTACTATCATACTTTCGGGGGGAAAGAGCAGCCGATTTGGAACAGACAAAGGATTGTTCGAATTCAGAGGTCGTCCATTGGTTCAATACTCGCTTATGCTTGCACAAAAGTTTTCGAGCCAGACAGTTATTTCAACGCAAAATACTGATTACAAACAATTTGATTGCGATTTGATAGGTGATATATTTCCGGATACCGGCCCACTGGGTGGAATTCATGCCGGGCTAATCAACTCATCATTCGATGTAAACCTTGTACTTCCATGCGATACCCCATTCTTATCGGATCAAATTATTGAATTGCTCATATCGAATTACACCAATGAAGATGTTGTCATCTTTCAAACTTCAGATAACAAATATCACCCACTTACAGGTCTTTATCATAAACGGATTATCCCTTTTCTTGAAATGAATCTACGTCAGGGTAAGTTTAAACTTATTGATATTATACTTCAGCTTAATATCAAAATCATTGAGCTGAATGCACATAACAATCTGGAAATCTGCTTTGCAAATTTAAATTCAAAGGATGATTTTCAAAGTATAAATAATCTGATGAGTTAGTAGATTTAGCAGTTACAGCAATCCGGATGTTGATTCTCTCACAACCAAATTTGCTTGAATTACTTTAATTTGCGACCTGTTTATACCATCCATATTGTTTAGCAATAGCTTGGCTGCTTCCTCTCCCATCAATACTCCTTGTTGATCGATGGTACTTAAACTTGGAGAATAAATTGCCGAACTGATTTCGTTGGTAAAACCTATTACCTTTACATCCTTAGGCACACATTTCCCATGTTTTATCAATCTTTTTATGGTGCCAATGGCGGTTAGGTCGTTCACTGCAAATATGCCGTCAAGATCGGGAATTCTAGCCAAAACTTCATCGGTTTTAACAAGGGCATCGGTATAGGAATCGCAAATCACTATCATGTCATCCACCACTTGTATGCCATTGTCTTCCAAAGCTTTTTTATACCCCAGAATTCTTTTTCGTCCTATATCCATGGTTGATGCTGCAGCAAAATGAACAATCTTTCTGCAACCACAATCAATGAGGTGTTTAACTGCTTCGTAGGCTCCCTGATAATCATCGAAAATGACTTTGTTATACTCTCCATCTGGCACCCTGTCAAAATAAACAATGGGAACTCCCAATTGGGCCAGCTTGTTAAAATGGCTAAAATCTTCAGTTTCTTTACTCATGGAGACTACCAAACCGTCCAATCTGTAGGACATGAAAGACTGTGTGAGCTGTATTTCCCGCTCCAGCATCTCATCGCTGTGGTAAATCATTACCTGATAGCCTTGTTCATAAGCCACATTTTCAACCCCTTCAATAACCGATGAGAAAAAATGATGCACCAATTTAGGAACCATGATCCCGATTATCTTGCTTCTGCGGTTCTTTAAACTCAGAGCAATTTCATTGGGCCTGTAATTAAGCTCACGTGCCATTTCCTGAACCGCTTTTTTGGTTGCAGTGCTGATATCCGGATGATTCTTTAATGCTCGGCTTACAGTAGAAACAGAAATGTTTAAAATTCTCGCTATGTCTTTAATAGTTATCGGATGCCGACTCATACCTTATGATTTAATTTTGTTCTAAAAATACCATTTTTTTTCAACCGCAAACGTTTGTGAAACCGATTGCATTAATTTTATTCATTATCATTGTTAATAAATCATAAAATCTTGATGAATTTTGTAAATTGGTCAAAATTTTTGGTGCAAGTTATAAAATACTTAAACATCCTATTGGTATTGAACAATCAATTTTAAACAAATATCATATGTTACAAATTTATCAAAACCTGAAATTCCTCTGCCTGGTCTTACTGGCATTGGGTTTCTCTTCTCTAGTTTACGGTCAGAGTATGACCGTGACCGGAACAGTGACCGATAAATCGGACGGGGTTACTCTGATTGGCGTTTCTGTTCTGGAAAAAGGAACTACCAACGGTACCATTACCGACATCGACGGGCGCTACTCCATTAATGTGAAACAGGGCGCTATTTTGGTTTTTAGCTATGTTGGTTATTCCAATCAGGAGCTAACCGTTTCCAGCTCATCGCTGAATGTGAGCATGATTTATCAATCTGAGCTCCTCGAAGAAATCGTGGTTATCGGATATGGTGAAGTAAAAAAAGGCGATGCAACAGGCTCAGTGGCAACCCTGGGACAGGATGAATTTAATCAGGGTGCCATCACCTCTCCACAGGAACTGTTAACCGGAAAAATTTCCGGTGTTCAGGTAACAACCGATGGAGCTCCAGGTGGTGGTTCTGTTATCAGAATCAGAGGTGGTTCAAGCTTATCTGCGAACAACGACCCACTTATCGTTATCGATGGTATACCAGTGGATAACGATGGAATTTCAGGTATTGCTAACCCTTTAAGTACCATTAATCCTGACGATATTGAATCAATGACAGTTCTAAAAGACGCATCTGCAACTGCTATTTATGGTTCGAGAGCATCAAACGGTGTTATTCTTGTCACTACAAAAAAAGGTAAACAAGGAACTCCATTCACTCTAACTTACAATGGATTAGCAACTTTCTACACCGTTTCTGATTATATTGAAGTATTGAATGCCGATGAATTCAGATCTCAAGTTAATTCCATTTACGGTGCAGAATCTTCTGCTGCCAGCTTAATGGGAACTGCTAATACCGATTGGCAAAAAGAAATCCTCAAAAACTCCTTTGGCCAGGATCACTCTGTAACAGCTACTGGTAGTGCAGACAAGCTTCCTTATTATGTTTCATTAGGCTACATGGATCAAAAAGGTATTTTAATTACATCCGAATACAAAAGAACTACTGCTGCCGTTTCTTTGAACCCCAGCTTGTTTAAGGATCACCTGAAACTCAACGTTAATTTAAAAACTATGTTCACCCAAAGTCGGTTTGCCGACCAGGGCTCTCTTGGAAGTGCCATCGTATTCGACCCTACCCAAAATGTTCGGGAAGAAGGAAACGATTTGGGCGGATACTGGGAATGGATGCAAACCAATGGAAATGGCCGTCCCATCACTATTGCACCTGTTAACCCTGTTGGTCTGTTGGAACAAAGAGAAGACAGGTCGAATGTTAGCAGATATATGGGTAATTTTCAAGCCGATTATAAATTCCACTTCCTTCCAGACCTCAGAGCCAATCTGAATCTGGCTTTCGATAATTCCGGATCCAATGGTACAATCAACGTTCCTTTAAATGCAAGAAGCGCTTATGATGTTGATGCAAATGGTGATATAATTGGTGGAAGAATGAATCATTATTCTCAATCAAAAAAGAACCAAACTTTAGATTTCTATCTGAATTATACCAAGGATATTACCTCTATCAAATCTAAAATTGATTTGACCGCTGGTTATTCCTGGCAGCATTTTTACAGAAGCAATTATAGCTATAACAGTAACATCATTCAGACCGACATAACCGATGGTCCAATAAGGCCCACCGAGTATTTCTTAGTTTCTTTCTTCGGCAGATTAAACTACACTTTGGCCGACAGATACTTGTTAACAGCCACCCTAAGAAATGACAACTCTTCACGTTTCTCTAAAGATAACAGAGCAGGTATTTTCCCTTCTGTAGCTTTGGCATGGAAAGTTAAAGAAGAAGGTTTTCTGAGAGATGTTAACTCTGTTTCTGAGTTGAAATTGCGCGCCGGTTGGGGTGTTACTGGTCAACAGGACATTTTAAACAATAACTATCCTTATCTTCCATTATATATGTGGAGTCAAAGTAATGCAATGTATCAATTTGGAAATCAATTTGTTTACACATTACGCCCCAGCGGATACGATGAAAATATTAAATGGGAAGAAACCACAACCCTTAACTTTGCTTTGGATTATGGTTTTGCCCGCGACAGAATCTATGGATCTATTGAATACTATATCCGCGAAACCGATGACTTAATCAACTATATTTCTGTTCCTGCTGGTTCAAACCTGACCAACTACATTTATACCAACATTGGTTCCATGGAAAACAGAGGGGTTGAATTCAGTATCACTGGACGTCCGGTATCATCGAAAAATGCTCTTTGGGAAATTGGCTTGAATGCAAACTATAACCAAAACGAAATCACCAAGTTAACTCTTAATGATGCTTCAGGTTATGTTGGTGTTCCAACTGGTATCATCAGTGGCGGTGTTGGTAATAATATTCAGATTCACAGCATTGGTCACCCCATGAATTCGTTCTATGTTTACGAACAGGTTTACGATGAAAATGGATTACCCATTCAGGGTCTCTATGTTGACAGAGATGGTGATGGTGAAATAACTGAAAAAGATAAATACCATTACAAAAAACCTTCCGGGGATATCATCTATGGTGCAAATACCCGTTTCACTTACAAAAGTTTTGAGATTTCGGCTGCTGGCCACGGAAGTTTTGGTAACGCAGTATACAACAACGTGAACTCATCCAACGGTTCTGCCGGAAGCATGTACAACAGTGTTGGCTATTTAATAAACACCACTGTAGATGCTAAGGAAAATAATTTCACCAACTATGAATATTTTTCTGATTACTATGTTGAAGATGCTTCATTCTTCAGAATTGACTATGTAAAATTAGGCTATACCTTCCAAAAACTCTTTACAGATAAGTCGAGCTTAAATCTTTCTTTCACAGTTCAAAACCTTTATACTTTCACAAACTATACTGGTCTTGATCCCGAAGTGTTTGGCGGCATCGACAATAATGTGTATCCAAGATCGAGAAATTTTATTGTTGGCCTGAAACTTAGTTTATAACCATTAATATCCTTAGAAATCATGAAAAAGTTATATATAATTTTAATCGTTTTTATTGTGGGTTTCAGCTCCTGTCTCAAAGACCTGGACACAACACCGCTCGATGAAACCGTTATTACATCGGCCTCGGTTTACGAAACCCCCGCTAACTATTATAATGTCCTTGCAAAATTATATGCTGGCCTTGCTGTCTCCGGACAAGAAGGTCCTGCAGGACAACCCGATATCGCAGGCATCGACGAGGGTTTCTCAACCTATCTGCGTCAATACTGGAAAGCTCAGGAATTAAGCACCGACGAAGCTGTTATAGCCTGGAACGATGGTAACCTGAGAGACTATCACGATATGGACTGGACTCCTTCCAACGAGTTTGTTACTGCCATGTACAACCGTATCTTCTATCAAATCTCTTTGTGTAATGAGTTCATCAGAGAATCAACCGATGATAAATTATCAGAAAGAAATATCTCTGGAACCGACAAAACCAATATCCAAAACTACAGATTGGAAGCTCGTTATTTACGCGCCCTGAGTTATTATCACGCCTTAGATATGTTTGGAAATGTTCCTTTTGTAACTGAAAATGATGCAGTTGGCGCCTTTCTACCCACACAAATAAAAAGAGCTGACCTATACAGCTGGTTAGAGTCTGAATTAAAAGCCATTGAAGGTGGTTTGCCAGAACCCAGAGCCAACGAATATGGCCGCGCCGATAAAGCTGGTGTATGGGCAGTTTTAGCCAAATTGTATCTCAACGCCGAAGTTTATGCAGGAGTTAACAAGTACACTGAGGCCGCTACTTATTCTGAAAAAATCATCAATGCCGGTTATTCTCTAGAGCCTAACTATTTCCACAATTTCAACGGCGATAACCATTTAAGCTCTGAGATTATTTTCCCGGTTGCCTTCGACGGAATCCATACCCGCACCTGGGGTGGTATGACCTTTGTTGTTCATGCTGCTGTTGGTGGTTCCATGGTTCCTTCTGAGTTTGGTATCGATGGCGGTTGGGGCGGAACACGCGTTACAAGTGCGTTAGTTAAAAAATTCTACCCCGAAATCACCGAAAAAGGATTGGTGGTATCTCCTATTCCTCCCAAAAGCCGCGAATACCCTGTTCTCTATTGTCCAGGTTCTTATCAGGGATGGGACCCAACCAACACAACCACAGTTTTGGCTTCGGTTAACAGCGATGGCAACTACGAAGGCTACTTCAATTTTGTTGATGCCGGAACCGCATTCAAATTCACCACTGGCCCAAGCTGGGACTATAACTGGGGTGATACAGGTGCCGACGGAACTTTAGATTTAGGAGGAACCGATATCGTTGCAGCCGATCCTGGCTACTACAAAATTAATGTGGATACAGTAGCGAAAACTTATACCGTTGTCAGTACCCATTGGGGACTTATTGGTTCTTCAACCGCTGGCGGATGGGATTCGGATCAGGATATGACCTATAACACCGAAACCAGCATGTGGGAAATATATACAGACCTTACCGAAGGTTTTATAAAATTCAGAGCCAACGACGATTGGGGAATCAATCTTGGTGACAATGCAGCCGATGGAATACTTGAGCCAGGTGGAGCGGATATTGCTATCGCAAGTGCCGGAAGTTATAAGATTACTCTAAAACTTGGAGCTCCAGACTATACATACACTGTATCTCTCGAGTCAGCTCCCGCATACGATGCCAGAGCTGCTTTCCACACCGATGGTCAAACCCTTATGATTGAAAGTATTTTCGAATTCACTCAAGGTTATGCTGTAGCTAAATTCAGAAATATTACCCGCGATGGAAGAATAGGTTCCGACCTTACCTTCCCCGATAACGACTATCCTGTTTTCCGCTTGGCCGATTTCCAACTCATGTATGCCGAAGCTGTATTGCGCGGCGGAACTGGCGATTTGAATAAAGCTTTAGACTATGTTAACCAAATTCGCGAAAGAGCCTATGGCGTTGCCACTGAAAATATTTCTGCTGCCGACCTCACCCTGGATTTCATTCTCGACGAACGCGCCCGTGAACTTTATTGGGAAGGTCACAGAAGAACTGACCTTATCCGTTACGGAAGATTTACAAGTGGCAGCTATCTTTGGGATTGGAAAGGAAATGTGAATACCGGAACTTCGGTTGATGATAAATACAACCTGTTCCCCATTCCTTCTACCGACATCGGATCTAACCCAAATTTGAATCAAAATGATGGTTATTAATATTTTAAAATTTACTACAATGAAAAAAATATCAATTTTATATATCGGCCTCATGAGCCTCTTGTTGATGTATTCTTGCAATAAGGATGATAAAGATCCTGTTTTGAATACCAGCGAAGTTAAGCCTGCGGCCTTTACCAGCCCTGCTGCCGGTGCCACATTCGTGCTGCTGGAAGACAATAAAGATCAGGTTCTTACAAAGTTCACCTGGACAGCACCAGAGTATAGCTTTAGCGATTTAGCAAATACTTCCTACCGCCTGGAAATGGATTTGGCCGCCAATAATTTCAGTTCCCCGATTTTTGTTAAAAATATCGACGGAAACGAAATTGAATATACCGTGGGTGCCATGAACATTCTCATGCTAAACAACAATATCCCTATTGAAGTTTCCACAGCAGTTAGCTTCAGATTATTGTCTCATATCACTTCGCACAACACAGGTGAATCAACAATTTCTGAGCCCATCACCCTTTATATCACTCCTTATAGTGAAGAAGTGATTTACAAATCCATCTATATGCTTGGCGACGGAACCGATCCGGGATGGGACAATGCCAATGCTCTTCCTGTGAGCTATATCTCCGAAGGTAAATTCGGTATCGTAGCAAACTTAGGCGGTGCTGGTAAATATTTCAAATTCATCTCTATGTTAGGCGCATGGGCTCCTCAATGGGGTACCGACACCGAAGGCACCGGAACTGGTGGTAATCTGGTTTATCGTCCCGACGAAACTGTTACCGATCCTCCTGCCATGCCATGTCCTGACGCCGCTGGTCTTTACAGAATTGTTGCAGATACTGCTAATCTTACCTACGCCGTGTATCCAGCCCCCGCTTCCTTATATCTATTGGGCGATGGCTCTTTGGCCGGATGGGATAATACCGCTGCTTTGGAAATGACCAATAATGGCAATGGTAAATTTAGCATCACAACAACGCTAACTGCCGCCAACATTAAGTTTATCGAGAACTTAGGTCAGTGGGCTCCTCAATGGGGTTCTGCCGATGGCGCAAGCAATTTGAAAGGAAGTATTTCCTATCGTGCTACTGAAGCCGATCCCGACCCTGCTTCAATTCCTGTTGCAGAAGCCGGAACCTACCTCATCGAGGTTGATTTGGCTGCTCAAACTTACAAACTCATCCATCAATATTATTAATAAATAATCATTGTTGCACAGGTATTTAAATTTACCGGATCGCCTTTTTTTATACCAATCCAGTTTCCCCCGCAGTTTTTTCATATTTTCGTTTTTCATATTTAACAAAACTCTCATAGAATGAAAAAGTATATTTTATCCATTCTTGCCATTATTCTTTCTCTCCAAATTTGCTTAGGACAGAAAATCGACAAAATGGAACCGCCTTTTTGGTGGAAAGGAATGAACAATCCCCAATTACAAATCATGTTTCATGGTCCTGATATTGCTGATTATGAAGTAAAAATTAATACTCCCGGGGTTGCCCTTTCCAAAACCATCAGAACCATAAATCCCAATTACCTGTTTGTTTATCTCTCCATACCAGCTGAATTAACAGCAAATCAGATTTCAATCCAATTCTTTAAAGATGCAACTCTGATTAATGAAGTTTTATATGAATTAAAGACCCGTGAACAAAATTCGGCCCATAGAAAGGGATTCGATAACTCCGATGTGATATATCTCATTACCCCAGACCGATTTGCCAATGGAAACCCATCGAACGACCATATTGAAGAATTGGGCGATCATTTAGACCGAAACAACAATCAAGCCCGCCACGGTGGCGACATTGAAGGCATCATCAATCATCTCGATTATATAAAGGACATGGGATTTACAGCCATTTGGATCAATCCGCTCGTGATAAACCAAATGCCCCGTACCAGCTATCATGGTTATGCAGCCACCGATTTCTATCAAATCGACCCTAGGTTTGGGACTCTCGAAGACTATCTCAGACTTTCGCAGGAAGCTAAAAAAAGGGGAGTTAAACTAATCATGGATCAAATAATGAATCACTGTGGAAGCCATCATTGGTGGATGAATGATTTACCGGATACCAACTGGTTCAACAATCTGAATATCTACGGAATAAGCAACCACCGAAGAACAGCAATTAACGATCCTTATGCAGCCAAATCCGACAAAGAGTTTTTTGAGAAAGGCTGGTTTGTTACCGATATGCCCGACATGAACGGCTCCCATCCGCTTCTTCGCGATAACCTCATCCAAAACAGCATTTGGTGGGTCGAAGTAGCCAGTCTGGACGGAATTCGCCACGACACACACCCTTATCCCGGCGCTGAGTTTATGTCAGCCTATACCTGCGCCATCATGAACGAATACCCCGATTTTAATTTAGTGGGCGAAGAGTGGTCAGAAAACCCCATCATCACCTCACGCTGGCAAAAAGGAAACAGCCAGAACAATGATCTAAATTCATGTCTGCCATCGGTTTTCGATTTTCCTCTACAGGCAACCCTTGTTCGCTCCCTCCTGCAGCCCGAAAACTGGAATTCAGGATTCAACAATCTATACGAACTCTTAGCCTGTGATGGCATATATCCCGACCCGTTCAATCTGGTTGTTTTTCTCGACAATCATGATATGGATCGGTTTTTCACTCAGATTCACGAGGATTTAGACCTTTTTAAACTGGGAATGACTTTCATTACCACCATACGCGGAATTCCACAATTCTATTACGGAACCGAGATACTCATGTCGAATCCAAAAACCCACGATCACGGAGAGATTCGTTCCGATTTTCCAGGAGGATGGACAGGGGATGAAAAAAATGCATTTTCAGGATTAAATCTTTCTGACAAAGAGAAAGAAGCACAAGACTTTACGCGAAACTTACTGAATTTCCGAAAGAATAGCACTGCTCTTCATTCCGGACAATTGATGCATTATGCCCCACAAAACGGTGTTTATGTGTATTTCCGATATAACGAAACACAGAAAATCATGGTTGTTTTAAACAAAAGCGATAAAGCGGAAAGCTTCAACCCCCTGAAATATCCTGAAATGCTCAAAGGCAACGAAAGCGGATTTAATGTGCTGACAAACCACGAAATTGAACTAAAATCCTTGAGTTTAATGCCAAAATCAGCCCATATAATCCAAATTAACCCTTAGTTTTGGGCTTTTTTAGGCCAAAATTGGGTTAAAATGAATCTAAATTATGCCCTTAATTGCTAACCGCAAACGATTGCGCAATCGATTGCAAATTATTTAACATTTTACTAAGTTCCATATATTACTGCATGGTTAATTATTTACTAATTTAGCGGAGATGAAATCAATACTAAACACTTAATTTATTAAATGATGATAAAATTAACAGTACGATGGCTGCTATTCCTCCTTTTCATGGTTGGAATCTCAACGCTATCACAAGCACAGCAAATTACTGTTAGTGGAAACGTGACCGACAAGGTCGATGGTTCCACTCTCATTGGTGTTTCCGTAATTCAGAAAGGTACAACCAATGGTACTACTACTGATATCGATGGAAACTACTCTCTCAAGGTAGACAATGGTTCAATCCTTGTTTATTCCTATGTAGGTTATGAAAATCAGGAAATTCAGGCTTCTCAGACCACCATCAATGTGATTCTGAATCCAAAATCCGAAGTTCTTGACGAAATCATTGTTATTGGTTATGGAACCCAAAAGAAAACCGACAAAACCGGTGCTGTTTCTCATGTTACCGCCGAAGAACTGGGACAAGGCAATCTCTCCGACCCCATTCAGGGTTTGCAGGGAAAAGCCGCCGGGGTATCTATCACCAAAAAAGGTGGTGACCCCAATGCCGGGTTTTCTGTTAGAATCAGGGGGGCATCTGGTTATACAGCTTCTGCCGATCCATTATTCGTTATCGATGGAATTCCTGGTGGCGACCCTACCAGCATCTCTCCCGAAGATATTGAAAGCTACAACATCCTTAAAGACGCCGCTTCTACTGCTATCTATGGTTCCCGCGGTGCAAACGGGGTTATTATCATCACCACCAAAAAAGGTGCTGTTAAAAACGGAAGTGCTGTTTCTGAAGTTAGCTTCAACAGCAGTCTTTCGTTAAGCAAAGTTGCTCACCTTGAAGATGTTTTAACCGGTGACCAGATTCGTCAATATGCCACCAGCAACAATATTGTCTTTAACGATGGCGGTGCTAATACCAATTGGCAGGACGAAATCTACCGCACTGGCCAAACTGTTGAAAACGACATCAACTTCTCTGGCGGATCGGAAAAAAGTTTCTACCGTGCTTCTTTATCCAATACCAACTGGACCGGTATCATGCGTGGAACCGAAAAAGAAAGAACCACAGCCAAAATGAACATCACCCACAAAGGGATTAATGACAAATTAACTCTTACAGGAAATATGGCTGCTTCTTTCGAAAACAACGACTATGAGAATTATGATGGCTTTGATAAAGATGATATTATCTATCAGGCACTTACCCGCAACCCCACCGATCCTGTTTACAATTCAAATGGTGGATACGACAAAACTCAAAGGGTATTTAACTACGAGAACCCATTGGCCGTTATCAATATGATTACCAATAAACGCGACGCTAAAAGATATCTTGCCAGCCTTCAGGCTCAGTTTGAGTTCTTTAAAGGGCTTACTGGTACTTCATCGGTAAATTATATTAGAAATGACCAGGAATATACTTATTTCAGACCAAAAGGTGTTTTTGCATCTGCCGACAACGGATATGGAAGAAGAAGTTATGACAATTCTGCTGAAAAACAATTCGAAGGCTATTTAAACTATGTAAAAACTTTGAACGAAAATCACAATTTAGACTTCATGGGCGGTTATAGCTGGCGCGAAGCTACTTACGATGGTTTATTCTCTCAGGCTCAAAATCCACAATCTCCCTATATTGGAGCAAACGATTTGAGAACATTTGTTGAAGTAAACTATGGTGATGTTGGCTCCTATAAAAACAACGAGAAGCTTATCGGTTTCTTCGGAAGAGCTCAGTATAATTTCAAATCGAAATATTATTTATCTGCAAGTATCCGTCGCGACGGTTCATCCAAGTTTGGTAAAAACAATAAATGGGGTTGGTTCCCAACTGTTTCTGCTAGCTGGAACATGCAGGACGAAGGCTTCCTGAAAAACGTTTCATGGCTCGATCAACTTAAATTAAGAGCAAGTTATGGTGTTTCCGGTAATCAGGCTTTTAGCTCAGGACTAAGTCAGGTATCTTATGTTCCATCAGGTTTGGCAACAAACCCTGAAACTGGAGAACAAGTTATTACTTACGTTGCCGCAAGAAACGACAATCCTGATTTAAGATGGGAAAGAACAGCTGAAACAAATATTGGTCTTGACTTCGCATTTTTCCAAAGTAAAGTCAGCGGAAGTATCGAAGTATATAGCAAAAATACAACAGACCTCATTTATCCTAAACAAGTTTCTGCTGAAGCTAACCTTTCCAACAGAACTTTCAGTAATGCTGGTAATATCACCAATAAAGGGGTCGAATTATTCCTTCAGGCTCACGTAATAAACAAAAAGAATCTTGTTTACAAAACCTCTTTTGTAGCCGCCCACAATAAAAGCAAATGGGTAGAATTGGCTTCTAATAATGACCAGGGTTATGAAAACAATGGTTACTTATCTGGCCGTGGTGCCATTGGCGATGGTTTTTATATCATCAGAAACCAAACCGGTCATGAAGTGAGCGAGTTTTATCTCCCCGAAATCGTTGGTATAGTTGATGGTAAATTTATATTCAACTCTGAATCTGGCGGTTATACTGACCAATTGGCCAATGCAAAAAGAGTTTTTGCGGGTTCTCCAAATCCAGATGTAGAATTGGGTTGGACCAATAATTTCACCTTTTTCAAAAGATGGAATCTTGATTTGGCCTTCAGAAGTATGATTGGACACCAAAAATACAATGCCACTCAAATGTTTATGGATGCTCCTTTCGATCTTCCAGATTTAAACGTTGTTGAAGAAGCTTTAGTTTGGGCTGAAGAAGGTAGAGAAACCACAGCAGTTATCGCTACCGAATATCTTGAAGATGCCTCTTTTGTGAAACTTGATTATATTTCTATTGGATATAGCTTCAATGTGGAGAAAATCAAATGGCTCAAAAAAGCAAAACTTTATGTGGTAGCCAACAATGTCTTTACCCTTACTAAATATTCAGGAGCAGACCCTGAAATATACTACAGCAACCTGGCTTATGGATGGGATCAATACAATGTTTACCCCAACTCCAGATCTATCACTTTTGGTTTAAACGCAACATTTTAAGGAGATTAAACTATGAAATTTATAAAAATAATTTTTTCCTCATTATTAGTAGCCGGAATAATAGCAACGGGCTGTACTAAGCTCGACGAGGAATATTTCGATCAAATACCTTCTGAAAATTACCCCGAAAATGCCGATCAGGTAGCTACTCTAAGCGTAAACGCTTATAAAAAACTACAGAATATGGTCGATGACAATGGATGGTGGTTTTTAGCTCAGGAAATCAGCTCTGATGAATTATGTGCCCCTACCCGTGGTGCCGACTGGTTCGACGGTGGAAAATGGGTTGATGTTCATACTCATAAATGGACCAACGACACCGAAAGTGTGAACCGTATGTGGAGCCTATTCTGGGAAGGCATAACAGTTTGTAATCAAACCATTGCACAGCTTAACATGCTTGATCCTAGTGATGAAGTAACTGCAAAAAAAGCTGAGCTTGAAGTTTTAAGGTCTTTCTTTTACTATTTACTTATTGATAACTATGGTGACGTTCCTTATTTAGTTGACGTGGCTGATCCAAATGATTTACCCAATAAGGTAAATAGGGCTACAATATTTTCTAATCTTGTAAATACAATTGAAGGCAACGTTCAGTATCTGAATGCTGGTAATTTAAAGTATATGGCTACAAAGAATATGGCATATGCACTTTTGGCAAAATTGTATTTAAATGCAGAAATATACACGAACAATGATACCACTTTGTGGCTTACAAAAGCAGGTCAATATTGCGACAGCGTAATAGCTGGCCCATATACCTTAGTTACCGATGTTAAGTCTCCCTTTGCAACAAATAATGAAAGCAATCCTGAAATCATTTTCTCCATTCCTTATGATGAAGATAATTTCCAGGGTTTCAGACTTCACATGAGAACTCTACATTATCAGCACAACCTCACCTTCGATATGCCAGTTGGCCCATGGAATGGTTTTGCTGTTGTTCCCACTCATTTCGACACCTACGAAGATGCCGATCTCAGAAAAGAAGCTCATTTTATTTGGGGCCCACAATATGCTTTTGATGGTACAGAAATCATTGAAAGTGTTACTCTTGAACCTTTAGTAATTGACCCACACCTTCCTGCTTTATCTATGACCGATGCTTTCACCCCCGAACAAATTCGTACCACTGGTGCCCGCATCAGAAAATATGAAATTGCCAAAGGTGCCAAAGAAAACCTGTCCAACGATTTCCCTTTATTCCGCCTTTCAGATTTTTACCTGATGAAAGCCGAAGTTGAAATAAGATTGGGTAGAAGTGGCGACGAATGGGTAAATCAAATCCGCTCAAGAGCAGGTGTATCTGCATATTCTGGTTGCACATTAAATCAATTGTTCGAAGAAAGAGGTAGAGAAATGTTTGTGGAAGGCCACCGTCGTCAGGATCAGATCCGTTTTGGCAAATGGGAACAATCCTGGTGGGAGAAAGAAGCTCATGGTCCGGAAAAAAATACATTCCCAATCCCACAATGGGCCATTGATGGTAACCCCAATTTAGGAAATTAATTATCTTTGTAATTAAATAATAACCGATTTATTAACTAATTAAATAATTTCAAATTTTTTGACTTATGAAAAAAAGCAATTTTTTTAAATTCACCCGCTTTGCGTGGGTTGTTTTACTGGCGGTAGCAGTGATTGCTACCTCTTGTAAAAAAGATGATGAGGACGATGATCCAGAAGATCCTGAAATCGTTCTCGATGGTACCTACGTTAAAGGAGCTGGTACAGCTCTTACCACTTTCGACTCTAAAGGGATGATGAAAGTAGCTAAAAATGAAGTAGTTCAAACCGACAGAGCAACTTTATTAGAACTTTATGTAGCTGTTAAAGCTGGTGCCGATGGTTTCAACATCGTTACTGTTGCTGGTAATGTTCAAAAAACCTGGGGGCCAGGCGCAGACTTTGCAGAGGTAACTGAACTCAACGGCGATGAACCTACATTAGGCCTTTGGAGAGGTTCTTTAGTTGAAACTGCTACCAAATTCACCGTTCCAACCGATGGTCTTTATCATATTGCTTTCGATAGCGAAATCAATGTGGTAACTATTGCCAAAGTTGAGTGGGGAGTTATTGGTGCTGCTACTCCAGGAGGCTGGAGTTCTAGCACTCAATTAAATGCAACTTTTGATTTAAATGAAATGGTATTTGAAGCTAGTGGTGTTGAAATGGCTAAAAATGAATTCAAATTTCGTTATTCAAATGGTTGGAAAGTAATCCTTAGCCCTGATTTCGAACTTGGGGATCCACAAGGAAGAGTTGGAATCAAGGTAAATAGTAATTATGGAGGAGCTGTTAATGCATTAGTTCCTGGTGGTGCTAATATTGCAGTTACTGAATCCGGAATCTATACCATAAAAGTAAAATGGTCTCTTTCAGGAGGAACTACAGCGGAAATGACTAAAACAGGCGATCTTCAAGTATCAGACTGGACTAATGTTAAATTTGATGTTTTCGGGTCAGGCGTTGACTCAACTCAAGCAAATGCCGTTCCTGATGCCAGTTCCTGGGGATGGGGATTTGCTGTTGTTTCTGATAACAATGGAACTCCAGTAATCGAAGGTGAAGTTTCTGAAGGCGCAAAATTCACATATACCTGGACAGGTGTTTCCTTATGGCCACTTGAAGGTGAAGGATTTGCATTCAGAAGCGTAAATGGTTCAGATTACAATGGTGCTGTTCACAGATTCGCTGTTGTTGATACCATTAATTCAGACATGACTGTTGTTGGATCAACAACTAATGGATTTGGCGATGTTAATATCAATGTTTTAGAAGCTGGGTTATATAACGTAACTATAACCATTGATGCTGCAAACGAAGACCAGGCAAAAGCTATTATTGTTAAAAATGGTGCCGTCGTTGTCCCTAAATTATGGGTACCAGGTGCATATCAAGGTTGGGCACCAGATGTAGCTCCAACTTTAGAAGATGCAAATGAAGACGGAGTTTTTGTAGGAACTGTTGAGATCACTGGTGCAGATTTGACTTTCAAATTCACTTCTCAAGCAGATTGGGCTGGTACAAATTATGGTGCTGGTGCCACTGATGGAACACTTTCTACTGATGGTGGAGCTGGAAACTTATCAGTTCCCGCTGAAGGTACTTATCTTTTAACAGCTGACCTTAACAACCTAACCTGGTCTTACGTTCTGCAATAATCTGCAATTCTAATCCTTAATAAAAGAGGCTGTCTAATATTTAGGCAGCCTCTTTTTTTTCTTTCAACTAATGCTTTGGACAAACAATATTTTTCAACTAAAAAATTATTAACAAAAGCTACAACCTAAAACGCTTGAAATCCAAAACGTTATTCATTAATTTTGCGGTATCCACAAAATTCCTGGATGAAATTAATAATTTGGTAACCTATTTATTTGAGAATCGTAAAATATTTTATTAAATTAGTACTAACAAAAAAACAGACTTAATGAAAAGAATATTTACAATGTTTTTAATTCTTTCGGGTATTAACGCAATGAGTCAACAGGTTAGTCCTGAGGTTATAAGTTCTGCAGGGGATCATTTCAGCAACCAAAATGTATCCTTAAGTTGGACGCTGGGTGAGCCAGTGATTTCTACACTCTCATCGGAGTATATTCTCACACAAGGCTTCCACCAGGATTTATACATTATCACTGCCATAGATGAAGTTGCTTTAACCGACATGCAAATTTCCATCTATCCCAACCCCACCCCTGCCGAAGTTAATATTGAATGGGCTTTTTCTCAATCTAACGCTGAAGTAACCATCCAGCTATATGACTTCAATGGCAGACTCCTTTTGGAACAGATATCTAAAGCCGACTCCCGTTCTGCTAAAATCAATCTCCATTCTTTTGAAAGAGCTCAGTATTTACTAAAAATCATCCATAAAAAGCAGATTAAAACATTTAAAGTTATTAGGACCTAGATATTCTAAAAACGAAAAGATTATTAACCACGAACAATTATAAAAAAACGGACAAATGAAAATCAAAATTTTACCCCTTATTGCTTTAGTTTTTTTTCAATCCATACTCCTGGGACAAACTACGCAATCATTTAAATATCAGGCAGTAGCCAGAGATGCTTCCGGATATCCCATCATCGACCAACAAATAAGCCTTCAGATTAAATTATTTACGATTAATGGGGAAAATCAGGACAACTACATTGAAAACCATTTTACATCAACCAATAGCTTTGGCCTCATCAATCTGGAAATAGGCAGAGGCGAAATTGTAGAAGGAGTATTTGAAAATATTGATTGGGGAAATGGAACTCAGTTTATTGAGATTAGTATAGATGTGGAGGGCGGAACCAATTTTGTATTTATGGGTTCGTCCGAAATTCTATCGGTTCCAATGGCAAATTATGCAGCCATAGCAGGCAATGTGGTTGATACCAGCGCCACCAATGAATTGCAAAAATTATCATTAAGCCAGGAAAATTACCTCACCATTGCTCCTGAAGGTAATTCGGTTTATCTGGGTGTTTATGATGAGACAGATGAAATTAACGCCCTGTCCCAGAAGGTTCAAAACGATAGTGTTTATTTCGAAGGTGAATTACAAACAGTTAGAGATGCTCTTGAAGCTGAAGTACTGAGAGCTGTTCAATCTGAAGAAAACCTCTTAAACCTTATCACAGAGAATACACTCGACATCTTTGCCGACAGTCTTTATTTTCAGGAACTTATTGATAATCTTACCAATAACGATGACAGTCTCTATTTTCAGACTCAAATCAATAACCTTCTTTATAAAATGGAATCTGATAGCGCTTTTCTTAAAGCTTTGATTGATTTGAATGCCTATAATATTCAGCAAGAAATCACCAGAGCTATCCTGGCCGAGGCGTTAATGTATGATGATATAGTTGAACATACTGCCAGCATTATGGAGCTGCAAGCAAGAGTTACCAGCGATTCCATCTATCTCAAAGGTCTAATTGACCAGAATACTCAGGCAATTTTAGGCGAAACAACCCGCGCTATCATGGCCGAATTGCAGCTCGCCAACAGCATTGCCGATAATGCACAGGATATCCTTATTAATCAACAAAACATTGAAGAAGATAGTACCATATTCAGAACCGAAATTGATATTTTAAACTACAATCTTCAGGAAGAAATTACCCGCGCGATTTATCGCGATGAAATGAATAGCGACTCCATTGAATATTTATATTCTAAAATTCATAACGACAGCATCTATTTTCAAACACAGATTAATGGAATCGCAGGATTAGACCCAACATTAGAGAAAGGAAAAATATTTGTGGGAAATGATTTTGATATTGCTGCCGGAGTTTTTGTTGGAGGTGATGCCCAACTTTTTAATAACGGCGATTTGCTCATTTCTCCATCTGCCATTACCACCAATAAAATCGCCAATGGGAATGTTACAAACAGCAAACTTGAAAAATCGTATATCACCCTTGCCGATAATTCTGGAAACACAAAAGCCGTGAATCTTGGTGAACAGATTAAATTCACTGGAACAGGCAATACAACCATCAGTCTTAATTCGGCCACCAATACCTATAGCATTTTATCATCTGATAATCAAGTTCTAACTTTAAGCGGAACAAATTTGGGTATTTCTTCAGGAAACACCATTGATATGTCTGGTTTCATTGGTGCAACGGGTCCTGCCGGACCTGCCGGGCCAGCGGGCCCCGTTGGTCCACAAGGTCCACAAGGCTCCCAGGGTATTGGCGTTTTATCGACGATAAATAATGGTAATGGAACTTTCACCATAAACTATAGCAATGGCACTTCATTTACAACCACAAATTTCACTGGGCCCGCTGGACCTCAAGGTCCTGTGGGTGCACAAGGAGCTATGGGGCCACAAGGTAACCAAGGCATTGGCATAACTTCAACCACCAATAATGGAAATGGAACTTTCACATTAAATTATTCTAATGGCACTTCCTATACCACCCCTAATTTCACTGGCCCACAAGGTCCGGTTGGTGCCGTTGGCCCTCAGGGTTTAGTTGGACCCCAAGGCGCTCAGGGAGTTGGCATAACATCAACAACTGATAATGGCGACGGAACTTTCACCCTGAATTATTCCAATGGATCTTCCTTCACTACTCCCGATTTCACTGGTCCACAAGGTCCGGTTGGTGCCGTTGGCCCTCAGGGTTTAGTTGGACCACAAGGCGCTCAGGGAGTTGGCATAACATCAACAACTGATAATGGCGACGGAACTTTCACCCTGAATTATTCCAATGGATCTTCCTTCACTACTCCCGATTTCACTGGTCATCAAGGACCTGTTGGGGCCGTTGGACCGCAGGGATTAGTTGGCCCACAAGGTGCTCAGGGAGTTGGAATAACATCAACAACTGATAATGGCGACGGGACTTTCACTTTGAACTATTCAAATGGGACTTCCTATACCACTCCCGATTTCACTGGCCCTCAGGGTCCTGTTGGTGCTGCTGGACCGCAGGGATTAGTTGGCCCACAAGGTGCTCAGGGAGTTGGCATAACATCAACAACTGATAATGGCGACGGGACTTTCACTTTGAACTATTCAAATGGGACTTCCTATACCACTCCAGATTTCACTGGTCCACAAGGACCTGTTGGGGCTGCTGGCCCTCAGGGTGCTCAAGGAATGCAAGGCCCGGCTGGTCCACAAGGTTCACAAGGACCTGTTGGTCCGGTTGGCCCAGTTGGCCCACAAGGTTTGGTTGGTCCACAAGGCGCTCAAGGTATTGGCATTACTTCAACAGCTGACAATGGAGATGGAACCTTTACATTAAATTATTCCGATGGTTCATCATTCACAACAGCTGATTTAACTGGGCCTCAGGGTCCTGTTGGTGCTGCTGGCCCTCAGGGTGCACCGGGATTGCAAGGACCTGCTGGTTCACAAGGTGCTCAAGGACCAATCGGCCCACAAGGACCTATTGGCCCCGATGGACCTCAGGGTGACGATGGAGTTGGAGTTGCTTCAACAGTGGACAATGGAAATGGTACTTTTACAATAACATATACCGACGGAACTTCCTATACATCTGGGGATCTAACTGGTCCAATGGGTCCACAAGGATCGCAGGGAATTCAGGGAAATCCAGGTGCTCAGGGTGCCCCGGGTCCTCAGGGTTCACAAGGTTCACAAGGCCCTCCAGGGTCGAATGGCATTAGTATTAATTGGTTGGGAACGATTTTTCCCTCCCCAGCTATGCCAAATTTAAATGATGCTTATAGAGACCCTGGTACCAGAAAAGCATATATATGGGATGGTTCTGCTTGGAAAATAATTGTGGAAGACGGTCTTCAAGGACCAACCGGACCTCAAGGAGAACCTGGAGATAGTATGAGAGATTGTCCAACAGGGAACTGGTCTGAAATTAATGAAGAGTTTTGTATCGAAATGTTTGAAAGAGGAGCATCTGACTGGTGGAATGCCAATAAAGTTTGTGGTGATTTGCACTCACATATCTGTTCCTGGGATGAATGGTACTACGCTTGTCAAAAATCAGGAAGTGGTACCGCACAAATGACCAATGATTGGGAATGGACTGATGATGGCATTGCAGGTGGTACAGCAACAACTGTTGGAAATGGTGATTGCAAAAATTCATCAACTGAAACTATGACAAATACTAAAACTTATAGATGCTGTTTCTCCAGATAAATTCCCTTTATTAAAAAGATTAAGGTTGGAAAATAAAATAGTATTCATCTATTTTATTTTCCTTTTTCTATTCGGAGAAATACCTTACATACTAATTTGCAGATTAATAATATATAGCCCAAAAGCATATACAATAATTCAGACAATTGAATCTTTTTGGCTGTCAACCCCAAATGCCACTGCGAGAATCCTGTTGGACGATTTCCAAATAGAATTTTACTGAATTATTTCTTCGTTTTGCGGATGCTGATAAGCATAAAATAACTTACCAACCCTGTGACCAATCCCGATATTACCGCCAATACCACAGCGCCCACATAGTATCGTAAAAGATCGTCTTTTACATCATCAAAACTCAAATCGCTGCTGAGCTCAGGCAAAGCGGAGCCCCCCAGAAGTAGTGAGCCGGTTAGAAAACTAAAATAAAGAATAAACGGAATGATGGGCGGGATGGAAATATTGGCCGCAATGAGTGTGACGGCTTTGTTGAGTTTTAAGGGAATGGCCAGAGCCACAGCCACAATCATCTGAAATCCCCAAACGGGAAAAATGCCCATAAAAAACCCAAAGCCAATGCTTTTGGCCAAGGTGGCATTGCTGTCGGTGGTTCGCAAAACTTCTTCGAGAATGATCTTTTTTATTTCGCCATTCACAAGCCGGCGAAACAAATCGCGGGGTTTAATCCACAATAACGCAATGATTACCAGAATGCTATTGAGAACCGAAATGCGAAAAAAGTCCCAAAACTTGCGAAAATGGGTGATTCGGTCGTCGGGATATTCCACCTGAATGGGCACCCAATGCATGGCCACTCCGCGCCAGCTCAATCGTACAATACTCTCAATTTCAAACTCGTAGCGACTGGTAAAGAATTTCATCCCCACAAAGAATTTCAGCGGATACAATCGGAAACCCGATTGGGTATCGGGGAGTTTTTTGCCCGTTTCCAACTGAAACCAAAAATTGCTGAATCGGTTGGCAAAGCTATTTCCGCCAGGGATACCTTCGGTTTGCTCCATATTTCGGGCACCAATAATCATCACATCGGGATTCTCTTCAATATAAGCTACAAAAACCTGTAAATCAGATGCTTTATGTTGCCCGTCGCTGTCCATGCTGATTACATACCGATAACCTTTTTGCAAAGCCCAATCGATGCCCGTCTTTAGGGCAACTCCTTTTCCGCTGTTTTTTGCAAGATTAATGGTTTGAATTTCAGTATAATCAGCCAAAATTTGGGGTGTTAGGTCTGTGCAACCATCATTCACCACCAACACAGAATTCGTAAATCTCAAAACATCGTCGAGAACGGCTTTGAGTTTGGGGGCATTGTTGTAGGTTGGAAGCAGGACAAGAATCTTGAGTTCTTCAATTTTCTGTTGTAATTCAAATACCTGGCTGTTCAAGGAGTTCATGAGAGTGTTCCTGTCATTTTAAAAAAAATGGTCTCCCCCGCTTTCATTTGGGCTTTCACCTGAATTTTCTCGTCCACTAAGGTATAGTCAATCTCCCATTCCAACTGTTTCACCATGAGCGGATTTACCATCTGAAGGAATTTCAGCTGGCCAGCTGTATTAATTAGTAATGAACGATTCAAAGCGGTTTCGAGAATTTCTTTGACCATTTGCATCATGGTAACCCCCGGAAGTACCGGAATATCGGGAAAATGTCCTTTAAAAATATCGTGGGAAGCATTCAAAGTGATGGTAGCCAGAATTTTAGTATTCTCGCGGGTCAGTGTTTCGAGCGAATAGAGTTGTCCTTTTAGCATCAGTTTAATGGTTTTAGCAAAATGGAAATCCCCGGGCCTGGCTGCAGAATTTCAATGGCTGCATGGTCCTTTTGTAGGGCCGTTGCCACTGTATTTTTTCTGTTGTTCAGTCTTTCCACTTTAAATATTGCATTTTGATTTGCAAAATAAATCATTTTTTTCTCAGGGGAGTAAAGCATTTCTGTGGAATCGGTAGAAAAAATCCTGAGTTCATCGTAAGGGCCTGGAGGCAATAGCATGATTAAATTCTGAGCCAGATTTTCTTTTATAAATTTGTAATTCATATGTTCCATAATATGATTTACTTCATAATCTCCATTGGGAAGCAGCAGAAAATCAAGCACTTTCAATCCAAAATCTGTCATTAAAAAAGCTCTGTAACCCGTCTCCGACTTCTTCAGGATAAAGATGCCCGACATATTCTGGCCAAAGGCTTCCACATGGGCTCTGTATCGCCATTCGGTGAGGCTATCATTCAGTAAATGAATCTTTTCGGTGGTCCGACCTGGCGAGACTTGCTGCAGATTTCGTAAAATGCGAGGCTGACATGAAGTGACCAAGAGCAGTCCAATCCACATCACGCTAAGAATACCGGGCTTTTTGCTATTTAAATACATCCTGGCTAAAGTCCTGATTTATTTTACGTTGACTGAATCGAATGCGTGTAAAATCGTCCCCCGGCTCCACCATTACAAATTGTGTGACATCGTAGGTTGCCTTATCGAAAAATATCTCAATATGCTTGAGATAGGCCTTCAGCTCGGGCGAAACCGGAACAAAACGCACAATGATATTTTTATCGTCGGTGAAATAGGTTTTCTGATAGTTTTTTTCTTCCGCTAAAAGCTTTCCCTGAATGCTTCCGCTAATCAACCCGTTAAGCTGCTCAAACATCTTGTTGGCGCTCAAATCGGTGGAAAACTCGTTGCCATCGTCAATCACCTTGAGTTGGCCTTTGGTCATAATCATGACGTAATTGTAGGGCTTTTGGTATTCCCAGCGAATTTGGTCGGGCTGATTGAACCAAAACTTCCCCTCCGACTCCACTGGATATTCTAAAAAACTAAGATGCTTTTCCTGAACGAAATCGGCCTGAAGCTTGTGAATATCCTGAGTATGGGCATTGATTTTTGCCAATATTTCCTGGGGATTGGCCAATGGCTTTGGCTGCGCCTGAGATGAATCAATAATCGCAAAAAAGACAAATAAACTGAGTATTAGGCTGAAATTGAGTTTCATAGTGATGGCCTGGTTTTATTGAGTGAAGTGGCAAATATAGTCAATCCTGTTATTGCTTGTTGCCTGTATTGCCTTTTGGTTTCTGATAAACCATTTGAACGGTATGTTCCTGATTTTTACCCCCTTTTACAAGAAATTTGGCTTGTTTAAAATGCGGTGGGCCAAATTTTCGCAAGGCATTATTGCTAAAGGCGAAGGGCTCGGCGGGAATCCCAAATTTCTTATAATCCATGCTGTCGTTGCCATCGAGATCCTGAAAAACTGCAAAGGCATAATTTCCATCGGGCAGCCCCTGATAGGTGATGGTCATGGTTTTGGCTTCTACTTTTTTGCGTTTGAAGAATTTCTCGTCGAACTGCATTCCAGGAAACTGGGTGGAATCGCTGGTGAGTGTGACAAATATCTCGCCCTGTTGAAGCTGTATATTTTCAATTTTGACGGTCAGCGTATTGTTGTTCTGGGCAAACAAACTGCCTCCAAAGACCAACAAAACCAATCCTGCAATCCACCTTTTCTTACTCATGACGTATTTCTTTATTTAAATTGTTATGGTTCAACTCGAACCGCCGCGACAGAAACGGCAGCGCAGTCTTCAAAAGCTCCACTGTTCGTGCTCTGTTATCGTGAAAAAGTACAATCTCTCCCCCGCTAATTTTTTTTGTCAATTGACTCATAATCTTTTCATTGGACCGTTTTCCGCCGTCGAAGCTACGAAAGCTCCAACCAACAGATATCATGCCAGTTTGCTTTATAGCGCGGGCCAATCGTGGATTGGTTATGCCAAATGGGGGGCGAAAATATACGGGCTTTTGTCCGGTAATTTTTTCGATGACCTGATTTGTTTTTTCAATTTCGTATTTCATTCGCCTCAGCGGAAATAAATCGAACATAACGGAATGAAAGTAAGTGTGATTTCCAATCAAATGGCCCCTTCTAACTATTTCCTTAAGCAACCCGGCATGTTCTTTGGCCTGATTTCCCATGACAAAGAAAATAGATTTGACATCGTAGTCGTCGAGCAAATCGAGTATTTGCCGCGTATAAACGGGATGCGGGCCATCGTCGAAGGTAAGAAGGACATGTTGTTTGGATTTCAGGCGATGAATGGAATCGAAATAGAAATTCAGGGAGATTTCAGCAGAGCCCCAAACAAGAAAACCCAAATAAACAAACAGCGGAAAAAACAAAAAATAGAAAGGTGCGATTTTGAAGGCCCAGAGTAATGAAAAAACAACAAAAATGGCCAGGAATACTTTATTTAAAAAGCTGAATTTTAGCATTTCCCCAACAGGATTAAACTATGCTCTATTTGTTGAAACTGATTGTAAATCAACACATGTTCGATGGATTCAGGAACAAGGCCCGAATAAATAATTGCCTGCGGAACGCTTTGTTTTTTAAGAATTTGAACGGCTATCCAAAAGGCGAATCCAGTGGCTGTGTAAAACTCTCCGCAAAGATGTTTAAAATGTCCGATGGCGGAATTGGTAAACAACTGATTTTTAATATGATCGTAGACAAGCTTTTCGACTTCCAGCCCATTATATCCCATCAAAACCACCGTTTTGGCTGCATCTGCTCCGTGGGCCTTCAACAAAGAATCTATTTCAGATTCAATAGTGGCAAGTTCGGGATTATAAAGTGTTTTCAAATCGAGAAGCTGACCATAGCTGTTTTCGCTTTGAATCACATCCAGCCCAAAAAAACCTGTGGCTTGTCCGGGAACAGCGCCTGTTTGGGGGTTGTACATGGGCGTGCTGCGAATGAGCTTGTTGTGCATGTCGGTCATTTCGTCGAAAGCACCCACCAATGCATTGCCAATTTCTCCGCTTTGAATCATAAGCATGGCATCAATCAAAGCTGTTTCGAAGCTAAATCCCCTGTGAACGTAGGTCATATTGTAATTATGACATCCCAGGCCAATGGCAATGCTTCCGCCCAACGTGTTGTGGGTGCTTTGGATAAAGCTTGTGGGGGTGAGCATAGATTCCTTGTTCTCTACCATGGAAGTGAGAAACTTCTCGGTGTCAATGGCACAACCAAGGCCCGTTCCGGTTAATATGGCATCGGGATTTTCCATTCTACTTTCGGCCAAAGCAATTTTGGCTGCCACGATTCCATTGCGGATGATTTTGCTCATTCTCCGCAATTCTTTGGGGTCGATAAAATCTTTATAGGGTGGCTCGATGATGGGAAAATATTCTGCCTGCAATTCAACAATATTTTCAAGAAATCTTTGATTGTCAATAGTTTCCTGTGGAGAAACAAGACCAATTCCGTTGATATATACCTTCATAATTTAGTCTCTTGAAAAAATTAATGTTGAATTGTTTCCCCCAAAACCAAACGAATTGGAAAGTACATGTTTCAGGGGTTTATGGAGAAGTTCTGTTTGAGGCTTGAAACTCAGCTCAGGCATTTGGTTTTTGAAATTCAGGTTGGGATAGATAACACCTTCGCGGAGTGCCATACTCACAAAAACAGCTTCGATGGCTCCGGCAGCTGCCAGCGCGTGACCTGTAAAGGGTTTGGTGGAACTAACCGGCGGAATATTATCACCAAAAATGCGCATGATGGCCAATCCTTCCGAAAGGTCATTGTTCATGGTGGCAGTTCCGTGGGCGTTGATATAGTCGATATCCATCGGTTTCAATCCGGCCATCTTCAAAGCTTTTTCCATGGCTAAGGTGGCTCCGTTTCCATCGGGAGAACTGGCGGTTTGATGGTAGGCATCGTTGGCATTGGCAAAACCGGAAACCCAGGCATAAACCTTCGATTCGGGGGTTAAATCGCTTTCGCGTTCCAAAACCAAAAAGGCGGCGGCTTCCCCCAGATTCAATCCGGCTCTCGTTTCATCGAAACTGCGGCAATTGGTCTTGTCGAGTATCATGAGCGAATTGAAGCCATTCAGTGTAAACAGCGACAAAGCATCCACCCCACCCGCTATGACCTTGTCTAATTTTTTCGCCCGCAACATCCTGCTGGCCAGCATAACAGAGTTTGCCGAGCTGGAACAGGCGGTGCTAATGGTGGTGATAAAATCTTTGATTCCTAAGAAATCGGCTACTTTTTCGGCATGGTCGCCGGCATCGTGGGTATCGATAAAAAAGCTATCGCCCCCATTGTTTTGAAAATCAACATAATGCTTTTCCGAAGTTCTCATTCCGGCCACGGTGGTTGCCGAAATCAAACCCACTTTTTCGGTGGAGATGCTTTGCGAATCTTTCCAGGCTTCCTGCGCTGCCCACATGGCCATTAACGCGGTACGGGTGAGCTTGTTATGATACTTCACTCCCAGCCCATCGGCAAGCTGCTGGTCGGTCAGTTTGACTTCGGCCACAGGAAAATCACGGTGAAGGCTATCGAGGAGCTGCATGTCCCCAATACCTGTTTTACCTTCCATGAGCGCCTTGAAATTCTCTTTTGCACTCAATCCCAAGGCACTAATGACCCCAATTCCTGTAACCGCAATCCGCTCTGTCATGTCGTCGGTTTATTTTTGGTTTGCAGTGATGAATTCTGCCATGGTTTTTACGGAGAAGAAAATATCTTTTCCTTTTTTGGGATCTTCGATTTTGATTCCGTAATTTTTCTCCAAAAGAACTATAAGCTCCAGAGCATCAATAGAATCGAGTCCGAGACCATCGCCAAACAAAGGCATATTCTCATCGATATCTTCGGGAGTCATATCCTCTAAGTTCAACGCTTCTATAATTTCAACTTTTAAATCCTGAATTAATTTTTCCATAACTATTTAGTTTTATATGGGTTTAATAATTTATTTCCTGTGCCTTTTGTTTTAATTGCTGATAAATAGTTGCCATTTCCTCACCACTAAGCAGTTCCTGATTTTCTCTGTCGGCATAAAACATAAACGCATCATAATATTCATCATCGGCATCCACAAAACCACCCAACATGAAGTCGGCTTTATTGGCTGCGAAAAGCGATTTTATATAATTGACCACAAAAATTGGGTCGAATCCGCTGTTTACGAAAACCGCATTTTCACCTTTAAAGCCAAGGCGGATGCAGATTTCTCCGGTCATCACATTGGGAAGCGTGTAAACGAAATTGGCCGGACTCGGAAAATAGTTTCCCCGGTCGTTGATGGTTTCCTGATGTTGCATATCAATGAGCCAGGTGGATGCCCTGTTTTCGAGCACAATTCCCTGTTTCTCAGCGGTGCCGGAAATTGCAATATTTTGTAAAAGAACTTCTGCCGCCAAAAAACCCAATTTGCTGAGCCCATCCATTTTAAAATACTTTGGATATTTAACTTCAGCAAAATTGTAGATTTCCTTTAAAAACTTGACAAAAATAGGATTTTCGGCCTTTAAAACAAGCTCGCCATTTATAAAAAGGCAAGAATGAGCGATGTAGATATGTTTTATTGAGGGCGCCATAGTACTATTTCTTTCTGTTAAAGCGGAAAATGACGGCTGCATTGCAACCTCCAAAGCCGCTGGCAGTTTTCAACACATTTTGAATGGGCCAGTTGCGGGTTTCTTTCACCACTTGGAGTGGCAACGGAACGCCGTGATTTTCGTAGCCCAACGACTTCAATATTTTTTGGTCGCGAAGGTTTCTGATGGCAATGATTGACTCCACCACACCGGCAGCTCCCAGGGTATGACCCAGATAGGCTTTTACCGAATTCACCGGTTTTTCCTGGAGCCCAGCCAAATTCAAAGCCTTGCTTTCCATTTCGTCATTATAGGGGGTTGCGGTACCGTGTGCCGAGATATAATCTATTTCCTTTGCTTCGATACCGGCCTCGTTCAGCGCAGCACTGATGGCAAAAAACTGACCATCGCCCGTGCGGCTGGGGCCGGAAATATGGTTGGCATCGTTGCTGGAACCTCCGCCTAGAATCTCGATTTCGGGCTGGTTAGCACTCAACAGACTTTTGTTCGACGAGAGGAAAATGCATCCTGCAGCTTCGCCCAGATTCAAACCATTGCGATCCTGATCGAAGGGGCGGCAAACCTGAGGGCTTAATGATTGAAACGACATAAAACCGCTGATAACAAACTCGGTGAGCATATCGGCTCCCACCACTATTACATTCTCGTAAACGCCTTGTTTAATAAGACCCGAAGCTATATAAATGGCTTCAACCCCCGAAACACAAGCATTCGACAGAACCCGCGGACTGTTTTTAAATCCCCAGAAATTGCTGATGATTTCGGCAGTTTTCCACAACATGGTTCTTTCTTTCCCCCATTTCTTCAGCTTTTCGGGCTCCAGCAAATCGATATTTCCTTTGGTGGTTGAGAGAATGAATAAGGTTTTTTCGTCAAGGGGAAATTCCGTTTGACGGTAAACTCCAGCCATTGAAATGATGGCCATTTTCTCGAAGCGGGTAAATTCAAAATCGCTGCCAAGCTTGTTAAAGTCGGCATTGTTATCGAAGCAACGGTTGATGGCTTTGTCGTCGATTCGTCCACCCATAAATGGCTCAGGGTATAGCTGACTATCGTTGATGGTGGCCAAACCAGTATTGCCGGCATACAAGGCTTCCATGTTCTTTTGCGAACCAAAGGCAAGAGAAGTTATCATGGCATCGGCGACTATGTAGGCTTTATGATTCAATTTATTGATTTTATGCTAATTAGCTATTATTACAACTATTCATTTTTATTCAATGATTCCCCATTTTCTTTTCCACTCGAGACCAAACTCAGGTTGGTTTAGAACCAACTGAAGGCTCTCCAAATCGAGAAAAACCTGAATGGTTTTGGCTTTGGCCACCACCACCATATCCGATTTTCGCCACAACGTGTATTGAAAGATAAGCTTGGCAGCCGGCGTATCCACATATTGCGCTTCGGCAATCACCACATCGCCATAGCGAAGTTGCTGTTTATAGTCGATATCGACCTTTACAATGGGGCTTGCGAAGCCGTGTTTTTCAATATCAAGATAGCCCATTTCGTATTTTTGTCCAAAAGCTTCGCGGGCTTCTTCCAGATATTTCACATAATGTCCGTGCCAGGCTATTCGCAGACTGTCCACTTCGTTAAAACGAACCCTAATCTCGGTTTGAGCCTTCAATGTAACTGCCATTTGATTAGAGTTTAATATTTTTTAATTGCCTGAAAACCAGCTCTTCGCGACGGGCTATTTCTATAAGAAGGTCAGCCGCCTGATTATAGCTGTCTTCGTTTTTGCTTCTGTCCTTGACAATTCGGGCAGTTTCCACCGCAAAATTTCGCCACAGGTCGCCAATTTCGGTAAAATCATCGGCGGCTTTCTTTAACCATTCCTGCTGAAGAATTTCGCTGGCTTCCTGAAGAAAAGCAGCATACATGAAGCGAAAACCAGCTCCCCCAGTACCTATTTCTTCCTGGGCTCTAACTATTTGTCCCAACCACTGCGAAGCTTTTGCTTTTCCGAGACTCGAAGGATAGTTTCTAACTTTTTTTGCGAGATATCTGATGCCTTTCACTCCAAACATGGGAATGGGAATGCCAAGCATATCTTTGGCGGTATGTTTAATTCCCTGAACAATGGCCGATTTTAACTGCATTTCTGCTGGAATTTTATCGGCCCAATACATATGTCCTTTGGGGGCAAAAACGCCTTTGGCATATCTAACTTTTTCCAACTCTTTGGATGTTAGCGTGGTATAATCTTCCATCACCGGATCGCTGATGAGATAAGTATCACCTTGTTTGCCATAAACCACCAAATTGTGGGCATTGAAATGGAAACGATAAGGAGCGGGGAAATAGGTTAAGTGATAAACACCCACCAACATTCCCACAGGAATATTTTTTTCGATGAGAGCATCGAGGGCTTTCATGGCCTTTTCGGGGGAGCGAAATTTTTCGCGTTTCACCGTAAAACCCAATCTGTGGGCTGCTCTTTTAAAAATAACACCGGGCAAAGGTCTGAAGGAAGTCACCGGAATGCCGTTGACTTTTACAAAGGGCATATGTGAGAAAAACAATCCGGAGCCAATGCCGAAAATCATGGGTTCGCTCAATTGAATGCCATAGAAATTCAGCAGATTGGAGGTAACCCCATTTTCGCAATGGGCCGATTGATTATGTTCAAATTGAATGGCCATTAAAGTAGCTCCTGTTTTTTAAGTGTTTCGAGACTGATTTCAAAAGCTTCGGCATACTTGCCAAGCTTAGAATCGCTGAGAGTGATGAAGTTTTTATATTTGAGATGACGCTTTACTGTCCAGCGAAAAAATCCGGTATAACCCGCCAAAACTCCAATATCCATAAGTTGTTTTTCCATATAATAGGCAATAGGACTCAGCTCTTTCCTGATAACCTGTTGCTTCACTGCTTCCACTTTCTCGTGAACGGCATCCCAGGCATGCTGCATCACAATATTTTTGGGTTCCCAACCCACACTGCGAACAGTGGTATATTTTCCATCCTCGTCCACAGCATAGCAAGGTTCTCTGAGTTTGCCTTCGAGCATATTGGCGTCGTCCTGGGGAACTTCATTCTTCTTCATGACTCGTTAATTTGTGGATTAATAAATATTTTTAACTCGCACCCCGCTATCATTTCACCATTCAGCGAAACTACAGCATCGACAATAGAGGCATTGAGCACCTCGTGTTTGGGAGTAATTTGAGTTTCGATGATATCGTTTACTTTGGGTAATCTGTTAATATACAGCCCTTTCACAGCTCCGATAAAGCCCAGCGGTGGATTTTCGTTTTTTTCGCTGCATTCATAGCCTTTGCCTAAGGCAGCCGTTTGGGCCATATTTTCGAGCAATCCAGCCTCCGTAAAGCGGTTTTGAGAAACAAAAACATTGTCTTCGGCTATGAGAAATGAACTTTTTGTAGCGCCATCCACATGTCCCAAAAGAGTGTCAACCATAATCATGGGCTCTCTTTGTGGAAGGAATTTTTTTATGTTCTCAACGCCAGAAATCATAGGTAGGTCACCAAATTATTTGTTTGTAAATAATACAGGTTAAACCACGGTTAGAAGCGCAAAAGTGTAGCTAAACCGGGCACTTTCGGGCACCATGAGCAGGATTTTTTCACCTTTTTTGAGTCGGCCACTGTGAAATAATTCTTCCATCATAAAAAATGCACTGGCAGAGCCCACATTGCCCAAACGGGTGAGATTGGTGAACCATTTTTCCTGCGGAATAGAAACATTATATTCTTTGAAGATATTGATAATCTGGTCTCTAAAAAATTCCGAAGATAAATGCGGAAGGAAATAATCCAATTGGTCGGGATTAATGTCCCTTCTTTTGAAAATTTCCATCATAAATTCGCCTCCCCTTCTAATGATATTCTCGCCAAGGAGTTTCACATCCTGCCTGAGAGCAAATACACTGTGCTCCATTAAATCGACGGGGTTTATATCGCGCCATGGTGTAACTGTTCCGTCAGGTTGTTTTTGACCACCTGCATACATACAGGTTTCCAGCTCATTGGCGTAGCTTTTTATGTCGACCCATTCAATACGAAGTGAAATTCCCTCGGAATTGGGCTTATTTTCCAATAAAGCGGCTGCAGCACCATCAGAGAGCATCCAGCGAAGGAAGTCTTTTTCGAAGCCAAGTATAGGTTTTTTCTCTAAATCCTGCCAGTTCTCACTTTCTTTGGAGAAATTTTTTGCATGCATCCAGGTGGAAAGTTTTTCTGAGCCAAAGGTGACAGCATTTTTTGTGTTTCCCAGGGCTACGCTCATCCAGCCGTATTTAAGAGCTTGCATTCCGGCATTGCAACTTCCGGCAGCGGATATTAACTCTACACCATCTTTCCCGCCCAATTCACCCTGCACCATGGTAGTGTGTGAAGGCACCATTAAATCCGGAGAAGTAGTTCCACCGGCCAATAGCTCCATGTCTTCCAGATTAAAGGATTCGCTCTCCAATCCGCGGATAGCCACAGCACAAAGCTGCGCATTGGAATGGGTGCTTTTGCCACTTTTATCCATGGCATAATACCTGGTTTTTATTTTATTGTGACGTAGTATGATGCCTCTCGATTTACTCGGAGCACCCGCTATATAGCCCAGATATTCCTCCATCTCATCGTTGGAAATGGGTTCATTTGGTAAAAATTTAGATAAAGCCGTTATATATACGTGATTCACTTGTTTAAATTTTGTTGCAGCCTGCAAATATATAAAATCCTGCTAATTTTTTAACAAATTAACATTGAGTTTAAGTTCAAAAATACCCGGCTGTTAAATCTCAAAAAACATCATTTAACTGATTGATAATAAGCAATATTTCGTTTTATTCGGCTATAAAACAATGGATAGGTAAGATAAAACACCAGGGTAGCAATGGGCGATAAAAAGTAAATCATAAAGAGTAAATAGTACTTAAATGCTACCAAAACAGCGTCTCTTTTAGGGGTTCCGGGGCCTCCCTGTTTCAATGAAAGGCGTGTCCAGATTTTAAATATGCGCTTGGCCTTGTGCTCCATACTCATGAGATGGGGAAGCACTTGTACGCCGCCCAGTTTAATATATTCATCCTGTAGCTCATCGAGCTTGTCCAACTCCCAAAACATCTTCAAAGTACCCCCAAAGACTTTGCCTTTGGCAATATCCTCGTCTTTTACCCCCGGCCTGGGCAAAATTCCCCATTTTTTATCTTTTCGTGCCGTGAAAGCCCAATGCATGATTGTGATAACACTCACCAGATTATTCACCTTATCGAACCATACCAAATGCCCCACATAGTTGGCCTGGGCAGCATCCATAAAGCCTCTTATACTTCTTTGAGCCATAAACCACATATTGCGGCATCCATTGAGGGTGATGACCGGAGTTTGATTGGCAAGTTCTTTAAAATCTTCGCTTTTTAGAAAAGCAGTGATTGGAATAGAGGGCGATAAATACCAAACCTGCAAGCCAATAATAATCAAATCGTAACTCTGTTTTAGATCATTGGGGATTGGCTGAAGCTCACAACCCACTTCAGTAACAGATTCGGGAAAAACATCGAAAAACTGGCGGCTGGTCCAGGGGAAAGGAAATTCTTTCACGGGTTTTATTTCGTGAAAGAAGAATTTATAAGTCACATCATGGCGAAATGGTGAGATAAACTGATCGATGATTTCACGCATTTGACCAGATTGGCTGTAATAGGCTATGAGTACTTTTTTCGTTTCCATGCAAAATAGTGTTTTGAATTAATTCAAATATTTTTCTTCCTCCCAAAAATCATAGAAATTGAACCATTGATGAGGATATTTCATCGTCATTTTCTCAAGCTCCACAAGGTAATCGTCGAGAATCATTTCTGTTATTTCGGCTCTTTGGCTCACATTTTTAATGGCGGGATACCGCTTGCCCGGAGTGGAATAGAAGTGATAGTGGGTATTGGTCTCTTTAAAAGCAAAGGTGAAGCAAACTGGCTTGTTGAATCGTGCGGCCAGATAAAAAGGTCCGTAGGGAAATTTGGCTTCCTTGTTTAGAAATTTCTTGCTGATAAAAGGTGCGCCTTCCATAAATCTGTCGCCGTGAATCACAACCAGCTCCTTCCTTTCAATGGCTTGTTTGATGGCCAAAACATGGCTCATATCATCGCTGAGCCAGATTATTTTCATTGTTTTTTGGCTCTCCACCTCGTTGAGCAACTCTTTAATACCCGCATGCTCGTTTTGCACCATGACTATATTGACAGGTGTTTCAAGACGTTTAAGCAACTCTCCGGCAATCTCCCAGTTTCCCATGTGGGCACCAATGAGAAATCCGCCATCTTTCAAATTTCTGAGGTGTTCTTCCCCATCGAAATCAAAGCTAAATAGCGAACCCTGTCCGGCAAAAGCGGCCACTTTATCGATGAGCACCTGCCCAAACCGAAAATTGTTCCGAAAGCGACTCATGAAAGCTTCTTTTCCTTTTTGGCCCAGGATGGTATCATAGAAGAATTTTTGGGATTTTTTATTGCCAAAAAAGACGAAATAAAAACTTACAAAATACAATAGCAAATAGGCTGAAGAAATGCCAAAGTTTTTGATGAGAAAAATGAAAATCCGGTATCCGAGGGGTGTTCCTCTGGTTTTTCCCTGCCAGGAAGACATGGAGTTAAGCGTTTAGACGGTTTTCGATAAAGTCGTAGAATTGTTGTAATGTCTTCACCCCCACCATATCATCGCCTTTGATGACAAGCCCAAATACATTTTCAATAACAACGATAATGTCGACAAAATCAAGGCTATCAATACCTATTTCTTTCCAGGTGGCTTCGGGTACAAGTGCATCGGCATCCAGCTCAAATTCATCCACAAGAAATCCATTCACTTTTAGAATAATATCGGCTTTAGTCATTAGTTCGTTGTATTAATTGAGTGGCAAATTTAATAAAAATTAGAGTTTTGAAAAACCGAAATTTTCTATTTCCTGAATTTTTCGATAATAAGTGAAGAATTTGTGCCTCCAAACCCAAAGGAATTTGATAAAAATCTTTCAATTTTTGCTTGTCGAGTCTCTGTAACTATCTGAATAAGAGATGTAAAATCATCAGGATCTTCGAAGTTTAAGTTTGGCGCCAAAAAATCGTTTTGCATCATAATGATGGAATAAATGGCTTCGCTGGCTCCCCCCATCCACATTTCGTGACCTGTCATACTTTTGGTGGAACTCACGGGAACTCTGTTTCCAAACACCCCGTAAATGGCTTGGGCTTCGTTGGCATCGCCAATGGGCGTTGAGGTGGCGTGGGCATTCACATAGTCAATCTGAGAAGCACTCAATCCACTTTGTTCCAGTGCCATTCTAATGGCGCGGCTGGGCCCATCCACATTGGGCTGGCTTATATGACTTCCATCGCTGGAGAATCCATAGCCTTTAATTTCACCGAGAATTGTGGCTCCGCGTTCCAGGGCCGACTCCAGACTTTCAATAACAAGGGTTGCGGCACCTCCGCTGGGAACGAGTCCATCGCGGTTTTTATCAAAGGGGCGGCAGGCTTTGGTAGGATCTGAATTTCGACCCGAAAAAGCTCCCAAACCATCGAAACTGCCCATGGCGTAAAGATTCAGTTCCTGAGCACCTCCGCAAATCACCATTTTTTGCAACCCGTTTTTAATGAGCAAATGAGCCAAACCAATGGCATGAGAACTGCTGGCACAAGCTCCGCTGATGGTGGTATTGATTCCTCGTAGCTTATAAATGACCGACAGATTCATGCTCACGGTGCTGTTCATCGATTGAAAAATGAAACCTGAACCAATGAGGCTGGTGTCTTTTTTGTCGCGAAGGGCATCGATGCTTTCAACCACCGCTTTGCTGGAGCTGTCGTTTCCATAGAGAATTCCAACTTCATTTTTCTCTAAAAAGTCTTCTGTAACACCGGCCATGGCCAATGCTTCTTCGGTAGCTACAAAGGCGTAGGCTCCATGTTCGGCCAAACCGACACGCATGCGGCGGTCAATTTTTCCTTTGAGCTGGGGCTCGGGAACAAAGCCACATAAGCCACTCCGATAACCAAAATCTATTCGGGCCTGGTCGAAACGAATTCCCGATTTCCCTAAATAAAGAGATTCACGCACTTCATCGATATTGAGTCCGATGGTGCTGTAGATTCCCATTCCTGTTATTACAACGCGTTGATTCATAGTAGTGTAGAATATTAAGTATACAATCCCCCATTGATTGAAATCACCTGTCCAGTGATGTAGGACGATTTGGCTGATGCGAGAAATTCCACCAAATCGGCTACTTCTTCGGGATTTCCGAAGCGGTGCATCGGGATTAGTTTTTTATGTTCCTGTTCGTCTAAATCGGCGGTCATATCGCTTTTAATAAACCCGGGAGCCACGGCATTTACGGTTACATTTTTACGGGCAACTTCCTGAGCCAATGCTTTGGTTGCTGCAATTAAACCACCTTTGGTTGCGGAATAATTGGTTTGCCCCGGAAGTCCTTTTAATCCGCTGAGCGACACCATATTAATAATGCGTCCTTTCTTCTTCAGAAGCATATTTTTAATCAAATAACGGGTAACATAGAAGAAGCTGTTGAGGTTGGTATTGAGAACATCGTTCCACTCTTCATCTTTCATCCACAAAAGCAGGGCATCTTTTCTGATTCCGCTGTTGTTTACCAATATTTGGATAAATGAATCAGGGTTTTGTTCATGCCAACTATCCAAGGCTGCAGTTACAGCATTTAAATCGGCCACATCGAAGGGCAAAAGCTCAGCATGACCGCCCGATAAACGGATGTCTTCGAGGGTTTTGGTGGCTTCCTCCACATTCGATTTGTAATTGATAATAACGTGATAACCGGCAGAGGCCAGCTTCATAGCAATGGCTCTTCCAATTCCTCTTGATCCACCTGTGACTAAAGCGTAAATTTGATCCATAGGCTAAATTTCAACGGGTTTGTTAATCAGATAATTCTTCACATTTTGAATATCCGGATACATGATATGATCGTCGACAAATATGGGAACAATTTCTCTTAAATCGTCAAAAACATCTCTTGTTTTTTGCGACAATTTATCGGTAACTTTTAGGTAGTCAACCGCTTGAAGGATGGCGATAATATGAATAGAAATCACTTCAAAGCTATTTTGAATCACCCGTGCAGCCATGAGCGCCGAGTTGGAACCCATACTCACAATATCTTGATTGTCATTATTATTGGGTATGCTGTGAACATACATGGAATTGCTCAAAACCTGATTTTCGGCTACGGTGCTGGTAGCAGTAAACTGCATGCCCTGAATTCCTAGATTTAGGCCCAAAACCCCAAGATTTACGAAAGGGGGAAGTTTCTCGTTGAGCTTGTTGTTCATGAGAAAGTTGAGCTGACGCTCCATGAGCATGGAGAGCTTGGTGATGGCCATTTTGAGCTTATCCATTTCGAACGAAACATAATCTCCGTGGAAATTTCCACCGTGAAATACATTTTGATTTACCCTGTCGATGATGGGATTGTCGTTGGCCGAATTAATTTCTTCTATGAGAATTTTGCAGCTGTTGTCGATGGTTTCTAAAACCGGGCCAAGAATCTGTGGCACGCATCGCAAAGAATAGTACTCCTGAACTTTTTCTGAAAAGACTTTGGTACCATTGACTCCTTTAAAGAGTTTATCCTCGCGTTTTTTCAGCAATTGGCTGTCAACAAGCATTGAACGCATATGTGCAGCTGTGGTATTTTGTCCCTGATGCTTCTTCACCACATTTAAGGGCTCTGAGATATGGTCGTCGTAGCTTTCTACCAATTGATTAATCATACTGCTGGCATACACAGCCCATGCATATAATTTTCTGGAATTCAACAGGTTTACCAAACCGATTCCGGTCATGGTGCTGGTTCCATTTATGAGTGCCAATCCTTCGCGAATGTGGATTCCGATGGGTTTAAGGCCTGTTTGTGTTAAAACATCGGCGGTTAATTGCCGTGTTCCATTGAACATACATTCTCCTTCGCCAATGAGTCCGAGAGCTAAATGAGCCAATTGAACCAAATCGCCGCTGGCACCTACTCCCCCATGTTCGGGAATGATGGGATAGATTTCGTGATTGAGGAAAGCTGCCAATTGTTCAACCACTTCCACATGAACCCCACTATAACCCAGCAGCAGGGTGTTTAAACGTGCGAGCATGGTAGCTCTAACGTACATATTATCAAGAATTTGGCCACTTCCGGCAGCATGGCTTCTGATAAGATTGTATTGAAGTTGCTTTAAATCGGTATTATCGATACGGTATTGAGCCATGGGGCCAAAACCAGTATTGATGCCGTAAATTACTTTATCGGAGGAGAATTCTTTAAGAAAATCGTAGCTCAGTTTCACTCTTTCTTTGCCTTCGGGAGCAATTTCGAGTTTCTTTTTGTTTAAAACTATTTCCTTAAAGGAGTGTATATCAAGTGGGGTTTTACCAATCAGTATTTTCATCGTTTAAATCTATCAAAAACGGCAAATTTAGTATTTTTTATGAAATCAGTATTCGTATTTGACAAGCCATACCTAAAAAATACGTCAAATGTAGTAGCAGGAATAAAATATGGCGTGTTGGTAAGTTTTTATGCTGGAAAGATTGGGGGAGTTGTGATGAGAATTTGAATAGTATTGGGGATAAATTACTGGTTCCGCCAATAGTTGACACTCATTACAAGGAGTTATCCGAATTGTTATGACTTTAAAGACACGAAGAAGACTGGTACTTTAATGGACTCTGATTGGTTTGTTGAAGTTCTGTGGATTGTATTAAACTGCACAATAATTATTAAATAGTTACATTTATGTTGTTTTAGAGCCTAATTTTAATAGTTTTGTAGTTGTAAATACAATCAATATGGTAACTCTTGGGGATCAGATAAAAAAAATGAGAGAATATAGGGAACTTTCCCAAAAAGAAGTGGCTTTTGTGGCGGATATGGATAGAGGTCAATATTCAAGAATTGAAACCAATAAAGTAGAGCCTTCTCTTTCCTCATTAGAAAAAATTGCTAAGGCTTTGAAAGTTAATGTGGAAGATTTCTTTAAAAAGGAAGCATCTGTTACGATTGACAGCTTTGATAAAACTTTAGTTGAAAAAATAAAAATTATTGATGAGCTGGAAGACAAACAAAAAAGCCATATCTATGCTATTATTGATATGGCAGTTTCGAATAACCGCTTTACAAGTAAATTTCTAAAAATAAAAAATTGATATGATACGAACATTTATAACCCCCACACAAAGCAGCTTTTGCGTGGCTTTGGAATTTCCCGAAGATTATATAGGTCAGGAATTAGAGCTTATTGTATTTAAAAAACAAGAGGGCTTGGTTTCTGAAAAAAAACATAATCCGAAAAAAATATCTGATAAATACAAAGGCGCTTTTTCTAAAGAAGATGCCAAAAGTTTTAATGACCATACCCAACAAATGCGCAAAGAATGGGACAATAACTAATTGATAACAATGTCATTTCCAATTTTTTCTCTTATTTTGCAAACGGCATCAATTCCCTTCTTTCAGCTCCATCCGAGCAATAAACTGAAGGAGACGATAGGGTATGATGGGATAAAAGTAATAGAGAAATCTCATTCTTCTGCCGCTTACCATAAAATCGCTTTTACCGATAAAAGCTCTCCAAACATCCTGAGCTACCTCGGAGGAAGTGGTGGTGGCAAGGCCTTCGAAGGTTTTTACCTTTTCCATATTTCCGCTGGTTTTAAACATGGTGTCTTTGATGGCTGCCGGACAAACGGTAATGACTCTGATTTTTGATTTTTGAATCTTCATTTCTTCGCGCAATCCCTTGCTAAAATGGGTGACAAAAGCCTTGGTCGACGAGTAAGTGAGCATTTTGGGTAGCGGAATAAAGGATGAATTGGAGCTGATATTGATGATGGTTCCTGCGTTTCGTTTCTGCATTTCGGGAAGAAACAAATGGGTCATCTTGAACAAATTGAGCACATTGAGATGTATCATTCCAAGCTCCTTCTCAATATTGGCTTCATGAAAAAATCCGAAACTTCCAAAACCTGCATTGTTAATGAGTACATCTATCTGCCAATTGTTTTTTTGCACCCAATTGAAAACTGTTTGTGCACCTTCAGTTGATGATAAATCCACCGCCAACGAGTCGATTTGGGTAGTGGGAATTTCTGTAAGAAGTCTCTTTTTGGCTTCTGCAATTTCAATCTCGCTCACCGCAACCCATAAAATATGATATCCACTCCTGGCAAAATAGGATGAAATTTTATATCCCAATCCGCCTGATCCACCGGTTATTAAAACTATTTTGCTCATAAATCTATTTTGATGTTACTCTCGTTAATACAAAGAAAAAGTGCTCGGGAAGGTCGCGGGAATCCATGTATCCCAAAAGGGTGTTCTCGTCAACTTTTCTAAAACTATCGATGATGGCTTTTTCGTCGTAAACCATGGCTGCACTTACTTTGCCCCTATGCTCCACCATTCTGAGTCGCGCTGTGGGATTGCTTGTGGAAACAAAACCGCGAATGAGCAAAATAAATCCTTTTAACAAGCTGCTGTTCTTTTTGGCAAACAAAAGCAGTTTTTTATATTTAAAAGTGGCATAGAAAGGGTTCAGTGCAAAGGTGGTCTTTCCGTCTCTTTTAAAATACAAAAGCGGATGTACCGTTTCGGTATCGATAAACTCTTTTCCAAACCAGCCGCTTTCTTCCAATAACCCGTCTAAGGTTGCTCCGGTTTTAAAGGAACTGCCTCTCCATCGTCCAATCATAAAAACGGAATCCACAGTGTCTAAATCATCGTAGATTTTTAAAGCATCTTCGGTGCTACAATAACCGAGTTTTACAATTTCGTGGAAGCTTTTCATGACAGGGGTTGAATTGAATAAGTTTATTCCCAAATTTATGAAAAATTGTTCTGTGAAATTCTGAATGGTGTTTTATTTTTTTTACCACATTGGTACATGGGAGTCATGGTACTTTCTTTTTTTTAAACACATAGGCACATAGGGCACAAAGAATTTTTATTTTTAACCACATAGGCACATAGTGCACAAAGACTTTTTATTTTTAACCACACAGGCACTTAGGGCACAAAGAATTTTTATTTTTAACCACATAGGCACATAGGACACAAAGAATTTTTATTTTTAACCACATAGGCACATAAGACACAAAGAATTTCTATTTTAGGCACATTGGGCACATAGTTGTTTTCTCTATGTGTTCTTTGTTTCTATGTGGTTATTTTTTTTTCTTTAAAGTACAAAGCAGTATGGCTAGCAGCATTTATTGATTCCGCCAGTTTTCGACCACTTTATGCCACGATTTTTTATACTCGTAGCTTCTTTCCAAATAGTATTCGTTGCTATAAAACTGATTGCTGGTTTTGGTGAAAACGAATTTCAAATCGTTATAATCGGCATTGTTTCCATATTCCCAAACTTCCTGATTCTCTTGATAATAAACTCCATCGGGCGGACCATAGACCATAAAAATCATCCCCCGGTCGGTTTTCCAGCCTTCTTTGTAGGTGGTAAACAGCGTATTGGCCCGTTGCATTCTCGAGTAATAGGTTGACATCATTTCCTGGCTGCGCTCTTTTTTCCGGCCTTCGAAAAACCAGAATTCTTTGAGGGTATTGGCCGCTGTATCTTGTAACATCAGCACAAACTCCTTTTGGGGAGTGAGATAGCGAAGGGCAAAAACTTTTTGTGCATCGGAAGCAATTTGAGGGAAGCCTGTGTAAAATTGCGTGATTGTTTTTCCGGTTTCAGACTCCTGAGTGGACTGAATTACATAGGTTCCCTGTCCGGGCAACTGAATCACAAAGCTTTCTCCATTTTGAAGTGCTACCTGAAAAACATCGAAGGGCTTGATTTCAGGATTCTCCAGATACCCACTTTCCGCAAATGGTGCTTTGGCAGGTGAAAACTCTGGTTTATAGTATTTTACAAAACAAACTTGTGCATTGGCATTGCTATGAACAAGTTTTATCTTTTTTCCCTGACTAATCCAATCCGACCACAATAAGCCATTGTTCTCGTCAACGATTTTAAAATGATCGGGGGAATCGGGAGTTTTATTATACACAGACATCGCTGAGTATTTTGGCGTGGTTTGTTTCACAAGCATTTCGAGTTCAATCCAGTAGGAACGATTTGTTCTGAGATTTAAAGGAATCGTGAGCAATACTTCATCTGTGGGGAGCTTGTCGAAACTCAGCAGATCCGCCATTTTAAAAGTTTCTGATTTTATTAAATCCCGACGGTCTCTCGACCCAAAAACTGAATATCGGAAAGTGGTGAGACTGTAGGTTTCAAGCTGGTTGTCAGACATTTCGGGAATCATCCTCGGAACCACCCGAATATAAAGCTCCGAAGTGCTGTCGGTGAGATGAAAGAGTTGTTTTTGCATAAAATTCCCCCCAAATTTTTCCATGTATTCGGGCGCAACATTCTGGCGGGTAAGTTGATATTGATAGGAGCAGGAATTCAGGCTCCATAGAACCATCAAAAATGCTGATAATCTGACTAATCGTTTCATGCTTTAGAATTTTAGAACCTGAAAACAAACCAATTTTTATGCCACAAATAAGAACTAAGCATGCTTGAGAATTCTTCAGGCTGTTAAAAATAGTTAGTCCGTTACTATTCCGGCTCAAATTTGCCTAAATTTACAATCAAATTTCACAGCCATGAAGCACAGGATTTTCACCGTTGTTTTAATGATAATCGTTTCCCAGATTTTTGGGCAATATATCATCCGCGAACCGCAATTGATGGGCGGTTCCTACAATTTTAAAATGATTTTTGATAAAGAATTTTATTATCCGCCTCAGGCCATCAGCGAAATGCGCGAAGGCGAAGTAGTTGTTAGTTTTACCATCAACGCTCAGGGCACTCCGGAGGATTTTAGGGTGACACAATCCGTTCACCCTCAGCTCGACAGCGTATTTATTGACGTTCTGAAATTATGCACCTGGATTCCCGGAACCCGCGATGGGGTAAATTTTCCTATGGTAATAAAGCAATCACACCAATTCAAAATCAAAAAATACCAAAAGCTTGTGGAAAGACGCGGATATGATGCTCCCCCATTTGCTTTTCAGCCTTATTCCAAATCTTTAAAAGTTTATGAATTTAAATCGTTGCAACTAACTCCAAAATCCATTTATAAGGGCAAACAAGTGAATATCAATCAGTTTATCAGCGAATATATTAAAGTACCTGATGCCGCCTTAAAACAAGGAATTTCAGGGGTTGTGGAGATTGCTTTTATTGTGGAGCCCAGCGGTAGAATCAGCAATTTCCGTGAGATAAAAGGTATTGGCGGGGGATGTACCGAAGAAGCCTACCGGCTGATTCAAATGGTGGATTGGGAACCCGGAATGTTGAAAAACGAATATGTGCGCAGCGAATATCAAATCAAAGTGAATTTTGGCAAATCGCAGTATTAACCGCATTTTTGCCGCCAATCTGTTAAATCCAAAAACCCAGTCATGAAAAAAATTGGCCTGCTTTCCGATACTCATGGATTTGTACATGAGCGCATCAAGGTGTTTTTTAAAGATTGCCAGGAGATTTGGCATGCCGGAGATGTCGGAAGTCAGTCGGTGCTCGATGAGTTGGCACAAATTGCTCCCCTGAGAGTGGTTTATGGAAATATCGACAACCATGTTTTACGGGCTCAATGGCCTGAGGATGCAGTGTTTGTGGTAGAAGGTGTGAAAGTTTACATGACCCATATTGGTGGTTATCCGGGGCGCTACGATCGCAGAGCATTTCAACTCATTGATGCTCATCTGCCCGATATTTTTATTTGTGGTCATAGCCATATCTTAAAAGTGATGCCCGATAAAAAACGTAAAATCTTGCATATCAATCCCGGAGCCGCCGGAAACTATGGTTTCCATCTGAGCATGACTGCCATCAGGTTTGAGCTCGACAGAGGAAGAATTGACAATCTGGAAGTATTTGATTTGCCAAGACCTGGCAGGGAAACACATACAACTATGAGCCAATAGACTATATCTCAACATTTTTATCAGTTTTAACAATTCATTTATAATTTATTATAGCAAGCAGATCCTATTTTGTTTAAGTTTACACCGAAATAATTAAACAAACAAATCATGATAAAAAAAATACTTACCCTCAGTCTTTTCTTTGCCTCTTTCGCAATATTTGCTCAGGAATGCAAAACCTATGCGCTGCATTGGGACAATAATACTCAAAGTGAACATCTTGTAGCACTCGATCCCATCACTGGGGATTATGAAATATTGAACAGCATTCCCAATGTTCAATATATTCAACACGGATTTTGGGCCATCAATCCTGATGAAGGGGAGTATTATTTCTATGGAATCAGCCAAAACAACGATGCAAAGCTGTATTCCATCAGCCTGAAAGACGGAAGCGTTGCCAATGCTATAGATTTCCCCCCTGCTGGATTTAACGGATATGTGAACGAGCTTCATTATCACCCTTTTACCAACAGGCTTTATGCATTGCATTGGGATAATGTTGCGGAAATGGAGTTTTTAGTTTCGCTCGATCCGCAAACAGGAGCTGTAGATACTGTTGCCAGCCTACCCAATGTTGAGATGATACAGTCGGATTTTTCTGCTCTGGATTATTTCAACGACAAATATTATTTCCTGGGGATTGATTTTGATAATAGTGCAAGACTTTATACCATAGACCTGAGAACCAACCAGGTTATTGCCAATCCCGTGTTTCCAGAGACCAGCATTGCAGGTGGAGTTAACGAGCTGGAAATTGACATTTTAAGAGGAACACTTTATGGTCTGCATTACGACCAGGATGAAATGGCAGAGTATCTGATTCGCATTATTCCCAACAGTGGAGCCATTGAAAAAATCAGCTTAATACCTGATGTTCAAATGATTCAAGCAGGATTTTCAGCTTTAAACAGCCACGACCAACAATATTATTTTTATGGCATTAATAGCAACAATGAAGCTCTACTTTATACCATCGACCTTACAACTGGCGAAACAATCAGCGCTTCTGCAATTTCTTCGGGACTCAACGGCTCACTCAACGGGCTCAGATTTCCAGTAATAACTCCAGTGGTGCCCAATATGAGCGAGACATCCATTTGCACCAACGACAGCTCCCTGATTTTAGCTCCGGAAAATTTCCAGAGTTATCAGTGGAGCAACAATTCCACACTCCCCCAAATTTATGTGGCCGATTCGTCAGAATATTCTGTGGTTTTAACTAAAGACTATGGCTGTCAGGTTGTTATATACCCACTGCAAATGAATCTCTACGATTGTGGGGACATTGTTGGTACTCTGGAACAAACTTTGGACAGTTGCTATTTTAACAGCGAAATGGTAGCCATAAGATTTATTGATGAAATTGAAACCACTGCTGATTTTGTAAATCTCCGCTGGAATTTTATCACCATTGAACTCGATACATTCCAGTTTGTCATGAGCTATCCCGCCCAATCGGAAGGATTGTATCAAATAGGAATTGGCTTTAATTGCGATAATAAATCGGAGATACAATATTTCTACGAAATGATTGATATTCAAACACAAAGCCCCACAGGCTTAGCAGAAAATCCGGTTGACAAAACCATCAAAGTTTATCCCAATCCTGCCCAACAAACATTAAGCATTGAAATGTCTCAGATGCCTTCGGATGCTCAGGTTGAAATATACAATGCTCATAATAAACTCGTTAACACTTATCAACTCTCAGCAACCAATTTAAATCAATTGGATATTCAGGATTTATCCACAGGTTTGTACATTTTGGTCATACGGTCACCGAAACTTCTCTATACCACCAAATTTATTAAGGAATAGCGGAATTACCCAATATTAACAGGAGCCCTTTTCAGTGATGAAAAAGGGCTTTTTTATTGGCTAATTAATAGTAATTTTGCACCACCACAAGCCGAAAAATAAAAGAAATATCATGATAAAAAACATTCTTAAATTTCTTGGTTATTCCCTTATCTTATTGATAGTGTTGGTGTTTGGATTGATAGCATACTCTTATTATCTTTTCAACTATTCTAAATACGACGATCCTTTCGCAATCGACAGCAAAAATCTGGCCTACTTTGCTCCAACATCTGTTGAAGCTCAAAATAGCTTTTTGCAGGAAGCAAAGTTGATTCAGACTTCATTTCCGCAAGCTTTTGTGGGTCATTTTCAGGTTCCATCGAAAACAGATACCAGCCTTAAAGTGAATTACCTATATATTCCAGCCGCTGAAGATTCATCGAATTTAATTATCATTTCCAGTGGATTGCATGGTGTTGAATCGTTTGTGGGGAGTGCGATGCAACAGCTTTTTCTCAAGGAATTTGTTACATCGGATTTGGTAAAAAACACTGGCGTTTTATTGATTCACGGCATCAATCCCTACGGATTCAAGTATTCGCGGCGGGTGACTGAAAATAATGTGGATTTGAACCGCAACAGCTATTTGACCGATGTGTCCTACAAGACTGTTAATGAAGGATATCCATTGGTGAAAGACTTCATCAATCCAACAGGACCACTGAATATGCAAAGCTTTGGTCAGCGGTTTTTCTATGTGAACGCCATTGCTCAAATAATTGAGTCGTCCATGCCTGTGCTGCGTCAGGCGGTTCTTCAGGGGCAATATCAATTTGCCGAAGGGCTTTATTTTGGTGGATTTAATCAGGAGCCACAGATTGATAGTCTGATTCCGGTGATTTCAGAAATTTCGAACCCCTATAAAAGCATTATGGCTATCGACTTGCACACAGGTTATGGGGAGCGTGCAAAATTGCATTTGTTCCCAAACCCTGTGGAAGCTGATTTGAAGAAACGGATGGAAAATCTTTTTAGCGGATATTCCATCGACTGGGGCGATAATGCTGATTTTTATACTGTTACAGGAGATTTTGTGGGCATAGTTGGCAATATTTGTAAAGGCAAAAACTTCATCCCCATGACTTTTGAATACGGCACTTTGAACAGCCAAACCACTTTTGGATCGCTTAAATCCATTCAAATAATGGTAGCAGAAAATCAGGGCGCGCAGTATGGATATCTTACAGAAAAAGACAAAGCCACTGTCAATGAATTATTTATGGAGATGTATTATCCCTCATCCCCTGCATGGCGCTCCCACTGCATTGAACAAACCAGAGATATTTTCCAAACCACTTTACCTAAATACATAAACCAGGAATTCTAACCATTTTTTATGCTGCAAATCTTGTTGGACATTTTCAATTACTTCGTCAGAGTGGGTACCGCAACCTTTCTGCAACTTATTTTTCTTTTGGGTCCCCTACTCCTGCTGGCTTTTATTATGCATTTGGTGGCTCAAAAAACTGAAAAACTGGGCTATTCAGTTCTGGGTCATAATCTATATATCTATGGATTTGCGTGGCTTGGAACCATAGTTCACGAATTGGGTCACGCCGTAACAGCCATCGCTTTTGGTCATAAAATAGTTGATATGGAGCTTTTTACGCCCAATTCGCCCAACGGCACTCTGGGGCACGTGAATCATTCGTTCAATAAAAAAAGCATTTATCAGCGCATTGGGAATTTCTTTATCGGCATTGGGCCCATTTTCTCGGGTTCTTTGGTTTTATACCTGGCAAGCTGGCTTCTGTTTGGCTTTAGTTTTAGTCTGTTGAACGAGCCGGAAATCAGTAGCGATCATACCTTGAGCTTTCACAGTTTCTGGACTTCGACCATCAATGTATTTAGCAATGTTTCCATATATGTTAAAACCATTTTTACCGGTGAAGAAACACAGATATGGAAAATTGTTCTATTCATTTATTTGCTTTTTTCGGTGGGGACTTCGGTAACACTAAGCAAGGCCGATGTAAAATCAAGCCTTAATGGATTTATCTATTTTGTTTTTGTTCTGCTGTTATTCAACATTTTAACTCTTTGGATTGGCGATTTTACCGAAAATGTTTTCAAGAAAGTGGGCGGGTTTTTCTCCGGATTTTATTTCTTTCTGATTTTGAGTATTCTCATCAATATCGTTTTTATCATTTTATTGAGCTTCCTTCCAAAGCAGAAAGCAACCAAATAAAAACCCACCTTTTGGGGTGGGCTAAATGTTTCATCATTAGTTTCTTCCGGTAAGTGTTTTAGGAATCCGTCCGCTTTTTATGGATTCGGAACGCAATCTTCTGCCCACAATTCTCTCCACCATATTGCCTATTTCCAGCACTTTATCAATATTCAGATTGGTTTCAATGCCCATCTCATCCATCATCACCACCATGTCTTCAGTGCTAACCAAACCTGCCAGATTGGGGTCTTTATAATAATAGGCTCCGGTTCCTGCCACTGGTACTCCACTCACAAAATTGGCTGGTTGTCCGCCTATTCCACCCATACTCGACTCGTAATTGGTCATTCCAGCTTGTAAAGCTGCCAAAACATTGGCCAATCCCCAGCCCCTTGTGGTGTGAAAGTGAACGATATGTTTATCGGGCTTGCCAAAATGATCGAGAAGCATGGAATAATAGCGGTACACTCTATCGGGCGAAGCACTGCCATCGTGATCGGCATGTTCCACATCGTTGGCGCCTATATCAATCCATCGCTGAGCAAACTCAATGGCTTTATTCATGTCGGTGGGACCTTCGATGGGGCAACCCCAGATTGTGCTCACAGTACCATTTACTTTTATGCCTGCATCGTGGGCTTTCACAATTTGCTCTTCAGCCATTTTCCAGTAGTCTTTGAGCGAAAGTCCGCTGTTTTTAAGGTGGTGCGATTCGCTGGTGGACACCATGAACAGGATTCTGTCGGGACCATAGCCTTCGAGTTTGGCCTGAATGGCACGTTCCACGGCTTTTTCGCGGATGGTGATGGCAGTGAGTTTCACATCGTTGATGAGATGTTTTACTTTCTTCGAATTCCTGATTCCTTTGAAAAGCTCATCGCAGTCTTTAAATTGTGGCATTCCGGTGGGATTGCCAAAATTCGAAACTTCAACATGCTTAAAACCACC
>CAXYYJ010000025.1:0-75488 GCA_964293475.1 uncultured Draconibacterium sp.
TTCGCCTTCGCATTTTTTCCTGCCGATCGTTTTACATTTTAATCTCAAAAACAATCCGCCCATTACGTAAAAAATTAATAGATTTGCCACCCTAAATTCGGATAGATGGAGAACAAAACAAAAGTTTGTATAGTGGGTGGTGGTACTATGGGCACCTCATTGGGTAATGCTTTGGCCATGAAACCAGAATTGGAAGTAACCATATTGTCTATCGAAGAGTCTGTAGTTGAGTCGATTAATAAGAATCAAATCAATCATAAATACTTCCCAAATACCAAGCTTACCTGGCGACTCAGAGCGACAACCGATGCCAAGGTTTTAGCGAATTTTGAGTTTGTTTTTCTGGCCATTCCTTCTTCCGCTATCTTTGATTTTATTGAGGTGAACAAGAGCTATTTCCATCCGGAGGTGATTTTAATAAATCTGGCCAAAGGTTTAAGCAAGGACGAGCACTATACCATTGCCGAAAGTCTGATAGCTAAAACCCCCTATAAAATTGCTACTTTCAAAGGGCCTACTTTTGCAAGGGAGCTGATTAATAATATGCCTACTGCTTTTACTGTTGGTGCTACAGATATTTCTTTGTTTCCGCGGTTTAAAGATATGGTGAAAGGCACTTGTGTTCATTTGGATTATTCCACCGATATTCGGGGTGTTGAACTTCTTAGCGTTTTGAAAAATATTTATGCCATTGCTATTGGAATAGTTGATGCTCAATACGATAGTCCTAACTTGCGTTTCTTGTTTCTTACCAAGGCATTTAATGAAATGCGTAATATTTTGATTAAGTTCGATGGAAAGAAAAAAACAATATTTAAGTATTGTGGATATGGCGATTTTGGTTTAACCGCACTTAATGACCTTAGTCGTAATCGGACTTTGGGTTTATTGATTGGAAAAGGATTTTACAGCGATAATAATGCATCCAATTTGGTTCTGGAAGGGAAAAATGCTGTTGATGTTTTTTGTCAAATTATTGAAAAGGAAGATGTTGGCGATGAGTTTAGAATAATCAAGGAGCTCAATAAAATATTATCAGGTAAATATGATATTGCCAATTTTATCCATGAGATTTTAGAAGAGCACGAAAGCGTTCCTATTGATTAATTGAATCAGCCTTTAGTTACAAGTCATTAATTACATGGATTCCAGAATTTCATGCAGCTGCCTTGTCAGATTTTTCCTGCTAAATGAATCTACATTCTGACTGAGACTTGCTACTGAATTTTCAAGATACCCGTTAAACTCCTTATTAATGGCGGTTTTCATTCCATCAAGGTCTTCAAAATCCACGATAACTCCCGCTTGAGTTTGTTCTAAAATCTTTGCAATATCTCCGTTCACTGGTCCCTGTGCTAAAATGGGACGCAGAGCTGCTAAATACTCAAAAAACTTTCCGGTTAGTATTCCTTTGGCATTGAGCGAGTTGTTTACAGGTAAATATAATATTCGGGCGGAAGATTGTATGGCTGCAATTTCATTGTAGGGAAGGTAATCTATAAATTGAGTTAAAGATTCGAGCTCATATTTTTTAATAAACTGACGGGCTTTGTAGTCGGTTTTGCCAATAAATTTTAGCTTTAATCGGGCTGCAAATTCCTGATTACTATGGCAAAGCTCTCTGAGTGTTTTGTAAAAAGATTCATGGCTCCTGTCGGCATTAATACTCCCCACATGCAGTATTGTGAAATCACCATCTAAATTTTTAGATGCAGATGGCTCAATGTCGAAGCCATTCGTGATAACATCTATACGACTTGTCGGGCTAATTTCAAGGAATTCGCTTTTCATGGTTTCGCCAACAACCACGACTCTATCAGCCTGCCTTAGCACTTTTTTCTCTAAATACTTATGGTAGAGATGGACGGGTTTTGAAACAGGAAGTTCTTTATAAAAATCAATATTGGTCCAGGGGTCGCGAAAATCGGCCAGCCAATTTATTTTAAGTTGTTTTTTTAGTTTAGATGCTATAATGTGCAAGGAGTGGGGAGGCCCGGATGAAATGACAACGTCGATTTTCTCCTGAACTATATATTTTTTCAAAAACCTTACCGATGGATTTATCCAAAACATTTTAGCATCGGGGATAAAGAAATTGGCTCTGATAAACAGCGATATTTTATCCGCAAGGCTGGATTTGTTTCTATGGTCTTCGGTGAGAAAGCCGGCATTGAAATTTCCTTTTCTACGGGTAATTTTTTTATAGAATTCAAAAGGTTCCCAAATGGGTTTCTTTATCACAGTAATTCCTGAAGGAATATCCTCTAACAGAGAATTATCAAAAGCCGGGGCTTCAGGGTTTTCCGCTGTATAAACATGAATCTCGTAACCAAAATCTACCAAATACTTAACAAACTTGAGCCATCTCTGAACTCCTGCTCCTCCTGCCGGAGGCCAGTAATAAGTGAGTATGAGAAGCTTTTTTTTTGTCATTTAGCTTTGTTTCCTGCCATCCAAATAGCCTTTTATCTCACGGCCAACAATGCCAAGAAAGGCTAAGATAAGTAGAATAGATCCCACCAACGCAATTTTTTCGCCAGTATAATAACTTTTTGGTAAAAATTTGAATTCTATGGTATGTTTTCCTTCTGGAACAATCATGCCGCGAAGCGTGTAATTTACTCTGATATGAGGGGTTAATTTTCCATCAATATAGGCGTTCCAGCCTTTGTTGTAATAGATTTCGCTAAAAATAGCAAGTTGTTTGGACGATGCCTGAGATTCGTAAACCAAATGATTGGGCAAATACTGTTTGAGTTGAATTTCATTGGCAACATCGGCGACAGGCGACAATCCCTCAAGTTCTTTTTGGAATCTTTTATCAATGACCACCTGGCCTTTTGTACCCAATTGAGCTAAGGCATCTAATTCTTCGTTGGCATCCGATGCCCATGTAATCTCTTCGGCAAACCAGGCATTGCCAAAGGCATAAGGATTCGTTAGCGGTTGGCCTTGTGGATTGTAAATAATATACTTGGTATTAAGCATGTTAAGGGCAGGCAAGCCTTTTAGGGTCTGATTTACTTCTTCGAAACTGGCCGCATTTTTCATGGTAGCAACAAGGCTCGAAATCTCATTTTGAAGTCTGAAGTCAATCAAATCCTGATAGCGGCCCAATTTGGCTGAGTGATATCCGCCAATTGATTTGTGAAAATAACTTGTGGCGCCGTCATTAAAGGGATTCCCCAGATTCAAGACTCTGTAATCTAATGATTTATCTTCTAAAATCGCTTTGTCGGCCACAGATGGTGTATAGGGGTTTTCAACCCTTCTCTGAGTATCGAAATTTTCATCGTTGACGTATCTGCGGTTAATGGTAAACATATCGGCCAAAAGTAAAACTGCAAATGCCACCAGAAGAATGGGTTTGTTGAGTTTTTTGAGTGAAAAAGCATAGAGCAATCCAGCCATCAATAAAATATAGATAAAGCTTCTAAGCACATCGGCTTTAAAAATACTGATTCGGGCGGCTTCCATATTTTTAACAAAATCAGCAGCCTGAGCATTTCCGCTAAGTTGTTGTGCTTCCATTTGACTCAGGAAATTAAAAAACAAAGTTGGAAGCAGATAAAACACCAAAAGCAATCCGCCTGTTAAACCAAAGGCAATGAAAAATTCTCTTTGTTTTTGTTGAATGAGTTCAGGTTTTTTAATCACTTCCCAGATGGCCAGAACAGCTAAAACCGGAATTGTAAATTCGGCCAAAACCAGAATCATACTCACGGCTCGGAATTTATTATAAAGAGGAAAATACTCAAGCATGAAATTGGTGAGCGGCATAAAATTCTTTCCCCAGGCCAGAACTATACTAAAAACTGTTCCGGCAAAAAGAGCCCATTTAAGCCATCCCTTCACATAAAACATCCCCAGAACAAATAGAAAAACCATGATGGCACCTGCATAGGTTGGACCGGAAGTAAAAGGTTGGTCGCCCCAATAGGACGAAATTCTGTTTTGAGCAAAGGCCGAACGATATTGTGGGTCAACTTTTTCCATGGCATCTTTATTGGCAGCAAGCGCACCAGAACCGCCGCCCTTGGCATTGGGAATAAGTAAACTCCAGCTCTCGCCAATACCATAACTCCATTGGGTGGCATAGTCTTTATCCAATCCACTGGTTTGTATATTCCCATCTTTTACCAATTCCGATTTTCCACGCATTGATTGTGAAGAATACTCCGAAGTAACCCATAAGTTGGCGATATTTGGCAGAACCGCTAATATAGCGGCAATGACCAAAACGCCAGTGGCTTTTGCAAAATCGGGTAATGCCTTGCGCTTCAGGTGGTCTATAAGGATAAAGATTCCCAGGATTAGTATAAAAAGAAGCAAATAATAGGTAATTTGAAGATGGTTTGCCTGAATTTCCAGAGCAGCAAAAAGTGCCGTAAGAATTCCCCCCAGCAAATATTTTCCGCGATAAGTTAGAATAATGGAGCCAATAAGAGGAGCCATATAGGCAATGGCATGGGCTTTTGAGTTATGCCCTGCCTCCAGAATAATGATAAAATAGGAAGAAAAAGCAAAGCCAAAGCTTCCAATGAGTGCCAGCCACGGGTCAACTTTTAGAATGATGAGCAATATAAAAAAACCAAGAAAATACAGAAAAACCAGGTTAACATGTTGTGGAAGAGCCAATTTTATGACTTTATCTATCTTTTTAACCCAATTGTTAGGATAGGTTGTAGAAATTTGATAGGCAGGCATTCCACCAAACATTCCATTGGTCCAAAGGGCTTCTTCGCCTGTTTTTTCACGAAAATCGACGAGTTCTTTCGACATTCCTTTGAAGATGGTGATATCACTTTGCTTCAGTTTTTTTCCTTCCAAAATGGGGCTTAGGAAAGCAAAACTAAGAATGACGAATATTATTATAGCCGCCAAATAAGGCATAAGTTTTAATACAATGCTTTGGTTTTTCATCCTGATTATAGATTAAAATTTGATTTTTATTATTCCTGCAAACAAGCTAATATAAGCTATTGACTTATGTGCCGGAAAGTTTTATTTTTTAGGTTTTTCGTCTTTAATTTCTTCAAAATCAACATAATCGCCAAGTTCTTGTTTGGCTGGATTGGGTTTTGAGTTGGCTTGTGATTCGCTATAAAAATCCCTTACGAACCCTTCCTGATTTTGGGTCTGATTCATGGTTTTTTCCATGTTTTTTTGTAAACGGCGGAAAAGAAGGGTCATGAAAAATGGTGCCAGCCAACGGAATAAATAGGGCAAAAGGATTATAATAAGCAGGATAATAAATAATGTATTCAGCATTTGATAGTTAAATTTTTGGCGAATTTACTCATTACCCTTCAATCACCAAAATATGCAAATTAATTATTGTTAAAAAAGGCCTGATTTTCTTTTTAGGACTTGCTCCTTAAGCAACAAATAATTAGGGAGTTTAATGAGTATCCTGGTTTATAGAAGTTGCTCAAGCTTAGCTTCAATTTCATCGGTTCGGCTTGAAAACATCAGGATGACACCCTGGGGGTTTAATAACATAATGAATGGTATCATGGAAATTTGATAGGATTGAGCAATCTCAGAATCAAAAGCCAAAGTATCGTGAAGTTGGAGATAGGTGAGTTGGTCTGTAATTACTGCGTTTTGCCAGTTTTCGGCTTTTTGATCCAAATTTACTCCAATAATCTGAATCTGACTGTTATACTTCGAACTGAGTGACTGCATTTTCGGGTTTTCCCGCCTGCATATGCTACACCAGCTTGCCCAAAAATCTACCACTACATATTTCCCCCTGAATTCATATAACTCTCTGTAATTCCCATCTTTATCGGCCAATTTGAAATTAGGGGCCGTACTTCCAATGACAGCTGCGGTTTTGTTTTTATCAGAGTCATCTTTATTACAGCCTGTTAAAATCAATAAAAACACAAGAAAAATAGTTGTCGTTAGTTTCATCGGCATCGTGTTTCAATTTTTATCATGGTATAATCATTTGCAATATTTTCAAGAACAAAGATAGCTGCATTTCGATTAAAAAACTGTGTTTTGTTAATTCATCAATACGAGGAAATATTACTTTTGTCGGCTATGGAAAGGTTTGCAGTAATTGATGTGGAGACAACCGGACTCAGTCCGAAAGTGGAGCGGTTAACAGAAATTGCCATTGTTGTACTGGAAGATGGACAAGTTGTTGAAGAATATAGTACTCTGATAAATCCCGAAAAAAGCATTCCTTATCATATAACTCAGCTTACAGGAATCAACAACCAGATGGTTCAAAATGCCCCGTTTTTCTACGAAATTGCAAAGAAAATTGTTGAGCTCACCGAATCATGCACATTTGTAGCCCATAATGCATCGTTTGATTATCGTTTTATTCAGGCCGAATTTGCACGTTATGGATACGATTATCAGCGCAAGGTTCTCGATACGGTAAAGCTGGCCCGTAAACTTATGCCGGGATTTCCATCCTATAGTTTAGGAAATCTGAGCAGACAGTTGGGTATTAAAATAGAAAACCGGCACAGGGCACTGGGGGACGCTTTGGCTACTGTAGAAGTTTTTCGGATGATTATGGGAGTTCGATCGAATGTTAGTGATCTTAATGTGAAGGGATTGCATACTCATTTAGACAAAAAAGTTCTGGAATCACTTCCTCACGAAACCGGGGTTTATTATTTTTTCAACGACAAGCAAGAGCTCATTTATATTGGCAAAAGCAATAATATTCACAGTCGGGTTTATTCACATCTGAACAATACAACCACAAGAAAAGCCATGGAAATGCGCGAAAAAATCTGTAATATAGATTTTGAGCTTTGTGGCAGCGAACTTGTTGCTTTGCTGATGGAATCGGCAGAAATTAAAAGACATTTGCCCATTTATAACCGTGCTCAACGCCGAACCAATTTTCAGTGGGGAATATTTGACGATATGGACTCCATGGGATATCGCAGTCTGAAAATCTTTAAAACATCGGATAGGCCGGATGTACCAATAAATGTCTATACATCAAAGCTTTCGGCGCAGAGTGAGCTTGAGCGTTGGACTGAGCTAAACGAGTTATGTCAAAAAGTCAACGGGCTATATCAGAGCACCGGAGCTTGTTTTCATTATGCAATAAAGCAATGCAAAGGCGCTTGTATTGGCATAGAAAGCCCGGAATCCTATAATGAGAGGGTGGAATCCATGATGAATGTTTTTCAATACGAAAACGCCAATATGCTCATTATTGAGCCTGGAAGAAACGCCAGTGAAAAATCGGTAATTCTCATTGAGTCAAATGTTTATCGCGGATTTGGATTTGTTGGTGTCGAAGAGCTGGACCAACCCATCGAAATCATTAAATCATTGATAAAACCCCAGACAGACAACAAAGATGTTGCTGTTATAATCCGGGGTTTCCTACGAAATAAATCCCCCGAAGCAATCATTGGATTTTAAACAAATTCGCAATCTTGATACAGGTATCAATTTCCTTTTTTATTGAATAAAGGGTTCTAATTCTTTTAGCAATTGCGATTTGGTTTTTACGCCTACAAGCTGTTTTACAATATTGCCATCTTTAAAAATAAGAATGGTCGGAATACTTCTAATCCCATATTTGCGGGCAGTATTCTGGTTTTTGTCAACATCCATTTTGCAAATCTGGGCTTTGTTTTTGATCTCGTTGGCTAAGTCATTCACAATTGGCCCCTGGATACGGCAAGGCGAACACCATGGAGCCCAAAAATCAACAAGAGTGACGCCTTTTTTTATCACGGCTGCAAAATTTTGGTCAGTCAGTTCTTTGGTATATTCGCTTGTTTCTGGACCAAGACCAGCCGTTAGAAGATGACGCATTTTGTACATTCTGAAGATGAGGAAGATAACAATGGCTGCAATAATTAATACAGGAATGAGTAAATTCCAGTTAGTTTGAAGTAAAATCATAGGTTTTTTTGGTTTTTAGAATACTATTTAGCATGATTTCTTTTGAATGAATGCCTGCAAATCGCTGTATTTCAGTTCCGTTGAAATAAAGCACCAGGGATGGGATATTTTTAATGCCTTGTTTTTGGGCAATCAGTTTATTATCGTTTATATCTACTTTAGCTACGGTAATTTCTCCCTGAACTTCAATGGCTAATTGCTCGAGAATGGGCAACTGTGTGAGGCATGGAGCGCACCAGGGAGCCCAATAATCCACCAAAATCCATCCTGTTGAAATTGCCTGTTCGAAATTCAGAAAATTTAGGGTATTTATCATAGAAATAAAAAATCGGGCAAATATAGTTGAAAATTTTAAAGGGCTCGTATGAGAGCAATTTGCTCTTATAGTTTATAAATGAAGATGTTGGCCACAAATTTTACAATAAATGGCATCATCTTCATGGGTTTTGCATCCGCATTTTTCACAGATTTGAGTATTCACATTAATTTTTCTTGTGCTTCCTGCTCTAAACATTTCCGATGAAATGATGCCTGTTGGGACAGCAATAATGGCGTAACCCAGAATCATAATCACCGATGCTATCATTTGACCTAAAACTGTGACAGGAGCAATATCTCCATAACCTACAGTGGTGAGAGTAACTATGGCCCAGTAAATTCCCCTCGGAATGCTTGAAAAACCAGCTTCAGGACCCTCAACCAAATACATCACGCTGCCCATTATAATAACTATGGTCATAACGAGTTCAAGGAAAACTAAAATTTTGAATCGACTGTTAATCAGTCCTTTTTTGAGCATGTCAGTGGCTTCAACAAATCGTTTGAGCTTAAGAATTCTAAAAACCCGCAAAAGCCTGAGAATTCGAATGGTCATAAGCAATTGAGTTCCGCTGAAAATAAGACTGGCATAAGTTGGCAGAATTGAAAGCAAGTCTATTATTCCATAAAATGTTAGAATATAGTTTCGAACTGGTTTTACCGTGATATATATTCTGGTAATATATTCTATTGTAAAAATAATTGTAAAAATCCATTCAAGGGTATAAAAGATGGCTGAATAATGCTTGTGAACATCCAGAACACTATCGAGCATAACCACAAGAACACTTACAAGGATTAAAATAAGAATAATAACATCAAATGCTTTCCCCATTGGGGTATCTGCTTCATCAACAATTATATGAAGCTTATGCTTTAACGAATTATTCTTCATCATCTTCAATATTCATGTTAAACAGGAAAGTAGCATCAAAAGCCTCGTTTTGTTCCAGAATAACTCCTTTGAACCGAAGTGTCCATAAACCTTCCACCGATTCATAACCACCACTGTAAAATTCTTCGTTTTGTTGAATGCTATCGTTGCCAAAGCTTTGATAGTATTTGAATTGGTCGGGGGAAGTAAAAAAAACAGTGTCCAGAAGAATATCGTAGTTGGTGCATTTTATGAGAAAAGTAGCCGATGCCAGCGATGGCTGGGAAATTAGAAAATAAATTTGCGTTGGATCGTAATTATCGGGCTCACCAATTTCCTTTTTGCAGGAAAATGTGACCAACAAGAATAGAACAATCGCGCCAATTTTAATTTTCATATAATTCATCCAATGTTTGGCGAATTTACAAATAAACTTCCTGGTTTTTAAACACCCCCATCCCAAAAAGTGCGAAATCATATTTAATGGGGTCGGCGGGGTCGAAAATTCGGAGTTGTGAAGTTATTTCTTCCACAGCCAGCCAGTCGTTGGTTTTTCGTGTGAGTAGTCCCAGCTGACGAGCCTGTGTGGCTGTGTGAACATCGAGTGGTAACATGAGATGAGCGGGATTTATATTTTTCCAAAGGCCAAAGTCAATGCCAGAATTATCTTTTCGAACCATCCACCGCAAAAACATATTCAGCCTTTTGGCCGCTGAGTTTTTTGCTGGATTCGACAAATGTTTTTCTGTTCGGCCCGGATGCGGAATGGAAAAGAAAATCTGGTTGAGATGAATAATGGCTTGTTTTACCCCGCCTGTTCTGTATCCTTCATTAAAAACGGATTCCAGACCACCGTAGTTTTGATAAATATTCCGGAGGCTTTGAATGAAAAAAACAACATCATCACTTAAAAAGGTTCTGTGTCGGAAGTTTTTAAAAGCCAATAAATCAGCTTCTGTGTGGTTCAAAATAAACTCATATGGCTCGTATTCCATAAGGCTCATGAGCTTTTTTGCATTTTTTATAATGACAGGCCTTTGGCCCCACGCGATGGTGGCTGCTAAAAAACCCGCTATTTCAATATCTTCTTTTGAGTTAAAATAATGCGGAACCTGGATGGGATCGAGCAATATGAAATCCTCGTGGCAATAATGATTGTATTTTGAATCCAAGAGGTTCTTAATAAATTCGAAATCAGCCATTTTTTCTGATTTTGAAGATTAAAAAGCTTAGAAACAATCCAATAAAGGCCAAGGATAAATATATGGTGGGGGAAAAATGCCTGGCAAAAGATAAGGGCTCCTCATTGCCCATAAGCGTTAGGCCAGCCCAATAGTAAGGATGGGCATAAAGGGCATTTCCTTCGTTTAATACATCCAGTTTTGCCTGATAAAGTGCATTGTTTTTTGGGTGACCCTTCGCTAAGTTTTTATAGAATCTATCAATAACCAGAGAGCCAAATCTATCATTCACTTCCCAAAGGCTCATTACAATTGATGGCACGCCGGCAAATTGAAATCCGGAGCTGAGACTCATAACGCCTTCACCCTTTTGTAATTCCCCATCGCCTGTGCTACAGCCACTTAGTACCACAAGTTCTGCGGTTAAATCGTAGGTGAGGAGCTCGAAGGTATTAACTGGCCCCGATTTGTGGGTGCTGTCGTAAGTAAACAAAAACCTGGAATACAGTGGGTCAGTGTCGTTTATTTGTGTATGCATAGCCAAATGAAGAACCCCACCATTTTTAGCTTCCTGCGAAAATATTTCTTTGGTGGCCTGAAAATTGGAAAATTTCTTCAAGTCGAAATATTTAGCAATATGACTAATTTCTTCTTCTGAATAGTCTAAGTTTCTCAAATTGCGATATTCAGGAGGAAGACTATCGTCTTGAGTCGGGGATTGATAGATTGGGGCAAATGCAAATACTTGTTTGTTAGTACTATGGCTATTTCTTTTCATATGAAAATATATTTGCATAGAATTGGCCACATTACTTTTATTGGTTTTTATTAAATAGGGGAGTTTGCTGTAATCGGGTCGGTCGAAAATGACTTGTTCGGTAAGAAGCGCATCAAACGATAAATAGTTTAGCTCTGCATCGGGAACAATGATGAGTTCCTTGTTTTGAATCGTTTTTTCAATATTGCCAAAAAGCACCGAATAAACAGAGTAACTTACTTTTGTAAATAGTTGAAATTCCTCATGACTTCGGTCGGTATCAACTTTTTTCAATAGTCCTACCAAGGTTCTGATATTATTATAAAAGTTGCTATCAATGGTTTGGCTGTAAAGCTTGTATTCTCTGTTATTGAAGGTAATGGTATTCAGAAGTGTGTCAGAAAGCGAAAAGTTTATAAAAACAGTTTCTTTGGGGGTTCTTTCTATAATCTCATCAATAGTAATTTCTTTAAAACCATATTTCAGATTGTAAAAACCTGAGTAGTTGGTTTTGTATATGGCCTGAATACTATCTAAGCTTTCTGTAATTGCGTACGATTGTATATCTAAGGTTTTAAGAACGGCATCTCTGCTCTGAAGCGATTTTTCAACTTTAATTTTCTCCGTTATTAATCCCAGGTTTTGTTTTAGCAATTGTTCTTTCTGAAGAAGCTCTTTGGGCACATTGAGCAGCTTTTTCTTTTCCAAAATGCTAAGCGACTGAAACAAAGTGAATGATTTTTTGCCTTCGATAAATTTGAATATTTCGGCAATAAGATTTTCGTCTGATGTTTTGGAATATAAAAGGTAGCCAACATTAATTGCCTGATTAAACACATGATGAATTTCCTGGCTGGTTTTTAAACTTTCATCGTAATCGTAATATTTGCGAGTTTCATTAATGCAGAAAAGGTATAAAACGTATGTATCATACGACATTCTCAAATCTTTTAAATCTCCGCTATGCTGATATGTGAGATAAAACCCATATGCCTTCCAGGCCAGACTATTATTGAAGGCTACATTGTTAATCAATTGATCTTTAGGTGGATTTTCGTAGCGGTTGCGGTAGTTGAATTTTGGAATGGCACAATAAAGAGCCGATTGAAGTGTGTCAATTCCTCTGTCAAGTTCTCCGTGATTGATGTAGTGTGCTCCGAGAATATTCAAAGGAGCTACCAGGTCTATGTTTACGCCCTTATAGTGCTTGTATCGGTGAACGATGGCTTTCTGAATAAATTCTTCCCCGCTGATATAGTTCTTTTCCTTCTCTATTAAAAACTGGCCGTATTTGAAATAGCCCATGGTGGTTTGATAGTGATCCGGTCCTTTTTTACTAATCAACAAGTCCAATGATTTTTTATAGTAGAAGTCGGCCAATTTAAGCTCGTTCATTTCTGCATAGGCATCTGCAAGGTTTCTAAGTGTTATCGTTTCGCTATCGTCAGATTTGTTTTCGAGCGATAGGGTGTAATACTTAACAGCTTCAGGATAGTTCCCCAGATTATGGTAGGCAAGCCCTAAATACCGATAAATTCCAGAAATGGATTTATGTTGTTTACCATATTCATTTTCAATGATATGAATTGCCATTTTAAATTGTTTAATGGATTCGGCCAATTGGTTTTCTGTAAGAAGTATTTTTCCTTTATCACGAATAATGGATGCCATTTCTATCTCATCGTGATTGGATTTTAGCAAATTGGTCAGGCTTTGGTTTAGATAGTCAAGGGCCAGCTCGTTATTTTCGCTGATGAGCTCAATATAGCTCAGTTTTTTATAGAGTTCCGAGATTAATTTATAGTCTTTATTATGGGATTGATTCCAGTATTTCTGCGCTTTATCGAATAGAATTCGGGCAGTATCGACTTGTCTGATGCTTGAAAAATACGTGCCTGAAGTGTAATACATTAAACTTAAATCGTTGAATGGATTTCTTTTTTTTGTGCTCAAAGCAATGCCAGAATCAATTAATGAAAAAAACTGGTCGGTGGAGTCAAGTTTGTAGAAACAAACGGCCAAAGGAGCATAATCGCCAGCGAGCAAAGTGTCGCGGATGGTGAAGGTTTTACTTAATCTAAAGTATTCATTAAAGCCATTTACAGCATCGGAATATCGGTCTCTTCGATAATCGAGTAGGGCTCTGTATTTTAGAATCACTTTGTAAAACTCTGGATCACAATCTTTTTTAGCTGAAAAATCGTTATATATGCGGTCTATTTGGTTTCCGTATTTATGCGTTTGATGGACTGATATTCCTTCTAATGCTTTTTGATGCTGTATTCTGTTTTGCGGCGTTAATAAATAATCTGATGATTGATGCAATTTGCTCAAAACCAAAGCTATAGTATCAGTGTTTCGGCTGTTTTGAAAATCTCTCACACTTTTTGGTACCATTTGACCAAATGCCAAAGCATAGGACAGGATAAGTACAAGTAATAGTGAGTTGGTTTTCATACCTTAGTTTTATGCAAAGATAAAAAAGGGGCTTCAAGATGAGCCCCAATTAAGATAAAAATGGTTTTACTGCAAAGTGCACACGTTACTTGCTTTGAACGGAGATTGGCTTTAAAATTGATTTTGATTCACTATTTATTTGATAATAATACATTCCATTGCTCAACTGTTGAGTATTTACAATGAAAGTTCCTTGATTTCCTTGAATATTTTCTTTGATGACTTGCTGTCCCTGAATGTTGAACACAATAACTTCCATATCATTCAGCTCGCTCGAAAGCTGAATACTGAAATTATCGGTGCATGGGTTTGGATAAGCTATTCCTGTTTCAGCGGTTGCAATGGCAGAAGTTTTAAATTCTGTGGAGCTAAAGCTAACTCCATTTATTTTTTGCCCTTGTCCATCGAGGATATGTGTTCCTTCTAAAACTTCAAATCTTTCAATTTGAGCTTGATTCAAAGTTGATGATTGTTTGATGTGGATATTGACAAAAGCATCTGTAGCTGAAAATTTGTAGGATTCCAAACCAGTCCAGCCAATTCTGATTATTCCATCGTTAACATGATAGGTTAGGTCGCTAATAGGCGATTCGATATCAAGAATTTCTATGGCATTGCTATTATAACTTAAAACTAAACCTATTCCCCCGGTTGAAATTTTTTCGTTAAAATAAATCGGAATTATGGTTTCTGAGGCCGATAGCTCTTCCAAAGAAGGATAAAGCATTTTTGCCTGAAGAGCACCTTTTGGCAAATCGTCGTCGAGTTCAATATCTCCAACAGATACAGTGTGCTGCGGTCCGCCGGTTGCTTTGCCGCTTTGAACGGTAAATTCCCAATCAGGTAATATCCAGTTTCCAACAGGGAATTCCTGTTCCAAAATATAGTAATTATATAGAATTGTAATAAAGTCATTATAGTCAACTTCTGAATCCCCATTCACATTTGCAGCTATTAATTGATATTCTGTGAGCTCAGCATTACCGGAAAGATAATCCAAAAGGTTAAAGGCATCACCTAAATCCACATAACCATTAATAGCATCATACGAAAACTTAGCAACATAAGATTCCCCCACATTTAAGTTGCTGAAATGAAAAAAACCATAATTGTCAGTAATTGTACTTCCTATGAATTCATTATTACTATCGTACAAATTAACTTCAACACCCTCCATAATATAGTCAGGCTGATTCACACAAATTAGATTACAATGATAATCGTCTGTTTGAGCAAAGCTCACAGATGCAATGAGGATAAAACTGGCAGCAAATGTCCAGCCCAAAATAAGATGATGAATGTTTTTCATAGTTGTATGTTTTTTAACTTCTCTTTGTCTGTTAATTGCAGTTTTAGGAAAAATGTTACCAAAAAAAGTGAAAAATCTGCAATATTTTTTTTGTTAAATTTTTTAAATATCTATAAATCAGCAATCTAATTTTTTGAAAAGGCTCAAAAAAACACAAATTTCGACCTACTTATACGCGGTATGGGTATTGTGAAACGACTACTTTTTGGTGGTCGAAAAGTGTTAAAATTGTCATGTTTTTCAATTTTTGCCCTTTTTGGCAAAAAAAACGATTCATTTTGAATGAATTCTGAAAATCGCGTCAAGATTCAGGAAGGAGTGTGGAAATTGATCGGATTTTTGGTATTTCAGCCCTTGGGTTTTTAAGTTTTATTTTGTTAATAAAAAATTATACAACCAACATATAAACTAAATTTTAATGGGATTTTTGAAGTCAGATTTGAGAAAAATCCTATATTTGATAGTTAGGGGGAATTAACTATGACCGATTTTGATTATGTAAAGTCCTTGGAGGCAAAGATTGCCGCACTTGAGGACGAACTAAAATTTAAGGAGAAAGAAGTAGAAGGCTTGAAAGGAGCATTTTTGGCCAATGTGTCGCACGAGATACGTACGCCCATGAATGCCATTGTAGGCTTCTCCAGTCTGCTCAAAGATCCAGGGTTTACAGAGGAGGAAAAAGCAGATTTTATCGATGAAATTATTCAATCGTCGAATCATCTCACCGAGCTCATCGAAGATGTGATAGAAGTTGCCAACCTTCAGTTCAACAAAAAATCTCAATCACAACGAGAAAAGATTGACCCGTATCAACTGCTGTTCGAAATTTTTGAAGAGTATCAATACAAGAAAGCTGCCCTTTATAAAGGGGAGATTGAAATGAAAATAAGAACCAATAAAGACATGTTGAGCAAAGAATTCATTTCTAACCCACGCATGTTGCAAAAAATTCTGGGCAATCTCATCGACAACGCCTTTAAATTTACCAAAGAAGGAACCATAGAACTCAACATTGAATTTTATGACAACTATTTGGAATATGTTGTGAGCGATACAGGGATTGGCATAGCAGCCGACCGGCTCTCTTTAATCTATAATAATTTCTGTAAAGTTTGGAAGAAAGATGGCGAAGTGCTTTATGATGGTTTGGGAATAGGATTGTCGTCCGCCAAAAACTTTGTAGATATTCTGGGGGGGATCATGCAAGTGCATTCGGAAGAAGGAAAAGGCTCCACATTCTATGTTTGTATACCTTATCATTTCGATGGTACTCCATTAACTATTAGCGAAAGTCGGTTTAAGAAGCCATTTAAAATTCTATCTATTGGCGCATAACGCTTTCATTTACAATTCAATAAATATTTTTGATTCGGCGATTTGATTAGCGTTTTTGATTCGTTTTGATTTTTAGGAGTTACCGAAGTGATTTTATTTCTAAAAAATCTACTTTTACAAAAAAAATCTTTCCATGAGCGATAAAACTTTTGTAGCTATCATAGTGGCCGTAGTTATTGCACATTTTCTATTTGCGGTGGGTTTTTTAATATACAAAATTTATTCGGCGCCCAAAAGCGACAATAAAGAATCTGAAAACATCGATAAATCTAAAGAATAGAAAATATGAATCCTGTTACACAAACCAAATCAAAGAACACTCTGGCCATTACAGTATTAACCACATTATTTTTTATGTGGGGATTTATCACCGTTCTCAACGATATACTCATTCCGCATTTAAAGAACGTGTTTAGTCTTACCTATTTCCAGGCCATGCTCATCCAGTTTTCCTTTTTCGGAGCCTATTTTGTTGGGGGCTTTCTTTACTTCATCATTTCCCGAACCTATGGCGATCCCATAAATAAAATCGGCTATAAAAACGGAATCATATTGGGCTTGCTCATTTCATCCATAGGAACGGCTTTGTTTTATCCCGCTGCCGAATTTCATATGTACGGATTCTTTCTCTCAGCACTTTTTGTTCTGGGGTTGGGTTTTGCTGTTCTTCAAATCGCTGCCAATCCCTATGTAGCCATTCTCGGACCCGAATCGCAAGCTTCGGCACGGTTAAATTTGTCCCAGGGTTTCAATTCCTTCGGCACAACCATAGGTCCTGTAATTGGGGGATATTTGATTTTCGAATATTTTAATATGGAAGGTTCCGGGGCTGATTCAGTTATAAAGCCTTATCTCATGCTGACCGGCCTACTGCTTTTACTCATTGTTCTCATAAAACTTGTCCCACTTCCTCGGTTTCAGCAGCAGGATGAAAAAGTAAAAAGTAGTGGAGCACTTGCCTATCCGCATTTGCGCTTTGGCGCTTTGGCAATTTTTCTATATGTGGGTGCCGAGGTAGCCATTGGTAGTATATTGGTCAGTTTTATAGGATTGGAAAATATTGCAGGATTGGATGAATCGAAAGCCTCGGCTCTCATAGCCTTTTATTGGGGTGGAGCTATGATAGGTCGTTTCTTGGGTGCCATTTCACTCAGCGAAATGGCCCAAAACAAAAAATATCCTCTTATGGCTTTGGTCGCTTTAGCTGCCTTTGCAGTCATATTTTTTGTGGTTGATACCAGGAATTCCATTTCTTTTGGTCAAATTTCCCCCTATCTGGGTTTTCTTGCACTCAACTATCTGGCCTTTATTTTCGGAAAATCAATGGCCAGCCGAACTCTATCAGTATTTGCTATTTTCCCAGTTATTTTGCTTTTTATTGGCATGTTTACCAACGGCAATCTGGCCATGTGGTCAATTCTTGGCATAGGTATTTTCAACTCAATAATGTGGTCAAATATATTTACACTGGCAATTAAAGGATTGGGCGACGACACGAGTCAGGGTAGCAGCGTACTCGTTATGTTTATTGTCGGTGGTGCCATTATTCCACCCATACAAGGTTTAATGGCCGACTATATAGGTGTTCAACTTTCGTTTTTTGTACCCATGTTTAGCTATGTCTATCTGGCCTGGTATGGTTGGAAAGGTCATATCATTAAAGCACCCAAATTGTCATAGTGCTTATCGTGTTAACCATAATTTTCTTTTGATAAATCATTGAAAAACAACCAATTTAGCTGGCCACGTGTAATTGATATCAGTGGTGCACATTTATTGCATGATATTTATGGAGCCTTTTTAGCGCCCCTTTTCCCATTACTTATTGAAAAAATGGGATTAAACTATTTTATGGTGGGTGCATTGTCTGTGGTTCAGCGAATTCCGTCTGTTTTTAACCCCCTTATCGGATTGTTTGTGGAACGAAAGGACCTTAGGGTTTTCGTAATTTTAATGCCAGCCATTACGGTGATAACAATGAGCTTGATTGGGGTGGTTGAAAACTTCTGGCAATTGGTTATTTTGCTTTTTATCATGGGGTGGAGCTCTGCTTTTTTTCATGTGCCGGGGCCTGTCCTTATAAAACGGGTGAGTGGAGAAAAAACAGGATTGGGCATGAGTGTTTACATGTTGTCGGCAGAGCTGGGCCGTTCGCTCGGTCCAATCATTATTGTTGCAGCAGTGTCATGGTGGGGGTTGGGTGGAACAGTATGGCTCATTCCAGTGGGATTGATGGCTTCTCTTTTGTTGTTTTTTCGTTTGCGCAAAATTGCACCTGTTCATCACGAGGGCGTTGTTAATTTAATATCATCATGGCAACTTTTAAAAGATTTAAAAGCCTATTATTTTGTTATAGCAGGTTATAGTTTTTCTCAGGGGCTGCTAAAAGCATTACTTGTCACATTTTTGCCCACGTACTATACCAATAGTGGCGAAAGCCTTTGGTTTGCAGCCTATACACTATCTTTTTTCGAACTGGCAGGGGCAGCTGGAAGTCTGTTATCAGGCACTGTTTCCGATAAAATAGGACGTGGAAGAGCATTAATCCTAATAGCCATTTTGGTGCCTTTAATTATGGTGATGTTCATTTTTACAAATTCATGGCTCAATATACTTGCTTTAACTCTCATGGGACTGGTAATTTTTGGCTCCGGACCTGTATTGTTGGCACTCATTCAAGATGTTGGGGCTCAAAGACCTGGATTTTCCAATGGAGTTTACATGACAATTAATTTTGCTTTAGGGGCCGTGGCCACTGTTTTGGTCGGATTCTTATCAGATATTTATGGATTGGAGCAAATTTTCATGATTTCACCTTTATTTGCCATGCTCACCATTCCCTTTGCCTATAGAATAAATGCACTTGTCAGGCGTGCAGGATAAATAGACTTTTGACAATATTATCATCCCCTGAAAAAAATTTATTTCCTTTAGAAACAGATTGCAACCTTTCTTTTCAAAACTTGTACTTAGGAGTAATGAATTAAATTTAATTTATTGCCTATTTTTATTTAGTGAATAGTTTTCTTTATGCTGAATCTGGAGATTCATAAAAATATCATTGAAAAATGTAAGCAAGGCGATGCGCGTGCACAGTTTGAGCTCTTCAAACTGTATAATAGAGCCATGTACAATACATGCTATAGAATGATGAATCACCATGAAGATGCTCAGGATATGCTGCAGGATTCGTTTTCTGATGCATTTAGAAAGCTTAACACTTTTGCTTACAACTGCACATTTGGTGCTTGGTTAAAGAGAATTGTGGTAAACCATTGTATTAATGAACTAAAGCGTAAAAAGCCCGAATTGAAATACTGCGAAGAGCTTCCGGCACACAGAGAAGATGAAGATGCATCGGTGGGATTGTCGGTTGAAATGGTAAAAAGCGCCATGATGCAGTTGCCCGAAGGAAGCCGTGTAATTTTTTCACTGTATCTTCTCGAAGGGTACGATCATGGCGAGATAGCCCAGATTTTGGGTGTCACAGAATCCAATAGCAAGAGCCAGTACATGAGAGCAAAACGCCGGGTTTATGAAATATTGAAGGAGAAAGTTTATGAAGAATGATGATAGATTAGAACGTTTTATACTTGAAAACAGGAGCCATTTCGATGGTTTAATTCCCGATGACAGCCTTTTTCAGAACATAGAAACTATTAAACCACCTGCCAAAAGAAGTTTAACCTTGTGGCAAGTAACTGCCAGAATAGCTGCAGCTGTTATTCTGTTTTTCTCAGGATACAGTATTCAGCATTTTATGGGAAACAAATCCGCTGAAAACCATTTAAATAATAATTCAGCACATTACGAAGCCAGCAGCGATTCTGCTTACAGGGCTTTTTCTGAGATGCAGCATTATTATCAAAATCAAATCGACCAGGTGAGTACCGATATTATTACGCTGGTTAACAACGATCAGGAGGTTCATCAGGAAATAGAAATGGAGCTCAATGACCTCAAAAAAATATTTGAAGATTTGAAAAATGATTTAAACGACCAGGCCAATAACAAGGAAGTGATCGATGCCATGATAATGAATTACAGAGTTAAGTTGAAATTGCTCGAAGATATGCGCGAACAATTGAAACCACAAACCAATACGGAGGAAGTTAGATATGAAACCTTGGATATATAGTTTAATTACAGGAGTATTTTTAATAGGTCTTTGTGCCAATGCCCAAACCTATCAGAGTAAAAAAACTTTTGACCGAACTTTTGCACTCAATCAGCAAATGGATGTTACTATCAATAATAAATATGGTGATATTCAGGTGATTCATTGGGCGAAGGACTCCTTAAAAGTTCACGTGGATGTTGAAGTTAACAGCCCAAAACCATCCAAAACCCACAAGCTGTTCTCTGCCATCGATGTTCAGTTTAGCGCAACACATTTCTATATTATTGCCCAAACCAATTTGGCGGGTCAAAGTAGTCTTTGGACAGATATATCCGATTTATCAAAATTGGTGGTAAACCCTTCTACTTCAACCCGAATTAACTATACCATCTACTTGCCCATCACCGCCAAACTGCATCTTCAGAATAAATTCGGGAATATTTATCTCGCAGACTATCAAGGAGATTTAAGTATTGATTTATCCAATGGCGACCTTAAAGCACATGATTTAACTGGCAAAACCAAACTAAAAATTTCGTTCGGCAACCTTTTTGTCAACAAGCTCGAAAAAGCTGTTTTGGAATCGACCTATCTTGATGCCGAAATAGCTGAGTGCGACCATTTGGAAACCAACACAAGTACCACTACCCTGAATATTGATTTCATAAATGAATTGAATATGAACTCCGCGCACGATAAGTATTACCTCGGAAAAGTATTTACAGTAACCGGAACAAGCAGGTTCAATTTTTTAAGGATAGGTAATATCATGGAGAGTATTGATATTATTCAAAAGTTTGGTACCATCCAGGTAAAAGACATGAGTCCGCAAATTAAGAAATTCAAACTAAGCACCTATAAAACCGATATACATTTGAGCTTCGACAATAGCCGATCTTTTCTTGTCGATTTTAGATTCATCAAGCCCGCTATGATTAGTTATCCGACTATTGTTCTCGAAAAAAAGGAAGAATTGGTGGATGCTACTTCAGGATTAAAATCGATCCAACTAAAGCTGGGCCAGCCTTCTGCCAAACCATTTCTTATGAATATTCAGGCTGAAGAAGGAAATATTTACATGAATCTAAAATAGTTTTGCAACCCTTTTTAATTTGAATTGTTTTTGTATTCAATTACGAATTATAAAAATAAAATAACAATGAAAAGTAAAGTTTTATATCTGGTTGTATTCATATCAGTAAGTATAGTATTAACATCGTGCAGCAAGTTTTTTATCGAAGGAAATGGCATGGTTAAGGAAGAGACCAGAGAGCTTGGTCAATTTGATAAAGTTGCCAACGAAGGTAGTTTTGAAGTCGAAATTATTCGTGATTCGTCCTTTTACGTAATAGTAAAAGCAGAATCTAACCTGTTAAATCTTGTAAGCACCGATATTAATTCGGGAGCCCTCATTATAAATACCCGCGAAAACGTAAACAATACCCGCCCAATTAAATTAGAAGTTCATGTTCCGGAGATTAAGGCATTAGAAATGAATGGCAGTGGATTTATTCGTTTTTATGGATTTGAAACTGAAAGTTTTTCAGCTGTCATAAATGGTTCGGGCAATATCTCGGGATCAATGGTTTCTGAAGAAGCCTGGCTAAAGACCGATGGCTCCGGAAGTTTTAATTTAGATATGGATGCCGGCAATGTTGAAGCCATTATTAGTGGTTCGGGAAATATAGTTATTGAAGGCAGTGGAGATTTTGTTCAGGCTGATATTAAAGGATCGGGGAATGTTAAAGCTTTGAATTTTGAAGCCTTAAAATCTGAGCTGGATATTTATGGCTCAGGGAATGTTTACATAAATGCATCACAATACCTTGATGCCGAAATTATGGGAAGTGGTTCTGTTTACTACATTGGCAATCCACAGGTTAATACCACCATTCTGGGCTCAGGAAGAGTTTTAAGATATTAGATAGGATAAATAGCATAATTTAACTTTTATAACGAGCATGTTCGTTTAACAAAAACTTCGGTGGACAACTCACATGCGGGTTTTAGCCGGACTTCACTAAAAAATTATTTCGAATGAAATCAAAAATGAAAATCGGATGTTTAATCATCCTGCTCATGGCAGGGGTAAGTTCTGTGTGGGCGCAATCAGAAGAAATCAATAAACCAATGAAAACCATTTTTAGTAACTCCGACGGCAGTGTTCAGCATGGGGGATATTTTGGTCTTGTGTTGGGCTATTCCACCATCGATGATAAAGGTGCCGTGGAAGCAGGTGCTCGTTTAGCGTGGGTTATAAATCATAGGTTTGCTCTTGGTTTTACTGGAAAAGGCTTTTATAATGACCTCGATAAATCCAACGGCATAAATAATGCGGATTATAATCTGGCAGGCGGTTATGGGGGATTGTTCTTTCAGCCAATTTTGTTTCCAAAAGCTCCTGTTCACGTTAGCTTCCCAATCATTCTGGGGGTGGGGGGTGTTTCCCTAAGTCCCCGCGACGAATATAATTATCATTGGGATTATGATAATTATGAGTCGGATTATTATACCTATGATACTGACTACTTTTTAGTGCTAGAACCTGGTATTGATGTGGAATTCAATGTATTGAATTATTTGCGCATGTCACTTGGGGCTTCTTATAGGTTCACAAACAACATTAACCTGCTTTACGAGTACACTGAGAATGATGTGGATATATTTCGGAAAGTAGATCCGCAAGCTCTTAATAATTTCACCTTCCGCATGGCCATTATGGTAGGATGGTTTTAAACATTCACTCAACTCATAATTTGAATAAAGTACCGGCAAAGTTCAACGAGCCGGTTTTTTATTGTCCCAATAGAGGTTATTTTAGTGGTGTAAGAGAGCCTATGATGATAGATAATTGGTTTTCAGGTAATTGAGCATTAAACAGTTTTATTTCACAAGCTTTTCGTTTTCCCGAGCTTGTAATTAGGTTTAGGTTTTTTTTGATTTGTTTATCCGAAGCATAAAAATCACGAATGGTATTTTTAAGTAGTTCCTGTTCCTGTAAAACCAGATAACTATAAATTTCCCGATTTAAACATTCCTCTTTTTTATAGCCAAGTAATTCTTCCCATCCATCTGTAAGAGAGAGTATTTTTCCATTAATATCTAAAGTAAAACCGATGGATTTTCCAGGACGAACGATGCTAAGTAATATTTCATTTTGTTGTTTAAGCTGATTTTCCAGAAATTTTAATGTGTCAATATTCCGACCAACAATTTGTATTTCGAAAATCATTCCCCTGTGGTTTTTGATAGGAATAAAAAAGACATTGAACCAAATCAATTGGTCCAATAGCAGTTGTGTTTCGCAGCTGACTTGTTGAGCTCCCCGATCAAAATCGGATATTACCTGATTGAGACCCGGAAAATCACCATCACCCAAATAGTTGCAAATATTATTGGCATCGGTGGTTTTGCTGATGAGATTTAAATTTTGAAAAGATGAATTATGATAAAGTATTTGGCCTTCGAGATTGATACGAATCAGAATGTCTTTCTGCTCATTGAGAATACCCTTCATAAATGCACTTTCTTCTAACGAATTCTGAAATTCTATTTTAATATTGCTGAGTTGATGCATTAAATCAAGATTTATTTTTTCAAAATCATTTAATCTCGTCCTTAATGTGGTTTCTTCCTCTTCCCAGCTTTTGGCTGCATTATTAAGATTAGCAACTCTGGTGAACGAGCTCCTTAGTTGAGCTTGCAAATTGTGCAATATAATCTGAAGATAGTTCTTATTGATAAATTCCCTTTTCGAAATCAACATTACCGAAATCTTCATGGAAGCATTCTTAAGAATTGGTATAACTGCAATGGTAGAAATATTTGATAGCGTATTTTTGTATAAAAAATCGCAACCTGGCTCCATCAATTCCTTAAGATAAATATTTTGAGGAAAGAAAATTGACCCCAGAGAATCTGTTAATTGGGTTTTACAAATATCGGCAAGAAATTTTTTCGGGATGGATTTGTTTTTTATAAGATCAATTTTGTTCAGGTTTTCATCATATCTATAGAAAAGTACACCGTGAATATGAATCATTTTTGTTAGGTAGCCCATGGATATTCCAATAGCATGCTCAATATCAGAGGCATCTAACATTGCTTCGGCCATTTGGCTTTTTATATTCATAAAATCCATGATATTAGAATCTTCGCTGTTCATGGAAGGCCGAAAACGCAATTTTTTGTTTTCAGTTTCTAATTTTTCTATCCTCAGCTTCAATTCCTCAATGGTGAGGTAATTATTTTTCATAGCTCATTTCCTAACACAAAAATAAGGAATAATTGGATATGAAGATTCAAACAGGGGTTAACACGAATTAATCAATGCCATCATGCTTAGCAAATAACTTCGTTCCATAAAAAAAACCAGGAAATTTCCTGGTTTTTTTTTTCACCCCTTTAAAATAGTTGGATTGTAAAGCGCTAAATTGTTATCCAAGATAGGTCTTTAATATTTTACTTCTGGATGCATGTTTGAGTCTTCGAATGGCTTTCTCTTTGATTTGACGAACGCGTTCGCGGGTCAGATCAAATTTTTCCCCAATTTCTTCCAAAGTCATAGGGTGGCTGCCACCAAGTCCAAAGTAAAGTCTGATGACATCGGCTTCGCGTGGAGTAAGTGTAGAGACAGCCCTGTCGATTTCTTTACGCAAACTGTCGTAAAGCAATTCGGTTTCGGGAGTTGTACCTTCTTCATTTTTAAGCACATCATACATGTTGGTCTCTTCGTCCGAAAGGAGAGGAGCGTCCATGGAAATATGACGGCCATTATTTTTAAGCGATTCTTTAACTTCTTCAACTGGAATTTCCAGATAATTTGCAATTTCAATGGCTTTGGGTTCTCTTTCAAGCACTTGTTCAAGGTGAGCATATGCTTTATTTATTTTATTGATAGACCCAATTTTATTGAGAGGAAGCCTTACTATACGCGATTGTTCAGCCAAAGCCTGAAGAATAGATTGTCTAATCCACCATACGGCATAAGAAATGAATTTAAATCCTCGGGTTTCGTCGAAACGTTGAGCTGCTTTAATGAGCCCCATATTTCCTTCGTTTATTAAATCAGGTAAGCTAAGTCCTTGGTTTTGATATTGTTTAGATACTGAAACCACAAAGCGAAGATTTGCTTTTGTGAGTTTTTCCAAGGCCAGTTTATCTCCCTGCTTTATCCTTTTGGCTAATTCTACTTCTTCATCTGCAGTAATCAACTCAACTTTACCAATTTCCTGTAGGTACTTATCTAATGATGCTGTTTCCCGATTGGTTACCTGTTTGGTAATCTTTAGTTGCCTCATACAAAATTATTTATTTTCAACTTTTTAATACTAAGACTATTATACGAACTAAAAATACTTAGGTTACATTATCTTCTGCGGTCACGGGAATTGCGGTCTCTGTCACGGTCGCGGTCGTTTCTATCTCTTCCGCCTCCGTTGCTTCTACCTCTGTCGCCACCGCGGTCACGGTCGTTGCTTCTTTCACCAGCAGGTCTCTCCGGACGTGGAGGTCTTTCAACAAAGCCTTCGGGTTTGGGCAGTAATACACGTGATGATAGCTTCAATTTTCCAGTAACATCATTGATTTCTAACAGTTTAACATCTATTTTTTCACCAACTTTGAGTACATCTTCAGCGTTATCAACTCTTTCCCATTTAATTTCTGAGATATGAAGCAGTCCTTCTTTGCCGGGGATAATTTCTACAAAAGCACCAAATGATGTAATTGATTTAATGGTTCCGTGATAGATTTCGCCAACTTCAGGTTTTGCAACAATGCTTTTGATTCGGGCAATAGCGGCGTCGATAGATTCTTTGTTTTCTGCAAAAATGTCAATAACACCCTGGTTGCCAACTTCTTCCAAAACAATTGTAGTTTTGGTTGTAGCTTGAATATCCTGAATAATTTTTCCACCGGGGCCAATAACTGCTCCAATGAATTCTTTGGGGATAAATATTTTTTCGATACGGGGCACGTGAGGTTTGAATTCTGCGCGGGGCTCACTGATGGTTTTTTCCATTTCGCCCAAAATATGCAATCTACCCAAACGGGCTTGTTCCAATGCTTCCTCTAAGATATTGTAAGGTAAGCCATCAATTTTAATGTCCATTTGACAGGCGGTAATACCATCGCGTGTTCCGGTTACCTTAAAATCCATGTCACCCAAATGGTCTTCATCCCCCAGAATATCTGACAATACAGCATATTTACCTGTGGTTGTATCGGTGATTAAACCCATTGCAATACCCGAAACAGGTTTTGGAATGGGAATACCTGCATCCATAAGTGATAAAGTTCCACCACAAACCGATGCCATTGAAGAAGATCCGTTGGACTCCAGAATATCAGAAACAATACGAATGGTATAGGGTACTTTATCTGAAGAAGGAATAATGAATTTTAATGCACGAAGGGCAAGGTTACCATGTCCTATTTCTCTGCGGCTTGTTCCACGGTTGGGTTTAGCTTCTCCTGTGCTGAAAGATGGGAAATTATAATGCAAAAGGAAATTGTTTTTGCCTTCGAACACGGCACCATCAATCATTTGTTCATCCATTTTGCTGCCGAGAGTAACTGTTACCAGCGACTGTGTTTCACCACGGGTGAAAATAGCAGAACCGTGAGCTCCTGGAAGATAGTCAACTTCGCACCAGATAGGTCTGATTTCGTCAAGTTTTCTTCCATCAATTCTTTTTCTTTCGTTGAGCACGTAGTCTCTCACTGCTTTCTTTTCAATATCGTGGAAATAGCGGCCAATCAGCGAACCATATTCAGCCCGAAGTTCTTCGGTTAGTGATTCGGAAAATTCAGTAACAACTGCCTTGAATGCATCGGAACGTTCATGTTTTCCCCAGCCTTTTCCGGCAATTTCATATACTTTATCGTAAAGTTTTTCTTCCATTTCTGCACGAAGTTCATCGTTGTTAGTTTCGTGGCAGTATTCACGCTTGGGATTTGCTTTTGCAACTTCGTGTGCTAATTCAATTTGAGCTTCGCATTGAATTTTTATGGCATCATGGGCAGCTTTGAGAGCTTCGAGCATTTCAGCTTCCGAAACTTCTTTCATTTCGCCTTCCACCATCATGATATTTTCCATGGTAGCGGCCACCATTAAGTCGATGGTTGCGTGCGCAAGTTGGTCGATATAAGGGTTAATCACATATTCTCCATTGATTTTAGCAACCCTTACTTCGGAAATCGGACCATTAAAAGGAATATCTGAAACAGCGATAGCAGCTGAAGCAGCCAGAGCTGCAAGGCTATCGGGGATAATTTGTTTATCGGAAGAAATAAGTGATATTTGAACTTGTGTTTCTGCATGATAGTTATCTGGAAACAAAGGTCTTAATGCTCTGTCGACCAGTCGGGCAATAAGGATTTCATATTCAGATGGGCGCGCTTCTCTTTTGAAAAAACCGCCGGGGAATTTTCCTGCGGCAGCATATTTTTCCTGATATTCTACAGAAAGAGGCATAAAATCCACGTCCTCTTTAGCTTCTTTGTTGGATACCACGGTGGCTAAAAGCATTGTGTTACCTTGTTTTACTACTACTGCTCCATCTGCTTGTTTGGCCAGTTTACCGGTTTCCAGGCTGATGATGGTACCATCGGCCATGGTAATGTTTTTGGTAATCCCAATTTGTGACATAATTTCTCTTCTTTGTGTTTTAAATTTCTGTTTCAGGCATAAATACCAAAAAAGGCAATCTATAAAATTGCCTTATTGGGTTTTTTTATTTTATATTAAATAGCTAGACTTAAGTGTGTAACTATTTTCTTAGTCCTAATGCCTTGATAATATTACGATAACGCTCAATATCTTTAGATTTGATATAGTCAAGGATTTTTCTGCGCTTACCAACCAATCTAACAAGGGATCTTTGAGTAACCAAATCTTTTTTATTGGCTTTTAAATGCTCTGTTAAATGCTTGATGCGGAAAGAAAATAAAGCTACCTGACCTTCTGCACTTCCTGTGTTAATCTGGTCGTTACCATGCTCTGAGAAAATCTCTTTTTTCTTATCTGATGTTAAATACATATTTTTCTGTCTTTATTTTTCAAATTTCGGGCTGCAAAATTACTATTATTTTTTCTTTCAACAAAATAAATTTTTAAAAACTTTTCTTTGCCAAAAGTCTCGGTTGATAATAATTCTGCAAATGTACACTAATAGTTATGAATTGCATTTTTTTTGGAAAAAATAATGGCTTAAACGGCTGATATTCGGATGTATATTCTCTAATGAATGGTAACGCATTTATTTCATCTTTTTCCGAATGACTTTTTTTTCCAAAACTCATGTTTGTTTTGGGGGGTATTGTAAAAAAATCTACGGCGTAAAATTCTTAGTAATGGCAGACAAACTTCATTTTTTGATATTTTTTGTGGCCATCTGACGATAATAATTATTAAACCAATAATGTTAATATTTATTTAATTTATCAAAACTTCAATACATTAAATTTATAATTTAGTTTGCTGATTGAAAGCAAGAATTGAATAGGTAGAATTTATAAATCATATATATTATATTTGTAATAAAATTAACGTATTAATTATTTCTATTTTAAAGTCAGTCAGTCTGCTGTGTTAAAAAAATATTGAATTGGATGGGCTATAAAAATGTGTAAAACCGAATAAAATTATGAATTTTCCAAAATATTCAGCTATTCTGATAGCTCTTTTCTTTTTAATTGTCGTTGAATCTGAAGCTCAAAAAATAAAACCCAATCGCTGGTTTATTTCGGCGGAGGGAGGTGTTACCATATTTTATGGCGATATAAAGCGTTATGACTATATCCCCGATCATCAATCACCCAGCGAAATTCAACCCATAGGAAGTCTTAATATTGGCAAGGAAATTTCTCCGGTTTTTAGCTTACGAAGTCAGTTTTTATATGGCGGGTTGAGTGGTCATAAAAACTCGGCACATATGAATTTTAAATCGGTTTTGATGGGTGCTCATCTTATTACCGATATCAATCTTGTACATTTATTTACAAAGACCCGTTTTGGCGATAACCGGCTAAACATATATGCCAGTCTGGGTGCAGGTTATATCTATTGGAATTCGGAGCTTTACAATGATATTGTGCCTGTTGCAGGCACCAGTCTTATTGCTTCAAGCAAAACAGGGGCACTAAGTATTCCTGGCTCTTTAACGATCGAATACCTCTTTAACAAGAATTTCTCCATGAATATTCAGGGTATGTTATATGTGGTGACATCTGATTTGGTTGATGTCAAAGAAGGCGGAATAAAAACGGACATGATTAACTATAACAGCATGGGGTTTGTCTATAAGTTTAAATCGAAGAGCCGAAAAAATACCAATATTAAATACGAATTGGATCCTTCAGTTTACGAGCCCAAAGCGGTTGTTGAGCAGGAAAATAAAAAACCAGATGAACCGGTGGTCATCATTCCAAATAAAGTAGTGGTAGATACAGTGAAGAAGGCAGATGACAATATGGCCATTAATCATAAGCTGGAGCAAGAAGCATTAACAAAAGAAAACTGGGTGCCACAGACCGAGGAAGCCTGGCCTGAAACTGTATTTACTGTGCAAATAATGGCTTCAAAGACAAAGGGTTCCGTTGATAAAATAAAGAGGGATTTTGGAATTACCGAAAATATAACCGAACGATTTGAAGGCAGTTGGTACAAATATAGTGTTGGTAGCTATGATAAACTTTGGAAGGCCAAAGAAATGCGGAATAAACTGCGAAGCACATCGAAACTAAGCGATGCTTTTATTGTTATTTATCGGAATGAAGACAAAATTAGTCTGGAAGATGCAATGAATTATGCTGTGGCAGAACAAATGGAGGCTTCGGGAACGCCAGTTGAGCAAAAGCAAAAGGTTGAGAAAGTTTATCCTCCTGAAGATTTAAGCCGGAATATTCCAGGCACTGGCAATCTAATAGGTGTTCAAATATTATCTTTAAAAAATAGCCAATATCCTTTAGGCGTATTAAAAGGAATGTACGATATCTCTAATCCTGTTTACGTTGATTTGGACGGTCCCTGGTATAAAATAATTGTTGGCGGATTTAATTCCGTTGAAGAGGCCAGAGCTTATAGTTTGGAGCTTCGGGCCAAAGGATTTATGGATGCATTTGTTGTTACCTATAAGAGTGGTACCCGAGTGAGTGTTGGCAGCTTTAGTAAATAAAAATTATTGAAAAAATAACATAAGCTTAATATTGGGATGCTATTTTTACCCTTTTGGCATCCTCTGGAATTCATATAAATTTTACTTTTGCCGAAAATAAGCGTTCATGGATAGTTTTTATGTAATAATTTTAGGCCTACTATTTATATTGGCCATTTCCGATTTGATTGTTGGAGTTAGTAACGATGCTGTAAACTTTTTGAACTCCGCTGTAGGTTCACGGATAGCCAGCTTCAAATGGATTATGGTGGTTGCGGCTGTTGGAGTTGTAGTTGGGGCTACCTTTTCAACCGGGATGATGGAAATTGCGCGCAAAGGAATATTCAATCCTCAACTTTTCTTTTTCTCTGAGGTCATGATCATTTTCTTTGCAGTAATGATTACTGATGTGGTTTTGATTGATGCATTCAACTCCCTAGGGCTTCCTACATCAACAACGGTATCGTTAATTTTCGAATTATTGGGTGCAGGGGTAGCTATTGCAGTTTTAAAAGTGATGAACGACAATACATTGGAGATTGCACAGTTTATGAATACTGGAAAGGCACTTGCCATTATTTCTGGAATTTTGTTGTCTGTAGTCGTGGCTTTTATAGGGGGATTGATTATTCAATATATAAGTCGGATTGTATTCTCTTTTAGTTTTAAGGAACGAATGAAAGTACTAGGCTCCCTTTGGGGCGGCCTTTCTATAACCGCTATCACCTACTTCATGGTAATTAAAGGGTTGAAAGGCAGTAGTTTCGCTGAATTTCAGCTTTCATCAGGTATATCGCTATCCGAATGGGTTGACCAGAATGTATCACTGATAATTCTGGGTAGTCTGGTTGCCTGGACTGTTTTACTTCAGATACTAATCTGGTTATTTAAAGTGAATGTTTCCAAAGTTATTGTGTTGGCTGGAACTTTTGCTTTGGCCATGGCTTTTGCTGGAAACGATTTGGTGAATTTTATCGGGGTTCCTTTGGCAGGTTATTCTGCGTATCTTGATTTTGTGGCCAATCCGGGAAGCGACCCAGATGCATATCTCATGTTTGGTTTAGCCAAACCTGTAGAAACCCCCTTTGGTTTCCTTTTACTCGCCGGAGCAGTCATGGTATTGACATTAATATTTAACAAGAAGGCCAAAAAAGTTATAAAAACTTCTTTGGATTTAAGCCGGCAAGACCAGGGTGATGAGCGTTTTGGTTCATCTGTGTTTTCAAAGGTTTTAGTTAGATCAACTATTAGAATGAATCAACGGGTTTCGTCATTTATGCCAAATCGCTTCATGCTGTTTTTGCAACGTCAGTTCGACTCTTCCAAAGCTGAAGATATTCTGATTAATGGCGAAAAACCTGCATTTGACGTAATCAGGGCTTCAGTTAATCTTGTAGTTGCGAGTATATTAATTGCTTATGGAACATCGCATAAACTACCATTGTCAACAACCTATGTTACATTTATGGTAGCAATGGGAAGCTCTTTAGCCGATAATGCATGGGGTAGGGAAAGTGCGGTTTACAGAATCACGGGTGTTATTTCTGTTATTCTGGGTTGGTTTTTTACAGCTTTTGCAGCTTTTACAGTAGCTTTTATTGTTGCAATACTAAGCAAGATAGGCGGGCCGATTGTGGTTGGTTTGTTTGTGCTGGCAGGTATTTATGGCATAATCAAGTCGCATTTAAAAGGAAAAGATAAAGAGCAAGATGCTGAAGAAGAAACCACTCTCTCTTATACCGAGAATGTAACATTAAAGGATATTTATGAGGAATGCAATATAAACTCTGTAGAGTCGCTTCATGTAGTTTCTGATATTTATTCCAATGTGATTCATGCTTTGGTGAATGATAACCGCAAAAATCTTTCACACGCATTGGGCAAATCGAAAGAATTTAATAAGAGAGTAAAACATGCCAAAGACAATATAAAAACCATTGTAGAGAAAATGAATGATGATTCGCTTCAATCGGCTCAGTATTACACTCTGGTATTGGACTATATGCGGGAAATTGGGCATAATATTATGTATATCTCTACTCCCTCCTATGAGCATGTTGATAATAATCATAAACCAGTTGGGGAATATCAATCCAAGCATTTGTTGGCCTTGAGCGATCAGATGGAAAGTTTTTCAAATCTGGTTATAGAAGTTATTAAAGAAAATAAGTATCATAAAATAGATGATGTAATTCTAATGGAAAAGCAGATTATTGCATCCATTAATGAATACATTTTGGCTCAGATTAAACGCTTAAAGAAATTTAAATCGAGTACCAAAAACACAAAATTGTTCCTCGATTTGATGGCCGAGAGTAAAACATTGACCTTAAACATTGTGAATTTGCTAAAATCACAACGCGATTTGGCTAAAAGCTCAGGATTTTATAAGGAATTATAATTGATAATGTTTCAAATATGCAGAGAGTTTCTGGACGCCAGGAACTCTTTTTTTTTGACATAAAAAAAGCCGAACTAAGTCGGCTTTGTGCGGATGAAGGGACTCGAACCCCCACGTCTCACGACACTAGATCCTAAGTCTAGCGCGGCTACCAATTACGCCACATCCGCAATTGGGCTGCAAAAATAGTATTTATTTGCAAAGTTCATCACAAAAAATTAGCAAATGGAGACAAATTTTCTAAGTTATTAGATAACAATGCTTTAGTAATGTAAACAAAATCTATATCTGAACAAACTTTTAGCTTTTCGGCCATATTTCTTAATATTAATAGCCAGCAATTTATTCATTGTTACTCCAATTATATAAGCCAGACAAAAGCGACCAAGATGAGTGCAAATTGTTTTTCATCAGTGGCAAAATATTTTAGGAGGGTTCTTCAATATTAAATCCGCTTGTTGATTGATTAATAGGCCATTTCGATATACCACCCTTACATATAAATTTCTTGTGACAGGTTAGGTTCATAACAAAACAGTTTAATTTCAGGTAAACCATCCTTGTGCCAGACTTTCGCAACAGGCAAATATCAAAGTTGACCAAGAATCCAAATAAATTATATCGTTAAAAAATAACTTCCTAAATTTTTAGGTTGTAATCTGCTTTTTAAAGGAAGCACAGCAACTTCCGTAAAGAATAGTTTCCTGGTGAAACAGAGTTCAGTGCCAATCTATATAAACTTAAAATAGTAATTATAACCAATAAACTAAAGCATCAAGGTCACAAAACCTTTAATCACTTCAACATTACCGTCTAAATCGGTGATTTCAATTAAATATGCATAGACTCCAATAGGCTGCATTTCGCCAGTGGACTCGTCCTTGCCGTTCCATTGCTTATAGAAGTCCTTGGTTTCGAACACAATTTTCCCCCAACGGGTAAAGATTTTCATGGTATAGGATTTCTCTTCAAAATATTTGCCCACAGGACCGAAGGTTTCGTTGAGTCCATTGCCATTGGGACTGAAAGCGTTTGGAACGAAAAATCTTGGAACTGGATACACTTTAAAACTACTGCTTTTGCTATCAAAGCACCCATCAACTGATTGAGCTAAAAGCTGAATTTGAAAAAAGCCAGTATCCTGGATATCTTGCCAAACATTGGGCTCGAAGCTATCCGAATACAGGAGAGTATCGTTTAGCAGCCATTCGTAATAGAATCCGTTTTCGGTATTATTTAGCAATTGAAGCTGGTGGATGTCAAGAATTGAAACGCTGTCGGGTGATACAGTAAATTCCACCCGAGGCAATGCGTAGATAGCAATCATTTGTGGAATGCTGTCGGTACTTATACAACTACTATCGCTGGTAGTAGTAAGAGTAACTGTAAAGAATTCAGCAGCGTCGGAGTCAAGGTTTCTTCGTGTGTAGATATGACTAATGGTGTCGTATGTGCTCATTGCTGTATTCCGATCTCCAAAATCCCATGCACGCTTTACAATGGTACCTGCTTCGATTTTCGATGTATCGGTCAGTATTATCTGTCCTTGCCCACAAAGTGCATTATTATTGGAGATAAAGGAAATTTGGGGTACCGGGTGAACAGTGATTTGGTTAAAAGCAGTGTCGCGACAACCTAAATCAGTGATGGCCATAAGCTGTATTTCATAGGTTCCATTTTGTGGAAATTGGTGATAAACAGTATTATTTACCTCATTGCTGAAAATTGTAGTATCCTGTCCATCACCAAAGTTCCATGTCCAGCTTTGAATGATTGAGTTGTTGGCGTTGGTATTACTAACCAGCAAGGCATCTTCGCCATCACAAACGTTTTGCAATTCCATATCGGCAAGTGGTGTAGGATACACGGTAATTGTTTTTCGAGCTGTATCCGACAGTTGGTTATCACCCACATCGAAGGTGAGAATATAAGTTATAATGAATGTTCCGGATTGATTGTAAAAATGTGTTACTGTATCAATTGTTGAATCAAAAGAAAAAGATGATCCATCTCCAAAATCCCAAAATCGGCTTACAAGAGTGGCTGTTTCATCAACAATTGAGCTGTCAATAAAAACAGCCAATTTGCTTTGGCAATACAAATTGGTATCGGATTCAAAATTAACAAAAATACAGGGATATCTTTGCACAATGTGAGAGATACTATCTTTGCAACCAAACTCATTGGTTACTGACAGACTGGCTTGGAAAGAGTTCAAATAGGGCGGATAAAGATGTTTGATGTTGGGATTTTGGGGGTTATAAATTGTAGTCGATGTTCCATCTCCAAAATACCAAATGAACTGAGAAAACTGCCCTTCGCCATTTAAGCTTTCATTTTGAAAAACAGTGCTATCTGCACAGGAAGCAGGTTCTGTGGAAAAATTGGCCGAAGGCTGATTCCATACTTTAACATTTTTACGGGCATTGGCAATACAAGTTGTTCCTAATTGTTTCCCCTGCAGCTCAACCCTGTAAACTCCATCATTGCTAAATTGGTGATAAATTGTGTCGTGGGTAGTTGTCAGCTGTGGACTTCCATCATCGAAATACCATGTCCACTGCTGAACTTCTGCACCTGCTGGTTTGGTGGAATAGGCTACCAGCATGGTTTCCAGTCCAGCACAAACGGTATCTGCAGAAAAGCTGATTTCCAATTCTGGAGCTATGTAGAGGGTTCGGTTAATTGTATCGCTACAACCATGTTCATCTGTAACTAGCAAAGAAACTGGATAATTGAAATTCGTATTGGGAAAGGTATATTGGGGGTTTTGAACATTGGTAACAAAGTCATCAATGCTCCACAAAAGCTGGTTGATAAAAAGTCCCTGATTGTGATAAGAAGAATCGTAAAAGTAGACTAGTCCAGGAGCACAAGCACTATCGTTATGAGTAAAATGGGCTATAGGGGGCTCATACACTTCCACAAGCTTTTGTAAACTATCAGTACATCCCCATTCATCGCTCACAATTAGCTTAACTGTATACAAACCAAAATTGGGATAGATGTATTCAGGGTTGGTGAGCAAAGCTGAACCACCGTCTCCAAAGCTCCAATTCCAGTTAGCTAACTCATGGTCAGTTGATTGACTTAAATCGGTGAAATGGGAAGGTATGAACAAGCAAGCTGTATCAAAGGTAAAATTAACCGTAGGAAGTTCATAAACAAGAACTTCATGCATCACTTGATTTCGACACATATTGGTATCTGTTATTTGCAGGGTTACTGTGAAATTTCCTGAATTGATATAGCGATGGCTTGGGTTGCTGATTGTAGCCGATGCTCCATCTCCAAAACTGTATGTCCACTCTTCAACAGACAAGGCATTAACAAAATCGCTATCATTGAAATGGGTAGTATCGTTTAAACAAACGCTGTTGTAGTTAAAATCGATGTCGGGAAGCGGAATAACCACTACATCTTGTACAACAGTCTTTTGGCAGCCTGTGGTGTTTGTTACAGTTAAACTAACGGCAAAAGTTCCTGCATTAGAAAAGTAGTGGAGCGGGTCGCCCAGCATTGCCGAAGTGCCGTCTCCAAAATCCCAAAGCCATTCCTGAACATTTCCACTTTGCGAAGTGCTTTCATCAGTAAAGATAAATTGATTACCTACACAAGGACCGTTGTTTGTTGTATTTGCAAAACTAAATGCTGCGATAGGAGCACCCGTGATATTTATCACCTGTGTAAGACTTCTGACACAGCCGGTTTCGGTTAAAATGGTTAAGTTGACATTATAGGTGGTATCCCCAGTTTCGGCATAAACGTGAGAAGGGTTGCTAAGAATAGCCGAAGTACCATCTCCAAAATCCCAATTCCAGCCAATAATATCGGTACCGATGGCTTGTGATAAATCGTTAAAGAAAACAGTATCTCCGGCACAGGCAGTATAATTCCATGAAAAAGAAACTATGGGCAAGGGATTCACCATGACTTCCTGTACCACTGATGAGGAACATCCAGCAGCATCTTCTACTTCAAGAAGAACAGAATAGGTTCCTGCATTGTCATAAAGGTGAGAAGGATTACTGAGCATACTTGTGGTACCATCCCCAAAGCTCCAGTTCCAGACAGTTCCCGCTGGAATGGTCTGGTTGGTAAATTGGGTACTGTCGCCCACACAAACGGCCAAAGCTTCAAATGCAGCTACTGGTGATTCGTATACTTCTACGGGGTGGGTAATACTGTCAGAGCAGCCGAAAAAGTCTGTGACAATGAGTTTTACGTTATATGTTCCGGCGCTTTCATAGGTATAATTGGGGTTGGATGCGTTGCTGGTGCTCCCATTGTCAAAATCCCAGAACCAGGTTTCAATACCCAAGTACGAAGTTGCCTGACTGCTAAACTGCGTGATGGTTCCCAGACAACCATTTGTAAATGAGAAATCCACAACCGGCAAGGCATTCACATAATGCGGTTTTGTGGTCGTATTGCTGCAACTAAAATTGTTCTCTACATTCAGATTGACTTGATATGTTCCTGGGGTTGCATAGGTATGAGAAGGATTGCTGAGCGTAGCCGAAGCTCCGTCGCCGAAGTCCCAACTCCAGGCATCAATACTGTTAGCGTTCGAATTTGACTCATCCACAAAATTCACTGAAGATCCAAAGCAACTACTGTCTGGACTAAAAGAAGCAATTGGTAACTCACGCACAAGTACTTGGCTAACAATACTATCCTCGCAGAAATTGGTATTTAAAATTTTTAGTGTTACGTTGTAAGTACCTGGTAGTAAGAATTTATGAACTGGATTTTGCTGGTGTGAAACTACATTATCGCCAAATTTCCATTCCCAACCCTGGATGGTTTGGAAATTGGTAGGGGTTATGTCAATAAAATGAGTTGAATCGCCAAAACAAACTGTGTCGAAACTGAATGCGGGCTGCGGCTGGGCATCATAAGCCACTACTCGGGAGAGTGTATCAGTGCACAGGTGTTGATTTGTTACAGTTAGCTGAACATTATAATTGCTGGAAGTAGTGAATTTATGGTTCGGATTTTGTAAAAAGCTGATATTTTCCACCCCAGAAGCCACATCGTCGAACTGCCATGCCCACGCTATAAGGGTAGTGCCGTTGGCATTTGTAAAATCTGTGAAGAAAGTGGTATCGCAGTTGATAATATCCCAATTAAAATTCGCAGAAGGGTTTTGGTCAATTGTAAGTGTTTCGTTTTTGTCTCCATAGCAGCCGTTAGCATCTGTAACTCTTAATTGAACAAGGTAATTTCCAGGGAGCATAAAAACGTGATTTGGGTCTTCAAGAATACTGGTGGTTCCATCTCCAAACTGCCATTCCCAGCTCAAAATAGTGCTGCTCCCCGTTGATACATCAGTAAATTGGATGCTGTCGCTGGTACAATGAATATTGGTGTGGATGAAATTAGAAGTTGGTGCTGAATTCACATCAACCACATGGGCTATTTGACTATTACAACCTCCTGCTGTAATGATGCTCAAGCTCACAAAATAGCTACCTCCATTGGCAAAAATATGGCTAGGATTTTGCTGTGTTGATGTATTTCCATCGCTGAAATTCCAACTCCAACTCACTACTGGGTCACCCTGAGCAGTACTTTGGTCTGTGAAATTCACAGGGAAACCGGCACAATTGGTCACATAATTGAACTCCGCATCAGGCTTGCTCATTAAGACAACCTGATATGTGGTGTCGGTACATCCGCTTGCATTGGTTATAATGTGCATCACATTATATGTTCCGCCATTGATGTATTGGTGGCTGGGGTTTTGTTGAGATGACAGATTATTCACGCCACTGCCAGAATCATCAAAATTCCAGAACCAATTCGTAATTGCTAATCCATTAGGGTCGAATCCAGTGCTATTAAAACTCACTAAATCACAACTGCTATTGTCGAATATAAAATTGCTCACAGGAGCTTCGCTTACCACCACTGTTTTAGTTATGCTGTGCTGGCAACCATTAATATCAGTTATCAATAAATTCACAGCATAAGTGCCAGGTGACTGGTAAAAGTGCGAAGGATTTTGCTCATTGCTAGTTTGACTATCGCCAAATTGCCATATCCAGGTATTGATTGTTGCATTTCCTGTGGGTATAGACATATCGATGAAATGGGTAGTATCGTTAGCACAAGCGATGCCGCCTGACCATTCAAAATTAGCAGTGGGTTGATAAAAAACTGAAACCGTCTTTACGACTTCATTGCTGCAACCTCCAGCGGTTTCGACCACCAAAAGCACGTTGTAATTACCAGCTGCATTATAGTTGTGGTTGGGATTTGCTGAAGTACTTGTTGTGCCATCGCCAAATTCCCAATACCAACTGATGATGGGTTGTCCGGCGCTAAAGCTCTGGTCAGTAAAAGTGATACTTTCGCCAAAGCAAGTCGATGTAAAGGTGAAATCGGCCACTGGCGAAGGTTCCACAATGATGTTTACAGTATCGCTATCCACACAGCCATTTGCATCTTCCACAATCAAAATTACTTCGTAACTTCCTGGACTGGTGTATTCGTGTCCTGGATTTTGTTCAGTGCTATAATTGTTTATTCCTGAAGTTGGATCACCAAAACTCCAGTCCCAACTTACAAAAGAAGCACCATCTGCAATACTTTTATCAATGAAATAGGTCAGGCTTCCAACGCAGGCAGAATAATAATTGAATTTGGCGGTAGGTCCCTGCCAAATGGTAACATTTTTGGTGATAGTTGAACTACAGCCATTGGTATCTGTGACAGTTAAATCAACCAAATAATTTCCACTAAAATGATAGACATGCGATGGGTTTTGGTCGGTACTTGAAGTGGTATCTGCAAAATCCCAGAACCATGATTCTATCGGGGCATCACCAATTGCCGACTCATCTATAAAGTTTACAGGATCACCTTGACAGGGATTATTGAAGCTAAAATCGGCGGTGGCGCCATCGTAGATGGTTACTTGTTGAATTATGGTATCAAAGCCATAGGCTTTTACCACTAACATCACATCGTAAACACCTGCAGCTGTGAATATGTGGGTTGGGTTTTGAGCAGTACTTTCATTAAAGGCTCCGCTTGAAATATCCCCAAAATTCCACCACCAATCGGTAATGAATCCCTGGCTTGTTGTACTGGTATCTTCAAATTGAACAGGTTGGCCAAAGCAGCTTAAATCCCATTGAAAACCAGCAACTGGTTTCGGATTCACGGTTAATGTCTTTGTAATTGCATTAGAACAGCCATTGGCATCAGTCACCGTTAAGGTAACATCGAAATCGCCCAAATGTGTGAATAGATGTTTGGGGTTTTGGAGTATTGAGAAGTTCTCCAAACCGCTCATGACATCGTCGAAATTCCAGCTCCAGCTCATGATGGCAGGGCCGCCATTCAGCGTACTCACATCAATAAACTGAACGGTATCGTCGAGGCTGACTAAGCTGTAGTTGAAATTAGCGGTGGGGCAGGGATTGACTGACAAAATCTGCTGATGCACTTCTTCGCATCCATTCTTATTGGCGGTAAGTTCTACCAAATGATTACCGCCTTGAGTAAAAGTATAAACGGTATTTTGTCCAGTGGCAGTGGTTCCATCCTCAAAGAGCCAACTCCAGGAATCGGGGGACATTGAAGGATAAACTACTTCGCCACTCAGGTTGGCAGCGGTATTGGTGCAAAGTCCGAAATAATCCACGTTTAGAGTGAATTCAGGAGTGATGTACAAAGATTTGTCAAGGGTATCGTAGCAATTTAAATTGTCAGTGACAATTAGCTGAATATTTTTCTCCCCAGGAGCCGAATACAAATGATTTGGATTGGTTTCAGTTGACATGGTTCCGTCGCCCAAATTCCAATTCCAGTTTGTTACAGTACCGTTGGGAGTGGAACTGTTATCAGTAATATTTACTGTTTCTCCAAAGCATAACGATGTTGCTAAAAAATTAGCATTTGGGCTTGGTGAAATCATCAAATTAAAGTCATTGTTATTTTCGCAACCTTTGGAATCAATAACGTGCAGATTAATCTGATAATTCCCATTCGAAACGAATCTATGTTGTGGATTCTGAAGAGATGAAGAATTATCCATACCTGAGGAAAGGTCCCCAAAATCCCATTCCCAGCTAACAATTGATGCATCACCTTCCAAACTAATATCGGTAAATTCTGTTAGATTATTTGCACAAGTTCTATTGGTCGATATATTCGCAATGGGATTGTCCCACACTTGATTTAGTTTAACTTCGGTGTCAGTACAGCCATATGAATCGACAACCACCAATGAAGTATTATAATTGCCTGATGCAGAATAGGTATGATTCGGATTGGGAATGTCAGATATTGTACCATCGCCAAAATTCCATTGCCAGGAAACTATATTTCCGTCACCCTTTTGACTATTATCCGAAAAAACTGTAATACCTCCTTCACACGGAGAGCTAGCGCTGAAAGAGCTGATGGGATTTTCATGTATTGTAACCTGTTTCGAGATGGTGTTGCTTCCGTGAGCAAAAGTTGTTAGGCTTACCATATAATTTCCAGGGGCACTAAAAGTATGTGCAGGGTTTTGAGTATTGCTGGAATTATTTGGGCTTCCAGGGTCTCCGAAATCCCAGGACCATCCAGTGATGCTTCCTTCAATTGTAGAGCTTAAATCGGAAAATTGAACACTGTTGCCAAAACAACTTGCTCCCCAATTAAAGTCACAAACCGGCAAAGCATAGACATTGATTTCATTTAAAATTGAGTTTTGGCATCCTTTTTCATCAGTTATTTGAAGTTGAACCTGATAAGTTCCAACTTGGTCATATGTATGGTTTGGATTCTGAATGGTAGCAAAATTATCTACTCCACTCATAGGGTCCCCAAATTCCCAATTCCATTGGATTAATGGTGATGGTCCATTTATGGTACTAATATCTGTGAAATTCACTTCTTCATAGAGTACAACTTCAGAATAGTTAAAATTTGAACTTGGCACTGGATTAATCAATAATTCCTGGTTCAAAACTTCAATACAGCCATTCAAATCCGCTGAAAGTTGAACATTCACCGCCCCGCTTACGGGAAAACTATAATTGACATTTTGACCAGATTTAGGGTTTCCATCATAAAAATCCCAAGTCCAATTTTCAGGAACAAGAATATTCCCAATGACTTCGCCATGCAAATCAATGGGGGTATTGTTGCAAATATCTATGCTATTGATATTTAGAGAAAAATCGGGGGTAATGTATATATCTTTACTCAGACTGTTTACACAATTCCACTGGTCAGTGGCTTGCAAGGTTATGGTTTTATTTCCGGCTGAAGTAAAAATATGATTTGGTGAATTTTCTGTGGACAAGAGCCCATCGCCAAAAGACCAGGAATGGAGTAACGATATCCCGTTGGTAGTGCTTTGATTTTGGAATGATATTTCTTCATCTTCACAATAAGGAGCCACAGGATCAAAATTTACCACGGGCAATGGATTAATTATGATGGACTGAGAACTTGTGTTTATGCAGTTATTCTCATCTTTTACCGATAGTGACACAGTGTATTCATTTGGCAAGTTGTATTGTGTTACTGGATTTTGCAACGTTGAATTTTGTCCGTTACCTAAATCCCAACTCCAATCTGTGATATTTAAACCATCTCCTGTGCTCAAATCAGTATAGCTAGATAATGTATTGATGCATAAGCCATTGAGTTCAAATAATGATATGGGAAGTTCTTTTACATCAACAACAACCGATTTTCCAGCAGTACATTCGCCCAAGGTACCAACCAAATTAACAAGATGACTCCCAGGTTCAGTAAAAATAAATGATGCATCCTGATTGTGAATTTCTGTTCCAGTGGGAAAAATCCATTTATAGTCGTCCAAAGGCAGCCAATCGGGGATTGGTGTTCCTTCGAAAATACCCGATTCATTCAGGCAAAAGATTCCATTATCGATACTCACATCAAATTCAGGACTTACAACAACATTGGGCTGACTAAACTGATGTGAACATCCGTTAACATCGGTTACCGTTAAGGTGATTTCATAAATTCCACCACTTGGATAAACATAGGTTAATGCTTCCTGATTTGAAGTGAAGCCATTGTCAAATTCCCAAAGATAGGTTCCCAAAGTACTTCCAAGAGATGGGATTGATAAATTAGTCAACTCCACAACATTTGAATGACATGGATTGTTATAATCAAAATTTGAAATAGGACTAGGCCAAACGTTTATTAAAGAATTGAAGGTGTTTGAACATCCATGCTCTGTGGCAACATTCAAAGTAATATCGTAGGAACCTTCGGATGGAAATGTATAATTCAGATTATTATCATTATAGGAGTTCCCGTTTAGTGTCCAGATATTTGTTATAATATCACTCACTGGGGCTGTAGAAGTATTGGTAAAGGTGGTCTCTATGCCGAAACAATTATCATTGGTTAAAAAACCGGCGGTGGGATTGTCAAAAATATTCACTGTATGCAATTCTGTATCATCACATCCATAATTATTTTCAACCTGTAGGCTAATTTCATACTGGCCATAGGTTGTATAGGAATAGGATGGAGTTTGATCGGTTGATGTAACTCCATTTCCAAAATCCCAATTAAAGCTTGTAATATGATTCTCAGGGTCAGAAGAAGAGTTTATAATCGAAATATTTTCACCTTGACAAATATTCGAAACACTAAATGAGGCGATAGGACTGGGATTCACTTCAATAGTAAGGTTTAGGGCAGGGGAGTTTCCACAATTTTGACTTTCGCTACGTACAAAATATTCTGTTGTAGTTGTCGGGGCTGACACAGCTATGGAATTTGAAGAACCTATAGAGCTTCCACCAACGGCTCCCTGATACCATTTATAGTTTTCATCGCTGCCTGTGCAATTTAGATTGATAACACCAGGATTGTTATTAGAGCAAAACTCCGAGATATTGGCACTTATTGAACCAGGAGGAATAGGTGCGTCGAATATTTCGATAACCTTGGAATAATCATCGGAACAACCAGCAGGAGTGGTTGCATTTAAAATAATGGTTGTTTGGCCAACATTATTAAAGGTATGTGTTGGATTTTTATCGGATGATACACCGCCATCGCCAAAATCCCAGCTCCATGTTGTATTTGTTGGATTGGGAGTGGTAGATGAATTAAGGATGGTTGTTTGCACACCCTGGCATTGGTTTGACAAATTAAATAAAGCAGCAGGACTTTGATTTACAGTAACTGTAGTATTTAGGCTGGAAGAATTGCCACATCCCAAACTACTTTCACTTCTTACATAATATTTTGTTGTGACATTAGGTGAAGCTATCGTCAAAGTTTTTGAAGATCCAATATTTGTTCCATTCAGATTGTTTGCATACCAATAATAAGTATCGGCAATCCCTCCGGTGCAGGTTAAAGTAATTTGTGAAGGCTTTTCGTTTGAACAATAAGATGAAGTGTTAACTGAAATACTGGTTGGGGGCTGTGGTGCCGGATTTATAGTAATATTTCCAACTTTGGTATCACTACAGCCCTGGTTAGAATTCACAGTAAGTGTAACTGAATAATTTCCAGGCAGTGAATAAGGATGGTTAATATTTTGGGTGGTTGAAGTAGCCCCATCTCCAAAATTCCATAATCTTGAGCTAATTGTGCCACCAGCAGGTATTGTTGATAAATCGCTAAAGGAAATCTCTTGCCCTTGACAACCATTAACAGGGGTAAAGTTGGCCACAGGGCTTGGTTTAACAGTCACAGTTATATTTTTGTCTGTGGAAAAGCCACATGAAGTTTCGCTTCGTACATAATAAGTGGTGGTCACTGAGGGTGCATTAACCGAAAGATTTTTGCCAGTTCCTATAGGTGACCCTAAATAATTATTTGCATACCATTTGTAGGTATCGTTGGGACTTGTTCCCTCACAATGCAAAATAATCTGTGAGGGTGGAGAATCGCTACAGTAATTATTATTCTCCACAGAAATGGTTGTAGGAGCTTGAGGGCCATCGATGATTTCAATTTGCTGATTGGCAGCGTCTACACAGCCATTATTATCAGTAAATTGATAATAGACGTTGTAAGTGCCAACGGCTAAACTTGAATTAAATTTTCCCAGGCTATTTATATTTTGACCACCATAAATGCCCGTTCCAGTAGCTCCATTGCCCGAGCCTTGTGTGATGGTAATCATTGGATTACCTGTGCCATTCCATTTACAAACCGGTGGAACTTCAGCAAAAGTTACATATGGGAGTGGGTTTACTTTAATGGAAGATGTAGCTGAATTAGAACAACCATGAGAATCGGTAAAAAAATATCCAATGGAAAAATTCCCAGCTCCAAAAATTTCCGGGTCGAAGATGGTACCCGAAAGTCCTGTTGCTGTGTATGTTCCCCCTGGTGGATTTGCTTGGTTGATGTTAATGGGTTCTGCATCAACACAAACTTCAGCTGGGGTAATATTGTAACTGACAATAGGAGTAGCGTACCGGGTTACGATATGCGAGGAATTGTTAATACAAGTATTGTTATCGGTATAGGTATAATTTATAGTTGAATTACCACCTGGGGTTATCGCTGCAGGATTCAGGTAATAACTGCCTGATACCAGTGAGATGCCTGTACCCGAAAAAGCACCTCCTGTGGGTGTGACTTTATTATTCAAGAGAATTGGTGAAAGTTCTGCCTGGCAAAAATTATTGATATTAAATGCTATTGGGGTTTCATTTAAAATCTGTAATGTGACAGATTTAGTAGCGGTGCAGCCTTGAAAATTATGAACGGTAACATTTATTGTACCTGCGGTGGTATAAGGTGTTGAGTTAATACCCTGACTTCCATTATTCCAATATGCTGATCCAAAGTCAGGGAAAGGATTTACTTTAAATACAATATCTTCACCAGGGCAAATCTGATAAGTGTTTTCGGCAACATTGTCTTCATCAAAGATGGTAAAACTAGGTGCATTCAGAACCACAGCATAGGTTTCATAAGGTTGACTTGTGACTCCGTTGAGCGTAACACGAAGAATATAGTTTCCCGATTGATTGGCATTTGCTAAAGGAATTATTGGATTTTGTTGTGTTGAAGTGAATCCGTTGGGGCCCGTCCATGCATAAGTTGCACCAGTTACCGTTTGAGCAAAGAGCTGTAAACTTTCACCATTACAAATGGGGCTGTTGTTGGTTGCCTGGGTATTGATAATTGTCTCATCTGTTTCACCTTCTCCACCAATTTTTTCAGCTGTGATGATACAAGGATTATTAGAATAATTGGTAATCATCAAGATATAATACTCACCAACTTCGCCGTCTGGAAGAAAAATAGTTTCTACTGAACTGGGTGAATAACTGCAATCAACAATGGTTGAACCTGTTAATGCGGCAGTACATGGTGCATGTGGGTCGGCAAATGGACCCCAAAGAATAAAATCTATATCTTCACTTGGGGCACTCGATAATCGAATAATAATGTCACCAGCCTCACTGATTCGCATATAATACCAGGCGGGATTAGGTTCGGAACCAAGACAACCATAATCTGGTCCTCCTTCACCGGTTCCACTGTTAACTCCCGCTGGGAAAGTTGCAGATGTTGAAGTGGAAAAGGGTTCTGAATCGATACAAATATCACCCTGTGAATACGAATTGGAAACTTGAAAAAGAAGAAGCAGCGACATACTAGTAAGTACGAACACTCTCTTCAACAAAAGTCTAAATTGATACTTTGCCCCCTGCATTTGTTGAGATTTGGAGAATTAATGTTGTTTGTGGGTGCTAAAATAATAAATTCCTGTAAGTTACAATATATTTATTTCTTATCTTGTTGTATTTATTACTATTTTTTTAATTTTATTTTAATTTTTTGATTTGTTTACTTTATTATCAGACATATAGCAAATTTTAATAATTGGACTATTTTCGTAATTTGGGAAACAAAAAATCATAAAAATTATTTATTATTCAGAAATACAATTAATTATATTGATTATAGTATTGTTTGTGGAAGGGTCAAGAGCCTCAATAGAGATGATTTTTTTTCGAAATTTTAAATAATAAACTTACCAATTGCAGTATGTAATTTCTCAATGGATTCCCAAAAACCGCTATCCCATTTTAACAGGCAAACAGCTTCCGCGATAAAATTAAAACAAATGTAAGAATTTTTGTAGATGGGTTTTCAGATATATAGGATTAATCTGCAACGGGGCACTGAAGGCATTTCTCTGACTGATGCAGACTGTTGAGAGAGCTTGACCGATGAACTTGCAAGCAAATAATATTCTAATTTATGATTTAAGTTTTATAACTATTTTTGCAATATTCTTTTGTTGCATAAAGTAAACGGATACTAATTGTCACGGGTGGCAAGGTATTCAATTTCAAATTGTTAAGAAAAGGCGGCGAAAAAAGAAAAAAAGTTAAAATGGCTAATAGTCTTTGTGATTATTTTGTGGAGATAAGACAATTACAAGTGTTATTAAACTATACAGATTCTAAAATCGAAAAATCAGGAATTATGAAACAATATACTTACAGGATTTTACTGAACAAGGAACCAGAAGGTGGTTATACTGTTACAGTACCTACTTTGCCTAGTTGTGTAACATATGGTGATTCAATTGATGAAGCTATTTCTATGGCAAAAGAGGCGATAGGGCTATATATCGAAAGCCTCGTTGCCCACAATGAACCAATACCCGATGAATCGAACACGCTTGAATATGCCATCACTCTTGAAGCGGCAGTTTGAGCAATATTCCATCATTAACCCCAAAAGATTTAGCAGGAATCGAAAAAAATGAATTGTAATCAAACTTCACCCCCTCAATTTTTATAATCCCTACCTGCAAAAAATAAATTTTCAATTTTTTTTTCAAAAAGACTTGACTTTTCCATTTTATTGAACCTATATTTGCCAACCAGTTTAACCAAATGGATAAAGTGATTGGATAAACCATTAAGTTAGTTATTATGATCGAAAAACAAGATTCGAATACCGAGGAGAAAATAATTTTAGCGGCCGAGAAAGTATTTATCGAAAACGGAATGGCCGGCGCCCGTATGCAGCAAATAGCCGATGAAGCCGGAATCAACAAGGCTCTGCTTCATTACTATTACCGAAGCAAAGAAAAACTATTCGATATAGTATTTAAAACCGCCATTAAAATGCTGGTGCCCAATTTGGTGAACGCCTATAAAAGCGGCGATGGTGATTTTTTTACCCGCCTGCGGAAATTTATCGACAGCTATATCACCATTATTGAGAAGAACCCTCATATTCCAGCTTTTGTAATTCATGAGGTGAATCACAGGCCCGATCAACTCACCAATATGCTTGCGGAGCTCAATGTAGATATATCGTTCATTATTAATGATATAAATGCAGCCATCGATGCCGGAGATATGCGTCCCATCAATCCATATGATTTAATGATAAATGTGATTTCGCTCACTATTTTTCCCGTGGTGGCCCGTCCCATGATTAAGGGCATCATTTTTAAGGGCGATAAAAAAGGCTATAAGGAATTTATGAAGCACCGCCGAAATGTGGTGGCCGATTTTATCATCAACAGCATAAAATTAGAGAAAAGTCAACAATAGTTTTAACTGAAAAGAATAGAAAATAAACAATAATTATATGAAGAACAAACTTTTAACATTGGGGCTCATTTGGCTGACTACGGTTGGAATGGCTCAAAAAACAGTGTATCTCGACGAATGCTTTCAAATGGCCATGAGTCATCATCCGCTGATGGTGCAAAAATCGCTGGCCGCTGAAAAATCGGACCTGCAAATGAGCAATTACGAGAAAGAGCTCTATCCTTCGCTCAGCCTTCAGGCCAAAGCTACCTATCAAAGCGAATCTATCAGCCTCCCCATCGAAATTCCCATGATAGAAATCCCCGAATTGAGCAAGGATCAGTACAAGGTTACCTTAGATGTGTACCAGCCCATTTATCGCGGGGGGATTTTTCAAAAGCAAAAAATGCTCGAATCGCAGCAGCAAATTCTCGATCAGCTAAATGTGGATAAGACTGTATATCAGGTAAAAAGCGATGTAAAGAGTCTATTTATCGCTGTGGTGCTTCTCGATGAACAAACACAGGTGATTAAAAGCTATCAGAATCGTCTGCAAGCCAAATGGGATGAGTTAAAAGCAGCAGTGGACGAAGGTGCAGCTTTAGCAACAGCCCTCGACAGGCTTCGGGTAGAGATGATTAAATCAGATCAGCAATTGGAAGAGATTCAGATTCAGCGGAAAGCCTATTTGTCTAATTTGCAATTGCTTACCGGAGCCGATTTTTCGGGCGAAATTGTGTTAACAGTAAAAAGCCCTGAAATCGACGACACCAAACAAAAGCGACTGGAATACGATTTTATGACTGCCACTCAGCAAAAGCTGGAGCTCTCGGAAAATCTTATCGATGCTCAGAAACTCCCCAGACTAACGGCCTTTGCGCAAGGCGGATATGGCCGTCCGGGGTTAAACTATCTCACCAACGATTTTGTGGGATATTGGATTGTGGGTGTGCAGCTCAACTGGAAAATTATCAATTGGAATCAGTTCAACAACCAAAAGAAAATGAACGATATACTCATTAGCTCTGTGGAGGCCGATAAAGTGAATTTTGAGCGCAATGTGGAACTGGCCCTGAGCAGGATGCGGGCAGATATTGAAAAATGGAATGCTCTGCTTTTGCGCGACCCACAACTCATTTCGCTGCGAAAAAGCGTGGCCGAAAACGCTGGTCATGAACTCAATCAGGGTATCATTACCACATCGGCCTGGGTAGATGAGCTTCAGCAGCTAACCCAAGCGGAAATTGATATGAAAATACATGAAATTCAACTCATTAACAGCAAATTAGATTATTTAAACATTCAAGGAAAATTATAAGTTATGAAAGCAATAAAACATCAAAAAAGCATGATAGCCGTTGTGGTAGCGGCCCTGGGTCTGGGCTTGATGTCCTGTGGCTCGCAGGATAAAAAATCCGATGCCTACGGAAATTTCGAACTCGATAAAACCATTATATCCGCTGAAGCTCAGGGACGTATCCTGTTCTTAAATGTGGATGAAGGTCAACAGCTCAAGGCCGGCGATATCCTCGGACAAATCGACACAGTTGCTTTTTATTACCAGAAAAAGCAGCTTTTTGCTCAGCAGGAATTGGCCACAGCATCTTTACCCGATATCGATGCTCAAAATGCCGTTCAAAAACAACAAGAAACCAATATTCTGGTGAACAAGGAACGCACCGAAAAACTGTTTCAGAAAAAAGCTGCAACGCAAAAGCAGGTGGACGATATAGAAGCCAGTCTCAGTTTAACCCACGCGCAAATGAAAGCTATTACCGTGAAAAAAAATCAGGTATTTGAGCAGGTGAAATCCATTCAGGCTCAAATCGATAATATTGATTATCAGATTACTAAATGTGTGATTGTGAGCCCGGTTGATGGGAAAGTGCTGAATAAGCTCAGTCGCACCGGCGAGATGGCTGCACCCGGAAAACCGCTTTTTACCATGGCGGCTTTAGACGACATCCGACTCAAGATTTATGTGAGTGGAAATCAGTTGCCCCACGTGAAAATAGGACAGGAGGTTGATGTGCTTATTGATAATGATACCGAAACCAATACCACCCTTTCGGGGGAAGTAGTTTGGATTTCGGAACAGGCCGAATTCACCCCCAAGACGGTTCAAACCAAAGAAGAACGCGTAAATCTGGTTTACGCCGTGAAAGTGAAATGCCCCAACGATGGCTCTTTGAAAGCAGGGATGCCCGCCGAAGTTAATTTTAAATAAACCACTGATTACGAATAATATAATCACTAAAAAAAGACTGCCATGCCGGCTATAAGAATAGAAGATGTAAGTAAGCGATATGAACAGACTCAGGCTCTGAATCACATTAAATTTGATGTGAATGAAAACGAGTTGTTTGGATTGATTGGTCCCGACGGAGCAGGAAAAACCACGTTGTTCAGGATTCTGGCCAGTTTGATTCTTGCCGATTCGGGGTCGGGAACCCTCGATGGGTTGGATGTGGTGAAAGACTATAAGAAGCTTAGAACCATTCTCGGTTATATGCCCGGTCGTTTTTCCCTGTATCAGGATTTAACAGTGGAAGAGAATCTGCGATTTTTTGCGGGAATTTTCAATACCACCATTCAGGAGAACTACCACCTGATAAAAGATATTTACATTCAGATTGAGCCCTTTAAAAATCGCAAGGCGGGAGCTCTTTCGGGGGGGATGAAACAAAAGCTGGCCCTAAGTTGTGCATTGATTCATAAGCCGCGGATTCTTTTGCTCGACGAGCCCACCACCGGAGTTGATGCGGTTTCGCGCATTGAGTTCTGGGAAATGCTCGACAAGCTCAAATTGCAGGGAATCACCATTTTTGTGAGCACTCCTTATATGGACGAAGCAGCACGTTGCGACAGAATCGCCTTGATTCAAAATGGCGAAATAATGCAAATTGCCAAACCCGCCGAAGTGGTGCAATCCTATGGAAATCATCTGTATGGGGTTAAAAGCAAGGACATGTACGGTCTTGTTCAGACGCTGCGAAACTATCCGGCTTGCCACTCAGCCTATCTTTTTGGCGAGTGGGTGCATTTGTCCACGCTAAAGAAGCTCGATGAACAGGATTTGCAGACCTTTCTCCACCGTCACCATTTTCAGGATTATAGTGTAAAACCCATTCAGGCGCACATAGAAGATAGTTTTATGGAGCTTATGAATCAACAAGTAAATCAGCAATAATGAAAACACAACTGTTCGATAAACCAGTGATTGTGCGCGATTTGGTAAAAAAGTTTGGCAGTTTTGTGGCCAACGACCATCTGAACTTCGATGTAAATACCGGCGAAATATTTGGATTTCTGGGCGCCAATGGAGCGGGAAAAACCACCGCCATCAAGATTCTTTGCGGCTTGACAGAGCCAACATCGGGCCATGTGGAAATTGCGGGCTACGATATTTATAAACAGCGCGAAAAGATAAAGCAAAGCATTGGCTATATGAGCCAGAAATTCTCGCTCTATCACGACCTGACTATTGCCGAAAACATCAGATTTTACGGGGGAATTTATGGTTTGTCACGGCAAAGGATAAAAGAAAAAACTTCGGATTATATTGAGCGGTTGTCGCTGCAGCCCTATGCCAAAAGTCAGGTTCATGAGTTGCCTTTGGGCATAAAACAAAAGCTGGCTTTTTTATTGGCCATACTTCACGAGCCGCCCATTGTTTTTCTCGACGAACCCACCGGGGGAGTTGACCCCATTACCCGCCGTCAGTTTTGGGAAATGATTTATCAGGAAGCTGCTGCCGGAAAAACCATTTTCGTGACCACGCATTATATGGACGAAGCCGAATACTGTCACAGGGTGAGCATCATGGTCGATGGCCGGATAGAAGCACTCGATACGCCATTGGGGCTCAAGAAAACCTTTGGCGTGGACTCGGTGGAGCAGGTATTTGTGAAACTTGCGCGGGGTTAAAAATAAATTGATGAACAACTAATAGACACATCATGAAACGAGCCATGAGAATAATTCTCCTACAGGGAATGAATAAATTGGCGAGTTCCATCTGACGATTAAAAAACAAATAATAAACAGATGAAAATCTTCATAATTAAAGAGTTTCTGCAAATTTTTCGCGATAAGCGATCCATGATCATACTGTTCGGCATTCCGGTGGTGCAGGTTTTGCTCTTTGGGTTTGCCCTGAAAAACGAGCTCAAAAATGCTCATATCGCCATTTTAGATCAAAGCAAGGACACCTATTCACTCGAACTTACCCAAAAACTCAGCTCTTCGGGTTATTTTATCCTGAGCGAAAATCTCACAAACAGCCAGCAGATTGAAGAAGTATTCAGGAAAGGAAAAGTGAGAGAAGTGATTGTTTTTGAGCCCGATTTTGGAAACAATTTGCTGAAAAACGGAGTAGCTCAGTTGCAAATTATTACCGATGCCAGCGACCCGAACACCGCAAGTATTGTGTACAGCTATACCCAATCCATTGTCAACGATTATTTGCTCGAAATAAACCGTGGGAACGAACTTCCGCTGATGATCATTCCCCAGACCGAAATGCGCTACAACCAGGAGCTGAAGAGTGTTTTTATGTTCGTTCCCGGCATCATCACCATCATCCTTATGCTGGTTTCGGCCATGATGACCTCCATTTCCATCACCCGTGAGAAAGAGCTGGGAACCATGGAAATTCTTCTTGTTTCACCCGTGAAACCGGCACAGATTATCGTCGGTAAGGTGATTCCCTATGTGGTTTTGTCGTTTGTGAGCGCTGTTATGATACTGTTGCTCAGCTATTTTGTCTTTCATATGCCGTTTTCGGGCAGTTTGATTTTGCTTTTGCTGGTCACCATATTGTTCATTGTTCTGGCTTTAAGTCTGGGGGTTTTTATCTCCACCGTGAGCAAGACCCAACAAGTGGCCATGTTGTTGAGTATGTTTGCCTTATTGCTTCCCACCATTCTGCTTTCGGGCTTTATATTTCCCATAGAGAACATGCCGCTGATACTTCAGTACTTTAGTCATATTATGCCGCCCAAGTGGTTTGTCATCATCATAAAAAACATCATTATCAAAGGCAATGGAATAGAAGTAATCTGGAAAGAAGTACTGATTCTTTTCGCCATGGCTATGTTTTTTATTCTGCTCAGCATCAAAAAGTTTAAAATCCGGCTGGAATAAGTTATTAATCTTTAAGTAATTGTAAATGAGAACTATATTTTATATCATCCAGAAAGAATTTCTGCAAATTTTTAGGGACAAAATGATGTTGCCCATCATTTTTGGAATTCCCATAGTGCAGCTGCTGGTCTTGTCGTACACCGCCACTTTCGAAATAAAACATATTGAAGTGGGCATAGCAGATTTGGACAGGTCAACGCTTTCGCAGGATTTAATCAGTCGTTTCAATGCCAGTCCGTTCTACGAGGTGAAGCAGATAGAAACTTCCTACGAGGTATTGGAACAGGAGCTGCAGAGCGGGCACATAGCTCAGATTTTATATATTCCCGCCGAATTTGAGAAAGATATTTTGCTCAGGCAGAACAGTTCGCTGCAAATAGTTACCGATGCCATAAACGGCAGTGCCGCCAGTTTGATGAGTGCCTATACAGCCCAGATTATTGCGGGATTTAATAAGGATTATCTCGTAAAAAACCAGCTTTCGCCCGCCAATTACAAGCAAATCAGTACCCATGTAAGCTATTGGTACAATCCGGAGCTCGACTATAAAACCTTTATGGTTCCTGGGATTCTGGTGCTTCTGGTTACCATTATCGGGCTTTTTCTTTCCTCCATGAACATAGTGAGAGAGAAGGAATTGGGAACCATTGAGCAGCTCAATGTTACGCCCATTCGTAAATATCAGTTTATCATAGGAAAGCTGATGCCGTTTTGGTTTATTGCCATGTTCGATCTGATGCTTGGATTGCTCATTGCGCGGTTTGTTTTTGTGATTCCCATTTTAGGTAGCATTCCGTTGGTATTGGCAGTGGCCAGCATTTATCTCATACTTATTCTGGGGATTGGTCTGTTTATCAGTACTTTGGCCGATACACAGCAGCAATCCATGTTTATTTCCTGGTTTTTTGTCATGATATTTATTCTGCTGAGTGGTTTGTTCACGCCGGTGGAAAACATGCCGGAGTGGGCACAATCGCTGAATTATGCCAATCCCATAGCCTATTTTATCTCCTTTATGCGGCTTGTAATACTCAAGGGATCGGGACTCAGCGATGTGTATCCACAGGTAATTTCCATTGCCCTTTATGCGGTTTTGGCTATTTCTTTAGCCACCTGGCGATACCGGAAGGCTCAGGGGTAAAACAGATTTTATTGGTTTTTTTAGATGGTTCTATTTTTTTGAAATTTATTGGCTATTATGAACATATGTTCATTATATTTGTCGGGAACCTAAATTTAAAAATATGAAATCTGTTAGTTTTGAAGGATTAACATGTTATTCCTTCCGTGTACAATTGAACTATTCTGCTCTTAGCAGCGAATTGGGATGCTTAGTTTTAGAAGCAAGTGCTAATCCCGAATACTACGCCAAGAATTCTTTTCCCCCCGAAAACAAAGCAGTTAAACGGCATCTGTTTTTCCCGGTTAAAAAAGATGCCATTTGTTTTCAGGATACCGTTACAAGAGCTGCTGTCGCCATGCGAACAAAAGTCAACAAAGCCATGCATATTTATCCTGGCCAGTTAATCTATGCCAATAAGGTGCATCAATGTGTTCACATGCAATTGGATAATACCGGGGATATTTCTGCTTTTCTCGATGATTTAAAAAAACAGGATATTCGTTTCGAGTCCGACAGAAAAGTTAATCCCTACGAAAGCGATATGATTTTTAAAAAGCATACCCGCTTCATCGAATTGAGAGAATCGGTGTATTTAGATGCTGACAATCCACATCGCTATTTCTTTAAAATTAATGAACACATTGATTTTAATGCCTTTATGAAAGGAGTTGAGCAAATTAAAGCCAATTGCAATTATCACCTATTCGACTCATTTTTAAGTCATCTTTTTACCAATGATGAAGTCATTGATTTTATTGGAATTTATTCTCATCATTGCGACGAGTCACGATTCCCCGAACTTCTGGAAAATATAAAACGAGTATTCTAAGGCGTTTAGTGATTTATTCAGGCGCAAAATCATTGAACTAGCCGAATGTTTTACCTAAAACTGGAAGTAGCTATTTTGAAAACTATTTTTTCTCCAGCTCATCCCAGTTAATTTCCTGTTTCTGATACTCGCGCATGCGGCTGGTGGGTTCCATGACCGATTGTCCCTGCCAGATATCATCGCTGTACTGTTTCACATAAACCACGGGCATTTCTTTAATCCGGGTGGTGGATAAATACTGCTGCGATTCAATTTTTTTGCTGCTCAGAACCAGCAATTCCTTTGTTTCTTCAGTTTCAACCTTGATTGCGACTTTCACTTCCAACTCGTTGAGCGTCTTGTCTATCATAAACCTGTCGCGCTTTTTCAGTAACGAGATATTCCGCTCAAAACTGGTTTCGGTGGTTTGGGTATTGGAGAAATATTTGAGTTGGTAGTTGTTGTCGATTCGCTCCCAGGAGATCGATGTGCGATATATTTTTTCGTGATATCCCACCCCCAAAAGCTGAACATCTTTCCCGTCTTTCCCGTCGCCATATTGAAAATCGGCTTTTAAAATGGCATACGTTGAAGTGGATACATAGATGCGACCTTCGAATTTGCCGCCTCGTGGCCAAAAATCAATAATATAAACATCTTCACCATCGTAGCGTGTTCCACCCGCCAAATTGTATTTGTAGCGACCTGGTTTGTAGAGAAATTCCCAGATTTCCTTGTCGGCCAGCGATGCATATTTCAAGCTTGTTTTAAGCTGATTTACAATAGATTCTGTGCTTATCTTTTTGGTTTCCCTTTCCTGAGCCGTGTTGGTATCCACGGTGATATTCTTGCCCATTTCCAGTTTCTCGCCAATAATGCCCGATTTTATTTTCCAATACTCGTCATCCTTGGTTTCACTGAACATTTTTTCAAAGATTTTCCCCAGCTGTTCCATCTCCGTAAACTCTTCTTCCTTCAGCATCACTGTTTTCTGGGGAGATATTTTAACGGAATCGAACGATTTCGGGTGGGTGAAAACGGTTCCAAGAAAATCGGTGAAAGATGTGGTGTGACGAGGAATTTTAGCAACAATCTGATTGAGCATTTTAGAGTCTATTTCTTCAATGGAATTCTCAACAACCTTGGCTGTAAAGTTATCAAAATCAGAATTTTGTTTGTTGCGGATAAATACCTGGCCCGATGCCCCATAGGGTTGGTAATTCTTTGCTCTGTTTAAAACAATTTTTTCAATGATGTCTTTCGCCTTGGGCGGATTCCCATAAACCCAGGCTTCGCTCAGATTTACCAGCTCTTCCTCCATTTTCACTGTATCGTGTTTGCTTAATGCAGATACGTTAGTTTTCAGTGTTTTATAGCCAAGATACTGGATAAATACAGAATCGGTGGGCAATAAATTGGTGGTAATGGAAAAAAATCCAGCCTCATTGGAAATGGTTCCCTGTTGCTGTTTCACAAAAAGGATATTGGCATAGGGGAGAGGCTCGCCGGTTTTCTTGTCGACTACCAAATAATGATGATTGTCATCATGAACTGCATTGCTATTTTGCGAAAAGCTTGCGCTAATTGTCAAAAATGTGATAAAAAGGAGGATAAAATATTTCATAAGCCTAAGACTCATTTTCCGTGGTTTTTGTTACACGAAATAACGAAAAGAAGTTTTACATAGGGGTTTAAAATATCAGGGCATTTCAGATTTGCACTAAAGAAACACGGGTCAGATGCATTTTCTAGCCTAATTGAACATCAATTTTTGTGGAGAATGATGTTAGTCCGGGGAAGTTTTTTTTTCATTTCCCCAAAAATATAATGCGTATTATGAGAATATTCTCATTATATTTGCAAAAAAAAGAATATGCCACGACAAAGAAGACTTAGAAAAGTTGTTGCGCCCCCTGATTTTAAAGGATTTAAGCCCTACGGAAACAATAAGCCATTTCAGGAGCCCATTGAGCTTTTTTACGAGGAGTATGAAGCCATTAAACTTGCCGACTACGATTTGCTCAGTCAGCTGGAAGCATCGGAAATTATGGGCGTTTCGCGTCCAACATTTGCCCGGATTTATTCCACTGCACGTCAGAAAATAGCTTTGGCATTGGCCGAGAGCCGCGAAATAGTGGCTGTTTTTGGTCATGCCATCTTCGACAAAAACTGGTTTAAATGCGATAAATGTCATTCGCGGTTCAATATTCCCGCGGGAACCGACGAGCACCATTGTCCACTTTGTCAATCAGAACAAATTTTACCAATCACATAAAGCAACCAAAATGATAACAGTAATAACCAGCAAGGAAAACCGAACCGACAGCCGTTTCGACCTTCGATTTGGCCGAGGCGCTTATTTTTGCCTTTATAACAGCGAAACAAAAACCACCGAGTTTATCGAGAACCAATATGCTCAAGCTCAGGGAGGAGCAGGCACCAAAGTTGCTGAGAAAATGATTGAGCTTGGGGTAAAAAAAGTCATCTCGGGCGATTTTGGTCCCAAAGCCAAAGAACTTCTTCAGCAATTTAATATTCAAATGGTTATAATAGATGATGATGAAAAAACCATTGAACAAATCATAAATCTCATCTCTTAATTAAACAACAGGAGGCTATTATGCCAGGATTCAACAGACAAGGCCCGCCCAATGGACAAGGAAACCAAAGCGGACGCAAAATGGGAAAATGCAATCCCGAAAACAAGAACAAAGTAGATTTTAACCACGATGCATCGCCAATAATGGATAGAGGCGGACGCGGTCAGCACCTCGGGCAAGGAAAAGGCCTGGGACGTGGAATGGGTCGTCGGTCCAGTTAACTTAAACCAAACTAAATCAACTAATCAGCAATTTATGGCTAAAAAAATTGCCATTGCCAGTGGAAAAGGGGGAACAGGAAAAACCACCATATCGGTAAACCTGTTCCGCATTTTGAGCAGGGAACAGCTTTGCAGTCTTGTGGATTGCGATGTTGAAGAGCCCAACACGCCCTTGTTTTTCCCCCAATTGCCCATGCCTTTGGAGCAGGAAGTGGCACTTAAGGTAGCCCAAATTGACCCGGAAAAATGCACCCTATGCCGCAAATGCGTTGCCTGGTGCGAGTTTAATGCCATCACCGTAATACCGCCGGTGAGTTTTGCCCGGATCGACGAGAGTCTTTGTCATTCCTGCGGCGCCTGTATCTATGCCTGTTCCGATGGAGCCATCTTCGAAAAACCTTCCACAATTGGCCATATCCACAGTTATCCCATGCAGTTTGGCAACAATTTGCAGGTGGGGAATCTGAAAATCGGCTCTGCCATGCAAACCTCCATGATTCGGGAGCTAAAACGAAAATCGCTAAATCCCGAAGGCATCACTATTTACGATGCTCCCCCCGGCACAAGCTGTCCGGTGGTAGAAACCATGTCGGGAGCCGATTTGGTTATTTTAGTCACTGAGCCAACCCCTTTCGGACTTCACGATTTAAAGCTGGCAGTGGATTTGGTTCGCGAACTGGCCATTCCTTTTGGCGTGGTCATCAACAAGGCTGGATTGGGATTTAGCCAGATTTACGACTATCTCACCGCCGAAAAAATTGAGCTTTATGGCGAAATTCCATTCTCAAAAAGCTATGCAAGCTTGTATTCCAACGGAACCATACTCACAGAAATACCCGATGAAATGGAAGCTATCTATTTGATGATGGCCCAAAAAATACTCCAAAAACTATCCGCATGAAAGAGATAACCATTTTGAGCGGGAAAGGAGGCACAGGAAAGACGAGTGTGGCAGCTGCTTTGGCTTCAGTAGCGCAAAAAGCAGTTTTCTGCGACAGCGACGTGGATGCTTCCGACCTGCATTTGTTGCTTCATCCGCAGGTGATTGAAGAACATATGTTTCAGGGGAACTATAAAGCCACCATTCACCCAGAACTATGCTCGTCATGCGGCACATGTATGGAAGTCTGCCGTTACGATGCCATTCATTTGAATAAGGATGGGAACTATCAAATCAATGGTTTTCAGTGCGAAGGCTGCCGGCTGTGTGAGCGACTTTGTCCAGCCCAGGCCATCAACTCCCAAAGAAGCACCAACAATGCGTGGTTTGTCTCCGAAACTCGTTTTGGCCCCATGATTCATGCCCGAATGGGCGCGGGTGAAGAAAACTCGGGGAAACTGGTAACACAGGTTCGCAATAGAGCAAAGGAAATGGCCCGGCAAAAAGGCGCCGATTTTATTATCAACGATGGCCCCCCAGGAATTGGATGTCCGGTTATTTCATCGCTCTCGGGCTCTCAATTGGTGCTTTTGGTCATAGAGCCCAGCAAATCAGGGCTTCACGATATTCAACGACTCATTCAGCTGGTGCGCGATTTTAAAATCCCCATGAAGGCCATCATCAACAAATTCGACATCAACTACCAGATAAGCGGGAAAATTGAAGCTTATCTGATAACTGAAAACATTCCCCTGATTCAAAAATTGCCCTTCGATGAGCAGTTTGTACATGCCATGATTGGCGGAAAAACCATTGTGGAATGGAATTCCAATGCACCCATTGCGCATCAGATAAAAGAAGTATGGAAAGAATTATCGGAAGTGTTTTAAGATAGAAACCAAAAACAGGAACTATATGCTACGTTTGAAAAATGAATTTATTATGGCTCCCATTAAACTGGGATACGCCGATGGAAACGGTCAAATCAATCAAAAGCATCTGGATTTTTATAATGAGCGGAGTCAGTTTCTGGGGGCTATAACTCCCGAACCCCTGTATCTGGAAGCCAATTTGCGGGAAATACCAACCCAGATTGGAATCGACAGCGACGATAAAATAGCTGGACTTACCCGTTTAAACGCAACCGTACAACAATACCTCACCAAAACCATTGCCCATTTAAACCATCCCGGACGAATGGCCAATCCGCGGATTCCGAACAATATTTTTTGGTCTTCGACCGATAAAGCCTGCGAAAATGGCGGTGCAACTCCCGCTGCCATGAATCAGAGCATGATGAATTATGTGACCGAGCTCTTTGTGAACGCTGCCAAACGAGCTCAACGGGCTGGTTTCGATATTATTGAGTTGCAATTTGGTCATGGTTATCTGCTGGCTCAGTTTTTATCGCCGGCTGTGAACGACCGAAATGATGATTATGGGGGCAGCTTGCGGAAACGCATGAAATTCCCGCTTCACATTGCCCAGGCTGTTCTTCAGGCCACCAATTTGCCGGTGATAGCCAGAGTGAGTGCCGATGAAATGACTCCGGGCGGGCTTCAGATTGAAGACACTATAAAATTTTGCCGGCAACTGGAAAAGCTTGGTGTTCAGGCCATCCATGTGAGTGCTGGTTCGGCCTGCTCCACGCCACCCTGGTTTTTTCAGCACATGTTTATCCCAAAAAGGAAAACATGGTATATGGCCAGAAAAATACAGAAGAGCATAAATATTCCTGTCATATTTGTGGGTCAGATAAATCAGCCCGAAGACATTGCGGTAATCAGAACCAAATACAATGCGCCCTTTATGGCCATTGGCAGGGCTTTGGTCGCCGATCCACAGTTTATAGGAAAATGTCTGGGGAAGGTAAACGAGAAATTAAGGCCTTGTCTGGCCTGCTCCGAAGGCTGCTTGGGCGGCGTAAGGGGAGGCAAGGGATTGGGTTGCGTGGTGAATCCGCTGGTAAATTCTACCCTGTCGATGCCACAAAAGGAAAAGACATCAGAAAAATTTGCCGTCATTGGTGGTGGACTTGCCGGAATGCAAGCCGCTATTGTGCTGGCAAAACGTGGTCATTATGTCGATTTGTACGAGAAAAACCAGTTGGGCGGGCAGTTTAATCTGGCATCTTTACCCCCCAACAAAGAAAATTTAAAAAATCTGGTGGACTACCTAAAAATGGAAGTTTTCGAAAATAGTCCCCATCTTATTAAAGTTAATGCCATGGAAGTCAATGCCAACGATTTGCTTAACAAGGATTATAAAGCCATCATTTCTGCCACCGGTGCCATCCCCAAAATTCCCCCCATCAAAGGGCTTCGGGAGTATTATTGGACCGAATTTCTTACATCGGCTCAATTGCCCGAAAACCAGAAAGTGCTGGTTATTGGCGGGGGACTTATTGGCATCGAAATGGCCAGTAAACTCGTAGACTCCAACAATCAGGTAGTTATTGTGGAAATGCTCAGCGAAATGGCACAGGGAATGGAAATGATGGAAAAAACCTTTACGCTCAAGAAATTAGCCCAACACAATACGGAGTTAATCACAGCACATCAGGTCATGGAAATTCATGGAACCGATGTGGTGATTGAAGGTCCCGAAGGCAGAAGAATACTGGAAGGGATAGAGAAAATTGTTCTGGCGGCCGGAATGCAGTCTTATCGCCCCATTGCCGAAACTGAGGGGCTCAAGATTGTTTATATAGGCGATGCCCTAAAAGTGGGGAAAGCGCAGGATGCCATTCATCAGGCCTGGGATATCGCCTCGAAGCTATAAATGTTTGCATGCTTATAAACTTCATATATTTCTCATTACTCAAAAAGCCGGCCCTTAACTCAGGCCGGCTTTTGAATTTAAATTATTATTTGGATTTGGGATGACAATTTCCCGCGTATAATTTTATTCCACAATTAGTTTCTGGAAATATTTATCGTTGATTTTTACAAGGTAAACTCCTTTTCTCCAATTATTTACAGAAATATCGATGCTGTTTTGGCGGTTTTGAATTTCTTTGGAATAAACCACCTGACCTGTCACCTGAATTACTTCAACCCGCTGAATATTTTCGGTGCTTTGAATGGTAACAAACTCATGAGCCGGATTGGGCGAAACAGAAAATGCTTTTTCATCCATTTGTTCAACTGCCACATTGGGAGCCACCATCACATTGTCAATATACAGATTGTTCCCCAGCTGACTATAGGCTTCAAATTTTATCCTAACCTTTTCCTGTCCCAGAAATTCATTCAGATTCAGTGTGATACAAGGAGCTCCATAGCCATGACCGCACCAATCGTCGATGGTTGTTGGTATAAATTCTTCGGTGGTACGGGGGGCGGTGGCAAAGTTTCCAGTTCCATTATCGCCTCCTGCAAAAACCCTTTTCCAGGTTGAACCGCAATCGGCCGATACATAGACAATCAGCGAATCGGTATAGGTTTCGAAATATTTGGCGTAGGCATATTCAAACTGCAAATCCATATTGCTGTAGCCCGTAAAATCGATGGGGGGAGTAATCATGGCATCGCGTTCGCCAATTCCAAAATAGTTTCTGATATGCATTCCTGCTGCCCAGTTTCCGCCATTTCCCGCCACCGGCATCAGATTCCAGGTTCTGTTTTCGTCGGGATTGGTAAGGTAGAAAGACTGAGATTTTAAATCTCCCTCTTCAAAATTCACGAAATAAGGAATGGGGGCGGATATAAACTGAATATAGTTTTCGATGGTTACTTCAGATTGCCCAAAATCGTTGTCGATGGTTAAGGTGACGGAATAATCAGACTCAGCATTGAAAATCACCTTTGGGTTTTTACTCTGAGCATTGGTTCCATCCACAAAACTCACATTGTTTGGTGTGAACGACCACTCGTAGGTTTCGGGCAATCCAGCCGACAAGTCATTAAAGGTAACCACCTGATTCACGCATATTTCTGTGGCATCGGCTTCAAACTGAGCCTGAGGTTCGCCTGGAAGATTAACGAAAAAGCTGATGGTCTCGCCAGCCGAAGAAACATCGGATATTTCTATTCCGCCGAAGTCATCGTTGGTAAGAAACAAGCGTGGGTCGGTGGTATTCGAAATTTCGGTTCGTCCGCTTTCGAGACTGAAAAAACCATTGTTCACCCCGCCATTCACAGTGTTTGTTCCGCCCTGGCGATAGATATAAACTTCGTCGGGAGGGCCAGATGCATTGCCATCACCTTCGTACAAACCATTGATTCGGTACACAATGAGTCCGGAACCCGGAATCTGCGACTCGAAAGTGCCTTCCTTTTTGCGGTATTCCACCACAAAATACTCCCAATTGTGGTTGGGGGAAGCAATTTTAAAAATATTGTTTTCGGCGTTGGTAACCGGGTTTAAGGTATAATAGCCTGATTCTGTGATTTCTGGAATATTGTCAATCCAGCCGCCGTACATATATTTCATGTAAGCGCCCATGGATTGTGGCGGATTGGTATTTTGCTCCATAATGTCCCAGCGGCCCACGGGCGTAAAGCCATCGGAGCTGTAATGGTACAAATCGGGAGCACTGAGCGAGTGATACATTTCGTGACATAAAACGCCCACGCCACTGCTGTTCAAACTCGATTCCAGCTGAAAATTAAAATCCCAAACCCGTTTGCCGTGGATATAGGCTTCTTCGGCAAAAAGCGACCAGCGGTGGGGCCAAAGCAAATCGGCCCAGGCTCCTGTTCCGCCTTTCACTATAAATACTGCATTGTCCACATTTCCATCGTTGTTATAGTCAAGGTCTAAGCTTTCAGGCACTTCGTCAGCAATATATTCCACTGCATTTTTAAGGAGCAAATGTTCACGGGCTGTGCGTTCGTCGCCAATATATCCATCCGGATTGTTCACCGCATTGTAAGGCTCGTAATAATTGCGCGGATGCTCATCCTGATAGGAAACCACGATATTGGTGGGAGGAACGGGATAGGCAGTGGAAGTGAGAAAAAGAGTTCCATAGCTCACCATTTGAAAATAGTTGAACATGCTGTTATAACCTTCTTCATTTTTATTGAACATATCGAGATAAACCGAAGTGTCTATGATAAACTCGTTTTGATCGGCAAAGCGGATATAAATCACAATATTATTGAAATTGCCTTCGGCATCGGCGGTTGATTTTACCACACCGCTGGCTTTCTCTTTATCGCGGGTCATCTCTAAAAAGGCATTGCGTTTCGCCAGCATTTTTTCAGGGGAAATGTTTATCCCTGGAGTTAATCCCACCGATGAAGGGCTGACTTGGCCAACGCGATAGTCCGAAGGAATAAGCAGGCCGTTTTCCAGCAAAGCATAAACCAGATAACCATCGGCATTTCTAACCACGGTAAAGCCTTCGCTGTCGTGAACCCAGTTGTAGAATTCATCGCCGGTCGACAGCAAATTCAACGAGGTTCCGTCGGGTTGTTTTATAGTTACTGGCACATTCGAAAGCCAGGCGGCCCAAAGGGGCAAAGCCAGTACGACCAGTGTAAAAATGGTAAAAATCCTTTTCATGAGTTTGTGTTTTAAGATATTGAAAGGCAAATATATTAGAATTTATAAGGTGCAAAGCCCAAATTCTTACAAGAATCCATTTCAGTGAAGAAAACCAGCGGGAAACGGGAAATTTCCGGGGGATTTGATTTTCTGCTGCAGAATTCTGCAAAATATTTGTTAATTTCGCCTAAAAACCAAATGATATGAAAAGATACTTTTTTATGCTCGCAGGTGCAGCACTCTTTGTGACATCCTGCAACAACAATCCGGCTCCAGCCACCGACTCACAAGAGCAGTCTGCAGTAGTAACCCAGCAGGACAAGGACCTTTTGGCTTCGGCTCAAATGTTTTTTCAACCCCTGCCCTCAGAAGCACTGAATCCTGAAAATCCGCTCACCGAGGCCAAAATCAAGCTCGGAAAGATGCTTTATTTTGAGAAAAACCTATCGGTAAAATCTACCCAAAGCTGCAATACCTGTCACAACCTGTCGACTTTTGGCGTTGATAATTTGCCCACAAGTCCCGGCGACAATGGAATTCCCGGCACCCGTAACTCTCCAACCACTTTCAATTCGGCCCTTCGCACCGCCCAATTCTGGGATGGAAGAAATAAGGATGTGGAAGAACAAGCCGGCGGTCCGGTGATGAATCCCGCCGAAATGGGCATGCCCGATAAAAAAGTAGTGGAGGAAAGACTCAATACCCTGGGCAATTACAAAGCACTTTTTGCAGAGGCATTCCCTGAGGTTGCAGAACCCGTTTCTTTCGAAAACATGCAAAAAGCCATTGGAGCTTTCGAGCGCACGTTGCTCACGCACGCCCGTTTCGACCAATATCTGGCTGGCGATGTAAATGCACTTTCTGCTGACGAAAGAACAGGTTTGAAAAGCTTTATCGACAATGGCTGCACCGCTTGTCATATGGGTTCGCTTTTGGGTGGAAACATGATGATGAAAGTTGGATTGTTTGGCGATTATAACCAAATGATGAAAGCCGTTACCCCCGATTATGGTCTGTATGAGCAAACCAAAGCCGAAGCCGACAAAGGCATGTTCTTTACCCCAGGACTGCGAAATGTGGAAAAAACAGGACCCTATTTCCACAACGGAGGTATCAGCAGTTTGCCCGAAGCCATTAAAATCATTGCTAAATTACAGCTTAACAAAGACTTAACCGATGCCGAAGCCCAAAGCATGGCTACCTTCTTCAACAGCCTTACCGGCGATATTCCGGAAGATGTAAAGAAAGACCCATTTGCAGGACTATAGCAGAAGCAGAATTTAAAGACTAGCCGGAGTATATATTATTCCGGCTTTTTTTTGCATTTGCTTTTAGCTGGTTGATATTGTTTTTGGCAATATGCCACTAAGACTCAAAGGGCACAAAGGTTGGTTGTTTTTTTTGGAACACTGATTAAACGGATTTTACGGATTTGCGCTGATTGTTTTTTATTGCCAGCGGCTCAAAGAGCACTAAGATTGGCTTGGTTTTTTTTGGAACACTGATTAAACGGATTTTACGGATTTGCGCGGATTGTTTTTTATTAAAGCTGGAAGACGCACTTGCTGGAATGGTAGACAGCTCAACAGAACTTTCTGAACTTGTTGGCAAGTATTATAATAAATCTTGTGTATTTTTACGAAAATTTTTTAAACGTAAATACAAATGCAAAATATAATTGTTCACCCATCAAATGAGCAAGAGATAAGTGTTATCACAGCGTTTTTTAATGCCTTGAAAATTAAGTTCGAGCTTGCAAAAGAATCACCCTATGACCCGGAATTTGTAGCTAAAATCGATAAAAGCCGCAAACAAGCTGCCAACGGTGAGACCGTTAAAATTGATCTCGACGAAATATGGAAATAGAATACACCCTGCAAGCCAAGGAAGATTTGGATTTCTGGAAAAAATCCGGAAATGCTTCTGTTTTAAAGAAGATCCGAATACTTATTGAAGCCATTTTACGAAGCCCTTACGAAGGTATTGGTAAACCAGAAGGTTTAAAGTACGATCTTACGGGCTTTTGGTCTCGCAGAATAAACAAAGAACATCGCATTGTATATGAAGTAGTTGGCGATATTATTATTGTTCATTCACTAAAAGGGCATTATTAGAAAAAAAGAGCTCTTTTAAAATGTTTTTTTTTGGAACACTTCTGTCTGGCGGCAGGCATTATGATACTCCCCAAAAAGCCAGCTTCCCTCTGGCGCGGATCTACCTGGCATCGCAGTTTAATCGGGCGAAGACATCACCTGAATCTGCTTTATTTTAGCGGCATTTTATATTAAAGAAGCTTTTAAAGTTAGGCTTTATTGAAAAGAATGTTCAAATGTAAGCAATTTAAATTTTGCCTATTTCTCAAAAAAATTATCAGCATTGAAATTTAGCTCAAGGCCCACTCAACAGCTTTCTCGGCATGAATGGTAGTGGTGTCGAAAACCGGAATATTTACATCCGACGTGCCAATAAGTAATGGGATTTCGGTGCAACCTAAAATGACTCCCTCAGCTCCATCAGATTCAAGATTTGCGATGATATTTTTATAAATTCTTCGTGACTCTTCTTTAATCACCCCATGCACCAATTCACTATAAATAATTCTGTGAATTTCATTGCGTTCATCTAATTTGGGAACAATGACTTCGATTCCATATTGATCCTGAATATAGTCTTTATAGAAATCCTTTTCCATAGTAAATTTAGTTCCAAGGAGCGCGACTTTATTTAAATTCTGTTCTTGAATGGAAAGTGCAGTAGCCTCAGCAATATGCAAAAATGGAATATGTATAGCAGATAGAATAGCTGGTGTGCACAAATGCATAGTATTGGTGCAAAGAATAATAATTTCTGCGCCAGCCTTTTCTAATTGAATGGCAGCCTTTGCCATCATTCGGTCGAGTGTTCTCCAATCTCCGTCGTGCTGTGATTTCACAATCTCATCAAAATCTACTGTCAACATAATGCTATTGCAACTATGGTGGCCACCCAGCTCCTTTCTTACTTTGGTGTTGATTAAATTGTAATAAACTGCAGATGATTCCCAGCTCATTCCGCCTATTAGCCCAATTGTTTTCATAACTTATATTTATTCTTTTTGAACAAAGTAAATGTAAATTTTGTTTTAAATCGATAAAAAGAAAATCATCAGCTGGCGCGCCTGTCTGGGTCAGTCAGGGATCTACCTGGCTGCGCAGTCACGCAGGTTTGCAACCGACCCCCGCTGGCGCGGATTTAACTTCGTTGAGTCTACCTGGCGGTAGACAGGCCTGTCTGCCGACAGGTAGACTCGTCCTTCGTCCTCGGTTGTAATCCGTGCGTGGTATATCTCAGAATATCATACATTTAAATCCATTTTCCTAACCTAACTTTTTCATTTAATTCAATCAAACCGCTATACCATTTTAACTATCAAACCACTTCCGCGATAAAATTTAATCAAATGTAAGAATTTTTGAAAATGGGTTTTGAGTTGTATCGGATTAATCTGCAACTGGGCACGGAAAGCATTTCCGCGCTAGCTGGGGAGAAATTTTTCATTTTAATTGATAATATGAACTCAAAACATTATTCAAATTTACACCAGGATCAATTTCAACTCCATTATCATTAAAATCAAGAGTGTAATTTCCTTTAGGTTTTGGATAGATTTTAATATAGACTTTATCATATTCTGTGAAATCCCAAAATTCTGATAATATCGAGTTTTCTGATGCGAAACCTAATTTTACGAAGCCCGTTTCCTTATACAAATAATTTTGAAATGAAACATTTGATTCTGAATGGCAATAGATATTAACACATCTTGTTGTATCATCTGGTGAAGAACTATATAAAAGTATTGGTAGATCATCGTAAGGTGGAGAATGATGGAAAATAGAATCAATATGAGTATCACTCATTTCAGATAGTATAATATCTGGAAAGTTCATGTTTTTTGTATATACAAATTTATAGTTCTTTAAATGTGTAAAGCTCTCTTTATAGATCTCTAAGCTATATTGATTACCTTCCTCTAATTGAAATAGCTTAAATTGACCTGCTTCGTTTGCTATAACTGATTCTCCGGTTTCATTAACTGTTATTTGTGTACCTTCTACACTCTTAATTGTATATCCAAATTGATCTATATAATCAATATTTCCATTTAATCTGACTTGAGTCTCTTGTTTATTTTCTGGAGCTTTCTTGCATGAGAAAAGAGAAAGACCTAAAAGAATTAATAATATTACACTTGTATTTTTCATTAGATTAAATTTTATTTATTTTGATAATTAGATTCAATTGAGTTAATAATATTCTCGCTTGCGCGATTTGCAATCCGTCCGTAATATATCTCTGAATATCATTCATTTAAATTCATTTTTTGTTTTACTTTCTCACCAAATTCACGAAACCCGCCATTTCATTTTAACTGGCAAACCGCTTTCGTAATAAAATTTAATCAAATGTAAGAATTTTTGTAAATGGATTTTAAGATATATAGGATTAATCTGCAACTGGGCATGGAAAGCATTTTCGCGCCAGCTATAGCTAACAAAGGGATCAAAGCCTAGAGGAAGCAGGATTGAAGCCCTGGAATCAGGAACATCAAAAAACCAAGGACGCTATCCCCCTCATTCTTCGGGGCTATCATCCTTTTTACGCCAACTAAGGGATCAAAGCCTTGAGGAAGCAGGATTGAAGCCCTGGAATCTGGAACTTACATCCCAAGGACGCTATCCCCTCATGCTTCGGGGCTATCATCCTTTTTATGCTAACCAAGAGATCAAAGCCTTGAGGCACGAAAGGATTGAAGCCCTGGCATCTGGAAACAAAAACCCAAGGACGCTATCCCCTCATGCTTCGGGGCTATCATCCTTATTAGGCCAACTAAGGGATTTTAATACGCCCCAAAAATCAAACAACTGCATTAGAGAAATTGCCTTTAACTTTTTTTTTGTGGATTTTAAAAATATTTGCGTGGATTGAGAAAAAATCAATTAAATTTGAGTGTATCTAAAAACGACAATTGACAAATAAAATATTAATCATTGACGATTCGGAATCTAACCTGGACTATATCAAAAGTCTGCTGTTAGAACATTCCTACAAGGTGGCCATGGCATCTTGCGGGAAATCGGCCATTTTGAAAATAAAGAGCCAAAAGTTCGACCTGGTTTTGCTCGATTATGTAATGCCCGGCATGAACGGGCTGGAAGTGTGTCGGGAAATAAAAAACGACAAACTAAACTTCGATACTCCCGTTATTTTTCTCACCGCCGATCAATCTGAGCACACATTATCCGAAGCTTTTGAAGCGGGTGCTGTCGATTTTATTAAGAAACCCTTTAGCGGTACCGAGCTCATGGCCAGAGTGAAAAACCACCTGACCCTCGTGGAGCACAAAAAACAATTGGCCACCGCCCGCGATTATGCCGAAAGTGCCAGCCGCGCCAAGGGCGAGTTCTTAGCCAATATGAGCCACGAAATAAGAACCCCCATGAATGGAATCGTTACCGTGGTTGAGTTTCTGAAAGATACGCCCCTCACTCAAAAACAAACAGAGCTGCTCGATATCATCAAATCATCATCCGACAGCCTTCTGCAAATCATCAACGATATTCTCGACTTCTCTAAAATTGAAGCCGGACAAATAGAACTCGAAAAGCTTCATTTCAATCTGAAAGATGAATTGGATCTGGTATTAAAACCCCTGGAGCTCAGAGCACATGCCAAAGGTTTGTTCCTTCGCCTGGACTTCGACGCTCAAATTCCGCACAGCATCTGTGGCGATGCACTCCGCATAAAACAAATCATTATTAATCTGGTGAACAACGCCATTAAATTTACCAACGCGGGCGGGGTAACCATCCATGTAAAAATGGCTCAATCAACTGAAGATCAGTTGGAACTGTTATTCAATATTGAAGATACCGGAATCGGTATTCTACCCCAGAATCAGGGCAAATTGTTTAAATCGTTCTCGCAAACCGATGCTTCTTCTACCCGAAAATATGGTGGCACCGGACTTGGTCTGGCCATTTCCAAGAGCTTAGTGGAGATGATGAACGGGAAAATCTGGCTGAAGAGCGACATCAATCAGGGGGCAACCTTCTCGTTTAACCTGATTCTCTCCAAAACCATGTGCAACGACGAAACCGAAATAGTGGTTCCAACTATAGTAAAAAAAGCCCTGGAGCAAAAAACAATTCTGGTGGTCGACGACAATGCCATCAACCGCAAAGTAGCCGAAATGACCCTTATGAAGCTTGGCCACAAGGTAGAAATGGCATCCACAGGAATAGAAGCTTACCAAAAATACATCAGCTCGTCGTTCGATTTTATTCTGATGGACGTACATATGCCCGACCTCGACGGATTGGAAGCCACCGCTCTTATCAGAAAATACGAAGAAGAACATCAAATTGCCAATCCAATACCCGTTATTGCCATGACTGCCGCCGCCATGAAAGGCGATCGCGAAAGGTTTATGGAGGCCGGAATGACCGAATACATCAGCAAACCATTCAAAGTGAAAGACATAGAAATTATGCTTCAACTTTTCTTCGACAAATAAGCGGTTCTAATTTTTACAGGGAATAAATTGTTTGAACCAATTGTGAAAACAGCGTTAAATTCGGCTTCATATCTGGAAGAAAATGTAATTTTGTTAATTATTTCACACAGTACTCAACTATGAAATTCACACCCGAAAAATATACTATAGAAGATATATCTGGTAAGCCATTTATCGATGTTCAGGAAATAGAAAATCTCATCAGCAATACCATCAGCACCCCCGAAAAAGTGCGGGAAGTGATTGCCAAATCTCTTAGCAAACAGCGATTAAACCTGCAGGATACAGCAGTTTTGGTGAATGCCAAAGACCCCGAACTCATTGAAGAAATTAAACAAGGCGCCAAAACACTCAAGGAAACCATTTATGGAAACCGCATAGTGCTATTTGCCCCGCTGTATATTGGCAATAAATGCATCAATAACTGCGAATACTGCGGTTTTAAAAGCAGCAATAAGGATGCCTTGCGCAAAACGCTGTCCGATGCCGAGATTGTGAAAGAAGTAGAAGCCTTAGAAGACAACGGACAAAAGCGGTTGATTCTGGTTTATGGCGAGCATCCGCATTATAGTCCCGATTATATAGCCCATACCGTAAAATTAGTTTATGGGGTGAAAAAAGGACATGGTGAAATTCGCCGCGTCAATATCAATGCGGCTCCCATGGATGTTGAAGGATTTAAAACAGTGAAAGAAGCCGGCATTGGAACCTATCAGATATTTCAGGAAACCTATCACCCCGAAGCCTATGCCAAATATCATTTGGGGGGAGTGAAAAAAGACTATGCCAACAGGCTGGTTTCGTTGGACAGAGCCATGGAAGCCGGAATAGATGATGTGGGCATTGGAGCCTTGTTCGGGCTTCACGACTGGCGCTTCGAAGTGTTGTCGCTGGTTCGCCACACCAATCACCTGGAAGCTTGTTTCAATGTAGGGCCGCACACCATCAGTTTCCCCCGCCTTCAGGATGCCAGCATGATTAACCGCGATGCCCGTTATCTGGTGAGCGACGAAGACTTTACGCAGCTGGTAGCCATTCTGCGCCTTGCGGTTCCTTATACCGGGATGATACTAACAGCCCGCGAAAACGAAAAAATCCGCAAGGAAGTACTGCATTATGGGGTTTCGCAAATAGATGGTGGAACCAAGATAGAGCTGGGGAACTATGCTCAGGAAGATACCAAAAATCAGGCTCAGGATTTAAACCGTGAGCAGTTTAAAATCAACGACGACCGCAGTCTGGCGCAAGTTATCGACGAGTTGCTCGACGACAGCTATCTGCCCAGTTTCTGCACTGCCTGCTACCGTTTGGGCCGCACCGGAGAGCATTTTATGGAGTTTTCGGTCCCCGGATTTATAAAACGCTATTGCTCCGCCAATGCCATTCTCACCTTAGCCGAATACATTGAAGACTACGCCCAACCCTCCACCGCCGAAAAAGGCTGGAAAGTGATCGACAAGCAACTGGAAGACCTGGAAGCCTATCAGCGCGTTGAAGAAATCAAAAACCGCATAGAACGCATCAAAGCGGGGGAGAGGGATTTGTATTTTTAGGGGAGTTTATTCTTACGACGAAATATTCATTGCGGATATTTTCTTCGCATAGACTAAAAATGTAATTTTGGTGTCGATTGGTACTGGCTCCAATTTTTCAAATTCTATACCAGGATTTTTCTGATTTTTTGTAAAATGTTGATAATATGTGGTATGGCCGCGAATTAGGGAAATATGGGGAGCCTTTTTTTAGTAATTTTAAGTCCGATATTTAAGGAAGATGAGTGTGCATGGATAAAGCGGTTAAATTCGTACAGCAGCGCTTTTCAACTTTTAAATTCAGCTTTGCAACTGACGCAACCCAACGATTTAGAGAAAGATGGCATTATCCATCGGTTTGAATTCACCCACGAATTGGCTTGGAAACTCATGAAAGATTATTTGGAATATGAGGGAATTGTTGGCATAACTGGCTCACGTTCAGCTACCCGCGAAGCCTTTAACAAAGGGCTTATAACTGACGGGCAAATATGGATGGATATGATTGAAAGCCGGAATAAAACCGTCCATACCTATCTTAAAGAAATATTAATTTCTGAATATGAACTAATTACCGAAAGTTATTTTCCGTTACTCATGGCTTTTGGCGAAAAAATGAAAAGCTATTTATGAGTTTTGGCCTAAACGAAAATATCATCAGCAAGTTTCACAGTGTTTTTGGGAAATATCCTGAAATAGAATCTGTTATCATTTATGGTTCCAGGGCAAAAGGAAATTTTCGAGAAGGAAGCGATATTGATATTACTCTTGTGGGTCCTTTGTTGTCCGAACCAATTAAAAGCAAAGTATGGCTTGATTTAGATGCCCTCGACACTCCTTACTTAATTGATATCTCTATTTATCATTTACTTTCATCCACAAGCCTGAAGGAACATATAGATCGGGTTGGGAAAATATTTTATCAAAAGACTTCTGATATCTGAATAACGAAATCAATTCCTAAGCTAATTTTCTCCATCCGCTAAAGAACCTTCCTCCTCAGCTGCTTTATAAACCCCAATGGTGCTTAAGGCTGCGTGGTTATTGCTATCCATGATTTGCAGACGGAGTGCTGTAGTGGAAACCACCGGAATTCTGATAAGTCGCTTATAGCCAATGGTGGTGCCTTCGAAAATGGGTTTCCAGTTTTCGCCTTCTTTCACTTCCAGCCTGAACCTGCTGATGCGCTGCCCAAACCTGATGGGCTCTTGCAATAGAATCCTGTCGAAGGTTGTTTGCTCAGAAAACTCAAGGGTCAAAATGCTCGCCTGAACTGTGCTGTCCGATGCCCAATAGGTCTCGGGATCCCCGTCAAGCAGATTTTGGGGAGAAAAGCTGGGATGGTTTTCATAGGTGGAATTGGCTTTGCATTGGGCATTCTTAGCCAGATTTTCTGAAAAGGTTTTGTCTATTATTTGCTTGAAGGTCTTCAGGTTCTGAACATCGGTTTCGTGAAGAAGCCCCAACGGGTTGGGCGGAAGATTGAGCAATAAGACCGCATTTCTTCCCACCGATTTGTAGTAAATATCAACCAGTTGCTGTGGCGATTTCACCAGACTGTCTTCGGCTTCGTGGTAAAACCAGCCCGGACGAATGGAAACATCGCACTGTCCCACCACCCAATCATCGCCATTGGGCTCTCCGGTGTTCAGATATTTGGTATCGGCTTGCCCCACCACAATATTCTTGCGGGTTATGGTGCTCCAAAAGGTTGAACCTGCAAAACCACTCTCGTTGCCAATCCACCGGATATCGGTACCGGCATCGGAAAAAATCTGAATTTGGGGTTGCCATTTTCTGATGAGTGCAATGGTGGTTTCCCAGTCGTAATAGGTGGTTCGGTCAATTTTTCGTTCTTCGTTGGCGCCGCCATAAAAACCCGTTCCGCCATTGGCCCCGTCGAACCAAATCTCGTTGATTTCGCCATATTGGGTGAGCAATTCTTCCAGCTGATTGCGGTAATATTCAATGTATTCGGGCTTTCCGTAGTCGGCGTGGTTCCTATCCCAGGGCGAAAGATAGAGCCCGACTTTGAGTCCTTCGGCACGACAAGCTTCCACAAATTCCGCCACAATATCGCCTTGACCATTTTTATAGGGGCTGTTTTTTATGCTGTGTTCGGTGAATTTGCTGGGCCAAAGGCAAAATCCGTCGTGATGTTTAGCGGTGAGAATAAGCTCTTTAAGTCCGCCAGCTTTTGCCGCCGCTGCCCATTGGCGGGTATCTAACTGAGTTGGATTGAAAATCTGCGGGTCTTCATCCCCAAAACCCCATTCCTTGTTGGTGAAAGTATTGACCGTGAAATGAACAAACCCCACCATCTCCATGCTTTGATAATTGATTTGCAACTCATTGGGAACTATTCTGTTGGCTGTAATATCCTTGGGTTGTTTTTTGGAATTATTGCATCCCCAAAGAAATATAAACAACAATGAGAGTAAGGAAAGATTTGTAAAATTCAATGTCCGGTTCATAAAATGTGTTTTTCGGTAACTATAATCCAAAAGAAAATGGGGGCTTTAAAAAAGCATCACAAAAATAGAAAATTATAAGCAGCTTGGTTTTGGTTGGAGGGGTTATTGTTTGACGGAGTTTAGGTGCTTGTGCGGTCTGGATAGTATATGCTTGAATTAAATCTTAGGGGAACTTTTTTTACTATGCTTTTAATTTCGGCCATTATTAACCAATTTTTGTACGACCCCGCTGGGGACGGATTTATGGTTTCTTCTTATTTTTTACACACATTTTTCCACTCTGTGGACAGGCATGTCTCAGTATGATTTAATATCGACTGGGGAGAAAGC
>CAXYYJ010000026.1:0-74540 GCA_964293475.1 uncultured Draconibacterium sp.
ATTTACATGTTTTTGTAAAGTTATCAACTAAACTTCTTAGCAACCTGGGTTATGAATTATCAGTTTTTTGTTCGGTCGCCGGACACTGAGCGTAGTCGAAGTGTTCGATGGTGGAACGCGGATGACAGGGATTGTATGGATGGACGCGGATATTTTTTGTAAAGAATTGTTCTTTGTTCTTTGTTCGTTGTTCCGGCTTCGGACACTGGATTTGGGATTTACGCTTGATCCGCTTCGCTTGATGAACGCGGATAACACGGATTGGGCGGATAATCACGGATTTAATCGGTGGTAATCTGTGTAATCCGTGGATTCAGTTTTCTTTTTTTTGTCCACAGATGAACACTGATGACACGGATTTGGCGGATGGTCACTGATTTTATCTGTGGGGAATCCGTTGAATCCGCGGAATCTGTGTTCTTTATTTCTTTTGTCCACGGATTATCACGGATTATCACGGATTCTTCGGGACTCTTGACACTGGATTGGGGTAGGCGCTTGCTCCGCTTCGCTTGATGAACACTGATGACACGGATTTGGCGGATGGTCGCGGATTTAATAGGTGGTAATCTGTGTAATCCGTGGATTCAGTTTTTTTGTCCACAGATTAACGCTGATTTACACGGATTCTTCGGGACTCTTGACACTGGACTGGGGTAGGTGCTTGCTCCGCTTCGCTTGATGAACGCGGATAACACGGATTGGGCGGATGGTCACTGATTTTATCTGTGGGGAATCCGTTGAATCCGCGGAATCTGTGTTCTTTATTTCTTTTGTCCACGGATTAACACGGATTATCACGGATTCTTCGAGTACTCATGACACTGGACTGGGGTAGGCGCTTGCTCCGCTTCGCTTGATGAACACTGATGACACGAATTTGGCGGATAATCACGGATTTAATCGGTGGTAATCTGTGTAATCCGTGGATTCATTGTTTTTATTTTGTCCACGGATTATCACGGATTATCACGGATTCTTCGAGTACTCATGACACTGGATCAGATAGGGGGTTTTCTTTGCTTCGCAAACGATGGTTTCTCAAGGCAAAAGAATCAAGTCGAGAAGACGCGAATTGAAATTCATATTATTCATCACAAATTAGCTTTCCAGAAAAAATATTCCCCCTGTATCTTTAATCAGCCCGTGATACAGTTCAACAATTTCCACATTTTTTTGGTTCATGAGCTGCTGAAATCGATCTCCTTCGGAATAATAGGATACTGAGCCCATCAGAAACAGTTTGTTTTGATAGATTCCGCAGGCGCCGGGCAAAAATCCATTCCGCTGTCCGGTAAGTTCAACATCGTCGCTGTTGAAATAATGAACTTCCAAACCAAATTGAACCAACGATTTTTCTATTCCCCTGTCAGAGGTGATGAAGCTTCCATCGGGAAGGGGCAATAAATTGCAACGGGTATAGCCTTGTGGCACATGAAGAAATTTTTTGCGGTCGTTGTGTCGCCTGATGCATTCGGAGCTGTAACCCAACCGGTGAATCAGGTATTTTGGGGTGCTTACGGCATTGTACAAAGCAGTTTTTGGATAGGCCATTTCCAGCTTTTCCTTACCCTTCAAATAGGTAATTTCGTGATTTTTAAGAACATCGAAAAGGGCTTTGGGGGCATTGGGAGCCACTACCACAAGATTTTCCGATTGAAAAAGAAATATATCCGGATGCCCGCTGATGCTTTCATAAACAATGCCGGCAGACTCTAAAGGAAAAACTTCCCCGAGCTTTCCCAAATTGTCTTTGGCAGTCTGAGGACATCCCGAATCAATAATAATCAACATAAAATGCTCTTTTAATGAGTTTTACATCTGTTTTTATTTTTACACTGCTAAAATGGTTTTCGAGTAATCTGGTATTGATTGACTGATGCCCCACAGCAAAGTTGAGTTGTTCGAGTGGAACGTAAATCATGATGCTTTTCTCTGGCTTAAATTCGATGTTTTCGAACAGATGCTCCTTCCAGATTTCTGTCATCACCAAATCGCGAAAAGCAGGATGGTAAGGTCCCGCCACCAGCGAATGGTCGGAGTCGAGTTCTTCGGATGGATGCAGCCCGATTCTGATGATTTGAATATCGGTTTCTTCAAAAAAGAGATATAAATCCTTCACCCATAAAATGGCTTCGTTCATGAGCATGGGTTCGTAGGTTCCATTCAGATACATCTGCTCCAGTTGAGTACCTTTTATTACAAGGGTAGGATAGATTCTGGTATTGGAAGCGCCCAGCTCTACAATTCGTTTTGCCGTGTACAATGCCTTTTCGCGGGTATCGCCCGGAAGTCCAATCATCATCTGTAATCCGAGTTCAAAACCAGCCGAACGAATCATTTCGCTGGCTTTTTCTATCTGCGCCACGGTATGTCCACGCCCGCTTCGTGCAAGAATTTCATCATCCATGCTTTGGGCACCCAGTTCAATGCTCTTAACCTTGTATTTCTTCAGCTGTTTCAGAATTTCTTCGTCAATATAGTCGGGGCGGGTGCTCAGGCGAATGCCTTCAACCCCTTTTTCTTTAACGTAGGCAGCAGCCACCTTAAGATAGCTGGCCTGCATTTCCAGAGGTAATCCAGTAAAACTTCCGCCAAAAAATCCAATTTGAACCCGACTTCGTTTTGGTGGAATGGTTTTTAGATAGGTTCGTATTTTTTCGTCAACATCTTTTAAGTCCGGCACTTTATCCTGCCCAATAATTTTCCGCTGATCGCAGAACACACATTGGTGCGGGCAAGCCAGCTCAGGAATAAAAATTGGGATGGTATAATGTTTGAGCATATCAGGTTCATTTTGGTTTTGATAAAGGTAATAAAAAGATTTGATTTTGGTCTGCTCAAAATTTTATGATTTCTTTTTATTTGAGCTTGTTCTTATAAAACACGTACAACGGATTTTATTTCAAAATTTTTAGAATCGTATAGGTCTATATATAACCTGCTTATCAAGAAATTGACCTGGGAAATAAAATTCTAATCTAAACCAAAAAAGATACTAAAGATTGGCAGCAAGAATATCGACGATGTGAATGGTTTTTATGGGAAGTTTTTGTTTGTCGATATAGCCCTGAAGGTGCATGAGGCAGCTGGCATCGGTGCTCACGATATATTCGGCTCCGGTGGCAATGGCGTTCTCAACCTTCTGCTCGGCCATGGCGGTGCTGATTCCTTCGAATTTAACTGAGAAAGTTCCCCCAAATCCGCAACAAGTATCGGCTGCTTTCATCTCAATGAGCTCCAGCCCTTTAACGTGACTGAGAAGCGTGCGGGCTTCGTGGGTCAATCCATAATCACGCTTACCGGAGCAGCTTTCGTGAAAGGTGACTTTATGCGGAAACTCAGCGCCCACATCCACAATTTTCAGCTTGTTTACAATGAAATCGCAAATCTCGTAAGTATTCGACTTTATGTTTTTGTATTCGTTGTGCAGTGCCGAATTATGAAAAAGCTTGGGGTATTGATTTTTCACCATGCCCGAGCATGATGCCGATGGACTCACAATAGGCCTTTTATTGGGGAAGTCGAGAATAAATTTCTCGCCCAAAGCTTTGGCTTCATCCCAAAAACCGCTGTTAAAAGCTATCTGCCCGCAGCAACTTTGGTTGGGGTTGTAATGCACCTCAACATCGAGTTTCTCGAGCAATTTTATCATATTGAAGCCAGTTTCGGGAAATATCTGGTCGATAAAACAAGGGATAAAAGCATCAACTATCATAGGATATTCTTTGAGTACAAATGTAGAAAAAAATTCAAGTTTTGTGTGATTGGATTTTTAGAACGGATGAAGTTGAATACCAATAACTGATGAGAAAAATTTGATGCAAATGCAAAGGGAAGTAAGACAAAATCTGAATTCAAGAATGCTTTAAAAAAAGCTGGGAAATATATATTTTGCATCTCTCATTGAAGCCTGAGAATATTTCTTTAGAATATTTGCCATTACTGTTTCATGGGGAATTCCACCAAACGATTCAATTTCTTTAATAGCTTCAACAATAGCTTCCTGTTGTTCGGCCGATAACTTTTTCCATTCATCAATTTCCTTTTGGCTACTCATACAAATCAAGTTTTGGAAGCAGGGCAACGTGAGTTTATTAGCGAAGAATAATCATTAGTCAACCACCAAAAGTTTAAGGGTTCCCATAACTTTTTGGTTCTCGCTGATGACCAGATAATACAATCCCGCCGGCAGGTTGTCTCTGCCAATGACTATAGACCTCCCATCCACATGGATAAGTTCCTTAACCCTGACTCCGGAAGAATTGTAGATAGCAAGGGTTGCATGGTTTAATTCCTCGGGCAGTTGAATGGTTGTTTCATGCGAAAAAGGGTTTGGGATAGCTGCAATATTTTGTAATTCAACAGGTTCTGAAATACTGCTGCAAAGCTGCCACCAGGCCGAAGAGGTGGTAATATCGTCAATGAGCCAGCCTTCGCGGTTGGTTTCCTCAGCATCCGAACTAAAAGTGAATTTAATCATCAGGCTGTCTAAAGGATAGATGATGGTGTCAGCTTTTACCGGGATGTACCATCGCCAGTTAAACCGCGATAAAACCCAGCCATCCGATTTTCCTGTGGTGGTGATGAGGTGCCTGGTGTAGCCACCTGTAGTAGCGTGAAAATCATCGTCCCACCAAAAATTTGATCCCCAGGGTGCCACATAATTGGTGTCGGTCACCATAACCCAGGAGCTTCCGCCATCGTACGATGCTTCGATAATGCCTTTATCTGTTAAGGTGTCCATGTCGTACTTATGCCAGAATTCCATGCTGGTGTAGCAGGTTTGGGTGTAAGGATTCCGGATCACATAAATAAATGAGGAAGTATTGTTTGGGGGATAGCTGTTCAGAGTATCTGTTACAATGGCTTTGGCACCATCATGAGCCGTATTGAAGAAACTTTTTTGCGGAGTTCCAATTTGCCAGATATTGTTATTGGTGGACTCAATGATGATTTTCGATGTGGGCGATTCGAAGGTGATGGAATCGTAGTTATACTGTGCATGTGCCACTCCCGCTGCAAATGCCAGGAGAATGATTAAAATCAGGGTTGACAGGTTTGTTTTCATTGGGATTTAAGTTTTAAGGGGTTACTTGCAACATCTGTAACACCACAGTTGATTACAAAATTAAGTCTTTTTATAATTGGTATTTAAACAAAAATACACTTAGGAATTCTTTGAGCCCGAAGATGTATCGATAAGTATATAACATAAACATGGTGGCTTTGCTGTTTACCGCCAAAAATAAACTTGCTCCACATGGAAATTTAATTATTTTTGTGCTGCCTACTTAAAAATGCTGTTAAATATATTAATCACAAAAATAATTTTCTATGTTTAAAGGACACCCTAAAGGACTAATTCCTGCCGCGCTGGCCAATATGGGCGAGCGTTTTGGATTTTACACCATGATGGCTATTCTGGTTCTGTTTCTACAGGCCAAGTTCGGACTCGATGGTAAACAGGCCGGATACATTTATTCCACCTTCTATTTTTCTATTTATATTCTGGCATTTGTGGGCGGATTGATTGCCGATAAAACCCGGAATTATAAGGGAACAATTTTGGTGGGCTTGTTTTTGATGTCGATTGGATATGCCATCATTGCTATCCCAACCGATACACCCGTTTCCAATGTGCCATTTTATTTGGTTCTTACCAGCCTTGGCTTATTTGTAATTGCCTTTGGTAATGGTTTGTTTAAAGGTAATCTTCAGGCACTTGTAGGCCAGATGTACGACAACGATACCTACGGCAAAATGCGCGATTCGGGTTTTTCGCTGTTCTACATGTTTATCAACGTAGGGGCTATTTTTGCGCCCATCACTGCCGTGGGAATGAGAAATTGGTGGCTAAGCAGCAACGGTTTTAACTACAATGCCGATCTGCCTGCTCTTTGTCATGCTCATTTATCAGGAACCATTCAATCCGATGCCGCCGCAAGCTTACAAACCCTTGCCAATCAGGCTAGTATCAATGGTGCTCAGGTGACCGATTTAACAGCATTTGCCAATAACTACATCAATGTTTTCTCCACCGGTTTCCACTATGCTTTTGGAGTGGCTATTATTGCCATGATGATTTCCATAACCGTCTACCTTTTAAATAAGAAAACTTTCCCCGATCCAAAAACTGCAGCAGAGCGTCAGGCAGCCAACAGAAACGAAATATTAATGAGCGCTCAGGAAACCAAACAAAGAATTTATGCCCTTTTGGCTGTTTTCGGAGTTGTTATCTTCTTCTGGTTCTCATTCCACCAAAACGGACTTACCCTCACTTATTTTGCTAAAAACTATACCGATTTAAGTGCCCTCCATGTGAAATTGGGAAGCGTTGAAATTAAAGGTGCCGAGCTATTCCAATCCATCAATCCGCTGTTTGTGGTTCTTTTAACACCCATTATTGTTGGATTGTTTGGCTGGTTGAGAGCAAAAAATATGGAACCTTCAACTCCTAAGAAAATAGCTATTGGTATGGGTATTGCCTCATTTGCTTTTGTAGTGATGGCCATTGGGTCTTTAAATCTTCCTCTTTTCAGCTCTATCGACCCAGCTCAGGGAGGAACTCCTCTAACTGATTCTGAAAAGGTTACCCCATTCCTGCTCATCGGAACTTATTTTATTCTTACGGTGGCTGAATTGTTTATCAGCCCTCTGGGAATTTCTTTCGTTTCTAAAGTAGCTCCTCCACAATATCAAGGACTTATGCAAGGTGGATGGTTAGGTGCAACCGCACTTGGGAATCAACTCCTTTTTATCGGTGCCATTTTCTACGAATCTATTCCAATCTGGATGACCTGGACCATCTTTGTGGTGGCCACAGCCATCTCCATGTTCACCATCTTATTCATGGTGAAATGGCTCGAAAGAGTTGCTAAATAGTTTCCCAAACAAAATAATTAAAAAGGTGAGCTCTCGGGTTCACCTTTTTTTTCCTTAATTTGGTTTACCAAGAAGCTCAGTATGAATTTTGAAACCAATCATTTACAAAACAGCTAACAATAAAGATGTATTTATATAATATTAGGATAGACAGCTTTTGAGTTAACTTTGCTGAATGAAAAATCAAAAACAAATCGTTTTTCACGAAAACAATTTCATTGACTCCTAATTTTGAGAAGACTGAAGAAGCGTAAGAATATATTGAATATATTTTTAACTTTTGAATGACTTTTCAAAAAGTTTCAAAAAAACTTGTCCAGATTGATACGGATTTCACTTCGTTGATTCTAAGTTGTCGGCAGACAGGCCTGTCTACCGACAAGGTAGACTCGTCCTTCGTCCTCGGTTGCAACCGACTGCAAGGAGCCTGTCAACCACAAGTCAGGCTCAGCAAAGCTAAGCCACTGGTATGAAATTTACTTTTTAAACTCATATGTATATTTTTGCTCAGAGAACTCAGTTGTTAAGATTAACTTGTTCTCGGCAGGTTTTGAATAATCTAAATAAACAACATCTTGTTTTGAAAACGGGAAAATTCCTTTGTTTGTTTCCAAGAATAAATCGCTTGTATGCTCCCATTGAACCAGTGTTACTTTTAATGAACTTCCAGATAATTTATATCTTGAATTATAAATAAAATCTGTTTCTGTATTAGTATATATATACAAAACAAATTGATAATAGCCCTTTTCACCAGCAATTGATAGCCCTTTCAAATTTATTGTATCATTTTTTAACCAATCAGTAGCGTCTTCATTATCTATACTTAGGCCAACAAATTGGTAATCGCCAATAATTGGGCTTACAGGCTCATCCTTATCACATGAAATAAACCCCATATTGATTAGAAAAACAACAATTACTAAGTTCAGCGTTTTCATAGTATCATTTGCTTTTTGATAATTCGTGTTTTATATTTTCTCCCAGCTGCCGCCGGTGGTATGAGTTCTAATGCTTAAATTCATATGTATATTGCTTATCAGAGAACTTGGTAGTTAAGATTAACTTGTTCTCGGCAGGTTTTGAATAATCTAAATAAACGACATCTTGTTTTGAAAACGGGAAAATTCCTTGGTTTGTTTCCAGGAAAAAATCGCTTGCTCGCTCCCACTGAACCAGTGTTACTTTTAATGAACTTCCAGATAATTTATATCTTGAATTATAAATAAAATCTGTTTCTGTATTAGTATATATATACAAAACAAATTGATAATAGCCCTTTTCACCAGCAATTGATAGCCCTTTCAAATTTATTGTATCATTTTTTAACCAATCAGTAGCGTCTTCATTATCTATACTTAGGCCAACAAATTGGTAATCGCCAATAATTGGGCTTACAGGCTCATCCTTATCACATGAAATAAACCCCATATTGATTAGAAAAACAACAATTACTAAGTTCAGCGTTTTCATAGTATCATTTGCTTTTTGATAATTCGTGTTTTATATTTTCTCCCAGCTGCCGCCGGTGGTATGAGTTCTAATTCATTAATTCCAGCTAGCGCGGATCTACCTGGCTGCGTAGTCAGACAGGTTTGCAACCGACTGAAAGGAGCCTGTTTACCACCAGTCAGACTCAGCAAAGCTAATCCGCGCATCCTATATATCACAATATCATTCATTTATAAAATATTTATTTCAGCAATTAATACTAATATTATTAGTGATCGTGCCAATCTGTTATTGTAAACGCCCTAATTACAAAAACAAAATTGTTACCATCAGCTTTTTCATTGTCTGTTAAGTATTAATTTGTAACTTCTATTACCATAATTTGTATATAAAACGAACTCATTCCGATCCAGGCTAATAATATTCCATACATTTTCGCTTCCCAAAGACAATGGGCCATATTGGATCCAATACTGTCCACCGGTATCATCTCGTGCTACATCGATTACCAAACTCTCATTTTTATCTATGAACTTCCAATAAGCTTTAATCGAAATAGTAAAATTTTGATTAGTATCCAAGCCAAAACAACCCATTGCTAATATATTGGAGTTATCAACAAATGACATAGATGAATTATTAAACTGTTCAAAATAGAAAGTAGAATCAAAATCATCTACATAATATTTATGCACATCATAAATACCATAAAGATCTTCATTTTCATATTTATATTTTTGACATGACACAAGGCTTAAAATAACAAGCAAAGTCACAAAGAGTTTTAAATAATTATTCATAGTATTTATTTTAAAAATTCGAATCGAATGGTTTCAGCATCTTCTGAATTTCACCAGCTGGCTCCAGCTGGTGAGGATTTAACTTCGTTGGATCTAACTTGTCGGCCGACACGTCAGTGTGCCGACAAAGTAGACTCGTCCTCCGTGCTCGGTCGCAACCAGCGCGTCCTATATATCTCATTATCATTCATTTAAACATATCCCCAAATCAAAATATCCTTAAAAATATCCAAACTGCAATATGCTAAATGGACTCACGGCTTCTCTGTTTATCAATGCATAACAAATCTAAAAAAAATATCCTTATACATTTGATAAATTTTGAATCTTTTTTTAGTAAAATCGAGCCATTCAAAACTCTGCATTAACCAGCAGAAGCGGCTTTTGGGTTTTTTGTCGAAAAACTGATTCTTACAGGGTTTTTTTTACATTTGTGAATAAAATAACTATTGAAATGGGGTATCTGTCTTTTGTCAAATCATTTAAAAACCAGATTATCTCCTTCCCGGGGTCTTGTTTCATTCTTTCAAAATAAATCGCGTTATGATAAAATCTGCATTTTTCTTTTTTTCGCTCCTGCTTTCTCTTTCGCTTTTTTCTCAAGCTATTTATGAGGAAGAACGCTATGTTCCGGAAACCAATCCCATTGTTCTTGAAAAATTGGGTCAGTGGCAAAATCTTAAATTTGGTCTCCTGATGCATTGGGGAACCTACAGCCAGTGGGGAATTGTAGAAAGCTGGTCCATTTGCCCCGAAGAATACGGATGGTGCGAGCGAACTGCAGGTAAAAACCCCAAAAACTATAATGCTTATGTGGCCGAATATGAAAACCTGAAAACTACCTTCAACCCAAAAGGCTTCAAACCCGAAAAATGGGCCTCAGCAGCGGCCTATGCGGGCATGAAATATGTGGTTTTTACCACCAAACACCACGACGGATTTTGTATGTTCGACAGTCAGTATACCGATTATAAAATCACCGATCCGGCCTGTCCGTTCTCCGAGAACCCCAAAGCCAATATCGCCAAAGAAATTTTCGATGCCTTTCGGCAGCAAGGTCTTTGGGCCGGCGCCTATTTTAGCAAACCCGACTGGCATCACCCCGATTACTGGTCACCCTATTACCCTCCCCGCGATCGTAATGTGAACTACGAACCCGAAGCCAACCCCGAAAAATGGGAAAGCTTTACTCAATTCACCCACAATCAGATACTTGAGTTGCTCACCAACTACGGAAAAATCGACATCCTGTGGCTCGATGGCGGCTGGGTGGCCAAGGAAAGCAAAGAGAAAATAACCCATTGGTACGATAGCCAATTGAAGGACAATGCCAACGGATATTTAAAGAACCGCATTGTTAACCAGGATATCCGCATGGACGAGCTGGTGGCAAAAGCCAGAAAGCTTCAGCCCGACCTTATTGTGGTCGACAGAGCAGTTCATGGCATCAACCAAAACTATTTAACCCCCGAAAACCGCGTGCCCGATACCACCCTGAATTATCCCTGGGAGTCGTGTATCATAAGCGGCGGGGGCTGGTCGCATACCAAAAATGCGAAATATATGAGCGGTCGCGATGGCATTCAGCTGTTGGTAGATATTGTGGCCAAAGGCGGAAATCTGCTGCTCAATATTGCCCCAACGCCCGAAGGCGAATGGCAGCCCGGAGCCTACGAGCTTCTGAAGGAATATGGAGATTGGATGAAAATAAACAGCGAAGCCATCTACAATTCAAAACCTATTTTTCCCTATAAAGACAATAATATCTGCATGACCACCAACGAAAACGGCGATGTGTTTTATTTCTACATGGCTGCCGAGGGCGAAACTGAATTGCCTCCGAGCATCTATATTGCAGAACATCAGGCACAATTGGGCGCCGAAATAAAACTTCTCGGTAGCAATGTTCCCATCAGCTGGTCGGGACTTTGCGAAAAAGGATTTACCATCAATATTCCCAAAGCCGCCCGCCAAAACCTTCCGTGCAAACATGTGTGGGTTTTTAAAATGACTACTATTTAAGCCAAAAACACACAAAACCATAAGCCAATGAACCCATTAAAACACACCTCCCTGAAATATCTGTTTTTGCCTTTCTTCATGCTTTGCTTTTCGTATCAGTCAGTAAGTCAGTATGGAACAGTTATATATCAACGTTCCTACAACAGCGAAACCGATACCACCCGCACAATGTTTTTGAAATTTTCTAATAAGGTAGCCCATCTCGAAGAGCACTCCTCAGGAATTACTCAACTGATGGATTTTAGCGGAAAAACAGTGGTGGAGTTTATGCAATTCGATGAAAAATGGTATCAAACCCGAACCGATTTCACGCAATTGCCTCAGCCGCAATTTCTCAGCGACACCTTGACCATTCTGGGCTATTCGTGCCGCAAAGCTCAGTTTTCGTATTTTTCCAATACCATTGAAGTTTGGTATACAGCAGCCGCCCCAATTTTTGGAAGCCCCATAAAAGAATATCTGATTGATGATTGCCTGGTGCTGAAATTAGTTTTTAACGGGAATTTTACCTTTTTGGCCACCGGAATAAACCTTGACAAACCCGTTATTACCGGTCTTCCTCCCGATTCGGCGCTGGAAATAACCAAGGCCCGTGCCCGGGAATTGCAAATCAACAGCCGCTTTGTTCAGGTGCCTGTTTTTCATCATCAGCAAATCAATTTTGTAGATTCCATCATCAATCCACCGTTCGACAAGCCCGATGCGGTGTTTCGGCTGAGTCATGGCACCGTGGTGATGAAAAAAGTTCGGCTGCCCGAAATAGCCCGCCAGGGAGCTTCGGTTTTTGCCCGTGTAAGTACCTTTTCCAATGGCGATGCCTACGACCGCACCTGCTCGCTTTTTACCCTCAGCAGCACTAAGCACAAAACCATTCTCGATGCATTGAAAAACGGGCTGGAAGAGTTACCTGTTTTTACCGACAATCAAAGCGGTGTTTATCAAGGCTTTGTAGCCACCGATACCTACAGTCCGCCCGTAGAGCTTATGCGGTTTTTCACTTCGTTTGGGGCGAAACACTTTAACAATTTACGACCCATCAACAACTATATCTGGGCCGATTCGGTGGTTTATAAGCAGGAAATTACCAGCCTGATTCCCAACGACGAAGAGGAGATTTGGATTGGAGTTTTTATTGGAAATTACGATTTGGGAGGTCATTTCCTGAATCTCGACTTGCAGTTTTATCCTGCCTGGGAACCCGTGGAGCCACCCAAAAAATTCATTCTCCCCTTGTTTAACACCGTGAATATTATGGAGATGAGTGGTCAGAACTACGGGCGATTTTTCAATAACGACACTCTGGTGGTCGATTTTGAAATCAACGATTCTCTGTCGCAGGCCAATCTGGTTTTCACTACAACAGGTCACGGTGGCTGGGGTGGTGGCGATGAGTTTAACCCTAAACTCAACCAGCTATTTTTGGATGGAGAACAGATTTTTAATCATACGCCCTGGCGCACCGACTGCGGAAGCTACCGTCTGCTGAATCCGGCCAGCGGAAACTTCGAAAACGGACTCTCGTCCAGCGATTTGAGCCGGTCGAACTGGTGTCCCGGAACGGTGACCAATCCATTTTTTATCCCCCTGAAAGATTTGAATCCCGGCCAACACCAAATTCGTGTGGTCATAAATCAGGGCAGCGACGAAGGCGGAAGTTTTAGCGCCTGGTGTGTGTCGGGAACCATTATAGCCAATATACCTAATCCATAAAAAGCTTACTATGAAGAAATTAGTTCTAAGTGTTTGTTTAATTGCTTGTTTTTTCAGTTCTTCCTGGGCTCAGGAGATGAATAAAACAGAGCGAATGCAGTGGTTTAAAGACGCCAAACTGGGGATTTTTATCCATTGGGGAATTTATTCGGTGGAGGGAATTGACGAGTCGTGGTCGTTTTTCAATGGCTATATTTCGCATGAGGACTATTTGAAGCAATTGAATGGTTTCACTGCGGCAAAGTATCAGCCCGAAAAATGGGCCGAAATCATTAAAAACAGTGGAGCCAAATATGCCGTTATCACCACCAAGCACCACGATGGGGTGGCTCTGTGGGACAGTAAATCGGCCAGTTTGAATGTGGTTGACAAGTCGCCGGCCCAACGCGATTTGATAGCTCCTTTTGCCAAAGCCATCCGAAATCAGGGACTTAAACTGGGCTTTTACTACTCGCTTCTCGATTGGTCGCACCCCGATTACCCCAATTTTACCCGCGACCAAAAGCGCTACGAGCAGGATTCGGTAAGGTGGCAACGTTTTGTGGATTTTAATTTTGCCCAGTTGGCCGAGCTGAGCGAATATCATCCCGATTTATACTGGTTCGATGGCGATTGGGAACAAACAGCCCAACAGTGGAAAGCAAAAGAGATAAGAGAATATCTGCTCGACAAAACTCCCAAAACCATTATCAACTCACGCTTGCAAGGCTATGGCGATTATGCCACCCCCGAACAGGGAGTTCCCATCTCCCGGCCACAGGCCGAGTATTGGGAGCTTTGCCTCACCATGAACAATAGCTGGGGCTTTCAACCCAACGATAAGGATTATAAATCGGCCAATCAAATCATCAGGATTTTTGTCGATTGCATGAGCATGGGCGGAAATCTGCTGCTCGATATTGGTCCCAAACCCGATGGAAGCATTGCTCAGGAACAATTGGACATTCTTGCAGAGCTGGGCAGCTGGACAAGCAAGCACGAATCGGCCATTTATGGCACCACAGCCGGAATTCCCCGCCAACACTTCAATGGCTATACCACACTGTCGAAAGACAAGAATATTCTGTATCTCTATGTGGACAATAACCCCACAGGTCCACTTCTGATTAAAGGCTTGAAGAATAAAGTAAGCCGGATTTGGGTGGTTGGTAACGGAACCAAGCTCAATTATGACGTAAAAGGCAAAATGTACTGGAGCGAAGTCCCCGGATTGTTGTACATAGACCTGCCGCCGGGCGTTCAGGATAAAAATGTTACAGTGATTGCTGTGCTGCTCGACGGCCCCATCGACTTGTATTCGGACGAGGTGAAGCCTATTGAGTCGAATTAAGCGTTGATTTGCAAACTGGCTGATTCAATTAAATGTTGGAATAAGCCGACAGAACGCTCGCTTTGTGTTTTCTTAACAATTTGTTTTTAGCGGTTATGGCTTTTGCCTTTCATTAATCGCGTTATTTGCCTTTTATCACAAACCATTCTTATGACAAAAGCCAGAATTAAATTCTCCACCCAAACAGGTGCCGATTTTGCCCAGGAGCTTCGACAAAATATAAAGACCTATTTCGAAGACAGAAATGTATCGAAATTTGGAAATACCAACCTTACTTTTAAGTCTATTTTTATGACGAGCCTTTACGTGATTCCCTTTTTTCTCATGATTTTCGGAGTCATTGACGGGTTGGGATTGAGCCTTTTGGCCTGGGCCATCATGGGCTTCGGAATGGCTGGTATTGGCATGGGAATCATGCACGATGCCAATCATGGCGCATTTTCCAAATATCCCTGGGTGAACACTTTGGTTAGCAAATCCATGTATTTTATTGGCGGATATCCGGCCAACTGGCGACATCAGCACAATACGCTGCACCACGGTTTTACCAATATCGATGGGCACGACGAAGATATTGACCCTGTGGCCATTATCAGACTTTCGCCCCACAAACCCCATTACGGAATTCACAGGTTTCAGCATTATTATGCCTGGTTTCTCTATGGATTAATGACCATTTCGTGGGCTTCGTACCGCGATTTTAAACAGCTCTATTTCTATAGCAAACAACCCAATTTCAAGAACGATGGAAAATCGACCCTCTTTCTTTTCGCCGATTTACTTTTGGCCAAAGTGGTTTATTTTGGGGTATTTTTGGCGCTTCCAATCTACATGATGCCCTTAGCCTGGGGATGGGTTTTGCTCGGCTTTATGGTGATGCATTTTGTTTGCGGGTTTATTCTGGCCATTATTTTCCAAACGGCCCACGTGATGACCACCACAGCGTTTCCCAATCCGGAGAATGGTCAGCTGGAAACCAATTGGGCTGTTCATCAGCTGCTTACCACAACCAACTATTCACCCCGCAGCCGCGTATTTTCGTGGTTTATCGGCGGATTGAATTTTCAGGTGGAGCATCATTTGTTTCCCCAAATCAGCCATGTGCACTATAAAAAGCTGTCGGCCATGGTGAAAAAAACAGCAGAGAAGCACAAGTTTCCCTACTATGTGGAACCAAGTTTTATGGTTGCGTTGGGCAAGCATTATCAAATGCTCAAGATGCTCGGGCGAAAATCTGTGGTTAGTTAGTGGTTCTCGTTTCGAAAAAATGCCTAATCGGGCAATACTATTTTCCTTCATTTTCTGATAGAAATGTCTTCTTTGCGATTTTTCCTGCAATACATTAGCAATAATAGTTTCTATAAATAACTGTCATTCAATTTAATAGGACAAATATTAAAATATTTTGAAAACAAACTAAAAATATAGTTGACAAACTAAGTCATTAGTTATATATTTGTTGAACCGGAGTTTCCGGTTTTTTTAGATTTATATTAACTAAAAACTTAGTTATGGAAAACAAACGACTCACCAAGGCAGAGGAAGAAGTGATGCAGCAACTCTGGGAGCTCAAGGAAGCTTTTGTAAACGAGTTGGTGGAGAAATTTCCCGACCCCAAGCCCGCCTACAATACCGTTTCCACCATCATCAGAATTTTGGAAAAAAAGGGGTTTGTGGCGCACAGGGCCTTTGGCAAATCGCATCAATACTATCCTGTTCAGAGTAAAAAGGAATATGCCAATAAGCATTTCAGCCATTTTATAGAAAACTATTTCAGCAATAGTTATCAGTCGCTCGTTTCCTTTCTCACCCATCACGACAAGCTCGATATACAAGATATGGAAGCCATCAGAACCTTGATGGATGTAGAAATTAAACGGCAGAAAGGAGGCCAAAATGGATAATCTGTTATTGTATGTCATCGAAGCCAACCTAAGCATTGCGCTTCTTTTTGGGGTTTATTATCTCGTCCTGCGAAACTCACCCTATTTTGGCTGGAACCGATTTTACCTGCTGGCTGCGCTTATTCTTTCCATCTCCATTCCCCTGATCGATTTTAGCCAATTCAATGCCAACATACTATACGTGGTTCAGCTCGAAGCCTTCAACGTTGGCGCACAATTGAACAGCACAGTTCAGGAGACAGCTATTCCACCAACACATATTTTTCTGTACATCTATCTCATTATCTCTTCGTTAATGATTTTAAAAATGATGTGGCATTTGGTAAGAATTCTTCAAATAAGAGCAAAATCGAAAGTCGAAATTCATCCAACCACAGCCACCCGCGTTTATATAAACCCATTTCAAAACTTCAGCTTTTTTGGGTGGTTGTTCATCCGCTTTGACGATTCAAATAATCAGGCCATCATTGAACATGAGAAATCACACGCAAGGCTTTTCCATAGTTTCGATATTGTGTTGGTAAAGCTTTTCCAGAGCTTTTTCTGGTTCAATCCGGTTTTGTTTCTTATGGAAAAGGAACTTCGGCTTCAACATGAATATGTGGTTGATAAAAAAGTACTCACCGAATATCAAAACATTCTCGATTATCAGCAATTGCTTTTGAACCAGGTTTTTAATACCGAATTCAATTTATTCAGCAATCATTTCAATCAATCATTTTTATTAAACAGATTCACCATGATGACAAAAAAACAAAACAAAAAAAGCCCGCTGTTCATTGCTGCAGCACTCCTACTCATGATTTCAATCCCCATCATTGTGGGTTGTAGCATGGAGAAACAAAACAATCAGCAAGAAGAAACCCAGCAACAATCAGACGAAAGCGTCAACGCCCCAAAATCCAGTGCAGAAGATGCTACAATGCCTGCCACACCAGCAGAAACCGGAACCCAAACCGTGGCCGACACCAGTACAGTTTTTATGGTAGTGGAAGAAATGCCTGAATTTCCAGGTGGACAGGAGAAAATGTTCGAATATCTAAGACAAAACATCAACTATCCCGAAGCTGCAAAGAAAAACGGCGTTACAGGAAAAGTATTTGTAAACTTTGTGGTTGAGAAAGATGGAACCATTTCGACTGTGCAGATAACCCGCGGAATTGGTGGCGGTTGCGACGAAGAAGCGGTTAGAGTTATTAAGTCCATGCCCAACTGGAAACCAGGCAAGCAAAGAGGCGAAGCGATGAGAGTACAGTTCCAAATGCCAATAAACTTTGTTTTGAAGTAATTGAATGCTATTTATCCCCAAAATGTCCAAAGAGCTGAATCAGAAATGGTTCGGCTTTTTTTATGAGATTGGTGGAATTGGGGTTAATGCATCAGAAAGTACTTTCACAAAAAACACCCCCATATAGCATTTTAAAAGTTACGCCAACTTGTTATTGTTCCACATTTGGTGTAGTTTTAAACCAAAAAACAATGTCGAGACAAATCAAATCCTTCAAAAAACCAAATGATGAACAGTTAAAAACGCAGACAGACTGGCTTAGAGCCAAATTGGAACGTGCAGAAAATAGCGGTTTTACAACTGATTAAAAGAAACAAATATTGATGCACTCCAAGGCAATGCTTAATAAGATTATCGGATTATAGCCAATCGCCAATCCGATTCCCCATAAAGTCTCCTTCTAAAATAATTGGAAAAAGATTCCTTTTAAAAGAACCATTGATTATCTTTGTACCTACGATGCAAATGGATAATACCTTGAAAATATACACTTTAGATGATGCTAAAGATAAGCATTTAGGAAAAGTTGGTACAGACAAACGGGATCAATATGAATATGAATTGCGGCTTGATTTATTGGGGGAAATGATAAAAAAAGCTCGTCAGGAAAGAAACTTAACGCAAACGCAACTCGGTGAATTAATTGGAGTTCAAAAATCACAAATCTCCCGCATAGAAAACAATGCAAAGAACGTAACCATCGAAACTATTCTAAGAGTATTTAGAGCATTAAAAGCCAAGGTAAATTTCAACGTTGAACTTTTAGACGGAGATTTTAAAATTGCATAAACTACATTAACAACAGAATACTAAACAATCATAAAAAGGACAAAACCAGAAAACTAAACAAACTGACAATTACGAAACTAAAGGGAATTTTACGGATTTTGACAAAATAGATACAGTTAATCCTTAATAAATATACCATGAGAAAAGTTTTATTAGTTCCTTTTCTGATTTCATTTCATTTCGCCTCCGCAGGAACCGGTGGTGCAAAAGATGATTATCTCCTGATCCTTTCAATCATTGCGGTGCTGCTATTTATTCTAACCGTGCTGTGCTCAATTGATTTTGTAAGAAAACTTATAAAAGAACGCAAGGAAAAGAAAAAGGCTCTTCTTGCGGAGAAGGAGAGTGGCGAAGAAAGTCAATTGACTGATAATCCATCCTGAAGCGAAGACCACAGAAATTGAAAATTCAGGGCCACAAAACACCTGACTTTTATTGCATATACAGAAAACATAGAGTTAAAAAGGCATTGAAAAGTCGGAGCAATATAAATAGTTTATAGCAGAGGCTCCCTTTTCTGAAAATTCCAATTTTTTCTTCTTTGACGATGTTTGGTATCAAGATTCCCTTAATTTTGAAAAGCTGTTGAAAAAGATAATAGCCAATAATAGATATTAATATTTTATCTATAAGTGAAATTATATTTCCGAATTAATAAAAAATAGGTAACTTCGCCAAATAATAATGATAATGAAGTGTGAAATTGTAAAGCTTGATAAATTAAGTGGAGCAAAGGCTTCCATATACTCAGTATATCTTGAAGAAGAAGGTCGCACTTTATTTGATAGATTCATTGCAGAGAATAAATATTTATTTATAAGTGAAATACAAGATATTTTTAAAAGACTTCATTCCATGGGACATAAAACCGGGATTAGAGAGCAATACTTCAAACCAAATGAGGGTACCCGCGAAGATGAAATATGGGCATTTTACGATATACCAAACTCAAAACTGAGATTATATTTGATTCATTTTAATAGTCAGCTTATTATAGTTGGCGGCGGGGGAGCCAAAAAAGTAAGAGCTTTACAAGAAGATAAAAAACTAAAAAGTGAAAATTACATATTAAGGGGCTTGTCAAGAGCCATAAACCAAAGAATAAAGGATAGAGAAATTATTTATATTAACAATGGCAAGGATTTAGAAGGCGATTTGCAATTTATTGATATTGAAGAAACAAGGTAATATGAGCAAGCAAGTAAAAGTATATAGCAGCGCTGAAATGGATGAGATTTATGGTTCTATTTCACCAGAAGAGCAAGAGAGAACCGATAACAGAATGTTGTTAGCCGCCAAAATTGATGATGGCCTAAAAGCAAAAGGTTGGAAGAAGAAAGATTTTATGTTGGCTATGGAACAAAAGAATCAGTCAGTGATTAGCAAATGGCTGTCTGGTACTCATAATTTTACAATGGATACACTAACTGATATAGGAAGGGTTTTAGGTATTAATTTGTTGAATTTGGAAAAAGAAATAGTAACAAAAAATGTTGTTTATCATTTTTATGCACAACAAAACAAGGTAGAATCAAGTTTTGAACAGATTATGAGTCAACCTGATTCTACAAGACATACCAGTAAAGTTAGTTTACTTAAGTCAAACCATTACAATAATCTGGAAAGGGCAAAGGCATGAAAAAAGAAACTGAAGAACAAATTGAATTTCAAATAAAGGGGATCGAGATATTGGATTCGTATTTACAAACCCCTAGGCAGCAAATCCCAAAAGATCTTGCCTATCAATTTAATCTAAATATTGAGCACCGGATTGACCTTGAAAAAAAGCTGGTCATGGTTTTAACCAATGTATCATGTTTTGTGGATAATGAAACCGGCGACCTAAGTAGATTTAATGCAAGTTGCATATATTATCTGCCTGAAATTGAAAAGTACTTTGATGATAAGTCTGCAAATGTAAAACTGCCAGACCATTTTATTATTACCATAAACTCTATTTCTATTTCAACCACACGTGGCTTAATGTTTTCGTTTTTAAGAGGAACGTATCTGCATAATGCTGTTATACCACTTATTGATCCAAATGCCTTCAAAGTGGAGATTACAAATTAGTTGATTCGCGGTATCGCCTCCTAAATAAACGGACAATTTCGAAAAGAGTCCTTTTCAAAAAAAAATTCACTAATTTTCTTACTAACCCCGAAAATATTTCTCAAAATACTTCTCGTTCAACACATGATGAGTCACAAACTGACCATTGTAAAAAACACTGTAGAGCGCGTGGGGAACAAAATGATTCTGAGCTTGTTCGCGGCTTTCTATGGGGATGATGGTCAGGGGGATTCCGCGCTTTTCGGCTACTTGCTTTAGCTCCACATTCACGTAATAATCGTTAAAAGGGCAAGCTGGCGAGTAATAAACGGCCAATCCTTGTTCTATGTCGCAACGGGCATTTCGCGCAATATCCTTAAAACGGGGAATTGGAGCATCTTCTTTGATAGGTTTATACCAAAGCTCAAAATACGGTGCTGCTGCATCGGCCAGCTGAAATCCCTGCTTTTGGAAAAATTTCTTGTCCGACATAAAAGGCATTTTATCTTTCCCCGTCACCACCACCACGCCATTCATGCCTTGCGAAGCTTCCAGACAATGCTCCAGAAGTTTACGGCCATAGCCCTGGTCTTTATACTGCCCCGAAACCCAAAAGCAATGAATGAGCATATAGCTGGGCGCATCGATAGGGAGCCAGCCTTTTTCGGCGGGTGCATATTCTATAAAAACCTTGCCGCGCACATTGAGCTTGTGAAACACAAATCCCTCGTCGAACTGATTTTTAAGCCATTCCTTTTTCCCCTGATAGCCTTTGGCACATTTCTTATCGGAAAAGGCACAACAAATATGCTCATCCCCAATATTTTGATGGGTAAGTTTCAGAAATTCCGGTGCTTCCATAAACCTGACATTTTGTAGATTATGGGAGCAATTTAATAAAATTGAAGGTGTAAATCAGGTTATTACCAAAAATTATTATTTGCGTTGCACCAACGAAAGCAATACATAAATAACTATAATTACCGGGAAAGCGCCCAGGCGCAGTAATGCCAAAGCAACTACACTCAACCCCAGAAAAATGAAGCGGATGGCATTGTTTTTCCAACTAAGGTCCTTAACCTTAAGACTAAAAAGGGGCAACTCGGCCACCAACAGCAAGGATAAAACTACGGCCAAAACGAGTAAAATGTAGTAGTTGTGCAATTCCACCAACTCAAAGCTATAGAACCCGCTGATGAGAAAGGGCAAACTGCCTATAAACAAGGCATTAGCGGGTGTGGGCAATCCGATAAAGCTGTCGGTTTGACGTTCGTCGATATTGAATTTTGCCAAGCGGTAAGCCGAAAGCACCGGAATGATAAAGGCAAGAAAAGGCGCCAGATTCAATGTCCCCAAAGTCCACTCGGGCAGATTGGGGCTGTTTTGCATCAGCTGAAAAACTATAAAACCCGGTACCAGCCCAAAGCTCACTAAATCGGCTAAGGAGTCCATTTGTTTTCCCATCTCCGATTTCACATGTAAAGCTCGTGCTGCCATACCATCGAAAAAATCGAAGAAGGCTCCCAGTGCCATAAACCCGGCGGCTCCCATCAGGTTTCCATTAAAACTGAGATATATGGCCACAATGCCCGAAAGCAAATTGAGCGAAGTAATAAGATTTGGAATATGTTTTTTCATAGGGAATAGGTTTAGGATATTTAGCTATTTCCTTTCCAAATGATGTCTCCATCGCCCAGTTCCTGAGCAAATTTACGGGCCAGCACAAAGAGAAAATCGGAGAGTCGGTTTAAATATTTAATAACCAACACATCGGCATCGTGGTTGGGAAAAGCTTTTAAGGTTAGTCGCTCGGCTCTGCGGCAAATGGTTCGCGCCACATGGGCGTGGGAAGAAAGCACATGTCCGCCGGGTAGAATAAAATGGGTGAGCTCGGGCAGGCTTTCGTTCATATAATCTATGGTATCTTCCAGAAAAACCACATCGTCTTCGAGCAATTTGGGCATTCGGGCCAAAGACTCCGGGCTGTCTGTGGCGACTCGCGATTCCGCGACAAACAGCCGCTCCTGAATGGTGAGCATCCAGCTTTTTACTTCATCGTTCTCGCTCAGGTCTCTGATTAAACCTAAATAACTCTTGAGCTCGTCAATGGTTCCATAGGCTTCTACCTTATCATTAAACTTCGGAACTCTTGCCCCGCCAATCAAGGAAGTTTCTCCTGCGTCACCTCCCTTTGTATAAATTTTCCAACTCATATCGTGCTAATTACAAACCACAAAATTATACTATTTCGACAACCATGTCTTGTTATTATTTCCTTTATTTGGCAGTATCCACAAAAAGAACCAATAGTTTAAATAGGTTGTCGAAAGCTGTTAATGGTAAATGCGCCACATCGTCCTGGGGAATATGATAGGCCTTCGATTCGTTGCCCATTGTATAGATAAAAATAGACGGAACGTGCAATTGCGAAAAGGGACAATGATCGCTGTTGCAGCTTTCTCCGCGGGCTTTCACTTCTTTCAGCAAACCCGCCTGGGCGTTCACATGAACCAAACGGCGAAAAATATCTTCGTGTTGCAGCCCGTTGACCACAGTAATTCCATCGCTTCCGGTTCCAACCATATCCAGATTTATCATAATTTTCGTCTTCGCTAAGTTCAGTGGGAAATGACTGGCCATATATCTGCTGCCGATTAATCCCAATTCTTCGGCGGCAAAAAAAGCGAAAAGGATAGAATACTTTGGCGGATTTTTTGCATAATGCCTGGCCAGCTCCAGAACCATGGCCGTTCCGCTGGCATTGTCGTTGGCGCCATGATAAATGGCCGTTCCCATTTTCCCCAGATGATCGTAATGGGCGCCAATAATAATCAAACTGTCGCCGGGCCCGGTTCCTTTAATCAAACCCCAGACATTCTGTGTTTGATAGCTGGGTATAAACTCCGACTCAACTTGAATTTTTATACTTTTCAAACTATCGGTTAGTGCGCTTTGAAGCACATGAATCACCTGATATGAAGAAGTATCTAAGCCCGCATGAACACTCCATTGTGGCTGGTTTTCATCCAGCATAACAAAGCCTTTGGCGCCATAAATATTTTTGGTGCGGAGTTCCTTATAATTTTGGTTTCCCACCAAAAATACGGACCTTAAATCGCTTGAGGAATCGGCGGATGAAAGCGGTAAATATTTGCAGGGAAAAGTACCTTCAAGCGAAGTGGCAGAGGCTTTCAGGATAAACTCGTCGCCAGGCAGCAGTATTTTATTCCCCACCGAAACGCTCACCCCGGGCAATGTATTCACCGCCACCTCAAAGGGTTGAAAATAGCTTCCGCTGATGGGTTCCAGCCCATAATGTTTCAATTGGGCAGCTATGTATTTGGCAGCTTTTCCATCTCCCCCATCCACATATCCACGGCCTGCAAAATCATCGGAGCACAGATTTTTCAGATGGCGGTCTACCTCATGCCTGTCCTGTGCCTGTAAAACAAAAAAGCTCCCTGATATGAAATATAACAGGAAGCTTAGTAACAATAAATGAACATTACGCATTAGCTAAATCAAATTTTCTTTCCAGCATTTTAACCAGTTTTTCGTAAGGAGCCGAGAGCTCATCCCAGTTAAATCGATATTTCAGAGTGCTGAAATACTGCATGGCGTCGTCAAATTTCTTGAAGTTGTTGAGGGTATAAATCACATCCTCATATTTTCGGGCATCACCGGCAAAAAGCTCGTTGATAAAGTAAAACTTATCGTTGATCCCAATAACCGATTTCAGGTTTTCTATTCTTTTCGATTGAAGTTTTTCCACTATGCTGTGTGTATTGCGGGCTTCGGCCAGCTTATTGTTCAAATCGGTTATTTCTTTGCTTGCTTTTGCTGAGTTAAACAAGTCGGGCTCCACCTTCGATTTTTCAACCACTTCATCGAGCAGCGACACAAATTCCAATTGCGGCTCTCTGGTCATAATGCCCGAAAGTATTTTGTTTTCGGTCGGTGCAACGGGCGCTTCGGCTATTGCCACAGGATTATTTTCCACTGTGATAACAGGCTGAACATTGGCAATTGCTTCAATAACTTCAACTTCTTCAATGGCAGGTTGAACAACCTCCTTTTCAACAATTTCGGCAACCGGTTTTACTTGTTCAGCCATGGCTTTTACGGGAACTTCTTCTCGTACCACCTCAATTATTTTTGACCCGTCGATTACGCCATTTCGTTCCACTTTAGCCTGAACCATAGGAACGCTGTTCGCTTTATTCAGCTGAATGGTAGTCTCGTAGAGCTTTTGAATATTGCGCATTACAATATCGAGCTCAATCTGGGGAATATTCTTCGGGTACTGATTGATGGTCTCAAATTGCTCTGAGAGATTTTCGAGAAGCGATGCGATTTCATCCTTAATTAATTCAAGTTTCATAGAAGCCATTTTTAATTTTTCAAATGAATTGGAATAAACTGCGATATCATTAAATTTGTTTTCATTAATTAACACAGAAAGACCAAAACTTATTGCCTAAAGATATAATGAAAAACAAGGATTAATTTTCAACTTTAAGATACTTGTTAAAACGCATTTGTTGAAAACAGAAAATATATATTACTGATTAACAGACTATTGAAAAACAAATAAACATGTTTCTGGAACAAAAAAAAGAAGCTCAGAGTAAGGCTGGATGGATAGAATTAATAGTTGGCTCCATGTTTTCGGGCAAAACCGAAGAACTCATCCGAAGGCTGAACAGGGCAAAAATAGCGCGGCTGAAGGTTGAGATTTTTAAACCAGGAATCGATGTTCGCTACGACGAGACCAATGTTGTTTCGCATAATGCCAACAGCATTGTGAGCACTCCCGTGGAAAGTGCGGAACAAATTCTCCTTTACGCACACGATGTGGATGTGGTAGGGATTGACGAAGCCCAGTTCTTCGACAATCAGCTGGGGTATGTGTGCAACGAGCTGGCCAACAGGGGAATAAGGGTTGTTGTGGCGGGTTTGGATATGGACTTTAAGGGCAAGCCTTTTGGCCCCATTCCTCAATTAATGGCCGAAGCCGAATATGTAACCAAGGTTCACGCCATCTGTATTCGTTGTGGTAATCTGGCTCAGTATTCTCACCGTACCATTTCGGGAGACGATTTGGTGGTTTTGGGCGAAACGGATATTTACGAGCCCTTATGTCGCAAGTGTTATAACACTGCCAATAAAAAATCTTAGCGGCCTCTTTCTAAAGAATTAACCTCCTCAATGAGTTTTTGAATATAGTTTGAAACGGCAACAGAGTCAGCTGCGTCCGGAGCCCAGGGGGCAATATTTTCGGGTGAAATTGGAATAAAAGGCCCTTCCTTAAATTCGTAGATAACAGAGCCCGGAGCCAAAGAAATTAATGTATGCCAAATTCCAGCCTTCACTTCGCCCCCAAAATTTCCCTTCAGCGGATTCATTAAAAAATAATCCCGAATTGTGCCTTCTTCCGTAAATTCAATCAGCAGAATTTCGCCCATTAAAACCAGAAAATATTCATCTTTATGGGGATTTGAGTGACGGTGCGGAGGTAAATATGTGCCGGGTTCCAAAGCATTGAGCATGCGCTGTATATTCTCGTTATAGCTCTCATGAAAATTGTAATTCTTCCGCAATCTCCCCGTCTCCAAAGCCTGGTGGGTTAAACTCTCAGCTAAAACAGAATTGATTTTTTTCATGGTCTGGGTTACTTTAGTTTCAAATTGTTTTCTGGTCTGTAAAGAAACAAAAACAAGGCATTGAAGAAGACAAAAAAGGTAACTCCAGCCTGCGATTCAATAGTATCTTCGGTGAGCATGGAAACCATAAAAATGATAAAAAAGACGAAATAGAAAAGGCTGTGGAAGCTTTTGTTATGTATTGGGGCATAGATTAATGCAAATAAAAACCAGAGCAAACCAACAATACCAAATCCTACCCAAATGCTCAAATACTGATTGTGCGACCGCAATCTCCAGTCCATATCAAGCTTCGAATTTTGCAGCTCATACTCCTGTTGAAAAGCAACATTCATATCGCCCGTTCCCACGCCAAACCAAAAGTTCTTTTCAATGATACTCCACGATGTTTTCCAGTATTCGATGCGCTGCATCACACTATGTCCGCTTGGATCGCCGGTGATTTTATAGTTTTCGTACTCAAATAGTATTTTCATCAATCGGGCTTCAATGCCTATTCCCTGGGTATAGTTTACATTGGCAATTCCATTTTCAATATTTCTGATATCGCTGTCGGTTAGTGAAGCCATACCTTCTTTGTCTTTACGCAACCCTTTCGACGTCATGTAGCGGGTGAGAGTATAGCGCAACTTCTGGTTTTGGCCATCGCTGCCTTCGAAATTCAATTTGCTGCGTTGTTGCCAGGCTTCACGCATCTCTGGTTCGCATAGATACACAAATAAAAACTTACCATTCTCCATGCCGCCATCCGGATTGTGAAGATAGGGATTGCCCGAAGTGGTATATTTATCGAGCTTATGAATATCGAAAGGCTCGTAGGAGGTATTTTTCTCCACAAAACTAAACAGATACCAACCAATGGAACTCACCCCCAGCAACACCAATAAGGCAAGGCTCAATTTTTTCCACAACCTGGGATTGTGAAAAAAATGATAAACCAATAAGCTGAAAAGGACAAATACAAACATGATTACGCCGGTAAAAGCCTCGAGGAATAAAAGAAAAAACAACAAATAAACTACGACCAGCGCACTAACAATTCGGTAAATGACATTGGATTGTTTGTTCCAATGGAGTAAAATCAAGCTAAAAATGGCTAAGTTCATGCTCAGGCTAAAGCGAATATGCGAAATAAAATCGCGGCTAAGAATAAGCCTTACTTCTTCGCGGGTAATTAGATGAACAACAGTAACATATAGAGAAACTGTGACCACTGAACCCACAAAAAGATATATAAGCCATTGAAATTTTTTGGCACTCAGAGCCGGGAATGCGCTGAACATGAAGGGAATTATAAGAATAGGAAGCTTGATTCTCAAATCTTTAAGTGCATATTCCAAATCGGTGCTATAAAATACTCCCAAAATATGAAAGAGAAAAATTGAAGTAAATGCCAAAGCCGCCTTGTCGTGGATAAATGCGTTCCATTTTTCGCGGTAACGGCCATGCATAAGCCAGATTCCGCCAAAGCTAAACTGCGAAATGCTCATTAAAATATGAGAGGAAGGAATGCCAATAATCATGATGGCCAATGCCAGAAACAAAAGTCCCTGATACCATTCATCATTAAGTATTCCCTGTCTCCATTTCATGTTTACTTTGTGGTTGGTTTTAAGAGTTCATAATATTGCTGGGGCTGGTTTATAAGCTCCCGCGCTTTGGCAATGGCTTTATCCTGATGAATATTGGCCACAATAACTCCACGGCCAAAATAATATCTGCTCACCAAATCGGTTTTCAAAATTCGTTCTATCTCCGGGCGATTTTTAGAAAGTGCATTCACTTTGGATTTTTGCATATCGGCAAGGGCCTGATTAAACAAAGGACTCAAATGCTTATATTCCTCACTTTTATCGAACTCCTTTTGCAAATCGGTGAGTTTTTTCTCTGCTTCCGATTGATAATTCAGGTCTTTATTTTTCAAAAAGTCCTCAAAATTCCCCCACAATTCACTGGATATTTCAAACTTTTCAGCAGCCATCAAACTGTCGTGCTGAAGTCGATATTGGGTGGCGAAGTCGAATATGTAGAAATTGTCGATCATGGAGCTGGCAAAGTCGCTGAAATCGTTGGGCGAAAGGAGAATGTCGGGTTTAATACCCCTGCCATCGAATACTGTTCTTCCGTTTTTGGTTTTAAAAGGAGCAAGCAGGCTATCGTTTACCGGAAGCGCATTTCCATCAGCATCTTTGTGAGAATAGTCAATGGCTTGAATACACCGACCGCTGGGGATATAATATTTGGCAATGGTAACTTTCAGCTGGGAGTTAAAACTAACAGGAACCACGTTCTGCACCAAGCCTTTTCCATAGGTTCGTTCGCCAATAATAACCGCTCTGTCTAAATCCTGTGCTGCTCCACTCACTATTTCGGCTGCCGAAGCGGAGTTTCTATCCACCAGAATCACTATGGGTATTTCTTTGTCCACAGGTTCTTTGCGGGTCATGTATTTATAGTTTTTATCTCTGAGCCTGCTCTTGGTTTGCACCACTTCCACATCTTTCTCAACAAATAGATTGAGTATATCAACGGCTTCACCTATCAATCCGCCGCCATTGCCCCGCAAATCGAAAATTAAGCCTTTGGGATTTTTCTGTTTCAGTTCCAAAAAAGCTTTCGATGTTTTAAGGGCGGCATCTTTGGTAAAGGAGAGCAAGCTAATATAAGCCACATTGCTATCAATCATACCATAATACGGAATGTTCACCACATTTAAATTGCGTCGGGTAACGGTCTTTTCAAAGGGTTGTTCAATGCCCATTCTCTTAATTTTCAACACATTGGGAGTTCCAACCTGTCCCTGCATTAAGGAACCTATTTCTTCATCGGTCTTTTTTGATAAATCCTGATTGTCTATGCTGAGAATTTCGTCGCCGGCTAGCAATCCTGCATCCAAAGCGGGGGAATTTTCTTCGATGGTGGCTATAATAACACTTTCGTTGCGCTTAATCACCGATATACCTATGCCGCCGTACTCGCCGGTGGTGAGATACTTAACTTCCTCTATTTGCGACTCGGGAATAAAAACAGTGTAAGGATCGAGCGATTTGAGCATGGCGTCGATGGCTGTTTTGTTCAAATCGCCGGGCTTAATTTCGTCCACATAGTTGTTATTCAACTCTTTGAATAAGGTTGCATAGATATCTAAGTTCTTCGATATTTCGAAAGCCTGAGATTTTGATTGAGTGAAACCCAAAAAAGGAAACGCCATCAAACTCAGCAACAAGTAAAGTGTAAAGGTTTTGCGCATAAAATAAAATTTGTACAAAACTCGTTTTTTTAATCAACTATTCAAAATGCAACCATACATATTTGCCATAGCTTTAAGTCAAACGTCCAAACAGCCAAAATAGTGCACGAAATTTTTAATTTTTTCCTGTGATTTTTAAAAACCCCCGATGTGGAAATTTAGCTGATTAAATAAAAAAACTACATTTGCTAAAAAACGAGCATGTTCGTTGCTAAATATCATTCGGATTGGCATTCACATGCAGATGCTATCCGGCCAAACCTAAAAAAAGCTAAATTCCGATGAAACGATTCCTTTTGTTAATGTTACCTGTTATCCTTTTGTCCATGTCAATGAAATCGGACAAACCTGCCTATCAGTTTTATGATAAAGAAGGTGACGAAATAAAATATAAAAAAGTGCTGGACAAGCTCGAAGGAGCTGATATTGTGTTGTTTGGAGAGCTTCACAACAATCCGGTAAGCCATTGGTTGCAACTCGAGATAACCAAAGATTTATTTGCCACTCAAGGAGAAAAACTTGTGATGGGCGCCGAAATGTTCGAAGCTGACAACCAACTTATCATAGATGAATATTTTGCTGGATTCTACGACGCTAAAAAATTCGAAGCCGAAGCACGTTTGTGGCCAAATTACAAGACAGACTACAAACCACTTCTGGAGTTTGCAAAGGAGAAAAAGATAAAATTTGTGGCTACCAACATTCCCCGCCGTTATGCTTCGGTGGTTCATAAAAAAGGGTTTGAAGGACTGGATTCATTGCCCGACGAGTCGAAAAGATATTATCCTCCACAACCCATTGCCTACGATTCGACTTTGCCCGGTTACAAACAAATGCTCGAAGACATGAAAAGCATGGGTCATGCCAATGCAAATCTTCCTAAGGCTCAGGCAATTAAAGATGCTACTATGGCCTGGTCTATCCTGAAAAACTACGAAAAAGGGAAGGTTTTCATTCATTATCATGGCACTTATCACAGCAATAATTTCGAAGGTATTGGATGGTATCTGAAACAGACAAATCCTGATTTAAAGATTGTTACCATTGCCAGCGTGGAACAGGCCGATTTGGACAGTCTGAAAGTCGAAAATAAAAATCTGGCGGATGTAATTCTAGTTATTGACGAAGACATGACCAAAACCCACTAATTCTACTCACCATCATGATTAGCCTAATTGTATCTGTTTTTGTGGGGCTTACGCTTTTTGGATTGGGGTTTTTGCTCAACGAAAAAAGCGCCCCTTCCATGATTTCGGGCTATAAGAAAATGTCTGATGAAGAAAAACGAGAGTTTAAGCTCCCCGGGTTTGTGAAGTTTTTCAGACAATTTCATTTTATTGTGGGTGGGCTCATCATGGTTTTGAGTCCGCTGCTTTTTTTTATCTGGGGAGAAGATGCCATTGGAATCCTCATCACCGTTTTCCCACTTCTGGCCTATATTTTCTTCATCGTAAAGATAAAATCATACACACCTTCGAGTCAGCAACTGGCACTTAACTTTGCCCTGGGGCTTATGGTTGTGGTATCGATGGGAGCGGCTGTAATGTTTTACTGGAGCATTCAGCCCAACACCATTTTGGTTAATGAGCATTCACTGGAGATAACGGGAATTTATGGCAAAACCATTGACTATGGCGACATTGAACAGGTTCTATTGGTCGAAACCATTCCAGCCATATCCTTAAAAACCAATGGTTTTGCCACATCTAAAATACGTAAGGGTTGGTTTAAAACCAGGGATGGCGAGAAGGTGAAACTGTTTCTAACAGATGCCAAACCGCCCTACCTTTTCATTCAATTGAAAGATGGAGCCAAAATATTTTATGGTGATGACAAAACAGATGTTCAGGCTTTGGCTGGGGAAATTGGCGGGAAGATTGGGGAGTAATTTAATTTGAAAATAGTTTACATTTATTGACGAATTAATTCAAAAAAAGGCCGACCCCAATCGAAGTCAGCCCATTTTTGCAGTATTTACCATTATTAAACAAACTTGTCGCCTTTGGTGGCTTTTACATCGTTCACTATTTGTCGGATGCTTTGCTCGTCCGACTTGCGGCAAACGAGCAGAATATTGTCGTCGTCAACCACTATATAATCGTCGAGACCTTGCAGCACTACCAGCCTTGGGCCTTTTACATTCACTATGCTGTTCATGGTGTCGTAGGTCATTACGTTTTTACCCAGGATGGTATTGCCATTTTCATCTTTATCGCGAATGGCATATAACGATCCCCAGGTTCCCAAATCGGACCAACCAAAATCTGAGCGCAAAACATAAACATTGTCAGCTTTTTCCATCACTCCGTAGTCGATAGAAATATTTTTACAAATGGAGTAGGCATTTTCTATAAAAAGCCCTTCTCTCACAGTATTATACAGCCCAATTCCTTCCTTAAAAATATCGTCCACATCGGCCAAATGGGTTTCAAAGGCTTTTTGGATTGTTTTGAGCGACCAGACAAAAATCCCGGCATTCCATAGGAAATCACCGCTTTTAAGAAACTCCTGAGCCAACTCGAGTTTAGGTTTTTCGGTAAAAGTCTTTACCAGCGAAATGCGCTCATCGGTGTTGGCAATCACGGCCTTGTCATATTGAATATAGCCATAGCCAGTGTCGGGCCGGCTGGGTTGAATTCCAAGTGTGATGAGCCAATTGTTGGCAGCGGTTGCTTTAAGAGCAGCCTCTATCACATCCACAAAAACATCTTCTTTCAGAATGATATGATCGGATGGAGCCACCACAATATTGGCATTGGGGTTTATCATTTGTATTTTGTAGTTGGCATAGGCTATACAAGGAGCCGTATTTCGGCGGGCTGGTTCGCAAAGAATCTGATCGTCGTCGAGGTCGGGAATTTGATTTTTCACCGTATCCCGATAAATATCGTTGGTAACAACAAAAATATTTTCGATGGGACAAATCTTTCTGAACCGGTTCACCGTTTGCTGAATCAGTGTTTCGCCTGTTCCTAAAACATCGAGAAATTGCTTGGGAGTTGTGGTGCGACTCATGGGCCAAAACCGGGTTCCGATTCCTCCGGCCATAATCACGCAAAAATTATTATTGTTCATGTTTTCGTTTTTATTACGGAATTACATTAGGTAATACATGCTCATAAATGTACTAGTATTTTTCAAAAATACCAAAATTTCAACCATTATTTTTGCCATCTTTTGAAATCAGTATTATCCTGATGTCAATTATTTATTATCAACCTATTTTTACAGCGAAAAACAAGCAGGTATAAAGCAATAAAAAACTACTTAACATTTCATAGTCTGGACTATCGGGCGAAATGAAAAGGAGATAAAAAGAAAAAAATCTTTCACAGAAAACAGGCAAATTTAAAAGGAGGAAAGAAAACCAAACGACCATGAAACAGCACTTCAACTTAATAGTGGCCATAAATATAGCCGCCCTCATGGCTCTGATGGATCTTTCAGCGGTTAATATCGCTCTTCCGACGATTAAAACTCATTTCAACCTGAGTGTTTCCGAGGTTTCGCTCATCCTCATGGCCACCATGTTTATGTCGTCGGCCACTGCCTTAATTATGGGAAAAATGCTCGGCAGAATTTCTCCCGGAAGACTGCTCTCCGCAGCTTTCGTGGTTTATGGTTTCACCACCACGCTCACAGCTTTTGCCCCAGATTTTTATTGGATGATTCCTCTGCGATTGATTCAGGGGGTTGCCGAATCGGCGCTTTATGTTACGGGTCCCGCTCTTATCAAAAACTATATCAGCCCCCAATGGCACCAAAAAGAATACGGGCGCTGGATGATGAGCACCGGAATTGGAATTTGTCTGGGTCCAATAATTGGCGCCATACTCATAGACTTATGGGACTGGCCTGCTGTGTTTTTAATCAATCTGCCTTTGGCGATGGCAGGCCTGTATTTCTCGCTTAAACTCGACAAATCCATTTCATTTACAAAAGTTCACAACAGCTTCGATGTTCGAGGTGCATGGCTTAGCTTCGTGTTTTTGGGGAGTATGATTTTGTTTTTCAATATCATTACCAAGTTTGGAGTACTTGTGGAATGGCTGGTTCCATTGTCACTGGCGGCGGTGGTTTTCTTATATCTTTTCGTTCGGCACGAAAATTCTGTGAAAGAGCCCCTTTTAGATTTAAAATTGTTCAAAATCAACAATTTCCGACAGGCCAATTTGGGTTTCTTTTTATTTTTTGTAATCAATGTGGGCGGAAGATTCATTCATCCCTTTTATTTTGAAGAAACCCGCAGCCTATCCACCACTGCTTCTGGGGTTATGATGATGATTGCACCGGGGGTTATGCTTTTCGTTTCGTTGTATATCGATAAATTGGAACGATATTTTATAACCCGCCAACTGGTTATTGGAGGTAATATCCTTCTCACAATCAGTATGATAATGTTTGCAATGAGCTCTGAAAAAACGAATCTGGGCTTTTTAATAGCTGGACTCATTATTCTGGGGATTTCTATGGGACTCTATTATCCTGCCACTACGCAAGCTGGAATGAAAGGCCTTCCCAACGGAAGTCATGGCATGGGATCGGCATCGATATCGGTGAGCAAAAGCCTCGGGAAACTCATGGGAGTGCTTATGTTTGGATTGCTTTTTCAGTTTTTTTTCAATTATTTTTTCGATGCCGCAATGGGCGCGCAAATGCTGAAATCAATAGCAATTCAATGGGTATTTTTTATGGCAGCAGTGTTAAGTTTTCTTAACACATTGTATTCTACGCGATTAAAATAATCCATTTACCCAAATTTTATTAAATTTGCCCGCTTTTAAATGAATACTATGCCTATGAGGAAAGTTTCTGTTTTGAACCTGATGGTTTTTGTTGCGCTGATTTTTACAACTTCTGCTTGCGATTACCTGAATTCACTGAACAATAAAAAGGCTGTTACTCCCAAAAAGAATTTGGCGCAGGAACACCTGAACTCCATTCGTGAAAAGGGGAAATTGGTAGCTGTTACCGATTACAACGATCACGAGTATTTTATTTACCGCGACGAGCCCATGGGTTTTCAATACGACTTACTCACCAGCTTTGCGAATCACATGGGTGTGGAGCTCGAAATTGTGGTTCTTAAAAATGTTCCCGCCGCTTTAAAAAGTCTCAATAAATACGAATTCGATATTTTAGCCACCGACCTTGCCGTTACCGCCGAAATAAAGAAAAAGGTTCTTCTCTCCGACCCTATTTATCAATCGAAACAGATTCTTGTGCAAAGGCTTCCAAACAACTGGCAGAGCCTGTCCAATAAAGATATTGAGAAGAAAGTGATTCGCGATGCCCTCGATCTTCAAGGGAAAAAGGTTCATATTAAAAAAGGCTCAGTCTCTGTGAAAAGATTGGCTCAAATTAATGAAGAAACCGGTGGCGACATCATCATTATCGAAGATGAGCTAAGCGTGGAAGAGCTGGTGGATATGGTAGCCAAAGGAATTATTGACTATACTGTTTGCGACAGTCATGTGGCCGCCATCAACAAAAAATACCATAACAATATTGATATTGGAACCCATTTGGGCAGCTATAGCCAAAACCTGGCATGGGCTTTCCCCCAGACATCCGATTCGTTGCAAAAAGAGGTAAATGTTTGGTTAGGAAGCTTAAAAGATGGACGGGAATTTGCTCAGATTTTCAATAAATATTTCAACTCAGCAAATGCAGCCGATTTGGCTTCGGTTGGCAGCTATGTGACTCCGGCTGGGGGTATTTCTCCGTTCGACGAGTATATAAAGAAACACAGCAAAGCAGTGGATTGGGATTGGCCTCTTTTAGCCGCACTTATGTATCAGGAGTCGAAATTCGATCCTCGTGTAGTATCGTGGAATGGAGCTTTAGGATTGATGCAAATGATGCCTGCCACCGCAAAATTATATGGTATTTCGGAAAATTCATCCCCCGAAGAGCAAATAAGAGCCGGTGTAAAATATCTTAAACTTCTTGACACCCAGCTGACTCCATTGGTGAAAGACCCTGCCGAGAGACAGATTTTTGTGTTGGCAGCCTACAATGTGGGTATTGCCCATGTCTTCGACGCCCAGCGATTGGCTAAAAAATACAATAAAGACCCCCAAAAATGGCGCGACAATGTGGATTATTATATCCTGAACAAGTCGAACCCAAAATACTATCAGGACCCTGTTTGCTACTATGGTTATTGCCGTGGATCAGAAACCTATAAATTTGTTAATGAAATTTACGATCGGTACCATAATTACCAAACCATTATCAAATCGCGTCAGGTTGCGAAAAATTAGATTGCCTGCTGCCTTCCGGTTCTACAGTTGATGCTAAAAAGTTCTCCATAGCAGAGTTTCAAACGACATGAAATGGCAAGTCAAAGAAAATAAAATGGTTTCCATAAAAAAAGCCGCATCAACCTGTGATGCAGCTTTCACTTCTCTTTTTGTACAATATTACTGGCTTGCCACAACTCTTACTCCAACGGCATAAACATAACCAATACTAAATTCATTCTGATTGACACTTCCAACTGCTGTTACTGTAGCTGAATGAAGCGAATCCATCATTAAATTAACATTGTTGAACCCCGGGAGAGATGAATCTACATGAAAAATTGTTCCAACAGTAACGGGGGTATTGGCTGGTGTAGAATAAGTAAAACTGCTTCCATCAACGTTGTCGGTAATGGTAAAAGTGCTGTTTTCCAGGATAAGATTATTGCTCGAAACGCTGGTAACCAATATAGTAATGGACTCCACATCAATGGTATCAATGGAGGTTAAATAGTCTGCCAGGTCTTCGTTGGTAGCGGGGTCTAAAACAGCTGTCTCATTATATCCATATCCATCAGAACCAAATTTTCCTGTGGATGGAACCGCTGTAATGGGAGCTTCAAGCTTGGCGTGAATGGTGACCACCACGGAGTTTTCAAGCTCATCGGCTAATTTTTCGCAACCACTAAACATTGCTGCAGAAGCGAAAATTGCTAAAATAAATAGTAATGATAATTTTTTCATAGGCATTAAATAAATAGGTTAATTTTAATTCTTTGAATACGAAGTTAGTACAAATTGATTCCGACTTCTATAATTTAACAAAAAAATAGCCTACTCCCTGTTTTTCGAGTCTATCCAAATAGTCACAGGGCCATTGTTTACAAGTGCAACTTTCATATCAGCGCCAAACACTCCGGTGCAAGGCCTTTTCTTCGATTTTTCTTCTATCATATTGATAAACAATTCATAAAGTGGGATGGCTTTTTCGGGTCGTGCTGCTTTTATATAGGATGGTCTTGCTCCTTTTTTTGTGCTGGCATGCAAAGTAAACTGGCTGATGAGCATTATTTGCGCACCCACATCCATCACTGACAAATTCATTACTCCCAGTTCATCGTCGAATATTCTGAGCTTTAGCAACTTTTCTGTGAGCCAGTCAACATCTGATTCGTCGTCGTCGTTTTCTATTCCAACCAAAACCAACAGCCCACTGTCCATTTCGGAGTGTATTTGTGCGTCGATGGTTACAGAAGCCTTTGTAACCCGCTGTATAAGTATCCTCATAACAAAAATTTAGAAAAAAAGCCCGAAGATGTTTGTAACAAATTCAGGCTCTGTTGTTTCAATATAACTATTTTACCAAGAGAAGAGTGGGAACGAAGTCATTAGCTCGTTCACTTCTTTTCTCACTTTGTCTATCACAGCGGTATTTTCAATGTCAGAAATAACCTGGTCAATCAAATCAACAATCACAGGCATATACTCTTCTTTGAGTCCGCGGGTGGTGATGGCAGGAGTTCCAACTCTCAAACCAGAGGTTTGGAAAGGCGAGCGGCTGTCGAAGGGCACCATATTTTTATTCACGGTAATGTCGGCCAAAACAAGGGTATTTTCAACCACTTTTCCGGTGATATTGGGGAATTTGCTTCTCAAATCGATGAGCATCAGGTGATTATCAGTTCCGCCAGAAATTACATGATATCCTCTGTCGATAAATGCCTTGGCCATGGCTTGTGCATTTTTCTGAACCTGAAGCATATAATTCATGTAGTTATCGGTTAAAGCTTCGCCATAGGCCACAGCTTTGGCAGCAATGACATGCTCGAGCGGACCGCCCTGAATGCCAGGAAAAACAGCTGAATTGAGCAAAGCAGACATCATTTTTATCTCGCCTTTGGGGGTTGCATATCCCCAGGGATTTTCGAAATCTTCGCCCATAAGAATCATTCCCCCACGTGGACCACGGAGAGTTTTATGGGTAGTTGTGGTGATGATATGACAATGTGGAACGGGATCGTTGAGCAATCCTTTGGCTATTAATCCGCTGGGATGCGAGATGTCGGCCATAAGAATGGCCCCAACCTCGTCGGCTATATCTCTCATTCGCTCGTAATCCCAATCACGACTATAAGCCGAAGCACCCGCAATGATGAGCTTTGGCTTGGTTTCCATTGCTTTGGCTTCCATTTTGTCGTAATCTATCATTCCGGTTTCTTTTTCTACTTCGTAGGAAACGGCTTTATAAAGGATTCCGCTACTGTTCACCGGACTTCCGTGCGAAAGATGTCCGCCATGCGAAAGGTCTAAACCCATAAAAGTATCGCCGGGTTGCAAACAAGCAAGCATTACCGCCATGTTGGCCTGAGCACCTGAGTGTGGCTGCACATTAACAAAATCGGCTGCAAATAGTTCTTTGGCACGGTCAATGGCCAGTTGCTCGGTTTGGTCAACCACTTCGCAACCTCCATAATATCTTTTTCCGGGGTAACCCTCGGCATACTTGTTGGTTAATACAGAGCCCATGGCTTGCATTACTTCGTCGCTAACAAAATTCTCCGACGCAATGAGCTCAATACCATGAGTTTGACGTTGCCTTTCTTTGGCAATTAAATCGAAAATCTGTTTATCTCTAATCATTTTTATCTAATTTTTTTATAACCTGCATTTGAATGATTCCAGGGGAAAAAGTTGCCCGATTACCCTTATGTTAATTTGGGTACAAAAGTATTCATTTGATTTTTTACTCCAATGCTTTTTCCCAACTAAATCTTGTTTATCAGTAATTTGCCTATTGTTTAATATCCATTAGAAAACAAAGAAAACCCCACTCTTCTGGCTCATTTTTCCGTAAATACTTTCGTAATTCACCACATAAACATAGGCTCCCGCCATTACATATTCTCCCTGATATTTTCCATCCCAGCCCAGTGTAGGTTGGTTCGATTCGAAAATAACCATTCCCCACCGGTTGAGTACTTTAAAACTATAATTATTGATGGAAATTCCTGTGCTGATGGGTTTAAAGATGGATGAAACACCTCCCTGTGGTCTGAAAGCAGTGGGGACAAAAAGATTGGTGCTTTTGGCCAGAAAATTTGTATTCGACCGACAAGTATCCTGCTCTGTCATTCGATTGTTGAAATAGCCCACCGCCTCGACAAAATAGCCCAATTTGGCTGTGGTTGGAACAGCTCCACTGTACTTGTCAACATATCGTAATTCATCGTCGGGCAGAATCTCCCCAACGGGGAAAGGATAAATTAGGGTATCAATGACCCTGTAAACCTGATAACTCAGTATGGAATCCATAGTTTCGTAGGGTGTCCATTCTATTAAAGCTTCACCATCGGCAAAGGATTCCACCTGATTGTAAATGGTAAAGGCAAGATTGCTGGGTTGCCCCATGTTCAAACAGCTATCGAAAGGATAGATTTTATAGTATTGGGGCGATTGATAGTATAAGCTTTTTATGTCGATAAAGGATTGAACTGTGTCGTTGTTACCCTGAATGGTATCGATGAATTGGAAAGAAAGATTGTCGCTGGATCGTGAAATGGCATATTGTGGAATATAGCCAATGCTGTCAACCTGCCATTTAAGCTCCACTTCGCCATCGATTACACTGGCCTGCCGCAACCAGCAATACTCAGAAACCAAAGGTTTTTTACCCCTGATGGACTTGATACAGGATGTTGATCTGATGGTATTTCCATCGCCAAAAGCTTCTATATAAATATCGTACCTAACATCGCGCTCGTAGCCTGTAACCACCGCAAATGTTTCTGTTCCGCTCACCTGAGCCACAATTTCGAAAGGCTCGGATTGCTTGCGCTGATAAACCCTGATACCTTCTACAGGTTCATTATACCAGCTCCAAACACTGTCCCAACTAATAATGCACTCGTCGTTGCAGATATCATAGCTGGGTTGATGCATGTTAACCGTGCGAATATGATAATCCTGATTCGAGAAATTGCTGCTGTTTCCACAAACATCCTGGGCGGTAATGGCAAAGGTAACCACTGTATCGCAGGCAATTTCTGAGTTTACGATGGTACTCAAATTATTGTACCCGTTGACTTCGATGGCGGGAAACTGGGTGCTTCCTCCATCTTCATTGATGAGCCAAATCTGATATTTCGAAATGTCGTCGCTTTCTGCCGATGGCAATAGCCAGCTGAGAATTATATTCCCGGTGGCGGTATCGATGGTGGCACTTCGTGGAATGATATTTTCGGGTTGGGTTATGTCGGCATAAGTCCCGCCGCGCACATTACTAATACACTCGCAGTTTTCCATGGGAACCCTTATCTGATAATTCAAACTGGCCTGACAAGTGGGAAGAGTGTCGATATAACTTGTTTGATTTGTGAAAGCATGAATATCGAAAAAAGTGTTTGACTCGTTAACCCAGATTTGGTAATCATAGGCAACAGGCACTCCCACATCGTTCCACGAAAGCGACACCAAACCATTATTTAAACTATTGACTGTGAGCAATATGGTTCTTATTTTTTGTGATGTTCCAGTGATCTGATTGTTGTCGTACGATTCCAGGTAATAGGCGAAGCTTGTTGATGCAGCGTTTACCGTATTGTCGAGATAGGTTGTAATAGCACCGTTGGCAGTGGTGAAAATGAGCTGATAAACCCCATCGAGCTGGTCGGCCCGATAGATTTTATAATAATCGGTTCCCGAAGGGCCACTAAATCTGATACTTACGGCTCCATCGTAATCCCGAACGGTTAAACACTCCAGTTTTGTTGATTGTGCCATTAAGCCAGCAGACACAATAATTAAAGTGATTAAAAGAAACTGCCTCATATTTTTAAAGGGGTCTGTTTTTCGTTAAGCGTGTAAATATAAAACAAAATATCGAGCCAATTATTGTGAGAAAACAACTGAAATCATGACCAATATGGATCCCAATTCTTACTTTTTGGGATTGACTTTTTTCACTTCCACCATGGTTTTAGCTGTATCTTGCGACAAGGAATCGGATTTCTGACTGGAAATAAGTTCCTCGTTTTTGGCCTTGAGTTCACTGAGCCTGGTAATAACATCGGCATAAATCAGTTGCAACTCGTCAAGATTTTGCTTGTAGTAGAGTAAACTGTTCTCAAAATCGGCAGGAAGTACTTCATTGCTCACAAAAACTTTTTCGTAATAATAGAGCGTGGAGTCCTTGGTTTTATGGCCTGCCTTCCGCAACTCGTCAATATGGGCTTCAACAATCTGCATTTCGGCCATAAGATTCACCATCTTGTCGCGGGGAATGATTTTTCCCTGATTTTGGATATTTTTCTCAGGGCCGCCATTGCACGAAATCATAAAAGCCAGAGCAGTAATGATAAGAAAACTAATCCACTTCATGGGCTAAAAATCTTTAGAAAGGGGGTTTACCTGTGTCATATGGAGCTGCTAATTCCCCACATCCGACAGAAACTTAATACGCATCAGGCGGATTTCCATTTCGTTAAATTCCTCTTCGCCCAACTCTTCCAATGCTTCTTCCACACTGTCCGATTCGGCTTCCTGAAAATAATCGAGAATTTCTTCCTGATGATACTCGTCAACCATTTCGTCGATATAATAGGTTAAATCGAGCTTGGTGCCTGAAAGAACAATACGTTCAATCTCGGTTACCATTTCCGTAACATCCATCTGCTTGGCTTTTGCAATATCTTCGAGCGACAGTTTTCTGTCAATACTTCTGATAATATATACCTTGAGCCCCGATTTATTCACCACCGATTTCACCACCATATCCATGGGGCGGGTAATGTCGTTTTCTTTCACATAGCGGGCAATGAGCTGAATGAAAGGCTCGCCATATTTGGCTGCTTTTCCCGCTCCAACCCCCGATATATTGGTCAACTCTTCGAGTGTGATGGGGTATTGAATGGTCATATCCTGAAGCGAAGGATCCTGAAAGATAACAAAAGGCGGAAGATTTTCTTTTTTCGAAATTTTCCGGCGAAGGTCTTTCAGCATATTGAACAGCGTGGCATCGAGAGCACCCGATTTGGCGTTGGCACCAATGGCAATAGCTTCTTCGTCCATTTCTTCGTAGTCGTGGTCGCGGGTAATTTTAAAGCTGTATGGATTTTCAAGAAAATCGTAGCCTCTGGGAGTAACCTTGAGCAAGCCATAGTTCTCTATATCTTTGGTTATCAGGTTATGAATGAGAATCTGGCGCAAAACAGCATTCCAGTGTTTGGCGTCTTTGTCCGATCCAATTCCAAAATTCTCCAATTTATCGTGTTTGGCAGCTTTGATGTCGGCATTTTTATCGCCAATCAAAAACTTCACCATATACTCGCGTTTGAAGAGCTGTTTTACCGAAATAATGGCATCGATGGCATTTACCACGTCTTCCTGTCCTTCGAATTGCTCTTTGGGGTTAAGGCAGTTATCGCAAGCCCCGCAGTTATCCTGAGTATACTCTTCGCCAAAATAGTGTAAGAGCTGGCGATGGCGGCAAACCGAAGATTCGGCATAGGAAACAGTTTCCTGCAATAGTTGCTTGGCTATTTCCTGTTCGGCCACAGGCTTGTTTTTCATAAATTTTTCCAGCTTCTCTATATCCTCGTAGCTGTAGAAAACAATACAATTTCCTTCTCCATCATCACGACCTGCACGGCCTGTTTCCTGATAGTATCCTTCAATGCTTTTTGGAATATCGTGGTGCAGCACATAGCGAATATCCGGCTTATCGATTCCCATACCAAAGGCAATGGTAGCCACAATAACATCGGCTTCTTCCATGAGGAACATATCCTGATTGCGTCGGCGTGTATTGGCATCGAGACCTGCATGGTATGGCAGTGCTTTTATGCCGTTCACCTGAAGTGTTTCGGCTATTTCTTCCACTTTTTTGCGGCTCAGACAGTAAACAATCCCCGATTTTCCGGGTTGTCCCTTAATATATCTGATGATATCTTTATTTACATCCTTAGTTTTTGGCCTCACTTCGTAATACAAATTTGGCCTGTCGAACGACGATTTAAAAATATCAGCATCTTCGATATTCAGGTTTCTGAGAATATCCTGCTCCACTTTGGGGGTAGCAGTTGCTGTGAGCGCAATAATGGGCACATTGTGACCTATGGATTGAATGATAGGTCTCAGCCGTCGATATTCGGGTCTGAAATCGTGACCCCATTCCGAAATACAGTGAGCCTCGTCAATGGCATAAAACGATATTTTAATATTCTTAAGAAACTCCGCATTCTCTTCTTTGGTAAGCGACTCGGGAGCCACATACAAAAGCTTGGTTTTTCCGCTCAACAAATCATCTTTTACCTCGGTGATTTCGCTTTTCGACAAGCTGGAATTCAAAACATGGGCAATGCCCTTGTCAGCACCATAATTACGAATCATATCCACCTGATTTTTCATCAGGGCGATGAGTGGAGAAACTATAATAGCCGTGCCCTCGTTAATGAGAGCCGGTAACTGATAGCACATGGATTTGCCGCCACCAGTGGGCATAATCACAAAAGTATTGTGACCTGCCAAAACGCTTTCTATGATTTCCTCCTGATTACCTTTAAAGCTGGTAAACCCAAAAATCTTTTTTAGGAGTATTCTTAATGATGTATTTTCTTGTGTTTCGATCATCATAAACTTTATTCTATCCTTCTCTACAATACAACTTCAACGAAAAAGGCCTTCAAAAGACCAAATTTCACTCTAAACAAATTTAGATAAAAAATTTTTTAAAAGCAATGTATCTTTTAAACTTGAAATGCCCCCATTTTTTTAAAAGGAGTGCGAAAGTAATCATTATTTTTAAATCACAAGTAAGTGAATTTACTGAAATTAAACATTATGCATTTCTTTTATGATTTATTCACAATTAGCCAATTTAGCTTGAAAATGGCAAAAAGTACCCTATAAATTCAAAGTCCTGCAAATATTTTCCATTGCTTTTCCATGAACTTCCGATTGAAAAATATGGCATTTCTGCGGGTTATAATTGGGGCTAAACAAAACTTTTGAAGGGCTGTATTCTTAAAAAAAATACCAATTCCACAAATCGTTTCACCGTAAACGGGGTTTAAAATTCATTATTTATTTGTTATTGTGCTGAAAAGAAGGAATCATAAATATTTGTAAATTTGAGCATCATTTCGCCAAAGAAAAACCAGCGTTGAATTAATAATTTCAACCAACGACATTAAAATTGCTAACGAATAGTTTTCGGCTTCATTTCAGCAAGCCCTGAATCGGTAAAAAAATAAAATTAATACCATGAAAAAAATCAGTTTTCCAAAACAGACCAACTCGTCCAACCAAAGCATTGGAATGGGAATCATTCAACCAATTGAATTCAATTTTGCCCAAATAAAAGGGATTGCAATTCTGATAATGATCTTGTCTTTCACTCAGGCTACCCTGGCTCAGCTTCCCGAAACCTTCGATTTGCGCAATGTGGATGGGGTGAATTATGTTACCAGCGTAAAAAGCCAAAATGGAGGAACATGCTGGACCCACGGCAGTATGGCTTCCATGGAAGGAAACCTGCTCATGAATGGCAACTGGGAAGCTCAGGGCGAATCGGGCGAACCCAATCTGGCCGAATATCATCTCGACTGGTGGAATGGCTATAACCAGTATTTTAATCAGGATTTGGAAGAACCCTATAACAATGGTCAGGGGCTGGAAGTTCATATGGGTGGCGATTATCGTGTAACCACTGCCTACATGTCGCGGCTCGAAGGCGCGGTGCGTGATATGGACGGACAAAGTTATAACAGCCCGCCAATTCATTTTTCCCCCGATTTTCATATTTATTACCCCAAAAGAGTGGAATGGTATAATGCCGGACAAGACTTATCGAATATAGACCTTATTAAGGAAAAGGTAATGGAACAAGGAGTTATGGCAACATGCATGTGTTACTCCAATAGCTTTATCAGCGGAACCAACCATTATCAGCCACCTTCTGACAATCAGGAACCCAACCACTCTGTTTCAATTATTGGATGGGACGATAACCATGTAACTCAGGCACCGGAGCCGGGTGCCTGGCTGGTAAAAAACAGCTGGGGAACAGGCTGGGGCAATGCCGGATATTTCTGGATTTCGTATTTCGACAAACATGCCTGCAAAAACCCCGAAATGGGTGCCATTTCATTTATCGATGTGGATTTATTGGACTTCGATACCGCCTATTACCACGATTATCATGGCTGGCGCGATACGCTAACAACTGCAAGCGAAGCCTTTAATGCCTTCACAGCTCATGTGGACGAAGATATTGTAGCTGTTAGTTTTTTTACCGCAGAAAACAACGTGGATTTTGTGGTGAAAATTTTTGGGGAATTTACTGATGATCAATTGAATAACGAGTTGTTGAGCGATACAGGTTTTATCGAGTTTTCAGGACTTCACACCATCAATCTTTCCGAAACAGTTTCCTTCTTCGAAGGCCAGCAATTCTATGTATATTTGCATCTTAGCGCAGGAGGGCATCCCTACGACAGAACATCAGATGTGCCTGTTTTGCTGGGAGCATCGTCCAGAGCCATTGTTCCAAGTACAGCCTCTGAGCAGCAAAGTTACTATAAGGAAAACGACCAATGGCTCGATTTCTATAACTTCAACGACCCCAGCGGATTCCAGAACACAGGAAATTTCTGTATCAAAGCTTTGGCCAATCACAACCCCACTTTGGGATTCGAGTCTCCAACCCTGAAAGCCGGTGGATTCAATAAAGTTATGCCTTGCCCTGTTATTGATTTCGGTCAAATTGATTATCAGATTTCTGAAGCCGGACAAGTAACTATTGCTGTTTATTCCGCTCAAGGTCAGCTGATTCAAACCATCAACGAGGGTAACCAATCTCAGGGCTCACATCAGATTCAGTGGAATAGCCAACACTTGCCTGCGGGCGTTTATATGCTCATACTTTCAGTTAACGGACAACCTGTTGATCAGATAAAAGTGGTGAAAATGTAAACATAATCGTTTTAGATACGCCTTTTTTATTTTTGTAAAGAAGCCATTTTATAATCTTGGCGCAGCATAAAATGCCAAATTGATTGATGCTTTTTACGCTAATATTTTGCCCAAAGCTATTTGCTTTTCAGGATATTGTTTACTTCCATGGCAATTTTTAAATAATTGTAAATCAGCGCAATATTGCGACTACTGGAAAGTTAAAATTATTTTTTACTAAAAAAATAATAGTAAGTGATTGTTATATGATAAAAAATCAGAAATTTGAAACACTAATAAACAGATTTATCTATTAAAACATTTTTATGCAAGCAAAAATTTCCATCATCCTTGCTGTTTTCGGTTTGCTTTTTAGCCAGATGTCTCAATCGCAGGAAATAGCAGTCACAACACGTGGCGACAGTGTAGTTCTGTATTCAAATGGCTACTGGGACTATTATTACAACTACATTAACGGCGAGGGAACCTCCGAAGAAATCCGAATGAACAGTGAGCCATATGAGAAACCAGCTAATTCAACCATAAAAATTAATGGCATGAACGATGCCTACCGAATTTGGTATAACGATAAGGCATGGCGCCGAATTCCGCCCGCCGAATTAAATCCGGAAGCCGATATCGCACTAAAACTTAAGGATGGTGATGTTTATGGCATGGTGATTTATGAACAGCTTGAAATTCCGATGGAAAACCTTGTTGATATTGCTTTGGAAAATGGTAAAAACGCCGCCCCCGATATCAGACTTGTCGATAGAGAATACCGTATTGTCAATAACGACACTTTGGTTATGATGCGAATGGATGGCACAACCCAAGGCATGAAAATCTCTTACTATTCCTACTATTTTTCCAACGAAAATGGCTCAATTCAATTTCATACTTTTACAGGACAGAACATGATAGATAAATATTTAAAAGAAATTGAAGACTTGTTAAACGGTTTTTTTGTCCAGTAAAACAAGTTTTAAACTAAAATTGATTTTGATATTGCTCTAAAAATCAACAGTGGCCTTCAATTTAAATATTTTATAATCAATATATTATATATCATAAAACGAAGAACCGATGAATATTAAAATCTTCAATCTGGCTCTTATATTATCCGGATTTATTGGCTATCTGGAATGGGGAGACCATCAAAGTTTGTTTCTTATTCAGGGTGAATGGGAAATTCTTCAGAAAATAATCTCCGACCCTCTGTCAGCTGCCCACCCCTTTGTGGTCTTACCGTTGGTTGGACAATTTTTACTATTGATTACACTTTTTCAGAAAAAACCTTCCCGCTGGCTCACCTGGTCAGGAATGGCCGGTGTTGGCATTCTGCTTTTTTTCATGTTCATAATTGGCATTATTGGACTGAATATAAAAATTGCAGCTTCAACCTTACCATTTCTCATTGTGGCTTTCTTCACTATCCGCCAATTGCGAATTGAAAAATTAGTGCAAAAATCTAAACTATAAATTTCGCCCCCCCATAGTTACTAATTGGTATTTTTTCATACCTTAGTAAAAAACTAAGTATATGATAGTAAAAATATTAGACATCCTACGAATCGTATTGGTGGGAGTCGCATTCTACGTGGGCTATCAGATTGGCTTCGATGACAATACCTACGATGCCAAAGGTCAACTCCATGTCATGATACCTATTGTTATTGTTGCAGTGGCAGGTTTTTCGGGAATCGAAGGTTTGCTGTTCGGTAAACAAGCCGCCCTTGCAAAAGGCTATGAAGTTGGAAGCAACTATCAAAAACAATCGGCAATTGCCTTGCTCTCCTATGCGTTTATGGCCATCTGGGTATTTTTTGCCCAATGGGGAATCATGGCTGAGCTCACCATCTTGTTCACCTTCCTGTTTTTCTTTTTCTTCAGCGCGGTGAATCATACCTTCGATGCCATTAAAAACAAAAACTACAAATGGCAAAATATCAATCGGCCTTTTATTCTGCTATTGCTCATAGCGGGATTTATTTATCCGGTTTATATGGTCTTCGCCCGATAATCCTATTTTTCCGCTTCTTAATTTTTAACAACAATTTGGTATTCCAGTCGCTCAATTATTGAATACCTTTGCGCCATGAAAAAACTTGCAGGTATCGGTGCTATTGTTTTGGGGTTGATTTTCGCCTTCCCCATTCTTTTTCAATCTGTACATGCCTTTAAGCATCATATTCTTGCTCATCATCACGAGGTTAGCTGTTGTTCGATTCATCATCACGAAACCGAAACCACCGAAAATCACCAACAAGCCATTGATGAAACTTTGGAACTCTGCCCCATCTGTGAATACCAGATTGTTTCATTCCCAACGCCACAGCCTGTTCAAGTGGTGGTCAAATTCCAATTTATTGATACCAGAAATTATTTTCATTACTCTCAACCATTTGCCCACGATGTAAGTCAAATCACATCGCTCAGAGGCCCTCCCCAATCCTGCTAGCTTTTTATTGGTTTTCTTTTCTTGCAGCGGCATAATTTATTATTCTTAGCCTTTCTCTTCTTTGAAAGCGTGCATAATTTAAGCTGCAAATCAACTTAGAAAGACAAACCACAATATTTTCTCACTTTTTCTTAAAGTCCTTATAATCATTTTACTAAGGGCAGAATATCATAAGTTAGCACCAATGAAACAAATTTTATTCGTAGCAATCATAGCTTTCCTGGCCATTCAGTCATTCGGACAAACGGGCCAAATCAGCGGGCAGGTGCTTGATGAAAAAGGCCTGATTTTACCCGGAGCAACTTTGGTTGTTGTGGAAAATCAACTGGCTAGTACCACCAATAATCAGGGTGATTTTGTTTTGGGGCCCTTGAAATATGGGGTTTATCATATCCACACATCTTTTTTGGGATATAGTTGTCAGGATGTCGAAATCCGTGTAAATCAGAAACAAAACCAGATTGTAATAACCATGAAGCCCGCCGTTGAGCAGCTGGACGAAGTAACCATTACCGACCATACCCACGATCACCGAAAAAATCAGGACCCGCTGAATGTGGAGCAAGTAAATCAGGAATATCTGAACCGAAACCGAGGCGGGAGTCTTATGCAGTCGCTGGAGCGGCTTCCCGGTGTTTCGACCATTGAAATTGGCAGCGGACAATCGAAGCCTGTGATTAGAGGATTGAGTTTTAACCGCGTGGTGGTGGTTGAAAATGGATTGAAACACGAAGGACAACAATGGGGACTGGAACACGGGCTCGAAATTGACCAATACGCGGTTGAAAATGTGGAAGTTATAAAAGGTCCTGCATCGCTGCTCTATGGCTCCGATGCCATTGGTGGAATTATCGATATTAAACCACTCAGGTTTCCACAGCCCAAAACCCTGAAAGCCAGTGTAGAAACTCATTATAAGTCGAACAACCATTCCCTGGGCTACAGCATTCATCTGGAAGGAAGACGAGAAAAATGGTTCTTCAATGCCCGCATTTCGCAAATTCGTTTTTCCGATTTCCGGGTGCCAACCGACAGCGTTTCGGTCTATTCTTTCAAAGTTCCCCTCAAAGACCAAAGACTTCGAAATACAGCGGGAAATGAAAACGGACAGCATTTAGACCTGGGCTATATTTCATCGAATTTTAACTCCACCTTCTACCTGAGCCGCTATAATTCGCAAAGCGGATTTTTTGCCAACGCCCATGGTTTGGAGCCCCGGCAGGTAGACACAGAACTTCACGACAAATCCATCAGCGATATTCAGGAGCCATATCACAATGCCACCCATTATAAAATTACCAATGTGAGCCATATATATGCGGGGCTTCATCATTTGAGCCTGGAGGCCGGATACCAGAAAAACATCCGAACAGAATGGAGCGACTATGTTACCCACGGTTATATGCCATCCGAATTCCCAACCCATCTTTCTTTCCCCCGAAACTTAGAAGTGGGATTTAATAAAGATGTGTGGTCGGCCCAGTTGAAAGATGAAGTAAAAACAGGCAATCACCAATTTACAGTTGGTCTCAGCTCCGGTTGGCAGCACAATACCATCGATGGCCGGGGTTTTATTATTCCCGCCTTCGAACAGTTGAATCTGGGGGTTTTTGTCTACGACAAAATTAAAATAGGAACCCAATGGTGGCTGCATGCCGGACTTCGTTACGATTATGGCCAGATATCGACCCACGAATATCACGATTGGTTTGAATCGCCCGTGATTACAGAAACGGATACCATTTACACCTATCTTCAGCGAAGCTCAGATTTGACAAGGGTATTCAGCGAATTAACCTGGGCCATTGGAGTCAATTATAATACCGGGCATTTTTCGTTTAAAGCGAATGCGGGGAAGAGCTTCAGAATGCCCATTGCCAAGGAACTGGCATCGAATGGGGTTAATTATCACTTCTTTAGCTACGAAATTGGCGATAATGATTTGGATGCCGAAACCAGCTATCAGGTCGACCTGACCACCGAATGGAATTTTCCTGTCTGGGCTGTACAAATAAGTCCTTTTGCCAGCTATTTTCCCAATTACATTTATCTGAATCCTACATCAGATTATGACTTTCTCTACGGAGCTGGAAATCAGGTATTCAGGTACACCCAAAGCGAGGTGATGAGATACGGTGGCGAAATACATGCACACTATAAAATTCTCGACCATTTAAAAGCCGGATTCATTGGCGAATACATCTATTCCATACAAACAACCGGTCCGAAAAAAGGATTTGGATTGCCCTTTGCCCCTCCGGCCAATGTTCTATTCAACCTTGCCTGGCAGACCAAAGGCGGAAAATATTTCACCGAACCCTTCTTCTCAGCCGACTATCAGTACACTTTTCCGCAGAATCAAATTGTTCCCCCCGAAAAAAAATCAGCGGGCTATCATCTCTTCCATATTTCGATGGGAACCAAAGTAAAACTGAAAAACCAAATGCTGGAGCTGAATGTTCAGGTAAAAAATCTATTCAATACCAAATACTATAACCACACCAGCTACTACAAACTCATCGACCTGCCAGAACCAGGTCGCAGTTTCATTGTTTCATTGAAAATTCCCATAACCATCGTCGGAAATGATTAAAAAACAATGGTTTAAACGGATTCTGGCGGTTGCCCTGCTGCTGCTTTTTATGAGCCCCGTGCTCATGAAAACAGCCCATTTTTTGGGGGTCCACCATCCGCATCACCATTGGTTAAGCGAGCTTTCCTACGAAAATCATCATACCGATTGCCCTTACAAAACCTGGCATTTCTATCAGTTTATTCAAAGTTGGTTTGCCCCCAATTTCAAAGCCAGCCCCATTCTGATAGCCCTTATCCGGCTCCAGGATTCACCCAAATTACTCAATAACGAATTCACCAGTTTTCTTCCCCGCGGACCTCCGCTTTCTTATTCCTGAACAAATTACCATCTATCCAATTCACAATATTTCTTTATAAAAACTTAAATATTAATAGTTTATGCAATACAATATAAAACTCATCATGCTTATGATGCTCACCGCTGGAATACTTTTTTCCTGCAAAAAAGATGAAGAAACAATCGAAAAACCAACCATCAGCAATTTTGAGCTGGGTTATGGAAATAGTGGCTCTACCTATGCAGGTAATGACCTGCACATGGATGGCGAGGTGGTTGCCGGTGGTAAAATTAACACCATCAGAGTAACCATTCATCCCGAAGGCGAAGAACATAAATCAACCAGCGACGCAGGCTGGGAAATTGACACAACCTATTCCAGCTTTTATGGACTGAAAAATACCAACTTTCACGAGCATCTGGATGTGCCAGCAACGGCCGATACAGGCCATTATCATTTCCATTTTATTGTGGTCGATTTGGAAGGAAACAGTACCGAACTGGAAAGAGAATTGCATGTTCTCTCAGATTCAATAGCAGGAATAAACTACTAGATATGAAGAATATAGCTTTTATTGGCCTGTCATTAAGCATGATTATAGCTTTTAGCTGTGCAAAAAAAAATCAAGTTGACGATATACTTCCAACGATTGATGTATCTGGAGAAAATGCTTTCCCGACTAACTGTGATACCCTATATTTGGGAGAAACCGCTCAAATAGTGATTAAACTCAACGACAACAAGGAGTTGGGATCCTACAGCATTGATATTCACAACAATTTCGACCATCACAGCCATACCACCGAAGTGATTGCCTGCGAAGACGATGAAGACAAAATCGCTTTAAACCCATTTCTATATATCCAGTCGTTTAGTCTGCCCGATGGGCTTACTTCTTACCAAACCAACCTGTCGATTCAAATCCCCGCCGATGTGGACCCTGGTGATTACCATTTTTTAATTCGGGTTACCGACAACGAAGGCTGGCAGGCTTTGAAAGGACTGAGCATTAAACTTTTAATTCCAACTAATAACAATTAATTGCAGCCCTGAACTAATCAACCAACTCACCAAACGAGCCAACATAAATAAAGACCAAAAAATATAGCCCATTGTGGCCCCTATTTTGGATTTTCACGAGCATTCAAACATTTGGGAGGACTATACCCAAACAAAAAAAAGTGGACAAACAAGCCTGAATATTATAATTATATACAAACGGCGTAAATTACTTATGGACTTTTTTTGTCCATTTAAAAAGAATTTCTTATCTTTGAATAAAATTTGGCCGGAATGGTGAATATAAAAAAACATACAACTTTTGGAGAACATCTCAGACTATTGAGAGGAAATTCAGGAATGACTTTAAAAGAAGTTGCAGCAGAGATCGAAATTGATCCTTCACTGCTTGCGAAAATTGAACGTCATCAAAGGCGACCTACGAAGCAGTTAATTAAAAATGTTGCATCCTTCTTTAAAGTTGATGAGAAAGAGTTACTTAATGAAGTATTGAGCGACCAAATTGCTTATAAGATTTTGGACGAAGATGCTGATTTAAATATACTTAAAGTTGCAGAAGAAAAAGTGTCTTACTTAAAAACCTTACGAAATGAATAAAACGATGACCAGAAACAAAGAGCTTCTGACGTTTTTCGGAGAAGTACAACACAAGGGACAAAGAATTGAAATCGGTTTTGAAAACGCCCAAAAACCGACTTTATTCTATCAACATCCCAATGGTCAACTCTGGCAAGGAGACAGCATAGATTGGCTAAAATCACTTTCAGACGAAAGCGTAGATTTGATTTTTGCAGACCCTCCTTATAATATAAGAAAAGCAGATTGGGACACTTTTGAAAGCCAAGAAGAATACATCAAGTTTTCTATGAATTGGATTGAACAAGCTGAAAGGGTTCTTAAACCGACTGGAACCTTATTTATTTGCGGTTTTTCAGAAATACTTGCTGACATAAAACATCCTGCATCAAAACTTTTCAAATCTTGCCGATGGATTGTTTGGCATTACAAAAACAAAGCGAATCTTGGTAAAGACTGGGGTAGAAGTCACGAAAGTATTTTGCATTTCCGCAAGACAAAAAATTTTACTTTTAATATAGATGACATTCGTATACCATATGGTGATCACACTTTGAAATATCCAAGCCATCCACAAGCAGAAACTAGCCAATACGGCAACGGTAAAAATGGCAAGCACATTTGGGAACCGAACCCAATTGGAGCAAAACCAAAGGATGTTTTGGAAATTCCACAAGATATAATTGAAGTGCCTACAACTTGCAACGGAATGCACGAAAAAACACCACATCCAACACAAAAACCTGAAGAACTGCTTAGAAAACTTATTTTATCTTCCACCAACATTGGGGATACCATCATTGACCCATTTTGTGGTTCAGGCACAACACCAGTTTGTGCTGAACAGCTTAATCGAAAGTGGATGGCTTGCGACCTATCAGCGGAATATTTAGATTGGGCAGCAAATAGAATTGAACTCGTTGAAGAATGGGGAATTGAAAAGTGGCTCAAGTATGATTTTGATAACCAAAAAAGACGAAACTCTATAAGATGAATAAAGACGAAACATTAAAAGCATTTGATAATTCTGTAAAAACATTTCTTGATAAAGACAGTTACTTGCTTCATCATAACATTTATGAACGAAGTATCACTCATAAACTAGCTGAATATCTCCAGTATAACTTTCCTAATTTTAATGTCGACTGTGAATATAATGGTGATATTGACAATATCGACAATTTAAGAAAGCAATTAAATATTTCGGACGAAGTAATGTTTGAAATTGGTCGTCAAAAAATAAGTATTAATAAAATCTATTCTGTTTATCCTGATATTATAATACACATCAGGGGAACAAATGTAAATAATCACTTGGTTATTGAAGTAAAAAAAGATAATGGCGATGATAATGATAAAGAATTTGATTTAATTAAATTGAAGGAATTTACAAATCAATATGGTTATCGCATGGGTGTATATATAGAATTTTTAACTGGTATTGATGCTTCAATTGCATCTATACGTTATTTCCAAAATGGTATTGAAAAGAATACTGGTAATCTAAATGAAATATGAATTTAAAACAACTTATAAATAAGGCCAAAGACAAGAGAAATTTTGCTGACTTGAGGGCATATATAAAGTTTTGTGATGAATACCTGAGCTACATTTCAGATAATCTCCAAGCAATAATAGTTTCTCAAAATGAAAATCATTATAGCTTCTATCAATACAAAAAGGAGGGGAATTTTCAAATCACTAGACCGATTAACTCCAACCTAATGTATGATGCAAATGGATTTTCAACAGACTCCAAAGAGCTTCTAAAAATCTTACAGAACATAAAGACTATCAATAAAAAGGATGAAAATCTGAGAAGTATCATCAATAAAGTCACATACACCATACAGCAATCAATTGGTTCAGCATTAGACGGCTTGCCAGCTGGACAATCAAATACAGCAAGGAAATTGAATGGTGATTTATTCGAGCATTTTATACGTTTAATCATTAATGAAATAGGAATTTACTGCAAATCAGGAACAGTACAAGTCCCCGTAATTGTGGACGGTGAACCATCATTCAATATGAATTATCAGCACGATTTAATAATCGAAAAGGACAATCATATTAAGGTTATTGGCTCTATCAAAACATCAAGCAAAGATCGTATTGATAAAATATTCATCGATAAATTCCTTTATAACAAACTTACAGATAAAACCACGCCACACATTGCAATTTTTCTAAATGATGTCCAAAGAAAGAGAACGAAAAGAGAAAACGAATACGGTATCAATGCAACATTTTTACCTGGCCATTTCAAAGGTTATACAGTAAAACTCAACCCACTTGACGGAGTATATTATTGCGATATCAGACCAAATATGAGAACAGAACCCATTTTAATAGACCATATCAAAACGTTTGACAACTTATTGATTGAAGATATTTGGAACCTTATTTAAAACTCTTCGCAAATGGAAAAAAATATAGCAAATAATAAAATTGTAATTATAACAAATTATAGTAAGGATTATTGGACAGAAAACTATTAATTAATTGAATTTCCTATGGCCAATGCCTCGCCCCTAATTTTATGAATTAGTATTTATAAATGACAAACTATTAGATGGATATAAATATACGTATTTAAAAAAACCATAAGAGATTAATACCAAAATATACTTTTATATATGAATTGATTTAAAGAAACTGTCGTTAATCATAAAGATGAGATTATTGATTTATTTACTACCAACCAAAACCTTATGCAACTAGATAGCTCGATTATAACAGGAATTTCAACTCTTTTAGCTGTTGGAATAACATTATACTTCACGACAAAAAGAGATAAGAATAAATTCATTCAAGACTTAAAGTTGAAAGAATATATTGATGTAGAAACATTCTACATAAATTTAGTAGCATCAATTGAAAAGACAAAAAGATATACTAAACATGGAGAAAATTATAAAGAATTAATAAATGAGAATTCTCTAATTTCTGCAAAAGCAAATTTGATTGCATCAACATCAATTAACGAACAACTGAGTAGGGTTAGCATTTTGTTATTCGATTGGACAACAAATTACAGACAAAGTCTGCCAACAAAAATTGGCGACACTGGTTTTGGTGTAATCTCAAATATGGACATTAGATATAAAGACAAGGCGGATGAAATATATCCAATTTTGAATATAGAAATCGGAAAACTTATCGAAATGATAAAAGCTGAATTGAATAGACAAAAGAAAATCTTGAATAAATAAAAAGAAAGTAGAAAAATTAATACTTTATGCTGACATATACTATTTACAGCATAGAGTTAAGAACGAAGCGTTGCTCGACAACAAATCTTCATAAAGAATATCGCTCTGTAACTAATTCAACTCATTGTATCATAAGTATATTTTCCCATAAATACAATAATTTAACGCACAATCGGGCTTAGAAATATTGAATTTTTTCTAAAAAAGTTCTTCTGGATTAGTTTAAAACAGTGTTTGTACCTACTTTATGTAAATTTTTAAAATCAATAAAATGCAAAAGGAAATCTGCTTTATCTTCATTGATGAATCATTAACAATAGAGATTGATACGGCCTCGTTAACTGGTGTTGTAATATCTTTACATAAATTTGAAAAAGTCAGAAAAGACTTCTATAAAATTATCAAAAAAATAATCTCCTATCTGTTCCCCGATGGGCTAATTGTGGATAACCAGCCCCCGCCGACATTACATGCAAAAGATTTTTTAAGGAATTCTACAGAAAATCCAGGATTTGACTTTTCAAACGTAACCGATGATTTTCGATTTATAATATTGAATGATATAGTAGACTTGGTAAATGATAACAACCTGTTTATTGTTCGTCAAGGCTACAATAACGTGAAAGAAATTCTAAACTTAACTTTAGAAGAAGATAATAAATTACATCAACTAAATTGGTTTAATATTTCTAGAACTATTAGTTATTATTTTAATAACACAATGTTTATTCCAGTAATGGAAGGTATTGACAGAAATATTGTTGACAATTTTTGCCAATTGATATGGAGAACAGTCTACTACACTGAGCTGTATCCCGATATCGCAAAATCATTAACATATAACAAATCTAACACTTTCATTAGCCCTGTCTTTTTTACAATGGCTAAGTTCACTGAAGGTATTCAAATAGCTGATGTAGTTTCTTACTTATTACAAAAAGTCGATTACATCAATACAACTGACTCTAAATCTGTGTTTTCCCAAAATCTGAAACTTATTGCATCAAGAATAAATAATGATAACCTTATAAATTATATAGGTAAATTAAACCATAAATATTAAAAATACTACAAATTTGTTTTAGTTAGTAGAATAATCAACTCAATTTACATTAATATGTAAACCTTATAGTATATATTTTTCAATTTTTTAAGGACAAATCATTAAATTTGCCCATTTAAACAGAGCATTTTATATTATTAAAAATATATGTCAATAGTAAAAAGCAATACAAACGTAAATCTTTTTGATTTTATATAAAGTCTTAGTCGCAATCGGTTTATAATTTTAAGTGAAAATGATAAATTAAGTATCAAAGAGTTATAAGATTTCTAAGATATACTTCGTTGGAAGATAAATTAAAGGGTCATCAATTTGCAAATTTATATAAGTATTGTGTTTATGATTCATTTTATCAAAAAAATCTGAAGTTAAGTCAATCCCTATTCCAGAGTGCTGCTTAGCTTTATATTTGGCTACTCTTTCAAATACTATAGCTTTACCTGTTATCTGTTATACAATTTATTTTACTATTCAAATGCAACATTTAATTTTTCAATTTTCAGTTCATAATTCTGCTAAACAGAAAATTAATTCCAATCAAGAATAAGTTCTGTAGCTATTTTATTGAAAACATTCTAATTTTGAAGAATCATATTCATCAAAAAAATTTAAATCATGAAAAGGTTTCTCTTTTTCCTTTTACTTCTGCCTTTGGCTTTGGTTTTTACACATTGTCAAAAATCTGTAAATCAAGTCTATAAACTTGAATCACCCTCTGGAAATAACAGTATTCATTTCCAGTTAAGCACCGATGGCTCGCCTCGCTATCTGGTTTTGCACCAGGGGAAAACGGTGATTGACACTTCGTACATTTGGTTTGAGCTGGCTGGAGCTCCCATGCTTAAATCGAATCTGGAAGTTATTGGAACCGAAGAACTCATGCTCAACGAAGACTGGGAAATGCCCTGGGGCGAACAACGCATGGTGAACAATCATTACAACCAGATAAAAATCAGTCTGCAGGAACGCAGCGAAACCCACAGAATCTGGAATTTAGTTTTCAGAGCCTTCGACGACGGGGTGGCTTTTCGCTATGAATTCCCCCAACAAGAAGGCCCCGCGGAATGGCTTATTACGGAAGAAAGAACCGAGTTTCAGCTCACCGGAAATCATAATTGCTGGTGGATTCCGGGCGATTGGGATATTTACGAGCACCTTTACAATACCACATCTTTTTCACAAATCAATGCACTTTCCAAAGCGAACAACGCCAACCTGGCTCAAACCTATATCCCTGTAAATGCGCTAAATACGCCTGTTACCATGCGCACCTGCGATGGCTTACACCTGAGTTTTCACGAAGCCATGCTCAACGATTATTCCGATATGACACTGGCTGTTGACACCCAAACCTATAAAATGACTTCGAATCTGGTAGGCTCGTCCCGCAATACTTATAAGGTTAAACGACAATTACCCTTCGAAACTCCATGGCGAACCATTCAGATTGCCGAAAAAGCAAAAGATTTAATTGCATCAAAACTTATTGTTAATCTCAACGAACCCAGTAAAATAGAAGATATGAGCTGGTTTAAACCCATGAAATATGTGGGCATTTGGTGGGAAATGCATCTGGGGGTTTCAACCTGGGATTATGGCATGACTCAGGATATGGGCTCCTGGTTAGATACCGGACAAAAGCACAGCAAACACGGCGCTACTACCGAAAACGCCAAGAGATACATCGACTTCGCCGCCAAAAATGGCATGAACGGAATTTTGGTGGAGGGCTGGAACACCGGCTGGGAGCATTGGATTGGCTTCGAAGACCGCGAAGGTGTTTTTGATTTTGTAACCCCCTATCCCGACTACGACCTGAAAGAAGTGGTTCGCTACGGAAAAGAAAAAGGTGTGGAGCTCATCATGCATCACGAAACTTCTTCGGCTGTTACAACCTACGACCAGCAAATGGATACTGCCTTTGCCCTTATGAAAAGCCTCGACATTCATGCGGTAAAAACTGGCTACGTGGGGAAAATTATTCCCAAAGGCGAATATCATCACGGACAGTGGATGGTGAACCACTATCGGAGAGTTTTGGAAAAAGCGGCTCAAAATCAGATTGCTATCAATGCTCACGAACCCATAAAAGCTACTGGAGAACACAGAACCTATCCCAATGCCATTGCCCGCGAAGGTTTGCGCGGACAGGAATTCAATGCCTGGGCTTCGGATGGCGGAAATCCACCAGAGCATCTCACCATTGTCCCATTTACCCGCATGCTGGCTGGTCCCATCGACTTTACCCCCGGAGTTTTCGATATAAAACTCAGCAAAAAGACCCCCAACCCCATTCCCGGAGTGGCACAGAAAAATCAGGTGAATACAACCCTTGCCCATCAATTGGCTTTGTACGTGGTCATTTACAGCCCCATCCAAATGGCCTGCGATTTGCCCGAACATTACGAAGGTCACCCGGCCTTGCAGTTCATCAGAGAAGTGGGCGTGGATTGGGAACAATCGGTGATTTTGGATGGTGAAGTGGGTGATTTTGTGGCCATTGCCCGTCAGGAAAAGGAAACTCTGAATTGGTTTTTAGGAGCTGTTACCGACGAGAACGAAAGAGATATCACCATCGATTTCAGCTTTTTGGACGAAGGAAAAACCTATTTAGCCACCATTTATCGCGATGGCGCCGATGCCCACTGGAATTTGAATCCCCAGAGCTATCAGATAGAAACTCTACAAATCACCAAAAACAGCAAAAACAGCTTCCATCTGGCTCCTGGTGGTGGACTAGCTATCAGTCTGAAACAATAATTGCATTCTGTAGAATGCAATATTTATTTGATTTTGTATTTTGTATCATGCATTTATTTACTATTTTTGCATTTTATATGATGCAAAATGGAAGCACTATTTGAAAAATCCGCAAAAAAAGTACAACAAACAGATTTAAAATTTATAAGGTATTTATACAACCAGATAAGCTGGGAGCGGAGGCTCATAGGAATTAAAGGCGCCAGAGGCATCGGAAAAACCACTTTGCTCCTTCAGTATCTCAAAAAAACCTTTGGAGCATCGGAGCGGGCGCTTTATGTGAGTTTGGACGATATGTATTTTTCGGCCAATAAATTGGTTGATTTAACCGACAAATTTGTCAAAAACGGTGGTGAATTACTTATTCTCGATGAAGTACACAAATATCCGGGTTGGTCGCGGGAAATAAAAAACATTTACGACGACCATACCCATTTGAGAATTATTTTCACGGGCTCCTCCATTCTTGATATTGATAAGGCAGAATACGATTTAAGCCGAAGAGCCATCATTTATGAGCTTCACAATCTGTCGCTCAGGGAATATATTGAGCTAAAAGATGGATTAAAGTTTCCGACTGTTTCACTTCAGGATTTGCTGACAAACCATAGAGAATTAGCCTTTGAGTTAACAAGTCAGATTAAACCCATTAAGGAATTAAATACCTATTTCGACCGGGGAGCCTATCCTTTTTCATTGGAGACAGGCGAAGACTATGCGCAACACCTTAACCGAATAGTAAACCTGATTCTGGAAACAGATTTACCAGCTTCGGTATCCATTGATTTTCAGGCAGTGGTTAAACTAAAAAAACTCATGTACCTCATCTCAGAAACAGTTCCTTTTGCTCCCAATATCAGCAATTTAAGTGCTGCAATGGGAATAAACAGAGATACTGTTGTACTCTACCTGCATTATCTGGGAAGAGCAAAGCTGTTGGCTCTCTATAATTCGGCTGGAAAGGGAATCTCAAAGCTGGCAAAGCCGGGAAAAATCTACCTTGAGAACACCAATTTAATGATGGCAATAAACTCAGGAGCCATAAAACAAGGAACATTGAGAGAAACATTTTTCCAAAACCAACTGTCTGGCAGTCATTTTATTGAAATTCCCGTATCGGGTGATTTTCTTGTCGACTCAACGTACCTGTTCGAAATTGGGGGCAAAAGCAAATCGTTTCAACAAATTGCCAATCATGAGAATTCATATGTGGTGTCGGATGATATAGAAATGGGAACAGGTAATAAAATTCCATTGTGGCTATTTGGATTTCTTTATTAATCATAGCGAAAAAACTGCCAGAAAAGTCCTTTTATACCCCTTATTACCATAGCTTTGTGCTGTAATCATTTAACTCTGACAAATGAAAAATATATACGTCCTTATTTTGGGGATAATTCTTCTGTCTCAAATAAAAACTCAGGCCCAACCCTGGCTTCAGAATAACCAGCTTTTTAATCCCGGCGGAATTCCCAGTCTGCCTTTCTCGCAGCCTCGATTTTGCGATCTCGATAACGATGGCGATTTGGATATGATTCTGGGAAACACATCGACTCAGCCGCTGTACCTTGAAAACACTGGGTCTTCAACTGCTCCTTCGTTTCAATTGGGCGCTTCAATATTTGCAATGGTGGATCCTTTGGATGCTGAAATGGCGGTTTTTGCCGATTTGGATAACGATGCTGACTACGATATGATTGCCGGCGGATACACTGGAATAAATCTGTATGAAAACACCGGTTCGGTGGATAATCCTTACTTTGAAAAAGTCACTGGATTTTTTAGCAATGTAGTCGTTGGCAACAATCCCGTGCCTGCCTTCGCCGATATCGATGGCGATAACGACCTGGATATGGCGGTGGGGTTCAGCGAAAACGGGATGGTAAAAATCTATGAAAACACAGGCACCTCAGAAATGGCGGTTTTTAACGAAGATGATTCCTGGGAATTGGGCGATGTGGGCCTTTTTGCCTACCCCATATTCTGCGACCTCGACGCTGACCTTGATGCAGATTTGATGGTTGGAAAAGATACTTACGGCTTTGTCTATTATCAAAATAACGGAACCACAACCCAGCCCAATTTCGAAACCAACAATGGAGTATTCGCCGGGCTTGGTAATGATACTTATTGGAACTCACCAGCTCTTATCGACATCAATGACGACCAAACCTTCGATTTAATCTTTGGAACCTCCTCGGGTCCGCTAAAATATTTTGAAAATACGGGCTCCGAAACAACCCCTTCCTGGATAGAAAATACTACCCTTTTTGGTGGTGTGATCGATGTAGGAGGCGCCAGTAATCCAGTGTTCTATGATTTCGATAACGATATGGATTTAGATATGTTCACCGGAACACAAATGGGCGACATCAAATATTTCGAAAATACCGGAACCCCTTCTGGCCCATCATGGCAGGAAAATTCCACTCCTTTTACATCATTGAAACACTCCATCTACAGTGCTGTAGCCATTGGCGATGTGAACAACGACGGAAATGCCGATGCCATCGTGGGCGATCTCAGCGGGAAACTCTACTATCATCGAAATGCGGGCTTGTTCTTTGTCTTCGAGAGTACATTTCTCACTAACATCAATCTGGGTGGATGGTCGGCACCAAGGCTGGTGGATTTTGATGGCGACCTGGATCTGGATATTATTGCGGGAGCAGAAAATGGAACCATAAGTTATATTGAGAACCAGGGCGATGCCGAAAATCCTAACTGGAACTTAGTCTCTAGTGTTTTTGCGGGAATCGATGTGGGTTCCAATTGCGTTCCCTCCCCGGCTGATTTAGATTTTGATGGCGATTTGGATTTGGTTTGTGGCGACCTTTTTGGCGATTTGGCCTATTACGAAAATGCTGACGAACAATGGAACGAGCATACCAATTTCTTCTTTGCAATGTCGGTGGATCAAAATGCCACGCCAGCTTTGGCCGATTTGGATAATGATGGAGACCCCGATTTAGCCATTGGTGAATATGCGGGCACTTTCAGCTATTATCAAAACCGAATCATGGTTTTAGGAAATCAAAACCCGGGCAATTCCAATCTAGAAGAAAATCTTCAGGTCTTTCCAAACCCTGCCAATCAGCTCACTACAGTGAATTTCTCGTTGAATGAAAGTTCCGAAATTTCTATCAAACTCATCGATGCCGGCACTTCACGCGAAACCAATATTTACTCCGCTTTCTTCAATTCTGGAGCTTATCAGCTGCCAATTGATTTAACCACCATAAAACCAGGATTTTATATCCTAAGTCTTAAAACCAATCGGGGGACTTTTAATATCAAACTTATCAGGATTTAATGTAACGAAGCAATCATCATTAAAATAGGAAACGAATAGCAATCAAAAGAATGAAACCAACACAAAGTATTGATGACTATATATTTAGCACCGGGGCATGGGCACCCATTCTGTCGTTTCTGCGCGATATTATTCTCCAGACCCAACTCGAAGAACATATGAAATGGGGAGTTCCAACGTATTCTTTTCAGGGGAAAAATCTGGCAGGAATAGCAGCGTTCAAGAACCACGTGGCGCTTTGGTTTCATCAGGGAGCTTTGTTGCAAGACGAGCACCACAAGCTCATGAATGCACAGGAAGGAGTGACTAAGGCTCTAAGGCAGTGGCGGTTTAAAGAATTGAAAGAAGCATTGGAAAACGAATCCATCATTCTCAGCTATCTGGAAGAAACCATCCAAAATAAAGCCAGCGGATTGGAAATAAAATCAGAACGACTTCAGGAAATCTCCATTCATCCCCTTCTGCTCAATGAATTTTCCAAGAGTGAGGCTTTAAAGACAGCCTTTGACAATCTTACTCCCGGACGACAAAATGAATATGTTGAATATCTTTACACCGCCAAAAGAGAAGAAACCCGCCTGACGAGATTAGATAAAATAATTCCCTTGATTTTGGCAGGCAAAGGACTGAATGACAAATATTTGAATAGCAGAAATCAATAAAATAAATTCATCGGTTATGAAAAAACAAACACAAAAAATTATAGCAGCAGCCATTGCAGTATTACTTACTATCGCATTGACTTTTAGTTGTTCCAAAGAAGAAGTACAATGTTCTGCTGTAATAGAAAACTCAGGAATTATAGTGGACAATGTTGAAATTTCAAGTTGCTCGACCCCATTTTACACCGGAAATTTTGTGATTGATAGTTCCACTGAGCTCGATAGCGTTCTCCAACTGAACAGCGGCTGCCAAAAGCCCGAAATTGATTTCACTCAATATACACTTTTGGGGCGATACGCCTATGCTCAATGCACTGGAAGCTATTTTAGAGAAGTGACCAAAGACACCACCAACAAGCGTTACAATTTCATCATAACCGTGGAAAGTTGCGGAAGTTGTGATTGCCTCAGCCAAAACATGAACTGGGTTTTAGTCCCCAAACTCCCTGAAAATTATACGGTTCGGTTTACCGTGAAATAATCGCTGAGCCAGGTTCTAATAATAAACTTCAGCTTTGCGACCTTTGTGCTTGTAATACACAGTTCCATTCCTGAACATCGTAAAACTTAGAGCCAGATAGAAAACATTGGCTTTGAAGTTTTCGTAGGGTTTGGTCTTCACACCATCAACGGTTTCAATAAAATCGGGATTGTGAAATGGTGTGAGATAGTATTTGAATTTTAGGTTGGTTCCATATGGAAACTGAAAACCCACAAAAACAGAATGATAAAATGTGGGAACACGGTCGCTGAACCAAACATTAAAATTACCTGTTCGAACTTCATTTTCAAAGGTCTTTTCCTTATAATTAAAAGGCAATTCGAACTCATATCCGCCATAAACAAAAAACCAATCCATAGCGCCCAGTTTTAATCCCACAGGAATCCCCAAATCGTAAACACGGTATTTTTTTTTGATATGGGTTTCTTTATCTTCGGCTATAAAACCTACGTTGCGCACATTGAGACCGAAAAAAAGACCTACATTTCTGTTGAAGTCCAGATTTCCTAATGACTGGAGATTAAACCAAGGGGAAAACCTAACAATATTCTGGGGTGCAGAAAACTCTCCGGTTTCGAAGGTGGCCATGGATAATATCAACTCACCACTAGAGGTGGTATAAAACTTCTGAGCCTTTAGAGTAACAACCGAAAGGAGTAAAAAGGCGGCAACAATTATTTTTCTCATAAGATTAAATATTGATTTACAGTAAATTATAAAATATCTGGATTTTTGATTTTTTTTTAATTCTGCCACTATGACGAAATGCCATTCGGTTTGTTACTCCAACGGTAAAAAAACATCAATCTTTCAAATGCTCCCAGGGAAGCCATAGAACCTCATCGAACCGAACAATTTTATAGTCTTCCACCATAACGCCTTCGCTCTCCAATAATTGCTTCATCAAATCCCGTTGACCAAAATGTTGCTTTCCAGTGAGCAAACCGTTTCGGTTTACGACTCTGTGAGCTGGAATATCGCCACTATTTTTTGAGCTATTCAAAGCCCAGCCCACCATTCTGGCACTTCCTGCCGAGCCCAGATACCGGGCTATGGCACCATAAGTTGTTACTCTCCCCGCAGGTATTTGGCGAGTTACATCAAATACTTTTTCAAAAAACGATTGTTCCATCAGGCTTCGTCCTTGGGCAACCGTTCCAACTCATTGCTGTTAAAGGCCTCGTTCAGCGAAAACCTGATATAGTTGATTGGGATGCCTTCAGCAAGATATTTCATTTCGTAGAAGGTCTGGATTTGAGAGGCATCTCCCTGATAATCTGAATTATACAAATCATTTGTTTTGTAAACCAGGGGGAAATTAAAAAACCCGATAAGTTCTTCAGTATAATTGCTAAGCCCACGGTTATCAGTTTTAACATGGATGATGGCTCCAGGTTTCAGCAAATCGCGGTAGTGATTGAGAAATTTGGGCGACATAAGCCTTCTGCGCTCATAATTGGGTTGTGGATCGGAAAAAGTGAGCCAGATTTCGTCAACCTCGTTGGCAGCAAAAAACTGATTAATCTGATCGATTCGGGTGCGCACAAAGGCAACATTTTTCATTCCAGCCTGCAAAGCATCGGTGGCACCACGCCACATGCGGGCACCTTTTAAATCAACGCCAATAAAATTCTTATTGGGGTATTTTTGCGCCAATCCCACCGTATATTCGCCCTTCCCACAACCCAATTCCAAAACAATGGGATTATTGTTTTTAAAAAACACCTGATTCCACTTTCCCTTTAAAGGAAACCCCTGTTGGAGCTCTTCGAAAAAGGGCTGAAAGAACAAGGGATTTTGAGCATTTTCAGCAAATTGCTTCAGCTTATGACGAGCCATTTCTCTATTTTTTATGCGGCAAAGATAAAAAATCCGTGTTTTTAAAGATTCCTGTGTTTTAACAAATTTGTTGCTGATAAAATATAGATTTTTAATAAAAAATATTGCTTTTGTCATCCCATTGTACGTAACTTTGCCAAATAATAATCCTGCAAAAAGCAAGCTATGTCAACACTAACAAGCGAAAGAATAAACTTAAGAATCAATAAAGAGAAAAAAGAGCTTATTCGATTAGCATCTGAGTTGAAAGGTTTTAAAAGTCTTTCGGAATTTGTCATTCAATGTTCCTATAATGAAGCGGCTAAAATTCTTAGCGAAACCGACATAATCCTCACAGCTTATCACGATAAGGTAAATTTTATAAATGCCATTTTAAATCCACCCGCTCCCAACGAGAATTTAAAAAAGGCTCATTCCAATTATCTTAAATTCCTGAGCGAAAATGAAGGCAATTATTAGCATCCTTGATAAAAAACATCAAAGAGAAGAATTCAATTGTGGCCATGATGCTTTGAATAGTTACCTTAAAACCCAGTCCGGACAAGATGTCCGAAAAAATTTAACAGCATGTTTCGTTCTCACATTTCATGAAAACAACAAAATTTACGGGTTTTATACCTTGTCATCAACCAATGTAATTTCTGATAGCCTGCCCGAAAAGCTATCGAAGAAAGTGCCCCCTTCCTACAAGGTTATACCCGCTGTATTGCTGGGGAGACTTGCTGTAGATATATCGCTGCAAGGGCAGGGTTATGGAGAAATCCTCCTCATGAATGCCTTTTACAGAATCGTAGAAACTACAAAAAGTATTGCCGCTCAGGTTATTGTTGTCGACCCCATTGACGACGCCGCAAGTTTGTTTTATAAACGCTATGGCTTCGATTTTATAGCTGGAAACACTAAAATGTTTATTCCGATAGAGACAGTGAAAAAACTATTTTAACGAATTTATTTTCAGTAAATTAATCTCAAAAGCCCTTAAATTAGCCCACAAAAAAAGCAGCCCTAAGACTGCTCATTTTTCTTTTTGGAACGATTACTCCGCGAATTCTTTCTTAATCTGATTAACCCAATCTTTAATTCTGGGTTCAACAAGCTCCTCCTGACTTTCAAAATCCAGAGGCAAACCCACAAAAACATCGCCTCTCAAAGCCCGGGAAGCATCGAAGGTATAGCCAGTGTTTTTAGTAAATCCTATAACTTTTCCTCCCCTTTTCTCAATAAACTTTGCCATGATTCCAATGGCGTCGGCAAAATTGTCGGGATAGCCTTTTTGGTCACCTGCTCCATAAATAGCAAAGGTTTTACCTTCCATGCTGTCGCCTTCTACACAAGGCAAGAACTCGTCCCAGTAATTGGGCAATTCTCCATCCCACCAGGTGGGAACCCCCAGAACAAATTTATTGTAGTTATGAAAATCCTTTTCGGTGGCTTCTTCCACATTAACAGCATCTACAAGGTCTTCACCCATATACTGGAGGACAAAACCCGCTGCAGTGCTGGTATTTTTGGTATTGAAACTATAAAATAATCCTATTTTTTCCATTTTTTTCCGTCTTTTCGATTAATATTTTAATAATTCCCGTGCTGCCTCAATAATTTTTCTGGTATTGGGCAGAATGGCATTTTCCAGAATCCGGTTAAAGCCCACCGGAGTAAACTCCGAGCCCACTCTTTTAACTGGTGCATCGAGATATTCAAAGGCTTCGCTGGCAATTTGAGCGGCTACTTCGCCACCAAAACCTCCAAAAACCTTGTCTTCGTGAACCACCATCACCCGATTGGTCTTTTTCACACTATTCAGAATAGCTTCTTTATCTAAAGGTAACAGCGAACGTAAATCCAAAACTTCTATTTGAACTCCTTCTTCTTTTTCGAGAATATCGGCGGCTTCAATACTCATGGGCAAAGTATTTCCATAAGTAACAATGGTCATATCCGTTCCTTCTCTTCTGATTCTGGCCTTGCCAAAAGGAACCATAAAATCGCCGGGACAGTAGGCTTCGGCTTTGGGATCGTTGTACAAGGCCTTGGGCTCCAGAAACAAGGTAATTCCTCTTGACCTGATGCTTGTTCTGAGCAAACCTGCAGCATCGTCGGCAAAAGCAGGATAAACCACCCTGATACCCGGAAAGGTTGTCAAAGCCGCTTCGATGTTTTGTGAGTGATATAAACCACCACCAATGTATCCGCCAGAGGCTAAACGAATGGTCACATTGGGAACAAACTTCCCATTACTCCGGTAGTACTCGTGAGACGATTCTACCAACTGCTCCATAGCAGGCCAAAAATAATCGGCGAATTCTGCTCCTTCAACCACAATTCTGATTTTGTCGTTAAAGCGACTCATTCCATTGGCAGTGCCTACAATAAAATCTTCGGCAATGGGAGCATTAAACACTCTGTCGATGCCAAATTCCTGTTGCAGTCCTTTGCTCACATTAAAAATTCCGCCTTTATCTTTGTTGGCCATGTCCTGTCCCCAGATAAAAGTATCGGGGTTATGACGAAATTCGGCTTTTAACGTCTCGTTGAGGGCAGTTATGAGCTTAATTTTCTCCCCGGTGTTCACCTGATGCAAACCTTCGGGATACTTTTCGCTAACCACCGGCTCGGGGGTTACAAAATCATGAATACTTTCCGGACTTGGATCGGGCGAAGTGATGGCAAATTTATGTGCTTTTTTTATGGCATCGTCAGCTTTTTTCTCAATAGCTGCCAATTCAGCTTCATCGAACTTGTTGAAGCGCAACAACATACGGCGATATTTTGCCAAAGGATCGTATTCCTTCACATAATTTCTTTCTTCCTCATCGCGATAAAGCTCGTGTTTATCGCTGTTGGAATGAGAACCCATCCGCACACAATTGGCATGAAGAATTACAGGATTGCCGGTTTCCAACACATGAGCTTTTGCCTCGTACATGGCATTCATGGAGTCAAATACATCCTTACCATTACAATGAATCAGGTGCAGATTTTTATATCCACTGAAATTATCAATAACTTTTCGGTTGGCGGTCTGGTCTTTCTTGGGGACAGAAATTCCATAGCCATTGTCCTGAATTACAAATATTACGGGAAGCTGTTCTCTGTCGGCACCTGTGATGGCTTCGTAAACATAGCCTTCGGAAACTGAGCTTTCACCTTGAGAGCTGATGGCCACAGCTTTTTCACCATATCTTTTTATAGCCCGGGCTACTCCCACAGCATGAAGCGTATGGTTGCCTGTGCAGCTCGATACATTCTGAATATTCCATTCGGGCTTGGCAAAATGGTTCGACATATGCCTTCCGCCCGACGATGGGTCGTTGGCTTTTGAAATACCATTAAGTATAATTTCTGTTTCTGTCATTCCGGCAGATAGCACAGTGAGCATATCGCGGTAGTAGGGAAACAGATAATCTTTATTCTTTTCAAATATTTGTCCAATGGCCAATTGAATCCCATCGTGACCCGCATAAGGTGCATGATATGACCATCCTAAGGCCTGTTTCAAATAATTGGGGGCTTTCTCGTCGAGCTTTCTGCCCAGATACATTAAGTAGTACCAGTTTTCTAAAGTTTCTTTTGGCGTTTGATTTATGCCATATTTTTTGTCAGTCATTGTATTTATTTTTATAAAATCCTACCGGGAAGCTATTTATACGACTCCCGCTTTTTTTCGCTGCAAATTTATAAATTGTTTTTTAATTTAGACTCAATTTAAATAAAAAGCCGTCCCGATTTCAGTTAAAAATTAAAAATTCCGGCCATTTTAAGCCTCTGTGAAAGAATAAATTTAGTGAAGAAACCCTCGAAAAAAATTGGTATTTAAGTTACTTGACATTTGTTTAATTGACTACACACCAAAAAAACTGTTAATTTTTTCCGCCACATCAATCTTTGGCTTTGAATTTGTAAAAGCAACTTCACTAATCAATCAAGTAATCAGCAAAATGGTTACTTTTGCACCCAAATAAAATTTTTTAATGAGGAAACTGTATCAAAATCACACATCACAGCAACTTGCTGAAGTAGTTATCCAGGGAATGTTGGAAAAAAAAGCTAATAATATAACTGTCATGGACTTAAGAAAAATAGGAACAGCTGTTTGCGACTATTATGTGATCTGCCATGGCAATTCAAACACCCATGTGGAAGCAATAGCTGAATCGGTTGGATATGAAACCCGCAAGCATTTGAGCGACAAACCAATACATGTTGAAGGAGCCGATGTTGCAGAGTGGATTCTACTGGATTATGTGGATGTGGTGGTACATGTTTTTCAAGAGAAAAGCAGAAAGTTTTACAATCTGGAACAGCTTTGGGCCGATGCAGAAATTAGTTCGGTTAAAGAAAGTATGACAAATTAATTCAGGACACAATGGCAGACGAGAATAAACCCAATCCAAAAAATAACAATCCCCTGAATCCAATGCAGGGGAAAGATGGCAAACCCAAATTCAATTTCTATTGGATCTACGGTATTCTGGCGGTGGTCTTTATTGGGCTCACCTTCTTTAGTAATGATACCACTTCCAAAGAAACCAACTGGGGACAAATAAAACAAATGCTGGCCGATGGTGATGTGGAAAAAGTGGTTCTTGTAAATAAAGAACTTGCCGAATTCTACATAAAGGCTGACAAAAAAGCCAAATACGAAATCAAGGAGCAAAGCGGCACCCTTACCAAATCGCCCGATTTCATTTTTCAGATTGGCAGCATTGAATCTTTCGAAAACAATGTTGTGGAAGCACAGAAAGACCTTCCAAATCCTATCTATATCAACAACGAAACACGTCAGGATTGGGGCAAAGATATTTTTAGCTGGGTATTTCCCATTCTTCTTCTCGTTGGAGTCTGGTTCTTCATCATGCGAATGATGAGCCGTGGCGGCCCAGGTGGAGGACAAATCTTCAATATTGGCAAATCCAAGGCGCAACTTTTTGATAAAGAGAGCTCAGTCACTGTAAACTTCAACGATGTGGCCGGACTTAAAGAAGCCAAAGTTGAAATTATGGAGATTGTTGACTTCCTGAAAAACCCAAAAAAATACACCGAACTTGGGGGAAAAATTCCAAAAGGAGCACTTTTGGTTGGCCCTCCCGGAACTGGAAAAACCCTGTTGGCCAAAGCCGTAGCAGGTGAAGCTAAAGTTCCTTTCTTCTCTCTTTCAGGTTCTGACTTCGTAGAAATGTTTGTGGGGGTTGGCGCATCGCGTGTTCGCGATTTGTTCAAACAAGCCAAAGAAAAATCACCTTGTATCATTTTTATCGATGAAATTGATGCCATAGGTCGTGCCCGTGGTAAAAACGCCATTACCGGCGCCAACGACGAGCGCGAAAACACACTCAATCAACTCCTTACAGAAATGGACGGGTTCGGTAGTAATGCCGGTGTCATCATACTTGCGGCCACAAACCGTGCCGATATCCTGGATAAAGCACTTCTTAGAGCTGGCCGTTTCGACCGCCAAATTCACGTGGAGTTGCCCGAGCTTGAAGAAAGAAAAGCAATTTTTGAAGTCCACACCAAACCCCTGAAAATAGATTCAGGAGTCGATATTGTTATGCTGGCTAAACAGACCCCTGGTTTTTCGGGTGCCGACATAGCCAATGTTTGTAACGAAGCTGCTCTTATCGCTGCCCGTCAGGATAAAAAAACCATCGGCAAACAAGACTTTTTCGATGCCATCGACAGAATAGTTGGCGGATTGGAAAAACGAAGCAAGATTATCAACAAGCATGAAAAAGAAGTTATTGCCTATCATGAATCGGGTCACGCAACCATAAGCTGGCTGTTGGAACATGCTCATCCTTTGGTTAAGGTTACCATTGTTCCCCGCGGCAAAGCACTTGGTGCAGCCTGGTATGTTCCCGAAGAACGTCAGATAACTACATCGGAACAAATGATGGACGAAATGTGTGCCACCCTGGGCGGAAGGGCTGCGGAAAAAATTATCTTCAATAAAATTTCCACCGGAGCGCTCAACGATTTGGAAAAAGTGACCAAACAAGCCTACACCATGGTTGCCTATTTTGGATTGAACAACAAAATTGGAAACATTTCCTACTACGACAGCACTGGCCAACAGGAATACCAATTCCAAAAGCCTTACAGCGAAAATACTGCTCAAATTATTGACACCGAAGTTAGTAAACTGGTGGAAGAAGCCTATCAAAAAGCCCTGGCTTTGCTTGAAACCAATAAAGACAAGCTCGCCAAGCTGGCTCAGGTGCTCATGGAGAAAGAGGTAATTTTCCGCGACGATTTGGAACTGATTTTCGGAAAACGCCCCTGGGATGAAGGTAAAGACCACCTGGAACTCAACAGGGACTATAAACCCGAAATTGAAAATCCAGACGACACAAAAACCTTGGCTTAAGCCATGCCACAATAGGCAAATAAAGCTATATTTGTAAAATTGTACTAAACGGCAAACTATGGACGAATCAACATCCAAAGAGAAAATCTTAAAGGAAATAAGATTGGGTTTGATGACAAAACTCGACAACCCATACAATATTAGTAATACGGATATTGCCGTAATGCAGCCTTTGGATGAATCCATCGATTTACAATTTGCCCGCGAACTATCAGCCCTAGGAGGGAAATTCATTTTCTGCGAAAGCGAAAACGATCTCACAGACATCCTGAAAATGCTTGTTAAGGATGAAAATATTGCGCCTATTTTTTGCAAAAATTCAGAACTTCAAAGCCATTTAACCGATGCGGGGATTGAGTTTTTCTCAGATGAAGCAGATTTAAAAAACTGCAAATCAGGACTCACAGAATGTGAATTCCTTATAGCACGGTTTGGTTCAGTTCTTATGTCCTCAGCTCTGAGCTCAGGCAGAAGATTGTATTCTTATCCCGAAATTCACCTGGTTGTGGCCTACGCTTCTCAATTGGTTCCTGAAATAAGCGATGCCATTATTGGTATGCGTGAACGCTATAATGGAGCGCTACCCAGCATGCTCACGGTTGTTACAGGTCCCAGCCGAACTGCCGATATTGAAAAAACTCTGGTTTTGGGTGCACATGGCCCCAAAGAATTGGTCGTATTTTTTATTGACGATTTAATGGAATAATTTTGAAAACCCTTCTCACTAGAACAGCCTCGGGTGCAATATTTGTAATTTTGGTCATTGGAAGTATACTTTGGCATCCATGGGCAGTTTTTGGGGTATTTTTTCTTTTTACCCTTGCGGCACTGTATGAATTTGGCCGAATGATTGCCGCGCGGTATCACTCTTTTCCGCAGTCTTCTTTTATTTTCATGGGGAGCGTAATTTATTTATTAATTGGGCTTTTTGCCAATGGATTTGTTTCCTATAAAATACTTCTGGCAATTGTCCCCCTGTTTTTTCTTTTCTTCATCAGCGCACTTTATCAGAAAAATGAAGATATTTTTGTCAATTTGGGTCTTAAAATTACCGGCTTACTCTATGTAGCGCTCCCGTTTGGATTGTTCAATGTAGTGGCAAATTTAGGAATTGAAGGGCAAAATGAACGGGAACCTCTTTTCCTCATTGCATTTTTTCTGCTGGTGTGGGTTAACGATACTTTCGCCTATCTCAGCGGAATAACTCTTGGTAAACATCGCCTTTTTGAACGAATCTCGCCAAAAAAATCATGGGAAGGAAGCATTGGGGGAGCCTTGATAACCATGATTCTTGCAGGAATTTTAGGTCATTATACTACCATTTTTAATTCCCAGTCGTGGGTTATGCTGGCAGCAATTATTATTACTACTGCCACCTTTGGCGACCTCATTGAAAGCATGCTTAAGCGGCATGTTAATGTAAAAGACAGCGGAAATATTATGCCTGGTCATGGCGGAATTCTTGACCGTTTTGACGCCGCAATATTTTCGATTCCTTTTTATTTATTTTTTCTATATTTGTTGCAATAGGCTCGTATATGAAATTACATAAAGAAGGAAAAAAAATTATTCTTATTTCTCCGATTCTTATTGCAATGGCAACCCTTATTTTATGGTTGGCAGGCCCCGATTTGTTAGCCTATAAAATTGTTATTGTTGCCGCATCGCTTATTTTTTATTTCCTAATCATCCGCTTTTTTAGAGTTCCCAATCGCGTTTTTTTTCCAAATTCCGCTGTAGTTTTTGCCCCGGCCGATGGCGAAATTGTGGTGATGGAAGAAGTTTTTGAAGATGAGTTTATTAAAGATAAATGTCTTCAAATCAGCGTTTTTATGTCGCCACTCAATGTTCACATCAACTGGTTCCCATTCGATGGAATAGTGAAATATTATAAATATCACCCCGGTAAATATCTTGTGGCATGGCATCCCAAATCGAGTCTTCTCAACGAGCGGACTTCGGTATGTGTGGAAAACAAAAACCATGATTTGATTATGATTCGTCAGATAGCAGGGGCTGTGGCCCGCAGAATTGTTTGCTATGCTCATGTTGGCCAATCATTTAGACAAAATGATGAATTGGGTTTCATTAAATTTGGCAGCCGGGTCGATTTATACCTGCCATTGTCAGCAAAACCTATGGTTAAACTTAATGATAAAGTGGTGGGAGGAAAAACTATCGTCGCTGAGTTTTAACACAAGTTTTTATTATGATTTCGTCGACACTTTAACCGATTTTCCAGATTTAACATTTCCCAAAATCAGGAAGCAAACCCATAAATCAGGCCCATTCAATTTTTAATCAATTCTTTCCATTTCAACTCCTGGCAGTGCCTTTAGCAACTCACCACTACTCATGAAGAATAAAAAATCGTACATAGAAAAACTTGTTGAACAGGGAGAACACCAAACGCTGGATTTTAAATTTGAAATTTCCGATTCCAAAAAAATTGCCCGAACACTTGCTGCCTTCTCCAATACCGATGGGGGCAGTCTTCTAATAACCTGAGTTCGACATAAGCAAATTGCTAAAAAAGAGCAAGTTGACCATT
>CAXYYJ010000027.1:0-74527 GCA_964293475.1 uncultured Draconibacterium sp.
TGGATGGCTCGTTCGGGATTTTAACCCTATAGATACGTGGTATGCGTAGCGCACAAACTAAAAGAAATGCTGCCTTGAGCAGCATTTCTTATTTAGGCATATCGGAGTAGCGATACCAGGTTTGTCCCTTGATGTTTTGCTTCACAGGAGCCAGTTTGGCGTCGGCTTCTATCATTTCCATAAAGGCCGGAAAAACACTGTCGATGCTGTTGGTTTTAAGCCATTCCTTCATAAATTCTTCGCCGCTGCCAAAAATAGGAAACACTTCCACCTTCGACTTTCCATCGATAATGGCTTCGAGCCGGTTCGATTTGTATTGGGCTATCTTCTTCAAATCTTTTCGGTAGTAGTGAATGTGGATGGTATTGATGTATTGAATAAGCTCCTGCATCTCCTCTTTGGTCACATTGCCCACATAGCTCTCCAATTTGAGATTGAACTCGCTGGCAATGGTGCGGAGGGTTTTAAGCTGCTCAATATAAAAATAGAACGCAGCAGCACGGGTTCCGGGCAATCCCATGGGTTCCAGATAGGTTTTGCTGTAATAACCCTCGGGGCGGGTGAGCTTGGTATTCCAAAACTCAAACTCCAGATTAAACCCATCCACCAGCTCTTCCGGATGATCGATATGATGTAAATTGTATTGCAGAACCGGATCGAAACTAGCAGCTTTTTCGCCCACCACCGATATTCTAACAATGCCAAATTCGGTTTTGGCCTTGCTGATGAAATTGGCAAAGGGGTCGTCGGTCATTTCGCTATCCAACGGAAACCTGTTTCGGTGAATTTGATGTATATTGTAGATAATCAAATAGTTAAATCCATGGTCTTTGGCATAGGATAACAACTCGTTCTCGCGGGTTTTAACATCAATAATATCAACGAAATCGTTGACGTAGAGCGCCTTGAGCATATCGGTTTGAGCATTCATCCACAACGAACAAAAAATAAAAGCCCCCAGAATCAGAATTTTTTTCATATATATTTGAATATTAATCACTTAAAAAGCAATCATTTGCCCTATTAACAAAGCTGAATGTAAAAGGTGCAATAATCTTATCAAAGTCAAAAGTACAAAAGGTTTTAAAGAAGTGCGAAATAATCTGCAAAAAGAACCAACCAGAAATTGGGATAAATATTTTATGTTTGCTTCAATAAAAAAAATGACTCCATAAATGAAAATAGGAATTGTTGTTGATAATGAGTTTAATAACGATATAAGAGTTAACAAAGAAGTTAAAGTGCTTAAGAGTGGGGGCTATAATATTAGCGTTTTATGCTTTGGTTACTCCGGTATTAAATACCCTGACAGATCAGATATTGCAATAGAAAGAATACACATAAATCGTTTTGTGAAAAATTTTCTTTTCGTAATAAACAATACAATACCGATTTACAATTTTTTATGGAGTAAAAGGATAAGCAAATTTATCAAGAAAAACAAAATTGATGTACTTCATGCTCACGACTTGTATATGTCAAAAGCAAGTAAGGACGGCATTATTAAATCGAAAAAAAAATGTGATTTGATATTAGACTTGCATGAAAATTATCCAGCCGCGGTCTTAACATATAATTGGGCGAAAGGATGGTTCAGAAACATCCTGGCTCAACCCAAGCTATGGGAAAAAAAAGAAGAAAAGTATTTGAATTATGCTGATATAATAATTGTTCTTAGTGAAGATTTTCAGGATTTACTATCTAAAAAACATAAAAGTTTGGGTTCGAAAAAGATTATTGTCTATCCAAATATTATTGATTTAGTGGAATTCAATGAATTCGGAATTGACAAAGATTTACAGAGAGTTTCTAGAGATACAACACTTTTTTATTTTGGTGCAATTGCCGAAAGAAGGGGAATCTTCGATGCCTTGAAAGCATATAAAGAACTTGTGAACAATGGGTTAAAACTTGCATTTTTAATAATTGGCCCAATTGACAAGGCTGACAATCAAAAATTTTACGATATGATATTTGATGATCAAATTAAAGATAGCATTAAATATATACCGTGGATTAGTCTGAGTAGTCTTCCATCCTATTTAAACATAATCGACATTTGTCTGGCACCATTTCATGTTAATCCTCAGCACGAATCCGGTGTTGCCAATAAAATATTTCAATATATGTCTGGGGGGAAACCAATAATAGGATCAAACTGTAAGCCCCAGCGTGAACTTATCGAAAGCACCAATTGTGGATTTATATATAATTCTCATTTTGAGTTTATTAGCCATATAACGAAATTATCCACACATCCAGAAATTCGGGAAGAACAGGGCAAAAACGGCAGGCGAGCTATTGTTGAATTGATTAATAAAATGAATAGCGATGATGCTTTAAAAAGCATATATAGGGATTTAAACCAGACGAACAATTAATGCAACCTGACCAAAGGCCTTCCTGCTAAATAATTCTCATAATTAGTGAGCTGAAAAAGCTGGGTTCTATCTAAAGCCATTCTAAATATATTTCGGGGCGATGTATAAGAATCCGCAACTCCATTAACAAAGAAAACCGCTTTATTATCATCTGAAATTGAAGCATATAGTGGATAACCTTCAACAGGTAACTCAACATCGCGAATGACTTGGTGTCTTTCAATATCATAGAAAACAATAAACCCTTTACCATCCTTATATTTTGGTGTTATAAGAAATTTACCATCTGCACTTACATTAAATGTATGAAGGTTGTAGTTGTCGAGAGAAAAAACCAGTTCTTCGCAACAACCATTTGATTTTATCCTATAAATACTGCGAATTTCATTTACTTTCTTAGAATAATATATCCAATCATCAACTTTACTGCTTACTGCGTTCCTAACATCATAGTTTTCGTCAGATAATAGTTTTTCTTCTCCGGTTATTGGATCCAATAGGAATATGCTGCTATTACCGAGGGAATTGTTACTTTGATAAAGAAATACTTTCAAAAATTCGTGATACCACAAAAACTGCTTTTGCTTCTGCGAAGAAAGAACTACAGAATCTGTATATGTTTGTTCGTCAATATACTTACGCATAGAAATATCACCATTTGATAAATTTGCAAAATAGAACTTTTTAGATTCTTGCGCCCAAACAGGATATGACAGCAACCCGCTCATTTGGATGTCAATTGAATGTGAATTACTTAGCATCTTACAGATTTGGTAACCGCTTTTTTGTTTTTCTAAAGTATAGAACAATACTTCATAAACATCTAACTCATAATGTTTAAAAAGATAATCAAATTCTGAAGTATCCTGAACATAAATAGTATCATACAAAACGATGGTATCCGAAAAGATGATACTGTCAATAAGAAAAATTGTATCGGATACGATGATGGAATCGTGAATAAAAATGGTGTCTTTAAGCACAATAGACTCTGGATTATCGATTTGTTTCGATTTTTGACAACCAAATACTATTGACAATATTATTGCCGAGATAAATAGAAAATAAATTGCGTTTTTCATTGTTTCTAATTTTAAGATCGTTGACAAATATAATATTTTTCTAATCGTATATCAACAAAATAAATTAAAAATAATTTTTTGTTTATTTTAAGCAGTCGCATCCTATTTCCATTTCATGTAAACAATTGCAATTGAATAAACCGAATAAAGTCAGTCCTATTTTAAATAAAATGACCTTCGTATTTGGCAGACTAAAATATAACGTAGCCCACAGATTAATATTTACCACAGGATAAATGTTATGAATAATAATCCCCAACATCTCACCGCCTAAGCAAATCCTGAAGGGTGTTCACGCCTCGAAGCTCCAGTTTTTTGAGAAAACGAGCAAACAAAAGTGCTGTGGCAAAGGCATCACCCAGCGCGGTGTGCAAATCGGACTGTGGAATATGATACCTCATGCAAAGGGACTCCAGTCCAAACTCGCCGGGCTTCACTAAATCAGGATGCCGAAAATGATCGTCAATTCTCGGAAGCAGCCACATTGTATCGTATATCTGATTTTGTAAACCAAACCCCTGATGCTTTTTCAGCAATTGGGAAATGATTTGATAGTCGAAATGGGCATAATGCGCAATAAATACAGAGCCTCTCAAATACTCCAAAAACTGAACCATCACCTCGCCGGCATCCTGTGCATCAGCCGATTTACCTGGCGTAATTTCATGCACGGCAATGCTGTCGTTGTTAAAATACTGCTGCTTTAAATGCGCATCGAACGAATCGCCAACCCGCACAGCGAAATTCTGCACCGACACCGCCCCTATACTTAATATCTGATCCTTCCTGGGGTTGAGTCCGGTGGTTTCGGTATCGACAACCACAAAACGAATCTCCGAAATTTTCGTCTTTAAAAGCGCTGAATCTGCACAAGCCTGCCCATACCAGTTGTAATTCTCCGGCAACCTGGGTTTTCCCGTCCAACGGGAAAATATTTCTGCTATTCCTTTCATTAGCCGGCTATTACATGGGTGTGAAACCGCAACTTGAGTATTTTTTGCAAATCGTTGATGAGCCCAAAGATGTTTCTCAGCACCGAGCGTTCAATTTTCGTCAAGTCAGAAATGAGAATATATCGCCCGCTGTTCTTGTATTTCAATCCCTGACTGGTTCTGAATTCCAATAACTTAATCATGGCTTCGGACAAATCCATAAACAACTCGTGGTGATGTGGTTCCAAAGCAGCAATTCGTCGAAATCGCTCAGCTGTATTGGTATAAGCATCTAGCTGATGATGCAACGAAAACACCCGGGCGGCATCTATCAATGGCATGAGCACTCTGAGTTTCAGATCGAAAGTATCCTTATGCTCACCGCTGCTTTCCACCACGAAATTTCTGAAAAAGCTCAGTGGGGCAGGATTTGTGAGGGCATTTTTAGCCAGATGCGACAGATAGGTATTGGTGCGCGAAATTTCCTGATGCAAATGGTTTCGGAGTTGCTCACCCAAACTCGTATCGCCAAAAGTTACCCGAAAATCGAAGAAAATATTGCTGAGAAGAATGTTATCGGGCTCAGGCTGCCTGATCCAGCGGGAAAATTTCTCTTTCCACTCGCTGGCCGACAGGCACCAATCGGGATTTTGAGCTCCAATTCCGGCAATGTCGTAGCTGTAGTCAAAGCGCTCCAAATCTCTGCTTACCTGTTGTGTCAGCTGAAGGAACCAGATTCTTCGCGTTTCATTCTCCTCATGGTTTTTACCGTCTTCAAAAATAAAGGCGTGATCCTGATCGGTTCGGAGCAACTGCTCCTCGCGACCATGACTTCCAAGGCTGAGCCAGGCAAATTTACATGGAGGACTACCAAGCTGCAATAAATTGTTTTCCAATATTTTACATAGCATCACATTGTTAATGGCCGACATCATTTTCAGGATATAATCCATACTCACTGCCTGGTCTATATATTTCTGAAGTAAAATATCGGCTTTATTTCGCAACCCCAGCAAAACGGAAATTTGAGATACTTTTCGCATTTCCTTGATGAGGGTAGCGGCATTGAAGCCCTGTTCGAGCAGTAAATCGTGATCGGAAATGAGCCCGATTACCTTCGAATCGGGAGTCCCGTCGCTGGTGATGCAAATGTGGTGCACGCGGCGATTTATCATCTCAATCATATACTCGGCCACAGCCAATCCCGATGGGGCACAAATAACAGGTGAGCTCATGATTTCGCTGATCGAATTTGAGATAGGAAAGAGTCCGGTGGCTACTTTCTCCCTCAAATCCTTGTCGGTTACTATGCCCAATGGAAGTCCCCTTTCGCTGATGATGATGGAACCCACCTTTTTGGCACTCATTAATTTGGCCGCTTCGGAAATAATCAGATGCGGCGGACAGCTTAGCACTTCCTTTTGGGCATCCAGATGCATAGTTTCGCTCAAGACAGGAAGGCTAATTGAATCATTGTCCTTATGCGAAGCCGAAAGTGCACGCAATTGATCGCGGCTCATGGGTTTATCGCTGGCATATCCCATTTTAAAGAAGTGAGCAAATTTGGCATTTTCTCCCCAAATATCTTTTACCAAAGCAATGGGAATGGCGTAGAGCAGGCATTCTTCCTGGGTTCGGGCAGAGGCCTGATAGGTTTCTTCGGCTAAAAGTGGTCGCGTTCCGAAAATATCGCCTTCATCGCAAATATCCACCAAAACATCCTCCTTCTTTTCATGAAAGATGCGCACAGAACCCTGTCTCACCATAAAGAAGTGAGGCAGGGGCTTTCCATGTTCCAGAAATAAATACTCCTTTGGCTCTTTGTACTGAATTTCAATACTTTCAGAAATTCTTTCCAGATCGCTGTGGCTCAGTACATTAAAGGGGGGATATTGAGCTATATATTCTGCCACCCTTTTCGAAATTGCATTGGCCATAATTTAGTGAATTAAATTCTACAAATTTTAATATTGCAACTGGTCTCTTAGTGATTTAATGTCTCCCCTACTCTTCTTTTTCTTGAAATATCCCAATTTTTTCATCCATAAAAAGCTGGGTAATTTCATCGAGAATGATTGGGTCGTCGATGGTGGATGGAACTTTGTATTCCTGTCCGTCGGCAATGGCCCGAATGGTTTTGCGAAGAATCTTACCTGAACGGGTTTTGGGTAATCGCTGGGCAATGATCACATTTCTTAATCCCGCTACCGGACCTATTTCGCGGCGAACATCGTTAACCACCTCCGATTGCAGGCGGAATTGCTCCATGTCCTGTCCGGCTTTTAGCACGGCAATGGCCAATGGAATCTGGCCTTTCAGCTCATCGGCAATGCCCACCACACAACATTCGGCCACGGCATAATGCGAAGAAACTACTTCTTCCATTTCGGCGGTGCTCAAACGGTGACCAGCCACATTGATAATATCGTCGACGCGGCCAGTGATAAAAACATAGCCTTCTTCATCCACATATCCGCCATCGCCCGAAAAATAATAGCCGTCGAAGGTATGGAGATAACCCATTCGGTAGCGCTCGGTATCGCCCCAAAGATTGGGCAATGTGCCGGGAGGCATGGGTAGTTTTATAGTCACAAATCCTTCTTCGTTGGGTTTGGCCTGGGAACCATCTTCGCGCAAAACCTGAAGATTGTAGCCGCACACAGGTTTGGTAGCTGAGCCTGGCTTCACTTCGAAATGGTCGGGATAACCCATCATGTTCGAAACCATGGGCCATCCGCTTTCTGTTTGCCACCAATGGTCGATTACCGGAATTTTCAAATGATCCTGAAGCCAGTTAAGTGTAGCTGCATCGCATCGTTCGCCGGCCAGAAACTGGTATCGCAAGCCCGATAGGTCGAAGCGTTTCATGAGCAAGCCGTCGGGGTCTTCTTTTTTTATGGCTCTAATGGCAGTGGGTGCTGTGAACATTACCTTCACATCGTAATCGTTGATAACTCGCCAAAAGGTTGATGCATCGGGGGTTCTGATGGGTTTTCCTTCGAAAATTACGGTGGTGCAACCGTAAATTAACGGGGCATAAACTATATAGCTATGTCCCACAACCCAACCCACATCGCTGGCAGCCCAAAAAACTTCCCGCGGATTCATTCCATACACATGCTTCATGCTATAATTCAATGCAACGGCATGGCCACCGTTATCACGGATGATTCCTTTGGGTTTTCCGGTGGTTCCGGAAGTATAGAGAATATACAAGGGGTCTGTAGCATCGACTTCGGTGCAACCCACCGGATCAGACAATTTCATTAAGGTGCTGCAATCTACATCATAATCGGCATCGGGCCTGATGGCTCCCAGCTTCCTGTTGTGAACAATCACATGATCGGGTTTATGGCTCGAAAGGCGAATGGCCTCATCGACCATGGGCTTATAGGGGATAATGCGGTCAATTTCGATGCCAGAAGTGGCCGTAACTATGGCTTTGGGTTTGGCATCGTCAATGCGGAGTGCCAGTTCGTGGGGAGCAAAACCACCAAATACCACCGAGTGAATGGCTCCCAGACGGGCACAAGCCAGCATGGCAATTACTGCCTGGGGAATCATGGGCATGTAAATCACCACGGTATCGCCTTTTTCGATGCCTAATTTTTTGAGTCCCCCGGCAAAACGAGCCACCTTTTCGCGCAAATCGCTAAAAGTGAATTTCTGCACCGATTGGGTCACGGGGCTATCATAAATCAGAGCAATGTCGTTTCCCCTTCCGTTCTCAATATGAACATCCAGAGCCAGATAGCAAGTGTTTAATTTGCCGCCTTTAAACCATCGGTAAAACCCGTTTTCGTCGATTGAGATACTTTTTTGTGGTTTTTGATACCATTTAATCTGTTGTGCCTGCTCCATCCAGAAAGCTTCAGGATCGGCAATGGAGCGATTAAATTCGCTGTTGTAGGTTCGTTGATTCATTATTAGGTTTTTAGGACATTATTAATATTTTGCAGTAAATCCTTATTGGAGAAAGGTTTCAGGAGGTATAGATCGGCTCCCAGGGCCAGGCCTTTTTCTATGTCACTCTTTTTGCTTTTGGCGCTTAAAAAGATGACTTTCATATCTTTATATTCGGGGGTTGTTTTAACAAACTCGCAAATCTGATAGCCATCAACATCGGGCATCATGATATCGAGCAGAATGAGTTGTGGCAAGTCTTTTTGAATGGATTCCAGGGCTTCGGAACCGTTTCGCGCAATAAAAACTTCAAAGTTTTTCCGACGTAACAAATACTCCAAACTCATGATAATATTGGGCTCATCGTCGACAATTAGTATTTTCGGTTTATTTTCCATCGATGTAAAGTGGTAAGGTTAAACAAAATTTGGCGCCCCCCAGTTCGGAAGTCTCCACCCAGATACTGCCACCAAGCATTTGAATGATGTTTTTGCAAATGGCCAGTCCCAAACCGCTTCCACCGGGTTTTTTAATGGTTTGGTTTCGCATTTGATAGAATTTCTCAAAAACCCTTTTCCTGTCGGGCTCCGCAATGCCTTTTCCATTGTCTTCCACAATGATTTTAATGTCGTTATTCAATCGGTAGGCTGAAACAACAATATGACCTTCTTCCTGATTACAGAATTTCACTGCATTGCTCAGAAGATTGATAAAAACCTGATAGATTCTATCGGAATCCGTAAGAATTTCGGGCAAAGTACTGTTGATGGACAGGTCTATCTGAATGATTTTTCCCACCACCAATTGACGAATCGACTGCACGGCCTTTTGAAGTAAATCAGCGACTACAGTTCGCGACAAGTCTAATTTCTGGCTTCCGCTCTCATATTTCTCCAAATCCAAAACATTGGTAATCAAATTGGTGAGTCGTTCACATTCCTTCACCATGACAGTGAGAAACATTTCCTGATCCTCCACAGGCATATCTTTCTCATCGAGCAGCATTTCGGCCTGACTTCTGATGACCGTGAGTGGGGTTCTGAGCTCATGGGTAACGGTATATAAAAATTCATCCTTGATTTCGGTGAACTCACGCAGGCGCTGATTTGCTTCTTTTAAATCGTTGGTCACCATTTGCAGCTCTTCAGTTTTTTGCCGCAACGCCTTGTTAAAACGATGCATTTGCTTGCTTTCCTGCAGTATTCCGAGCAACTCGTCCACTCCCAACTCATCGCCTTTGGCCACCGATGAAATCATGATTCGTGCTGAGGCAGGGCCAATGGATTCGCTCAGCAATCGCTCGGCGTAACCTATCATTTTTGAGTCGGCGGTTGGGGATTTGGAGAAATCTATTTGATTGATGCGGGCATACCTATCCAAAACTTCTTCGGTTCGCCTGTCGCCCAAAACATTAATTAGCAGCGATTTAACATCGTGAAAAGGTGCAGCATGTTTCCAAAAACCAACTTCATCGATTTTTTGGGGGGAAATGAAGAAAATATTGGTAAATAACTGAGCCTGTTTTAGTTCCACATTGCTTGAAGATGAAAGTGCCGATACCAGCAGAAAGACCATTGAGTTGGCTAACAAACTAAAAGCTATGACGGCCGAAAATGGACTCATGCCGGTTGCTTCGCCAAAATGCAGGGGACTCAGGCTTCGGATTCCAAAAACTCCATTTTCAAGAAAATCGCTTCCCCACCCCAGATTGGTGAGCATATTGGGCAAAATCATGCCGTAAAACCAAATGGCAAATCCAGTAATGACAGCGCGTTTGGCCGCTTTTCTATTTGCTCTGGACCAATAAAGTCCGCCAAAAAAAGCCGGAGCCAGCTGAACAATGCCCGCAAAAGAAGTAATACCAATGGAAACCAGCGGAATATTGAATGCCAGATAGTGATAATAGGCGTAAGCCATTACAAAAACGAGCAAGAGACTAATAACCCTGATCCAGGTAATTTTCCCGCTATAGTAAATATTGGTTCCTGGTTTTATGAGAAGTGGCAGAATAATGTGGGTGCTAAGCATATTTCCGAGCGATAAACTGGAAACAATAATCATGGAGGTTGCTGCCGAAAATCCACCAAAATAAATCAGAGCGGTTAAAAATTGTCCGCCATAATTCATGCCCAGATGAAGAAAATAGTAATCGGGGAAAGTATCGGGGGGTAAATGAATCTTTCCAAGCAATGCAATGGGAATCACAAAAATATTGATGAGCAAAAGATAGAGCGGTACGAGCCACATGGCGGTTGTGAGATGCTTTTCATTCTGATTTTCAATCACTCCCACCTGAAACTGTCGCGGTAGAAGAATGATTGAAGTGGCGGAGATGATTAAAAGCCAAAACCAGTCGCCGGAATTTTCTTCACCAAAAACCACAAGTTTGGTGAGTTCAGGTCGCGACATAACTTCTTCAAAAAGCGACCCCATTCCGTTGAAGGCAATATAAACCAGAAAAAATCCACTGATGAGAAATGCCAGCAGCTTGATGACGCTTTCGAAAGCAATGGCAGTTATCATGCCCGATTTGGCTTTGTCGCTGTACAGAAAAAGGGTTCCATAGAGCAAGGTAAAAATACTGAGGGCAATTGTGGTGATGAGTACTGGGTCGAGCCAGTTAAGCTGACTTACGGGACTTACCACACTAAAGCTATCGCCGATGGCTTTAATCTGAAGGGCGATATAAGGGGTGATGGCAAAAAGCAGTAAAATGGAGACCAGGCTTCCGATGCCTTGATTCTTTCCGTAGCGTGCAGCTAAAAAATCGGCTAAGGAGTTAATATGCTGCGACTTAACTACTCTGATAATCTTGCGGGTAACAATCCACCAAAGGGGAAAAATAAGAACCGGTCCCAGATAAATGGCCAAAAAATCGATTCCGGAGCTAGCAGCCCTGCCAATACTTCCATAAAAAGTCCAGGCACTGCTATAAACCGCAATACTCAGGGCATAAATGTATTTCCCCGACCGCCGCCACTTGAGCAGGTCGCGCTTTTGAGCCCAGGCAGCAACCATAAAAAGCAGCAGCAGGTAGGCCAGACTGAGCGATATGAGTAAAACCGCATTCACGGCAAATCGTTTTTCGTGCGGCGGGTGAGCCAGATTAATAGAAAAATCATCACCACCCAAAGGAATAAAATATAAATCAAAAGGGCAGGAATCCCCAGAATGAGTTTATTCAGATTGAACATCTGAATAACAGGAAACGTCAACAATATCAGAAAGATAATGCTGATGAATAAACTGATGATGTATTTCTTATTGTCCATAAATTTACAATCATTTGTTCAATCCTACTTTTCCTGCGGGGGTTATAATGGTGAAAACCAACCTTATGCAAGATAGCATAAAAAGTTGGTTTTCACTTCACTATTTCAATGATTAAATCATGTTCATGATTCGTTTAATTTTAGTGGGTTGCATCGCCAGCTCCACTTGGGATTCTGATGTCTTCAACCAGGTGTTGAACATCTTGTGGTGGCGGCGGGGTGAATTTCATCACAATCAAAGCCACTACAAAATTGACCAACATTCCCACGGTGCCAAATCCTTCGGGTGATATTCCAAACCACCAATTTGCTGGAATATTGGATTCAGGATCACCTATCCATCCCAATTTGAATTTGGCAATATAAAACATGGTGATGGCCAAACCAGAAATCAACCCGGCAATGGCACCTTCCTTGTTCATTCTCTTATTGAAGATACCCATGATGATGGCTGGGAAGAACGATGCTGCCGCCAATCCGAAGGCCAAAGCAACCACCGATGCCACAAAACCGGGAGGGTGAATGCCAAAATATCCTGCAACCACAACAGCCACAACAGCAGCCAAACGAGCCCAAAGCAATTCCCCTTTTTCGCTGATATTGGGTGCAATTTGTTTTTTAATCAAATCGTGGGAAATGGAAGTTGAGATAACTAACAGTAAACCAGCAGCAGTTGATAGAGCTGCGGCCAAACCTCCGGCTGCCACCAATGCAATCACCCAGTTGGGCAAATTCGCAATTTCGGGATTGGCCAAAACAATGATGTCTCTGTCAACTGTTAACTCACTGCCTTTCCAGCCGTTAGCTTCGGCAGTTGGAGTAAAGTTCGTGTTGGCATCGTTATAATATTGAACTTTGCCATCGCTGTTTTTATCTTCCCATTTCAGCAGGCCTGTTTTTTCCCAGTTGCCTACCCATGCTGGTAATGTTTTATACTCTTTATTGGCAACGGTTTCCAAAAGATTCACTTTGGCAAAAACAGCTATGGCAGGAGCGGTTGTATAAAGAATGGCAATGAATAACAATGCCCAGCCTGCACTTTTTCTGGCGTCCTTTACTTTTGGAACAGTGAAAAAGCGAACAATTACGTGGGGCAATCCAGCGGTGCCCACCATGAGTGCAGCTGTGATAAAGAAAACATCGAGCATGCTTTTGGAGCCACTGGTATATTCAGCAAATCCTAAATCGGTATGCAACTGATTCAGTTTGTCTAATAAAAAAGTACCATTATGATCGGTTGAGCCAAACCCTAACTGGGGAACAATGTTTCCAGTCATCTGAATGGAGATGAAAATAGCTGGAATCATAAAGGCGAAAATAAGTACCATGTACTGAGCAACTTGTGTATAGGTGATGCCTTTCATTCCCCCCATTACGGCATAGAAGAAAACAATGGCCATTCCAATATAAACACCGGTATTGATTTCTACTTCGAGGAAACGGGAGAAAACGATACCCACTCCGCGCATTTGTCCGGCTACATAAGTAAACGAAACAAAAAGAGCTGCAATAACAGCTACTGTTCTGGCAGTATTGCTATAATATCTGTCGCCGATAAAATCGGGCACGGTAAACTTACCAAACTTACGCAAATAGGGTGCTAAAAGCAGAGCCAGCAGCACGTAGCCACCTGTCCAGCCCATGAGAAACACCGATCCATCGTAGCCCATGTACGAAATTAACCCGGCCATTGAAATAAATGAGGCCGCACTCATCCAGTCGGCAGCAGTAGCCAAACCATTGGTAATGGGGTGAACTCCACCGCCGGCAACATAGAACTCTTTTGTTGAACCAGCTCTGGCCCACAATGCGATTCCAATATAAAGTGCAAAAGTGGCACCAACTATGATATATGTCCAAATCTGTAAATCCATAATTTCTTTGTTTTAAATGTTGTTTTTACTCGTCAACTCCAAACTCTTTATCTAACTTGTTCATCAGGCGCACATACACAAAAATCAAAATGATGAATGCATAGATTGAACCTTGCTGGGCGAACCAAAATCCCAGAGGAAATCCCCCCAGTTGAAAGGCATCGAGAGCTTCTCTAAAGAAGATTCCAAAACCAAATGATACCAGGAACCAGATGGCCAGTAGAATAAAAAGAATTCTCACATTCCTCTTCCAATACAATTTCATGTTTTCTTTACTCATGACTTTTCAATTATTATTGATTTATAAAAATATTGCGGCTTGAAAAATAATCTGGTTGCTGTCATCCTTACCAATTAAATCTAAATGGCGGTATTCTAGCGTCAACTTGGCATTATGGCCCGATATGAGCGCATTGATACCTATACCATAATCGGTTGGCGATGAGTCTAAAGCGTTGATATGCTTTTGAGTGAGTGTAACATAGGGCTGCCAGGCAAACTTTCCGTTGTTGGGCAATACCAAACCTCCCTGAAAATACATCACATAACCCGTAAACACATCCTGACTACCTCCGCCCAACTGATAATTTCTTCCATAGTTATTACTTTGATAGGAAAAATATCCTGTAAAGGCAGCCTTTTTCTGACCAATGGGCAAATCGGTGAAGGCATCCACAGCCCAAATAAGTACATTTTCTGCGGTCTCAACCGAATCAACCAAAATCACTGAGCCTTTTGGGTGGGTTAAAAAACCAGCACCTATATTAAAAATCTTCTTCGAGCCAAAATAAGAACCCACCATATAAGGTAGCTTGTTGCTCTCCTGATCGAAAAACTGATAGTTGAAATAACCAGCATAAATATTAGATGCTTTGGTCCCGAATGTTTTACGACCAATATAGGATGCTTTTTCAGCTTGTGGTGCTACGGAGCCATTGGCGTCGATGCTGTTCACCATGGCACTGTTCCAGGCTACACGGTAATCGAGTTTTCCAAGTTTACCTTTGGCATAAACGCCCAAATGACGGCCAAACTGGTCGGAAGTTCCTATGGTAGCCCAGGTATGACGTGCATTGTCTAATGGCAGGAAATTAAGGGTACTTTGGTTGTTCAATCTGGATATACCATTCCAGTAATGCAAACCACCCCCCATGTACAGATATTTATTTACCTTATATTCAACCCATGCATCATGCATAAATAATTGAGCCTGGGAACTTTGACCGGTTGGATCGAGTCCACTGGGGGTGAGACTGTTCAAACCAAAATGGGTAACAATAAGAAACCTGTCCGACAATTGGGCAAACATGAGCAATCGGGAACGACGCAACATAGGGGTTACAGTAAAATCGGCATCGGAGTTAACGGGCAGCTGTCCATTGAGCCAAAACTGATGCCAGTTTATCAGGCGGAAATACTTGCTGCCATCTTCGTTGAAATTCACTTTAAATCCATTGCCATACTCGGTGGGCGCTGTTACAGTCTTTTCCTGAGCGAAAAGATTGGCTGAGGATACCAGCACCAGAAAAACTAACACAGTAATTACTCTTTTCATAGATTTTTAGATTTAATAAATAATGACTTTGATTCTTATGGGTTAACTATCTCCAAATTAGTCCCCCATGGATTCTTGTTCAAAACTTCAATATTTATTTGTAATCTAAAAATCGAATATAGTTTTCTGTTAATTATCTATATACAATAAAATCAATCCCTGAAGCGCTCCCATTTAATCATCATGTATTTATCGCCAAGTTCGGTGATGATAAAACCAGCCCCCGTAAGATTCTCTTTTCTTGAAACATACAAAACCAATTCAGATTGTGTCAATATCTTGTAAGTAGGGCGATAGTTCAAATGTGAAGGCCGTTTTACTTTATAGGTTTTTACCCAGTTCATCACCGATACATGGCTGATTCCCAATATTCTTTCAATCTCTCTGTAGGATATTCCCTCCATGTACAGCTGAAGGGCCTTGGTCACATAATAATCATCAACCTTTTTACCCATTTTCTGAACGGTGAAGTAATATTTACAGGCCTTGCACTTGTATCTCTGCCTTTCCTGAACTATACCCGATTTTACGTAATCATCTGAATTACACTTGGGGCAAAGGATAGATTCGCTCATTGTATATATATTTTTAGCAAATATATATTTAATTAGCAATATAATTTATTGAACTGGAAAAATAAATCACAAGAATTGGACATAATTATTTCATTACCAATACCTAATACAATTATCGGCAACCATGATTGATTTCCACAAAGAAAAGAAAAACCCTAAAGAAAAATTCTATTTCTCCCTGAGTGCGGCGTAAAGTATTTCCACAGGGTGCAAAGCTTGTCGCTCTGTGCCATCTTTAATCTGATGCCTGCACGAAGTTCCTGCAGCCACAATGGGAATATCGTTGGGTGTATTGCGAACGGCTGGAAACAGCACCAACTCCCCTATTTGCATGGACAACTCGTAATGCTCGGCCTCATAACCAAAACTTCCCGCCATTCCGCAGCAACCGCTGGGAATCTCATCCACTTTATAGTTTTTGGGTATGCTCAGCATCTTTAAAGTAGCCGAAGTCCCTGTCAAAGCCTTTTGCTGACAATGTCCGTGAAATTTTATCTGTAGATGCTCATCACTAAACTGTTCTGGTTTAATATGACCCATTTCCAAAGCTCTCACTATAAACTCTTCTACGGTTAAACTATTCTTTGCCAGCTCTTTGGCTTTTTCTATTAGTGTTTCCGAAACCAGTTCAGGATACTCATCTCTAAACGTTAAAATGGTGGAAGGCTCCACTCCTATGAGGGGATGCTCCGAGCTAATAAGTTGGCTCAGATGCTTTACATTGGCTTCGGCAATTTTGCGGGCTTTTCGAATCAATCCCTTGCTTAAATAGGTCCGGCCACTATCCACATGCTTGGGTATAATCACTTTGTAACCCAGACTGTTGAGCAACAAAATGGTTTTTATTCCTATCTCCGAATCGTTAAAATTGGTAAACTCGTCGTTGAACAAATAAACCATGCGGGTGGCAGATTCTTGTTTTTGCTGATGCTTTCCAAACCATTTTTTTACTGTTGTTCCTGAAAGCGCTGGTAATTTCCGTTTGGGAGCAAACCCCAGCATTCTCATTACCAATTTCGCTCCCCAAAAATTCATAGAAGCATTGTAAATGCGGGGGAAAAAGGAAGCCATCCGGTTAATTTCGGTGATATGAGCTATGAGATTGCTCCTGAGGGGAACTCCGTTGGCATCGTAATAATGTTGCAAAAACTCGGCTTTGAGCTTGGCCACATCCACATTCGACGGGCACTCCGATTTACATGCTTTGCAACTCAGGCAAAGGTCGAGCACTTCATAAACTTCGTCGTGGTCAAAAGGGTTGGGTTTTTCGGAGCGGCTTAGATACTCGCGGAGAATATTGGCTCTGGCTCGTGTGGTGTTCTTCTCATTTCGCGTGGCCTGATAGCTGGGGCACATGGTTCCGCCAATAATGTGCGATTTACGGCAATCGCCCGAACCGTTGCACCTTTCCGCCGATCGCAGCATTCCCGGCCCCTGATCGAATCGAAAATAGGTTTCTGGCTCCGGTTTATCTTCCACCCCTTCATAGCGCAACGATGAGTTCATGGGTGGTGTTTTAATAATTTTGTTGGGATTGAAAATATGCTCCGGATCCCAGGCATTTTTAACTTCTTCGAACAGACTCATGATGTGGTCGCCCATCATCAGTGGAATAAACTCGCCCCTCAATCGTCCGTCGCCATGTTCCCCCGAAAGGGAGCCTTTGTATTTTTTTACAATCACTGCGGTATCGTGGGCAATTTTTTGAAAGAGCTCCACATCGGAAGGATCTTTCAAATTCAACACAGGTCGCAGGTGAAGCTCGCCAGTGGCAATATGGGCATAATAGACACAGGTTTTATTATATCGGGCCAGCATGGCATCTATTTCATCGATAAATCCGGGCAATACTTCGGGATTGACAGCGGTGTCTTCTATAACAGGTACGGGCTTGGCGTCGCCAACCATATTCGATAAAACCCCAAGACCTGCCTTACGCAAATTCCAAACCTTGGCCATGTCTTTCCCTGTAACCACCGGAAAATGAAATCCATAACCCGCTGCCTTCATTTCCTGCTCCATGGCTTTCGATTTTTCTATAATTTGCTCGGGAATATCCTCAGCAAATTCCACGATAAGAATGGCTCCCGGATCGCCAATTACAAAAAACCTGTTTTTATCCTGTTCCTTATTTACCTTGGTCAAATCCATGATGGCTTTATCCATCAGCTCCACCGAATAGGGTTGATATTTCAAGGCAATTAAATTGGCCAAAAGAGATTCTTTAACGCTGTTTAAGTGAACGCAAACCAGTGCTTTATGCTTGGGTGGAAGCGGCACCAGATTGAGCTTGATTTCGGTTGTAAAAGCCAAAGTTCCTTCGGAACCCGCCAGAAGCTTGCAAAAATTAAAAGGGTTGACTGCCGAAGAATATCGTTCGGAGTCTAACAGCAAATCGATTGCATAACCTGTATTACGTCGTTCAAGAGATTTATCGGGATAGTTCTCAAGAATTTCCTGCTGGTTTTTGGGGTTCTTTAAAATCGTATCAATGTTCTGATAGATTGCAGATTCTAAACTATTTCCCTTGAGCTTTTCATCAAATTCTGCTTTACTGACCGGTTTAAAAACCACCTCGCTTCCATCGCTCAGAAAAGCGGTAACTTCGAGCGTATGATCGCGGGTACTTCCATAAATAAGACTGTGAGCTCCGCAGGCATTGTTGCCCACCATTCCGCCAATCATGCAGCGGTTGCTGGTGCTGGTTTCGGGACCAAAAAACAGACCATAAGGTTCCAGTGCCATGTTCAGCTCATCGCGAACCACGCCGGGCTCAACTCTAACCCATCGCTCCTCATGATTAATCTCCAGAATATTGCGGAAATGTTTCGAAATATCAACTACAATTCCGTTGCCTACAACTTGTCCGGCCAAACTGGTTCCGGCAGCTCTTGGAATGAGAGCCAATTTGTGTTCACGGGCAAACTTGATAAGTTTTTCAATGTCCTCTTTGTCCTTAGGAATAGCAACAGCCAAAGGCTTTTCCCTATAGGCCGATGCATCTGTGGCGTAGAGAATGCGGTGGGTTTCATCGGCAAAAAATTCACCCTTAAACTGGGCTTTAATATGTTTAAAAAGGGGGATTAATGACTTATTTTTCATTTTGGGACATTTAGACGGTAAAATTAAAAAATCTAGCCGCAATAATATTTGAATAACAAATTGTTTTCAATAAAAAAGCCACTGGAGGTTAATCCAATGGCTTCGGAGTTATTCATTAAGGTAATTATTTCGCGTAGCTTATAGCTCTGGTTTCTCTGATTACAGTGATTTTTATTTGTCCGGGATATTTCATTTCATCCTGAATTTTCTTGGACAAATCGTAGGACAGCTCAGCGGCTTTATTGTCGTCGATTTGATCGGCGCCCACAATTACGCGGAGTTCTCTACCGGCCTGAATGGCGTATGTTTTCACAACACCTTCATATTCACGGGCCATGCTTTCGAGTTTCTTCAATCGCTGAATATAGGCTTCAACTACTTCGCGGCGAGCACCTGGTCGTGCGCCAGAAATGGCATCACAAACCTGAACAATGGGCGAAAGCAGGCTGGTCATCTCTATTTCATCGTGGTGCGATGCAATGGCATTCACCACATCGTCGCTCTCTTTATACTTTTCGGCCAATTTACCACCCAAAAGTGCATGTGGCAATTCGGGCTCATTATCAGGCACTTTACCTATATCGTGAAGCAATCCGGCACGTTTGGCTTTTTTAGGATCCAAACCGAGCTCACTGGCCATGGTGGCACAGAGATTGGCAACTTCGCGGCTGTGCTGAAGCAGATTCTGTCCATAGCTGGAACGATATTTCATCCGGCCCACCATACGCATCAATTCGGGATGCATGTTGTGAATCCCCAAATCAATTAATGTACGTTTTCCGGTTTCGATGATGTCTTTTTCTAATTGTTTTTTCGTTTTGGTAACGACTTCTTCGATACGGGCGGGGTGAATACGTCCGTCAGTTACAAGTTTTTGCAGCGACAAACGAGCCACTTCGCGGCGAACGGGGTCGAAACCCGAAAGAATGATGGCATCCGGTGAGTCGTCGATGATGATTTCGATGCCTGTAAGCGCTTCGAGAGCCCTGATATTCCGGCCTTCGCGACCAATGATACGACCTTTAACTTCATCGCTTTCGAGGGGGAATACCGAAACACTGTTCTCAATGGCATGTTCGGCAGCAGTACGTTGTATGGATTCAATCACAATTTTTTTGGCTTCCTGATCCGCCGAAAGTTTAGCTTCTTCAATAATGTCATTGACATAAACCATGGCATTGGCTTTGGCTTCGTCTTTGATTTTCTCAATAAGTTGCGCTTTGGCGTCGGAAGTACTTAAGCCAGAAATGGCTTCGAGTTGTTGAATTTGAGATTGAGTCATTTTCTCCAGATTCTCATCTTTGGCTTGCACAATTTGTAATTGCTGGCTAAGGTTTTCGCGGATGGCTTTCACCTCCTGATTTTTCTTATTGAGATCTTCGAGTCGTTGGTTGATGGAGTTTTCTTTTTGTTTTATTCTGGATTCTGCCTTGTTTATGGCACTGTTTTTTCCCTGAATAATGTTTTCGTGCTCCGATTTTAGTTGTAAAAACTTTTCTTTGGCCTGAAGTATCTTTTCTTTCTTGATTACTTCGCCTTTTTCTTCAGCTTCCTGCAGCAGATGGATGCTTTTTCTTTCAACGGCTTTTCTAACCACTATAGTGGCCATAAAAAAGCCCAGACCGGCACCTATTACTAAGAAAACTGCGTACAATATCACAGTCATAATTTAATGTTTTATAAGTAGTTCGGGCGATGTAATGGGCGGTAAAAAAGAAAAAAACCGCATAATTCCCGGAGTTGTAAACCCCTTTATTTTCATTTATAGGGCTGCCTGGTGCCTCGAACGTCCACTGACCGGAAAACCGATACCCTTTGACGGGTTGAGGCCTGTTCTAATTACCTTTATAGAGCTTATCCCTAATTGTAGTAATGTTGAATTTACATACATAAGAAATTATGCGGAATATTTTTTCAAAGAACTATGTTTTAATCTTTTATATCTCCTGAGCATTTAAAAACTCATCAATTTCCTGCAAATTTCCTATGAGCTTTCCGTCTCTGTAGTCGATTTGCGATTGTAAAGATAAACTATTATTCGCTAAATGCAAGGAAATCATGGCTAATAAATCCTGAAAATCGTTGTAGTGATATTTACTGCTGTATTCACTAATCAATTTCCCGATATGCTCTGCCGATTTACGAATAACTTCTTCATCTTCTTCTGATTCTATTTTTAGTCTGTAAGGTCTGTTTGCTATGGTAACCTTGATATAATGCTCAACCATCAGACTATTTATTTAAAAGATTTAAACTTTTGTCAATTCTCCGCACCAACTCATCAATGACCACAAGGTTTTTTTCCCTGTTTTCATCCGAACCAATGGTTTTATTTATTTTTAATTCATCAAACTCTATCTGTAGCTTTTGCAATAACTCATCCTGACTTATCAGCTCGTTCTTCAGCTTTAGATTTTGATGTTTTAAACTCTCGATTTCTAATGTTAATCTTTTATTATGATCAACGAGCAGTTTGACTTTATAGTAGATACCCGAAATCAGTGTGCTTGCATCTTTCATAAACCAAATTAACCAAATCTTAATTGCAAATATATACGAGTTTTTTAATTAATGCAAGATTATTGTAAGATGTGGGGCGACCATTTTTAGGATTGCCAGCAAACTGTTATCTGTGGGCTTGATTTCGGTAATACTCCAGCGTTAAATCGGCTCTGTTGGTGAACATTCCATCGCTCCAGGGGCCATATTGTATCATCTGGTAGTTACCATCAAAGGAATAGGGATGAATTAAAAACCCCTGACTGCGAATCCACCGGTAGTTTTCCTCGGTTAACAAATCGGCATATTGATTGGGTGCTCCCGAAATACTGGGACCAATAATATGCGCACTGTGCTTTTTGGCCCATTTCAGGCTCTCAAAATAGCAGGTAATATTGTTTTCTTGCATATAAAAGTCGCCCAACCACAACAAAAAAGTTGTTGGCACTTTACCTTGAAAATGAATATGTAGCTTCTTGAGACTTTCGGGCGAAAAGGTTTGCAGTATTACTCTGGCCGATGTTTCTCCAATGCTTACTTTTCCTTCTTTTCGAATGGTGGTATCGCTTATTGGATGTGTAAAATTATTCCATCTCATCCTTTCAAGCTCTTTAAACAAATCGTGCTCCATATCCGGAAACAGTCGGGGTTCCTTGGTTTCGAGATACACACCGGGCTTATGTCCAGGGTTGGTTGTATCTTTTACATAGTAAAAATTGTAGCTGGTTTTCCCTTGATTTTCTACTTTTTCGTACAATCTCATTCCATTTTCATCCTTGGCTATCCGATATCCTTCGGCAATCCTTACCACATCTTCCAATACCAAAATCCCCTGAAATCCACCAATATACGCCTTTGTTGTGTCGCCTGAAAACGACACTACCCTGCCTTCCGCTGTTATGCTAACTGGAATTTGACTGGTGGCATAGATAGGCGCCATGGCTGAAAATTCTTCGTGAGCCTGTTCCGGATTTTTTTGGTTAAACCAGCTTCCGGCATCGAGTATCAATAATTCATCTAACGTGAATTCAGAAACTGGCAAATCCTTCCGATCGGGATAGATTGAAGCTATATTGGTTGTTCTGGTCAGGTTTTCATCGTGAAGGGCAATCAACACGCCATCTTTAGTTCGTTGAATATCGGCCTCCAGATAATCCGCCCCCAGGTTTCTCGCCCAGATATAGGCGGCTTCTGTTTCTTCGGGTGCCCAATAGGTTGTTCCGCGATGAGCAATAACAATATCGCGTGGAACGAATATTTTTTCTCTAGACGAGTTCATTTTGCAAGACATGAATATTAAAGTCACCAGAATTAAAGATACTGTGGTTTTCATAGTTACGGTTTTAAAGGGGTGTTTAAGGTCTTCATATTGATGGTAAGCGTTAATAATAAAATGGATATTATTGAAGCTAGAATTAACACATAAAAACCACCATCCCAGCCAAATACATCAACAATATGCCCCATGGCAATATTGGCAAACAGCGCTCCTCCCAGGTACCCAAAAAGGCCTGTAAAACCAGCGGCTGTTCCTGCAGCTTTTTTTGGAGCCAAATCCAGGGCGTGAACTCCAATGAGCATCACGGGACCGTAAATAAGGAAACCGATGGCAATGAGCGAAAGATTGATAAGCCACATGGATTGAGCAAACCAGTAGGCAAAAACAAATAGAAGAACAAAAACCATGTAGATAATGCTCACCTGGGCTCTCTGTCCTTTAAAAGCTTTATCACTGAGCCATCCTGCCAACAAAGTTCCCGGAATCCCCGCATATTCATAAAGAAAATAAGCCCAACCGCTGGTTGACAAGTCCAGATTGCGGGTTTCCTTGAGGTAGGTTGGCGCCCAGTCCAGCACACCATATCTAATGAGGTATACAAAGGCATTGGCCAAAGCGATATACCATAAGAACCGGTTGCTAAAAACATATTTGAAAAATATTTCGCGGGCGGTTAGCTCCTGTTCCGATTTCTCGGGATGGTAATCGACCGGATATTCGTTTTTCCATTTCTCAATGGAGGGCAATCCACAACTTTGTGGGGTATCTTCCATAATGAAATAAATTCCAACGGCAATAATTAAAGCAATTATGGCTGGAAAATACAGGGCGCTTTGCCAGTCGCCAAAGATTGCAATCCCCAAAATAGCCAACGGGCCTATTAAACCACCGCCTATATTATGGGCAACATTCCAAACCGACATTTTTGTTCCGCGTTCACTCACCGAAAACCAATGAACCATGGTTCGTCCGCAAGCTGGCCATCCCATTCCCTGAAACCAGCCATTGAAAAACAAAACGATAAACATAATTATGGCCGAGCTGGTGAGGGCCGGAATAAGTCCCATAGATATCATGGTAGCTGCGGAAAGAACCAACCCCAGACTTAGAAAAATCTTGGAATTGCTTCGGTCACTGATTCCACCCATGATGAATTTGCTAATGCCATAGGAAATACTTATTGCTGAAAGTACCCAACCCAACTGCGCTTTGGTATAGCCCTGCTCAATGAGATCGGGCATGATGAGCGAAAAATTCTTTCGCACCAGATAATAAGAGGCATAACCTATAAAAATCCCTAAAAATACACGCCATCTGAGCTTTTTATACTCTTTGTCTATTTGCTCATCGGGCAAAGAAGCCTGTGCACTTTTTGGTTTTAGAAATCCAATCATAAGGTTATTTGTTTATCATAAGCAACTGTTGCTCTGTCAATTGTCCCGATTTAAACTCCACTGTATAAATACCGGGAGCGAGGTCCAACTCAAAATTGGTTGTTCCATAGGGCTCCAAGGATTGAGAGAAAATAAGATTACCGGGCAAGCCATAAATGGAAACTTCGGTGAAAGGAGTTCCCGGCTCCATTTTTACTGAAAAGCGACCAGTAGTGGGGTTTGGGTAAATACTGAAATTTTTATGTGTCACTTCTTCTGTACCTGAGCATGTAACCACTGTTATATAATCTTCTTTGAGCGCTTCAATTTGGGTATTTCCTTGCCAGGCAATTAATTTCACGTCGAAAACTCCTGGGTTTCTGTATTGTATTACCGGACTGGCTAAATTACTCGCCACAGGAAATCCGCCCTCAAAAAACCAGGAATAGTAATCTGCTGCGGTACTCTTGTTGATGTATGCCACATCGGAATTGGTACATGCATTCACCGATTCCAAAGCAAAATTGCAGGAAAGCTCATGGCTGATGCAAAAATATGTTGTCAAACTGTCGCCAAAAGTGGTTGCCTGATATAATAGCATTTGAGTGTTCAGGTTCTCTAATGAAAAACCCTCGGCATTTTGGATTCCATTTCCTCCACTGTCGTACATGGTGAATTTATAACATCCCGAGGCTAAACAAAAGGATTCTTTGGTATTTACATTGCTTGGATAATTTGAGCCTGATGATATAAGCTCGCCTTCGGTTGAGCTTAATTTCCAGCTGGTTTCAGAACCATTATTATCGGTAGTAATCGACAAGCGGATATTGTTCCCATAGGAGTTGAAAAACACCGTCGATGAATTATTGCTTGGATTTTGGTCATTAAGGCCTTCCACATTAACAGCGATACTCAGGCTATGCCATTGCGCATCGAGCCCAATAGGATCAAGAACTACATATCTTAAAGCTCCAGGCGCTAAACTTCCATCCAGTTCAATAATTTCCGGAATCTGATTGTCAATTTTTACCATGGCAACTATATTACTAACTGATTCAAATCCAATGTTTTTAATAATGAATTTTGTATCTAAAGTATCCCCATTACAATTGATTCCATTGGGCGAAATGATTTCGGTGAGCTCTATGTCATAGTCCAAATCAACACTTACATTGATTGATAAGGTATCATTTTCAGGGAATTCATCGGGCTGTCCGTTGGGCATGGAACTAACGGCCAGAAATGTAAATTGACCATAGGTGATTTCGATGGCTGGAAATTTTACCTGAGCTGTGTCGTAAGTTGCCAGGTTACCTGTCCAGGTTGTTTCAATAAATTCGCCTTCGTCAATTTTGTATTTAACATTGAGTGTTGTTAATGGATTGTTGCCCATATTCCTAATGACAAAAGTGGGCCGAACTGTTGATGGACCAGCATATTGGTTGATAGGTTCAATGGCAAATGGAATAGATGCGTTATTGGCAAATGAACTCAATCCCGGATCCATTCCTTCCAGAGAGGTCACCCCTGAATTCAGAGGATCTAACCAGCTGGAGAGACTGTAATTGGGCGTTGGTGTGTAATCCCAGCTGGTTGAAAATTTGCCAAACCAATCGGCGGTTAAGGAGGTGCAACTGGCGTAACCACCATGCAACTGACCAATAATCTGCTTTTGGCTGTTAAACAAGGGGGAGCCGGATGAGCCTGGCTCGGTGGTTCCTAAATCCCAAACATTTATTCTCCAATGGCTGTTCTCAACCCCCTGATTTCCATAATACTGATCGGAAACGCAGGTATCATAATCGAAGGTGATTTTTTTAATATCGCCGCTGGGGTGGTGAATACAGGTGGTATTTATAAAGGGATTGTCAGACCTGTTCCAACCATTATAATATACGTTGTATTCCACAGGCGGAACCTGAGAAAGTTCAATCAGACAAACATCAGAAGCAACGTTGCTGGCGCGAAGCGTGGTATATTGCACAGACTGATTGGTTGGGCCATCCACATTCTCGCAACCTGGGCTTTCGTAATTGAACATAATAATCCAGGTATTTTCGCCTCCCTGACAATGGGATGCTGTTAGAAAATAAGGTGTTCCATCCTGCGCTGTGTTGTTGATGAGTGAGCCGGTGCATTTTCTGGCATTATTGGCCAATAAAATCATGGCCACCCCGCGCTTTTCGTTTTGCCAGTCGTCGCCTTCGGGGCAATTGACATTCACATTGCAGGCGCCTGAGCTACCAAATCCCTTGTCCGTATTGCTGTAGATATCTTTATAGCCATGAATTACATAGCTAACTTCCAACATTCCCCGACCCAAACCTGTGGCTGGCTCGTAATACTCTAAAATACAACTCTCCCCTATTGTGGGCGCAGTGGCAAATCCACCATCGGGATTGTGGTTGTTCATATTAAAACTCCCCAAAACATGGGTTTTTTGCTTGTTGTAAACAAATAAACTGGCTCCATCGGGCATATGATATTTGCTAAATATCAAATTGATTGACATGGCACCATAGGAAATAATTTCCAATCTCCAGAGTCTGTCTCCATTTGGAAGCGATTCCCATGTTCCAGAATTCTCCAGACTATAATTCACAGGCATATCGAAGCCAAATCGCCAGGGGATATCAGGATTTGACTCGTCTAAAGCGTCTTCAAAAAGAAGCTTCTCCACATCCACTTCCGGCATAATCTTATAATCAATTCCGGTTTTTAATTCACTATTGCCAAAGCTAAATGGCTTTCCACCATAACTAATCTGAGCCTGAGCCAATTCCACCATCAGGAGGAGAAACAGGAAAATATACAATCTTCGCATCGATTCGGTTTTAATATTATGGGTGCTAAAATAGTGGATTTTTAAAATGCTATCACCTTTCCCGTTTCATTTACTAGGAATTAACAGAAATAAACTATGCATGCATAGTATTTTTTTATATTTTTGAAATCCAAAAAACCAAATATGAAGACACGTCTTACCGAAATGTTCAACATTGAACACCCCATCATCATGGCTCCCATGTTCTTGATATCGAACACTAAAATGATAATCGCCGCGCTTGAAAGTGGTATTACCGCTGCATTTCCGGCACTTAATTACCGAACCGACGAAGATTTCAGGAAAGCCATTGATGAGATAAGAGCTGCTACAGACAAGCCTTTTGGTGTAAACCTCATTGTCAATAAATCGAACATAAAATATAAAGCTCAGCTCAAAACCTGTGTGGATAAGAAAGTGGATTTTATTATCACATCTCTGGGTAGCCCCAAGGAAGTTATTGAACTGTGCAAGCCATTGGGAATCAAAGTTTTTTGCGATGTGGTGGATGCAGTTTACGCGCAAAAAGTGGTGGATTTGGGCGCCGATGCGCTCATTGCTGTAACCCGCGAAGCTGGCGGACATGCCGGTGGACAACCCGCCGAAAGATTGATTCCAGCCTTGAAAGCTAAATTTCAGATTCCTGTAATCGGAGCCGGGGGAGTCAGCAATAAAGAATCTTATCAGAAACTAATGGCTTTGGGCGTTGATGGTGTTTCAGTGGGCACTGTATTTATCGCTTCGCACGAAGCACCTGTAAGTCAGGACTATAAACAGGCACTCATTGACTATGGCGCCAAAGATGTGGTGATGACCAGCAATTTGTCGGGCTCTCCCCTAACCGTAATCAATACACCCTATGTTCAGAAAATTGGAACAAAAGCCGGTTTTCTGCAACGCATGATGCTGAAACACAAAAGCCTGAAAAAAATAATCAAAATGTTTGTGGCTGTGAAAGGAATGAAAGCCATTGAAAAAGCGGCATTCAAGAGTACTTACAAGACTTTTTGGGTTGCAGGTCCGAGTATTGAGCATATCCATCAAATCAAATCAATAAAGGAAATTGTTAAAAGTCTTGTGGACTAAAAACTTCTCGTTTACCAGCGAACCAGCAACCGAAGTTTCTTGAAGCACAAATCGAAGCTCTCTAAAACATTTTGATTTTCAATTTCATAGGAATGAATCAATTCTCCCGCACCATGAAATGAATTGGTTTTCAAATAATACCTGATGCTTTTGCGATATACTTTTTTGCGGAGTTTTTCGCTTTCGATGGTCGAAATGTCTACTTTTCCCGCATAATTTTTATCTAAATCGATCAGTAACTCTTTTTGCTTTTCGCGAATCCGTATCTTGCTAAAATACAGCCATTCATCGAGCCAAAGTGGACTCACATTATTTCGGCTTTTGAATACCTGAGCCGATTGCAAAATATAGGGTTCCATTTCCTTTAAATATAGCGACACCGAAAGCTTGATACTTAAAAGAATTTGTTGGTCAAAGTTGAATTCCTGAAAAGCCGAAGAATTTTTCCACAACGGCTGAACCTGGTCAAAGCCCAATCCGCAGCGCAGGCAAACTTCATCAAACAGACCATACGAATAGGCATCGAGCGAATCGAAAGGAAACAGGCAGCGTTGCAGCAACAAACGATGTAGGGCTGCTTCGGGCTCATCGGTCAATAAATAGGAATAGGCAAGCTCTGTAATAAATATGGACACCGATTTTTGTGAAAAAGGCCTGGGGTTTTGAAGAATCTGTTCCAGCATTCCTTCGGCATTGGGCAGATTGTTCTCAATCAAATCCACTCTGTTCTGGGGATTTATATGTTGTAAATATTGCAACTCCGTTTCGAGACTGAATTGGGCCATCAGATTGGATGAAAGGAATAAGGCCAACAGGGAAATATAAATGTTTTTCATAATTAATTCCTTTAAAATGAATAAGATACACCAAACGAAGGATAAACCCGCTTATGAAGGCTCACACCCCCTGTTCCTTCCATCTGAAGTTTAAATCCATACTTATAGCGAATGATTTCCTGCTTTTTCTCCAACACTACTTTCCCATGAATCCAATCGTAGAAATAGGTAAAAAACACCAATGCCACCGAGGCAGCGCCAATATATTTATAGGTTTTAACTTCGGGGACTTCGGGATTATTATCCAGATTGCTGAAAATTGTTTCTCCGTGTTCCTCAAGCTTATAATAGCTGTAGGCCACGCCGGCAAAGCCAATCAACCTGCCGGTAAGCAAATAATATCCTGCTTTAGGCTCTTTGGCTTTAAAGTGCACATAGCCTGGAACTATCATGGCATAAGCCATATCCATCATTCGGGCATCGCGCGACAATAATTGAAATTCGTTCAACTCGGTGGAGGAGTATACCGCTGGAATTTTCACCTTATCGTCGGTAATTCGTTTGTAAATATCGAAATCCTGAGCCCAAAGCCCCACAGGAAAAGTCAGGAAAAACAGAAAAATAAGCTTATTCATGGCACCTATTATTTATTTAAAGGTAAAGAAAATATTCAACATTGGCAAACAATTCAGCCAAAGGAATAAATAATTACTTTAGCCCCCAAAACCGAAAAATTTAATTTATGGCCTATTTGAACACCATAATCAGGGGAACAGGAAGCTATATTCCTACTAAAGTCATTAAAAATGTGGACTTTATAAATCAGGATTTTTACGATGCCAATAAAGAAAAACTCGACGATTCCGGCGAAAATATCATTCGGAAATTCAACGAAATAACCGGAATAAGCGAAAGAAGATATATCAACGATCACCAAACTGTATCGGATATTGCATTTATTGCTGCTGAAAAAGCCATTAAAAATGCCAATATCGATCCCGAAACCATTGACCAGATCATTATGGCCCATAATTTTGGCGATGTAATTGAAGGCACCATTCAAACCGATATTCTCCCCAGCTTAGCTTCACGGGTTAAGCACTCACTGAAGATAAAGAATCCGGAATGTGTGGCCTACGATGTGCTTTTTGGTTGCCCCGGATGGATTCAGGGAGTTTTGCAAGCCGATGCCTACATTAAGGCGGGCTTGGGCAAGCGTTTTCTCGTTATTGGCTCCGAAGCTCTGAGCCGTGTTGTTGATCCTTACGACCGCGATACCATGATTTACAGCGATGGCGCCGGAGCTTGTATTGTGGAAGGTGTAATGGAAGAAGAAAAAAGGGGGATTTTATCCTCAGCAGTTCGCACCGATACCTTTGAAGAAGCCTTTTATTTGTTTCTGGGAGAATCGAACAAACCCCTGGAAGACTCAAAAATCAGATACATTAAAATGCATGGCCGGAAAATATACGAATATGCTATTTCCAAGGTTCCTGCTGCAATGCAGGCCGCTTTAGATAAAGCTCAAATCAATCTGGATCAGGTCAATAAAATTCTCATTCATCAGGCCAACGAAAAAATGGACGAAGCCATCATAAAAAGGCTTTATAAACTGAATAAACTTCAAAGCCCCGAAGGCATTATGCCATTGAGCATTCAGTTTTTGGGAAACAGCTCCGTTGCCACCATTCCAACTTTATACGATACCATTTTGAAAGGCGAATGTGAAGGTCACGAAATCAACGAGAACGATATTCTTTTATTCGCTTCGGTGGGTGCCGGAATGAACATAAACGCCTTTGTTTACAGGCAATAAAAAAAGCTGCTCAACATGATGAGCAGCTTTTTTTCTTTAGATTTTTTCAGACTAAAACAATCCGCCTTTTTGATAGATTTCCAATTGTACTTCGGAGAATGGATCGCCCGAAACGGTAGTTCCTTTGGTGAGGTTTTCTATCATCCCTGTGTTAAAATCCACTTTTATGGAATCGCCAGTCTCAAGTTTCAAACCTTCGAGTGATGGATAGGTCATGATGGGGAAAGCTGCATTGATGGCGTTTCGTTCATAAATAGCTCCAAACGATTCGGCAATAACAGCCTGAATTCCAAGCGAAATAAAGCAATCAACCGCCTGTTGACGCGAACTGCCGCTTCCGAAGTTTTTAGCTACCACCACAATATCACCAGCTTTGGCCTTTTTGCTAAAATCCTCATAACCTTTCAGATTGTCGAAAGTGTATTGCCCCATGTCCTTAATGTCGGTGATGGCTAAATAACGGTTATGGAAAATCATGTCGGTGTCGATATTGTCTTCGTCAATATACCAAACTCTTCCCTGAACAACAGTGGGTTTATCATCAGCAATGGCTTGATTTTGTGTAGTTTCAGTATTTTTTAGGGTAGCATTACCTGTCACAAAAATCATAGGTTCATCGGGAATATGGGCTGCATCGGTAATATAGCCGGCCAAAGCACTGGCAGCTACCGATTCTGGTGAAGCCAGATAAACAGCTCCTTTGCCTTGTTTACCGGGGAAGTTTCTGTTACCAGTGGAAATAGTTACCTCGCCCGGACCATTCTGACCCACCTGTCCGGCTGCACAACCAGCGCAACCAGCATTGGAAACCATAGCTCCTGCATCTTTAAAAATGCGGAACAGTCCTTCTCCCATACATTGCATCCAAACATCGTCGGTGGCTGGAACAATTTTCAACACCACGCCTGGCGCTACTTTGCGTCCTTTAAGGATATTGGCCACAGCACGCATATCTTCTATGCGGCCATTGGTGCAACTTCCCACAAAAGCACTGTCAATTTTTATTTTGTCGCCAACAGGTATTTCCACAGTATCGTGTGGAGCGCCCGGACGACTCACCATGGGTACAAAGTTTGAAACATCAATTTGATGAACCTGAGCATACTGTGCATTGCTATCGGCAAAAATTGGGTTCAACTTACGACCGGCTTTCTCTTCGGCATATTTCATTATTTCTTCGGTGGGTGTGAAAAGGAGAATAATAGCTCCCATCTCGGTTCCCATACTGGCAATGGTTATGCGGTCGGACAAGTTAAAACGGTCGATTACATCGCCATATAGCTCTACCGAAAAGCCCAGTAAATCGTTGGCTCCGAATATATTCAGCAGGTTTAAAACAAAATCCTTGGCTGTGATATGAGCAGGAAGCGTGCCTGTAAAATTGAGTTTAACAGATTCGGGCACTTTAAACCAAACCTTTCCCCGGTTGAAAGCCGCTGCAATATCCTGGTCTCCCATTCCCTGGCCAAAAGCACCAATGGCGCCCAAAATATTGGCATGAGAATCGGTCGTAACGGCGGTTGCACCCGGATATACAATGCCTTCGTTTATCATGGTGTGTGTTCCAATTCCATGGTCGATATCGTAAACTTTAATACCATGTTTACGAGCCCAAACCCGTACAACCTGCTGATTCACTGCATATTTTTGGTCGGAACCCGTGGGATTGGTATCGAAGGTAAAAAAGGTTTTCGATGGATCATCTACCTTTAGATTGTTGGTTTCCATAGTTTTAACAACGTTGGGACCGCCAAAATCACGGGCAGCACGGGCATCTATTTCAATATCAACAATATCGCCTGGTTTTACCTGGTCGTATTTCGAGTGATTGGCAATAATTTTCTCAATTAGATTCATAGGTTATATCAATTAATTACTTTTTAAATATCGATTTGTCGGAAAGATAATTGATTTTTCTAAAACCATTTATCCATAAATAAATAAGAAACGGGATGAATAAAAGCAGAAGCAGGAAATTTTGCGACATAAGAATAAAGTCGTAAACCCCGTGAAAAAAAATGGGCATTACCAGAGCGAGAACGAGATAACGTGTCTTTGCAATGAAAAGTGACTTCCCAAAATAGAATCCCATGACCACCCCAAAAAGTGCATGAGCCGGAACAGCAGTCAGGGAACGGCTATACCCCACCGAAGCTCCACCCGAGCTAACATAGAGAATATTTTCAACCGCAGCAAAACCCAGCGATACAAAAACAGCGTATACTATTCCATCGAATCGCTCATTGAAGTGGGGGCTGCGACGAATTAACAAATAAAGCACCAAAAACTTAAATAATTCCTCGGTGAAAGCCGCAACCACAAAAGCCCTGTAGGCCACCTGAATATATCCGGTAAAAAGCGGATAAAATGTCATTAATAATTCTTCGACCACAATAATGGGAAGGGTAATAATAGCACCAGCTAAAAGAGTTTTAAGGAGCAAACCAACCGGTTCCTTCTCATATTTATCTCGAACATAAATATAGACAAGGATAACAATTACAGGAGCAAGAGCTAAAAACAACAAATCCATGTCAGGGAATTATTAAAAAAAAGAGACAGCAAGCCCAAAAGCCTGCTATCTCTCTATCTGGTTCATTTTATTTTTTAATGATTAGTCTTTCTTTGAAAGGCAGAAAAGTCATGAAGTCGGAATGATGAACCACATAGGCTTCGGTGGTTCTTTTAATCATATTTCCTTCGTCGGCATGGGCTGCAATGATATGACAAACCTCCGCGGGAACTCCACATTCTTCGGCCAAAGACACGCCCGAAAAAGGATGGCGAACATATTTGCCATAATTACCCTGAACGGCTTTTCCATTGGCATCGAGCTCATACTCAAGCAATTTTCCCACATCGGCCAAAATAGCACCAGCAATGAGCACGTCCATGTCGCAGGTAAGTTCACCGTGATACATATCATTGATTTTTTGTCCGGCATCGCGTGCAATGTGAACCACTGAGCGTTTGTGATCCATAAAGGTGACTTTTAAATCGGGGCCACAAAGTAACGTGAAAGGAATTCTATTCAAATCATCGGGGGTTAGCACACTTCTTTGAAGCGCCAGCTCCCAGGTTTTGGCGGTTTGATCGCGCAAAGTCTCGTTCTCAATCCAATTGAGTTCGGGCCACAAAACATATGCCTGGTTTTCCATAGTCATTTTGAATGAATTTCCGATTAGAGTTTAGCAATGATGGCATCTGCCATTTGACGGGTACTGGCAGCGCCTTCGTTCACTACTTTGGCGGTTCCGCGCATTTTCATCATATCGTAGGTGCGAACTTTACCTTCGGCAATAACTTCGGCAACGGCTTTTCTTATTTTCTTAGCTTTTTCCTGTTCTTCCACAAAATCGAGCATCATACAGGCCGATTCGATCATGGCGATTGGGTTCACTATGGAAACTTCGTATTCAGCATATTTTGGTGCCGATCCGTGGGTGGGTTCAAAAACGCCAATTCCTGTGTCGGGGTTCATTTGAGCAGAAGCTGCAAAACCTAATCCACCAATTAATCCGGCAAAACCATCGGATACGATATCGCCAAACATGTTTCCTGCTACTATAACTCCGTAATCCTCAGGATTTTTTGTAAGCCACATCATTTGAGCATCGATATTGGTATTCCACAATTCGATATGAGAATAATCGGCTTTTTGCATTTGCTGCGCCATTTTATACATCATACCGCTGGTTTCGCGAATCACATTGGGTTTTTCGCAAACAGTTACCGATTTATAACCATATTTATTGGCATGTTCAAAAGCGGCTCTCAAAATTCTCTCGGTAGCTTTTTTGGTAAAGATACGGGTAGAGATCGAAATTTCTTCCTTAGGCGTAGCACCAAAATTCTGAACAAATTTGGGGTGTGTCATCATGGCTTCGTAAACCTGAACCGGTGGGTTGCTCCACTCTACGCCACCATACAATCCTTCGGTGTTTTGGCGGAAGATGGCCACATCAACGGCAGGCTCTTCAATGGTAGTGCCTTGTCCGCGACGAACAAAATTTAATGGGTTTCCAATATAAGATTTGCAGGGACGCAAACAAATATCGAGACCAAAATGCTGACGAAGACCAACTATGGGGCTGCTATAAACCAAACCTTTGGTTTTGAGCTCCGGAGCCAACTCGTCGAAAGCTGCATCTTTTGGTTTGGAAGTGATAGCACCAAACAGAGCGACTTTGTGTTTCTCGATTAAATCGATGGTTCTTTGGGGCAGCGGATTACCTTCTTTCCTCCAGAATTCCCATCCTATATCGCCTTCAATATAGTCGGCTTCAAAGCCGGCTGCTTCCAATACTCTTAGGGTTTCATCCAGTACAACCTTTCCGATTCCATCGCCGGGCAAGGTTACAATTGTTCTTTTTGACATATGCTAATTTTTAATTTTTTTCAGGCTCAAAAATAGAAACAAAACCCATTCAATTAGGGGTTTATCAGCGAATTCGGCAGAGAATTATTAAAATCAGTGGAACTCTTATATTCTGAATTTGGTGATTGCTTAACGGTCAGTGGGAACGCGAAGATGAGTTACTTAAAACTCTAAAATTCCTTTTCCCTGACGGAGAATCTCGAAATCGCCGTTCAGGCAATCCACCACTGTGCTGGCCTGGTTGTCACCATAGCCTCCATCGATTACCAAATCGACACGGTCTCTGAAATCGTTGTAGAGAATTTCCGCATCGGTATTGTACTCGAGTATTTCGTCTTCATCATTAACCGATGACGAGATGAGTGGATGATTGAGCTTGTCCACTATTTCCAAAGCAACTCTGTGGTTGGGAATTCTGATTCCTATGGTTTTCTTTTTGTTGTTGAAAATCTTAGGAATGCTGCTATTGGCTTCGAGAATAAAGGTGAATGGCCCTGGCAAATTCCGCTTCATGAGTTTAAACACCGATTTATCGAAGGTTTTGGTAAAAGCAGAAAGTTGACTCAAGTCGCTGAAAATAAAAGAGAAATCCGCTTCCTTTTTCTTAATTCCCTTGAGTTGACTGATTCGCTCAATGGCCCTGGCCTTGTTCGGATGGCATCCAAAAGCATAAACAGTATCGGTCGGGTATATGATTACACCCCCATCCATCAGACATTCAATCACCGTGTTGATTAATTTTGGTGAAGGATTTTCAGGGTATATTTTCAGTAACATTTTGCAATTTTTAAGCCGCAAAAGTATTGATTTATTGGAATCGGGGGTGATTTAAATTTTTTACACCAGTGTTTGCTCAGATGGCAATCAAATACTATCTTTGCTTGGTACATAAATAGTTGAAATGAAGAAAGCAATCAGCCTTTTAGCAGTCGTTATTATCGTTTTGGGTATCGTTCTTTCGTGTTCCAAAACCGATATTGAGCAGGTATATGAAACCTACGAAGTTGAATATTTGTTAAGGAACAATTTGCCCGATGGCAAACGGTTCACCATAACCTATAAGAATCCGGCTTATGCCAACAAAACCACCGAGCAATATGAAAATATTCAGGATACCTTCTGGATTCGTTTTGAAGCTAAGAGCTTAGATTATTTGTATTTATCGGCAAAAACCAAAAACGATACCTCAGATTATTCCATCAGCATCTATGTGGATTCCAAATTAATTGAAATGGATTCGACTTCTTGCAACTGGGAATGCGACAGCACCTTTGTGGAAATTGATTATCCACTTCCTTAGAATAAAGTTTCTGGTTTTTAGAGTTTTGTTTTCACAACACGCATCCTGTTAAAAACAAATATATTCTCAAATTTAAGGTGCTTTAGCATCTGTTTATCAATAATATAATAGGATGACAGGAATTTTCAGCAGATTTCCGCGAACATTTTGGATTGCAAACACCATTGAGCTTTTTGAGCGTTTTGCCTGGTATGGCTTTTTTATGCTGTTTGCCAACTATCTCACCAAATCGGGAGAACTCGGCGGATTGGAATTCAGCCAAAATCAAAAAGGTATCATTATGGGTGTGGGAACGGGCATTCTTTACTTCCTGCCCATCATCACCGGAGCCATAGCCGATAAATGGGGATATAAAAAAGTGCTGTTTCTTTCGTTCATCATTTATGCATCGGCATTTGCAATTATTCCACTTTTCGACACCTTTACCGGAGTGTTTATCAGCTATTTATATCTGGCTGTTGGCGCCGCACTCTTTAAACCGATCATTTCAGCCACAGTTTCCAAAACCACCACCAAAGAAACTGCCTCCATTGGTTTTGGTATCTTTTATATGATGGTGAATATTGGTTCATTTTTCGGTCCACTACTAACCCTGGCGTTTAAGGATACTTCCTACGAAATGGTGTTTTATTTGTCGGCGGGAATCATTTCCATTAATTTTATCCTTCTCCTTTTTTATAAAGAGCCCGACAAAATTGAAAATACCGATTCGCTCATTGTCACCCTTCAAACGATTTTTAGAAATATAATCCATGTGATGGCCGATTTCAAATTCGTGCTGTTTCTATTGATTGCCGCGGGTTTCTGGACCATGTACCTGCAGCTGTTTTTCACATTGCCTGTCTTTATTGAACAATGGGTAGATACTTCTTCATGGGTCAGTTTCTTCAACAACTCCATGCCATTTATTTCGGAAACCTATAGCCGTGGCAATCAGATGGATCCTGAGTTTATCACCAATTTCGACGCTTTGTTTATTATTCTTTTTCAGATTTTGGTGAGCAGCATCATCATGCGGTGGAAAGCTTTAAAAGTGATGGTGAGCGGATTTCTCATCTCCACCATTGGACTCAGCCTGACTTTAATCACCCAAAATCCCCTGTTTATTCTGGTGGCCTTATTTATTTTTGGGATTGGTGAAATGACGGCATCGCCCAAGATTACGGAGTATATTGGAAGTATTGCACCCGCCGATAAGAAAGCGCTGTATATGGGTTATTCATTCATTCCTATGTTTGTGGGGAATATTTTAGCCGGATTGGTTTCGGGGCCTGTTTATCAAAAAACCAGCGATTTGGTCAGCTTTGTGAGAATGGAAGCCGACAAACAAAACTTTTCAATCCCCCAGGGTTTAACTCAAACCGAGGAAATAAATTTTCTCTCCACTCAATTGGGAATGAATCACCGCGAAACAATCAACTATTTGTGGGAAATCTATAACCCGTCGCAAATCTGGATGGTTGTAGCAGCCATTGGTTTTGCTGCTGCTTTTGGCTTGCTTCTTTATAACCGATTCATGTTTAAGAAGATATAATCCATCAATCACTTTTCGCGATAATGGTAATGAATTTGAGTTGGACGGGCATCTTCTGTCAGCGATTTTTTATCAGCTGATTGCTCCGACCGCCAATAAGCATCTTCATCATCGGGCACATCGGTATCGTCCCACTGAAACTCATCTTCTTTTGGCCCCTGTTTTCTGAAAGCCACAGCTGCTAAAAGGCCAGATAGAAAGCCAAACAGGTGCCCTTCCCAGCTGATGTTTTTATCGGGGAAAAACTCAGGAAAAAATCCCCAAATCATACTTCCGTAAAGAAAAGTAACAATTAAGGTAAGGGTGAGCAATCGTCGGTTATTGCGCAAAACTCCCGATAGAAACAAAAAAGCCACCAGGCCATACACCACTCCGCTGGCTCCAATATGATACGATTCGCGGGCACCAAGCCAAAGCCAAAGGCCCGTTAACAACCAAACAAGAACAAAAATCTTCCAGGCCAGTTCGCGATAAAAATAGAACAACATGGTTCCCAGGAAAAGAAATGGGGTGGTATTGGAAAGCAAATGCTCCCAGTCGCCATGAATAAATGGCATAGTAATAATTCCTCCCAAACTTTCCAGATGATGCGGATAAACACCGCCCTGAGTAAACCTCCAATGGAAAAGCGTTTCCACAAGCTTTACCAACCACATGATGAGCGCCATGACAAAGGGCCAGAAAGCAGCTCTCAGCAATTCATTTTTTTCCTGTTGTGAATTCATGGCCATCATAGAGCAAAAATAGTACAAAACCCTGCTTTTCAGCATTTTTGACAAAATGTCATAAAAAAAGGGGAAAAATTCCCCTTTATATTATTGTCCTAAATACGATTTGAGCAGTTTGCTTCGCGAAGGATGTTTGAGTCGGCGGATGGCTTTCTCCTTAATTTGTCGCACGCGTTCGCGGGTCAAGTCGAATTTATCGCCTATTTCATCCAGCGTTAAACCATGATTCATTCCAATTCCATAGTACAAATTAATCACTTCCCGCTCTTTCTCTGTGAGAGTAGAAAGGCTTCGCTCAATCTCTTTGTTTAGACTTTCCTTGAGCAGGTTATCGTCGGAGGCTGGAGTGTCGTCGCTGGGTAAAAAGTCAACCATGCTGGTGTCGTCTTCGTAAGAAATGGGTGCATCAATTGAAACCGAACGGCTCGAAATGCGCATGGCAGCATTAATCTTAAATTCAGATGTATCCAGATGGTGCGCAATTTCTTCCTCAGATGGGGGGCGGTTAAATTCCTGTTCCAGGTGAGAAATGGTCTTTTTAATTTTATTGATAGATCCTACCTGATTTAGCGGTAAACGAACAATTCTGGATTGCTCAGCCAAAGCCTGAAGAATGGATTGGCGAATCCACCACACAGCGTAGGAAATGAATTTAAATCCTCTGGTTTCGTCGAAACGGCGGGCTGCTTTTATTAAACCCACATTCCCTTCATTAATTAAGTCCGGAAGGCTCAATCCCTGATTTTGATATTGCTTTGAAACAGAAACCACAAATCTGAGATTAGCTTTCACCAGTCTGTCTAAGGCCTGCTCGTCTCCTTCCCTTATTTTTTGAGCCAGCATAACTTCCTCTTCGGCAGTAATGAGCTCTTCGCGACCAATATCCGTCAGATATTTGTCGAGCGAGGCGTTCTCGCGATTGGTAATGGATTTATTTATTTTTAACTGGCGCATGTTCTAATGTATTAATTTAGAGAGAATTATTACCCGATTAACAAATATAAGTATTAATTGTCAAATTTCCAAAAATACTTTGGAGGGTCATTGTTAAAAAACTACTAAGCTTTTCCTTAAAGCCCTACGCTATAAGAACTCCAGAGAATAAATTATATTACAAAATAAATAATGGTTAAGCTTTTTTAACATCAAGAGCTCATAACCAATTTATTCGAATCCTGTTTGATATCAACAAATCGTGAAATCAAAAAGCGGCCAATATCCATCTTTAACTAAAAAAGGACATTGCTTATGAGCTGAATATTGTAAACATCGGTTATTTCGTACTGAAACAATCCATCGGCTCCTATTAAAAACATATGCGATCCTCTAATGATGACATCATAGGCATCAATACCCTGAATACCCGAAACTAATTGTGGATAATTTGGATTGGAGTAATCATAAATAACAACACCCGCTGAGCCATTGCACACAAATACAAAATTCTGATAAAGTCCAAGTCCTTTGGGACCACTCATGTTCACACTGCTGAGCAATATGGGATTGGTTTTATTGGAAATATCGAGAATATCAAGTCTGTTGGCGCCATTATTCCAGTTGCATGAATTTGTTGAATTCAAGGTAACAAAAGCCAGAGAATCGTTGGCTACAACCGGGTCGCAGCTTGTAATATGCTCATAATAACTCATGTATTTAATATTCGACGGATTGGAGATATCATAGATATACATGCCATTGACCGATCCGATAAATAAAAAATCGTCGAGTGTAAATACAGTTTCGATTCCAAAATCCACATTTACGGTGCTCAATAAGCCTGGCTGTGCAGAATTTGTAATGTCGTAAACTTTGAGCTGATATTCGTTTATTGCAAACAAATAATTGTCGGAAATACTAAATTTTGCCATACTTCCACCCTGGCCGGAGCCATCGGTGTTGGGAGTTTCGGTGCTGTCTGAACTCTTGGAACAAGAGAACACAATCCCAGCAAATGCCATTAAAATATATATTAACTTTTTCATAATCAGATTATTCGTAATAATAATTATTTGTATAACACTTAGGATCATCCAGATCCGCCTGAACCCAGTCTACCACATAACCTCTCGACAGATCCACACACTCAAAATAAGTTTGATAGGGAACATTGGGAGGGAACATACTGTTCACTACAGGATAAATATCAGCAATTCTGTTGGTAACAGCGGGAGCTTGAATATTCGAAATATCCACAGTAATTAAATCTTCATAATTATCTGCGTAGAGAGAATTGCCTTTAATGGCAATATCGTGGTTTCCGTAAATTTTCAAAAAGCCAATTTTCTGAGGGTTTGCCGGATTGCTATTGTCGAAAACATGCACCCCAAGACCTATATCACCCACAAAAATATAATTGTCTTTGATGTAAATCTTGCCTTGATTTTTTAATTCTCTGGCAGCTTCAAAACTTACGATTTTAGCCTCTGCTTCTGAAACATAGACAGGCTTATAGCCTAAGATTTTTGTACTATTACTCCCACTAAAAAAGAGAATAAACAAAAACATGAATAATAGGGATCGTTTCATAATATACCGAATTTGAACTTTGTTTGTTTTTGATTTGACCTGTAAAGGTACACTATTAAAGACAAAAAAGCTCAGATAAAGTTGTTTACCTGAGCTTAAAATATTTTAAATAAACCTAAATTCTACCAGGGTAAACTTTTAATGCTTCCTCCAGAATTTTCATACTTTGACGCAAGTCGCTGGTATTTAGAACATAAGAAATTCGTATTTCATCTTTTCCATACCCTTTTGTGCTATAAAACCCGCTGGCGGGAGCGCACATAACTGTTTGATTTTCAAAAGAAAAATCTTCGAGAAGCCATTGGCAGAAATGGTCGGAATCTTTTATAGGCAATTTTGCAACCACATAAAAAGCTCCTTTGGGGTTTGGACAGTAAGCGCCTTCAATTTTATTAATGGATTGAACCACCACATCGCGACGTTGAATATATTCATCAACAACTTCGGTAAAATAGCTTGCGGGGGTTTCCAATGCTGCCTCTGCTGCCACTTGTCCAAAACTAGGCGGACTCAAACGAGCCTGTGCAAATTTCATGGCGGTGGCCATTACCTGCTTGTTTTTGCTAATGAGGCATCCGATTCTAAACCCACAGGCAGAATAACGTTTGGAAACTGAGTCGATGAGAATACTGTGCTGATCGAGTCCTTCGAGATTCATCACCGAATGGTGTTTTTCGCCATCGTAAACAAACTCGCGGTATACTTCGTCGGCTATGAGATAAAGGTCGTATTTAAGCGCAATTTGCTTCAACACTTCCAATTCTTCCAGGGAGTAAAGATAACCGGTGGGGTTGTTGGGATTGCAAACGATGATGGCTTTGGTTTTTTCGGTAACAGCTTTTTCGAATTCGGCAATTGGAGGAAGTGCAAACCCATTGCTGATATGGCTAAAAATCGGTTTCACCTTTACTCCTGCATTGGTGGCAAAACCGTTGTAATTGGCATAGAAAGGCTCAGGAATAATGATTTCGTCGCCTTCGTCCATAATGCTCTGAATGGCAAACAAAATGGCTTCGGAAGCTCCCGCTGTAATGATGATATCGGATGCTGTTATATCAATATTGTTTTTTTGATAATAGGCCGCAAGCTTATCTCTATATTTCTGATTACCTGCAGAATGACTATATTCCACCACTTTCTCGGAATAATTTCTGATGGCCTCCATAGCCACTTCGGGGGTTTTAATGTCTGGTTGTCCTATGTTAAGATGGAAGACTTTAACCCCTCTTTTTTTGGCAGCTTCGGCAAATGGCACGAGCTTTCTGATGGGCGATTCGGGCATCAGTTTGCCTTTATTTGAAATTCCTGGCATGATACATTTATTTGGTTATTTAAAAAAAATCCCGACGCTGTAAAAACGTCGGGACAAATTTCCTATATTTTTTAATACCTTGAGCTTTAAAAGCTATTTATTTATGGGCGACATCTCGCTATCCACGTTATTTGCGGGAATTGCGGAGGTTGGTTCGGGTATAACCTGTCCTTTTATTTTCAAGATAACATCGGTAACAGTAGCATTTGAAGTAACTGTGATGGTCTTGTTAAATGAGCCCAATCGTTTGGTATCGTATTGAACATTGATACTATCAGTTTGACCAGGCATTAATGGTGTACGGGACCATTTAGGTATTGTACAACCACAGGAAGATTTAACTCTTGAGATGATAAGGGGTTCTTTTCCTGAATTTGTGTAAATAAATGTGTATTCTCCATCACCATTTTGATAGATAGTTCCGTAATCGTGTTCCGATTGTTCAAATGAAATGACAGGGGCATTTGGATTGGCAGGAGTTAATGTAGTTTCCTGAGCCATAGCGTTCCAACCAAAAGTCACGAGCAAAGCAAGTGAAAGTAAAATCTTTTTCATTTTTTAAACAGTTTTTAGGATTAAATAAATTTTAAGACAAAAGTATGAATTATGATGCTCAACCGAGCTATTACACCATTTTTTAACATTAATTACCATGATTTCACATCGACCATTTAAACCTGAGCTCGTATTATTTCAAATTTGAACTTAGTTATACTCAGAAATTATTCCACCGGTAATTCTTAAAAGCTCGGTATGCGTATCGATAAGATTATATACCGACTCAAGTCTGCTAAATTCAGCATTTATATATTGAATCTGCACATCCCTGAAATTGAACGAATTAATACTCCCGTTTTTAAATTTTTCGGATGATAAGTCAAGGTTTAACTGCGCAGCTTCAAGACGGGCATTGGTGATATCGAGCAATTGCTTGCGGATATTGTACATTTCGTAAATGGTGAACAATCCATTGGATAAAACCTGCTTCATCTGGCTTTCCTGAATCTGGCCAATCTCATCTTTTATCATGGCCTGGGCTAAAGCTCTCCGTGTTTTGCCTCCATTATAAAGATTAAAATTGAGACTGAAATTTACATAGAAATCATAGGAGTAACTGGATGCTGCATCGGAGCCCAGATATTGAGACCGGCTGGAAATATAGTCGGTGCCTGAGCTCAAACTTAACGTGGGCCAAACAATGGCCTTGGCAAGCTCCACATCCTTCTGCAATATTTCCATGTTAATATATTGATTATGAAGGGTTTTATTATCACTAAGCATTTTTGCTTCCAAATCGGCAAAGGGATAAAACTCAGTACTGGCCGTAAAATCGCTTGTGAGCTCATAGTTCATCGATTTATCTACACCCATAAGCAAATTTAAATTCAGCTCCGATGTCTTGAGTTCCAGACTTTGAAGCAGATAATTGGCCGAATCGCTCAAATAGGCTGTTTTAGCTTGCAACACATCGTAGGTTACCGCAGTTCCAAATTCCTTTTTCGACTGAAGATACTCGTATCGGTCGAAGCTGAGTTTTTTTACCTTTTCAATGGTGGCTAACTTTTCTGTATTGAGCAAGGTTTTATAATAGGCCAAAACAACAGCTTGCAATTTGTTCTCGATAATTACCACTGAATTGCCTTCGGAGAGTTGCTCTATCAAGGAAAGCTTATCCTTATTTATATAAACTGAGAATCCATTAAAAAGAACCCATTGTACCTGCACATAAGGCTGAATTCCCAATCGAAGCAAGTCATCTCTATCGCCTGTTGTTACAACTTTAGCATTGTCGAGCCGGTTGGTTTGACTGGCTCCTAAAACCACAGAAGGAAACATACCAGCTGCTTCCCAGCTATTGTTAACCTGAGCCGATTCCAGGTTTTTATTGCCGATTAAAATGTCAAAATTTTGATTGAGAGCAATAGCCACAGCATCTTCGAGTGATAGAGGTGTCTTTTGTTGTGCATTCAACACATAAGGCTGAAAAAGCACCAATGCAATAAGGACGAATATATATTTCTTTATCATAAATTATAGTCTGTTTATTCAATAATCCGTTTACTGTCTCTTATGGGAGGTTCAACCTCTTCCGGAGATGGCCATTGGAAAGGTATTATAACCCATTCTCCATCAATCATTTGCTTTTTCGGAGACAGCCACAATTTACCACCTTCATAAACCCGTTTCATATCGTTTAGTACCAGTATCAGCGATGGGAAAAACAAGAGAATAAATGCTGTTCCAACAAGCACTCCGTAAGCCAAAGAAATGGCCATTGGGATAAGAAATTGGGCTTGAAAGCTTTTTTCGAGAATTAGCGGATATAAGCCAGCTACTGTGGTAATGGTTGTTAGCATGATGGCTCTAAATCTGGAAATACCAGCTTTAAAAACGGCATCATAAACAGATAAACCTTCTTTTAAAAGTTGGTTATATCGATCCAAAAATACCACTGCATCATTAATTACAACTCCCGATAATGCGACCATGCCCCAGGCTGATAACATGGAAACCGGATAACCTTCGATGCCATGCCCCCAAACCGCACCAAGCCATCCCAAAGGAATCATCATAACTATAATGCTGCCTTGGGTGAACGAACGGAAGTGAATCATGATGATGAGAACAATGATTAGGAAAGCAACGCCAAAGTATTTCCCCATTTCTTTTCCTGCATCGGAGCTATCACGTTGTTGTCCCTGATAAATTACTTCGACGCCACGATATTTTTGCTGAAGCTCGGGGATAATGGTTTTCTGAATATTTTCCAGAATTGGCGGTACCGGGGCATAGGAATCGGCCAGGTCGGCGTCGATTCTCACTTCTCTGGCGCCGCTATAGTGTTTGATGCTTACAGGTTCCCGTTCTATATTATAATGAGCCAATTCCTTTAGGGGGAAGTCGCCAAGAGGAGTTTTAATCTTCATATTTTCCAATTGAGCCAGATTGAGCCTATCGGATTTAGGATAACGCACCCAAACCCGTACTTCATCTTTATTCACCTGAAGTCTCTGTGCCTGGTCGCCATAAAAACCCTGACGAACCTGAGCAGCAATCTGGGTTTGAGTCAAACCTAACAGATAGGCTTTAGGCTTCAAAACCAATTGAACTTCACGTTTTCCAACAGAATTATTTTCGGTAACATCTTTTAAATCAGGCATTTCTTTCAATCTGTGCATGAGCAATTCTTTGGCATGATCAAGCTCGACCAGGTCTTTACCCAATAGTCCGATGGAAACAGGTGAACCCCAACGATTTCGGCCACCCAAACTAAATTTTTCAGCATCGGGAATCTTACCAATCCTGGCACCCATTCGTTTAGCTATTTCAGACGTTGAAATGGGACTGCCCTCCATATCACGCATGGTGATGGACAGATTGCCGGCATGGGCACCAACCTCGGTACCATCGAAAGCCGAACCCAAGCCCACAAAGGAATATTCAACAAAGCTCGCTGTGTCGCTAAATTCCTGCATAAGCTCATCGTTCACCTGCCAAACTATGGTCTCTATTTTCTTTAGGGTTTCAAAAGTACGCTCCTCCCCGCTTCCGGGTTTATAGGACAGGTTAATTTGAATCTGATCGAATTCTATGGCAGGGAAAAAGGTATAATTGATAAATCCGCCACGAATAAGCCCTGTGGTAATCAGTATTAGAAATACCGGCATGAAAATCATGATGTATTTATACTTCATGGTAGTTCTTAAGATACTGCCATAAATTTTAAACCTTAGAAAATCGACTCCACTTTCCAAAGTACCACGAATTTTCTTGCTAATGGGCGATTTCTCAGTCCGAAGAACTTTCGGAGTTCCAATATGAGCTGGCAATACGAAGAAAGCTTCGAGCAAAGAAATGCTCAAACTCACCACCACCACAAAAGCCATTTCGTACATAAACTCCATTCTACCTGTTAAAACAAATAAGGGCAAAAACGCTACAATGGTTGTTGTAACTGAAGTTAAAACCGCCGGAACCACTTCCATGGTTCCATCAACCGCAGCTTTCATGGGCGATTTTCCCATTTCGTAATGGGAGAAGATATTTTCTGCAATCACAATTCCATCGTCAACCAAAATACCTATTACCAATATCATCCCAAAAAGCGAAATCATATTTATTGTGATACCGAATAAATTGGCCAAAAGAAACATCCCCAAAAATGCGGAAGGAACTCCCCAGGCTACCCAAAAAGACAGTCGCACGTTGAGAAAAACTGCCAGGGAAATCAAAACCAGAATTAACCCCTGAATACCATTGTTAATGAGCAGTTTCAGTCGGCTATTGAGTGTATTTAGAAAATCGAAAGTAAACTCAAGTTTTACATTTTCGTGTTGACTGTTGAACTCGTCCACATAAATATGAAGGAAATCGGATATTTCCTGCAAGTCTTCTTCGGTGAGCTTATTAATTTGGAGCGAAACTGAGGGCTTACCATTTTGAAGCGACTCCATGGGGGTTTCGGAAAATTGGAGTTTCACTGTGGCGATATCGCGAACCCTGATATTGGTTCCATCCTTTTGAGCTCTGACCACAATATCACCAATGCGGTTGGGATCAACAGTACGGTAACGGCTTCGAATGAGTATTTCTTCCTTTTGATTGCGAATGGTTCCGCCACTAACATCCTGATTGTTATTCCGAATGGCCGCTGACACTTCGGTAAAAGTGAGATCGTACCTTAATAAATCTTCTTCGGATATTTCAACTGAAATTTCGAGTTCGGGCAATCCGGTTATATTTATTTGAGAAATAATTCCGCTTGCGTAAAGGTCGTTCTCTATCTCGTCGGACAATTGCTTAAGAGTGAGCCGGTCAACATTTCCGCTTAACCCCAGAAAACCAACCTGAGTGGTGCTCCTTTGCTTAAAAACAATGGGCTTTTCAGCATCAACGGGGAAGGAAGAAATGCCATCGACAGCATTTTTTACCTCAGCCAGGGTTTCATCTATATCGTATTGTCCGGTGGTTTCAACCTGGATGGAAGCAAAATTTTCGGATGATGAGCTGGTTATTTCCTTAATCCCTACCAATCCCCGAAGTGCTTCTTCCACCCGCATGGTAATTCCTTCTTCCATTTCCTTGGGGGATGCTCCCGGATAAAAAACATTTACAAAAATGGTGGTGGTGCTTCGCTCCGGGAAAAAAGATTTTTTCATGCTCATGAGCGAGATTACACCCGACAAAAGGAGCACGAAAATTATAAGATTGGCGTAAAAGGGATATTTAACAAAAATGCTAACAATTTTTCTCATAGTAGTGAAAGAGTTTTTTTTGTTTTATTGAGCAATCTGAACTGGCATCTGATCGGTGGCATTGATAAGTGACTCAATTACAACAAGACTACCTGTTTCCAATCCACTAATATAGGCGCTATACTCGCCAATTCGAGCCAGATTCACCTTGCTTTTCGAAAGTTTTCCATCTTTAACTAAAAAGACTTCGTTGAAATTAAAGATTGCTTCGCGGGGGATTTCCATCACATCTTTCAATTCCGTTTGGGCAAATTTGGCTTTCATGTACATGCCCTCGTATAGAGGAAAAGCCGATGAGTTTTGAAGCTCCACATAAACCTGAATACTCTGACTTGCCATGTCTACAAAGTCGGAAACCCTGTTTACCTTTCCAGATGTGGTCTTTCCACTATATTCTACTTCCACAGTATTTCCCGCCTTTACATAAGCTATTTCTTCAATAGATATGGGAACCTGAAGCTCTAAAATATCGGTTCTAATCATGGTGGCTATTCGACTTCCTACATTGGCTATGGAGCCAACTTCCTGGTTTACCACGGTATATGAACCATTAAACGGAGCTTTTATTTCATATCTCGACTGAACAATTTCGCTTTTTTGAATGGTATAATAATCATTAAAAATGCCTTTTCCTGCCAAATATATCTTCTCGTTCTCATTTTTCACCTCGGGCAAATCGGGCAATGGATTGGCCATTTTGATGTTGTTGAAGAACTCGAGCCACGCATTATAATTTTCTGGATAATCGTATTTTAAATCGGGGAGCACATTGGCAATACTGCTCATGAAACGACTTTTGGAAGCTTTGAGCGCCAACAGAGCATCGGTCTCATAAATACGAAGCAAAACATCGCCCTTTCTAAAGGATTGACCCACGAACAAGGGTACATCTCCGGGGAGCATTTTTCCGCTCACTTCGGCAATCAGGTCAACCCTTCCTTTGGAAATGACCCTGCCTGTTTGAACCACATCAACCATAGCGCTGCTGTATTGAACTGGCTTCGTTTTTACAGTTATCACTGATTTGTCAACCTTCGGCGGCAATACGTCTTTCTTTTTCCCCGCTAAAAAAATCATGGCTAGATAGGATACTACAAGTAGAATTAGCACAACTATCAAGGTGGTTAATAATCGCTTATTTATCATTACTGGTGTTTTAAATTAAGGGCACCAAAATTAGAGATATTGTTTTGTTTCCAAAACCTATTTGATTTTTATTATAAATTAATTAACAGCGGCAAAAATTGTGGATGATATAAAAATATTTGAATCCATCCTGTGCCATTTTTGTTGTATTCAGAGCATGCGAAAATGGTCATACCGCACAAAATCTAATGAGATTTTTTCATTGTAAAAATTAACTCACCACCATTGATAAGCTGCTCATGATGAATATTATAGCCTTCAATTTCTACTCCGTTTAATGTTATTCTTTTTATAAATACGTTCTCAGTGGACTGATTTTTAACAATGATGCGAAGTTGTTTGCCATTCTCATAAGATAGGGTAGCATTCTTAACCAGCGGACTTCCTATGGCATATTCTGTTGATCCAGGGATAACCGGATAAAACCCTAATGCGCTGAATACATACCAGGCGCTCATTTGGCCCGCATCGTCGTTACCGCAAACTCCATCTGGCCCTATACCATACATTTTGTCCATAATCATGCGAACCCTTTGCTGGGTTTTCCAGGGATGATTGGTCCAGTTATAAAGATACGGAATGTGATGGCCAGGCTCATTTCCGTGAACATAGTTTCCAATAATGCCGTCGCGGGTAATGTCTTCGTTTTGTTCTATGTGCTCGTCGGAAATTTCGGTGGTGAAAATTCGGTCCAGATGATCAGAAAACTGATCCTTCCCCCCCATCATTTCAATCATGTGAGGAATATTCTGTGGAACATATAATCCATAGTTCCAGGCATTTCCTTCAATAAAACCCTGCCCATGGGTATTTATTGGGTCAAAATCTTTTCTCCATTCGCCATTGGCCAGGCGTGGGCGCATGTATCCTATCCTGGCATCATACACATTGTTATAATTCTCTGCTCTTTTAAGATACTGGTTTTCAATATTTTTATCGTTGGCAATCTGAGCAATTTGAGCAATACACCAATCATCGTAGGCATACTCCAGCGTTTTTGAAACCGATGAGCCACTTAAATCCTCAGCCACATAACCCCGCTCCATATAGGAATCAATTCCATCGTAATAACCTACCGTAGAAGTATTTACACAAGCTTGCAGAGCTCTTTTGGGATCAATATTGGTGGTTCCCTTTACCATAGCATCCGCAATTACCGAAACAGAATGATAACCCACCATACACCAGTTTTCATTGGCATAATGACTCCAAACCGGTAACATTTTATGCACACTTTGGTCGTGATGTGCCATAAGAGAATGAACCATATCGTTGTTTCGGGTGGGTTGAATGAGGTTAAAAAGCGGATGCAAAGCCCTGTAAGTATCCCAAAGTGAGAATATCGTGTAGTTGGTAAATCCTTCCGATTGATGAATATTCTGATCCAGACCCCGATATTGCCCGTCAACATCTTCATACAAAATCGGACTTAAAAAAGTGTGGTACAATGCGGTATAGAAAGTTTGCATTTGCTCGGAATCTGACATTTCCACAACCACTTTATTCAGCTCGTTGTTCCATTTCTTCTGAGCATCTGTAACCACCTGATCGAAATTCCAATGGGGAATTTCAGCAACCAGATTCTTTATGGCGCCAGCTGTGCTTGTATTGGAAAGAGCAACTTTCATCAGGAGTGGTTCAGAATCTTTCATGTCGAAATCGAACCAGCATCTGATATCCCGTCCCGCCATTTCGGGGAAATTTTTCCACTCGTTGAACTTTCTGTAAAAACCATTGTATTTTACCTGGTCGTAGCGTTTATAACCATATTCACTGATGGATTTGGAAAACTGAATGGCGAAATAAACAGTTCGTGTTCTGGCCCAACCCGAAGTTTGACGGTAACCAGTAACCATAGAATCATTTTCAACCCGAATGAAAGTCCATAGGTTTTTGCCCTCATAATTATAAATATTCGATACCAAATCGAGAATCAGGTGGGCATTTTGAGATTGAGGGAAATGATAGCGATGAAAACCAACCCTTTCCGAAGCTGTTAATTCGGCCAAAATACTGTCGTCGGCCAAAAGAACTGAATAGTAACCCGGACTGGCTTTTTCAGTTTCATGAGAGAATCGCGACACAAATCCCGACTCTGGATTTAGCTGGGTTCCGGGCTCCAATTGCAATTCACCTGTGGTGGGCATTATTAAAATATCGCCCAAATCGCTGTGGCCGGTTCCGCTGAAATGGGTATGAGCAAAGCCAAAAATAGTACTGTCGTCATATTGATAGCCCGAACAATATTGATATGCTTCTTTATTATAGCTTCCATCGGAATGAAACATGGGCTGTAAATCAGTTTCAGGACTTAATTGAACCATTCCGAAGGGAACTGTTGCTCCAGGAAAAACATGCCCCATTTTCATAGTTCCAATGAGCGGGTTCACATATTGCGTCAAATCTGACTGAGATATAGACAGTTGAGAAAAAAGAGCAAAACTGATGAAAACTAAAATATTTCGCATAATTATGAATTTGTTGTTTGTGTGGTAAAATTAAAAATTGATGGGAGAATTCAGATAAAAAAAGCAGATAAATGATTATTTTTGGGGGAATAGAAAATAATTAACAGAATAAAAATATCGCATTAAATATCAGCCAAATATGATGCAAGAAAGACGAATCCAATCCTTTGAAGATTTTCATAAAATAATTGAAGAGCAGAAAAAAGATTGGAGATTATGGTTTTACAGGGGCGAAAGCCGGATTTATCATCGGTTAGTACCCAAAGCGGGCCGCCCTCACTATTTAGAGAAAAACGTGAACGACGAGGATGTTTTTGAGCGCTGGATCAGGCACGCTGTTTCCTACCTGGAAACTCCAATGGATAATAAATGGGACTTGCTTTCCATTGCGGCCCATCACGGGCTGGCAACCCGTTTATTAGACTGGACCTTCAACCCCATGATTGCGGCATTTTTTGCGGTGAGCCTTCCCTACGATGCCGACGAAACAGAAACCCAGTGTGTTATATATGCGCATTATTCCGATCGTCCTTTTTTCGACATCAAGAAATACCCCGATCCATTTAATATCACCGATGAAAGTATAATCAACAATAAGGTTTTTCGGTTTTCGCCGCGTTCCATAGTTCAACGCATTATGCGGCAGGGAGCCATTTTCACCATCCATTTCCCTCCTTCCTGCTCCCTCGACGAGTGCCTTCCCCCTGGCGACAGACTGGAAAAGATTGTTATTGACAAGGCTTATCAAAAGCAATTTAGCATCGATTTATCACATTATGGAATCAACAAAATGAGCATGTTTCCAGATATGGATGGGCTATCGAGACATATTAACTGGTCGTCGCTTAATTTGTATTAAAATAGGAATTATCAGATTTGGAAGCGGGAAAAAGCAGGTAAAACCTAGTGAATTTTTTGCAAGGCTTGAATCATCATAATATGGATTAAACCCAATGTTGTTTAAAAGTTGCCCATAAAAAGCGACTAAAAATAATGCCCTTTTGCTGAATGGATTAAAACCATCACATCTATTACTTCATAAACCAATCTGTGTTCACGATTAATTCTTCGGGAATACATTCCGGAAAGATTGTATTTTAGTGATTCTGGCTTGCCAGTACCTTCGAATGGGTGTTCGGTTAGTTCAGTCAGTAGCGTATATAGCTTATTGAGAATAGCCTGATTTCCAGACTTTTTATGCCACTCAATATCTTATTGAGCCTGCGCAGAGAAATTTAGCGTAAAGCTCATTTTAGCCCCAGGAATTGTTTCAAATTATCTTTGCCTACCTGGATAAACTCACCATCTTCAAATTCCTTTTTACTTCTTTGAATTTTCTCGACAAAATCCGGATTGTACATCATCTTGGTGGTTATTTCTACCTTCATTTTCAGCGCTTTTGCAAAAGCCTTTATTGCGTTCTCCTGTTCAATATTCATTGGATGTATAATAAAAATATTCTCTGTTTGCATGCCCTGTTTATTTATAAAAATAGAATGAAAAATACCTGTGCAAGGGTAAATATAAAAATTTTAAAATTCAATTCCCGGTAATTAAACACCGTCATAAAGCAATACAAATAATTTAAAATCATTTTATTGTATGACGATTAGTGTTGCTTAATCAGGATTGAATGTGAGAAGATGTTAATATTTAGCGGTTACCGATTGAATCATACAACGAAAATCAAAAAAGCACCAACCGAAAATTCGACTGATGCTTTTGTACCCAAGGCCGGGATCGAACCGGCACGAGTTTAACCTCATTGGTGTTTGAGACCAACGCGTCTACCAATTCCGCCACTTGGGCATTGCTTTTGTGTTTGGATAATCCAAACCGGACGGCTTGTTTAGAGCGGTGCAAATATACGCACATTTTCCAATGTTTCTACAAAAAAATACGACTTTTAGTAATTCATTGATTAACAAGCACAAACCCCTGAATAAATTTAACAGGCAGGGAAAAAGAATATTTGGCAATAACAAAAAATAGGGTTACTTTTGCCGCAAAATTCAAGACCAAAAACCGACAAACTAATGTCAGAAAAAGTAACGATTTTCGCAGGTAGAGCCACCATGTATCTGGCAGAAAAAATTGCCAGTGAATACGGGCAAAAACTTGGAAAAGTAACTACGGCTGTTTTTAACGACGGAGAATTTCAACCCAGCTACGACGAAACTATTCGTGGAAATACGGTTTTCATTGTTCAATCTACTTTTGCCCCTTCCGAGAATTTAATGGAGCTTCTCTTACTTATCGATGCTGCCAAAAGAGCATCGGCAAAGAAAGTTGTGGCAGTTATCCCCTACTTTGGTTTTGCCCGTCAGGATAGAAAAGACAAGCCCAGAGTTTCTATTGGAGCCAAGCTCATTACCAACCTTTTGGTAGCTGCCGGTGTCGACAGAATTGTTACCATGGATCTTCACTCCGATCAAATTCAGGGTTTTGTTGATTTGCCCATGGATCATCTGTATGCCTCTTCAATTTTTATCCCTTATTTAAATACTTTAAAACTCCCCAATTTGGTGATGGCTTCGCCCGACACCGGAGGAGCAAAAAGAGCTGCTGCCTATGCCAAATTTCTGAATACCGATTTGGTAATTTGCTTTAAACAAAGGAAAAAAGCAGGGGTTATAGAATCTATGCAGGTTATTGGCGATGTTAAAGACAAAGACATTGTTCTGGTTGACGACATCATTGATTCCGGAGGTACCATTACCACAGCATCCAATTTAATGATGGAACAGGGCGCAAGAAGTGTCAGAGCTGTTTGTACTCATGCTGTTTTCTCAAATAATGCCATTGAGCGTTTGCAACAATCAAGCCTGAAAGAGGTTATCGTAAGCGATACAATTCCGCAACCTCAAAGCGAAAAAATAACTGTTTTATCCACCGCCGGAATTTTTGCCGATGTGATAGACAGAATTCACAATTTTGAATCCATTAGTGATCATTTTCAGTTCACTACTATTTTATAAACTTAAAAATTAAATAACAATGAAAAAAGTATCTGTTAGCGGTTCTCTGAGAGAGAACGTAGGGAAAAAAGATGCAAAAGCTCAAAGAGCAAACGAGAAAGTTGTTTGTGTTCTTTATGGCGGTGAAAAACAAGTTCATTTCACCATCGATGAAAAACAATTCAAAAGGATTTCGCATACTCCCGAAGTATATATTGTAGACATAAATATTGATGGTGAATCTCACACAGCAATTTTACAAGATGCACAATTTCACCCAGTTTCCGACAGTCCTCTTCACGCCGATTTTCTGGAAGTAATCGATGGAAAACCCATCAAAGTGGTTATCCCAGTTAAATTCGAAGGTTCTGCTCCTGGTGTTTTAAAAGGTGGTATCTTAACTAAAAAATTAAGATCTATTCCTGTAAAAGGTCTGGCAAAAGATATTCCAGATAGTTTTTTGATCAATATATCCAAATTAAAAATTGGTATGAGCATTAAAATTAAGGATATTGATTTTGGTCCACTTACTCCTCTTATGGATGGAAACAGCCTTGTTGCCGGTGTTAAAACAACCCGTGGTGCTATTGTAGCCGATGACGAAGAAGAAGAAACTGAAGAATAGTCCAGTTAATCACAAGTTAAAGGCATATGATTTTTAAATCCTATGCCTTTTTCTTTTTTATCTCTTAACCATTTTGATAGTATTTTTGCAAATAAACCCACAAAACATTGTGACATTAAGGAAAAGAAATAAAATTCAATTTTTATGAAACGAGCTTATTCTTTGAAAACACAAAAGCAGATAAAAATTCACATGCGATTTCCGCGCTTTGGAGTAGCTGTGGTTTCCGACCTTAACTTTAAAATTAATTACCAATGAAATATTTAATTGCAGGACTGGGAAATATTGGGAGTGAATATGAAAAAACCCGACACAATATTGGGTTCGATATCATTACTTATGTTGCCAATATGCACCAGGAAAAATTTACCACCGACCGTCTGGCTTCGGTTGCAACGGTTAAATATAAATCGCGGCAGTTTATTCTTATTAAACCAACCACCTACATGAATCTCAGCGGGAAAGCGGTTAAATACTGGATGGATGCCGAAAAAATTGATATTGAAAACCTTCTTGTTGTTACCGATGATTTGGCCCTCGATATTGGGACACTGCGCATGAGAAAAAAGGGAAGCCCAGGCTCGCATAACGGACTTGAAAACATTATTCAAACTCTGGGGAGAGACGATTTTGCCCGCTTAAGATTTGGTATTGGTAACGACTTCTCACGGGGTCGTCAGGCCGATTTTGTTCTAAGCACCTGGAAGGCTTCTGAAATGCCCATTATCGATGAAAAAATCCCCATAGCGGCAGATATGATTTTGTCTTTTGGAACTCTGGGTGTTGACAGAACCATGAATTTATTCAACAACAAGTAACCGGTTTTCGCATTACGAAAGCCTAACCTTTGAAACAATGGAATAGCTTGCTCCACGCGGACTCAAAATGCTCTCAAACAAAATAATCTCCGACACTTTCTGATTTTGAACGAATCCGGAATCCCAGCCATTTATAACCTCATGAAAATGTTTTTTATCCTCAATTTTTCTGATTCGGGCAAGGGTTAGGTGGGGGACAAAATTTTGTCTATCGAACTGAAATCCAATATTCTCAAGCTCCTTTCGTAATGAAAAATGAAGTGATTTGAGCTTCTCCTCAGGCGACATCGAAAGCCAAATTACTCTGGGGTTATAATGGCTCCCAAAAATTCCCAAATCACCCAATTCAATGTTGAACTCGTGCACATTTTGAAAGCTACTGCTCATTGCACCCACAACCGACTCTATCTTCGATTCTGGGGTACTACCCAAAAATGCCAGAGTTTGATGGTAATGATCGAATTGAATCCAATTTATATTTTCATGTAACAGATTGTTCTTCAAATAATTCAATTTAGTTTGAAGAATTTCTGCGGGTTCAATTTTAATTGCAATGAAGAGCCTTTTGTCCATGAAATTTTGCTATCCAACTGTGATTCTATTGTGGTGGAATTTGAACAATCATTTCCTTGTTAAAAGCAGTTTCTGGTTCAATAAGGAGTTGAAAAACCAAATCATTGAAATCTTTGTCTCCGCGATCTGATAGAATATCTTCTATTCCAATGGTCACAGCACCACAAATACTGTCATACATTAATAGATGTTGCTGAAGGCCTTTATAATTGAATTCCGGACGGGTATAATGCTGATACAGTCCTTCTGTAACATCCCCATCTTTAAAGGCATTGGCCAGCATAAAAAATCCAACAGTTGTTCCCGCAGGAAATACCTCAGGAATTCTCACCATATCACCAGCCTGAAGATAACCACCGCTATAAATTTCGGAAGCATCGGGATATACAATGTGCATGGTCGATTGAATGTCTTCGACAGAAGTGGGTGGATTGTTGGATGGGTAGTAATAATATCCGAATGTATTGTGGAATGCTGCACCTTCTGAAATAAATACGATTGACAGATGGGCATTTTCTTCCAGTTCCACTTCCAGATTTTGATTGAGAAAATAATCGGGACGATTTACAAAAGCATTGACTCTTTCGGGGAGGGTAATATCCATATGAGCTGGCAATTCAGCGCAAAACTCAAATTCTTCAAGACATTCGGGCAAACCTGTGGTATCATAGTCACAAACAGGAGGATAGATGCTCTCGCGAACTCGTTTTAAAATTTTAAATCCCCCGCCTCCTTTGGCAACAAAAAGCCAATCGTTTTGAGCCATTACCAGATTTGCCGATGCAGTAATTTCATCCATATCCCAAACCTGAACTGGAATAATTTCGCCTGATGACGATGGAGTTTTTCCAACAAACAAACCATCGGCCCCATTGGCCAGATAAATGAATAATTCATCTTTCGATAAGCCATTGGTATTTCCTGTGGTTAGCATACCAGCAGGTGAGTTGTAAACCAAACCACCAGTTGTAATATCAAAAGCTTTTGCTCCGTTCATCCCCATGGCCACATAACAAATATTTGAACCCTGGTCTATGTGCATGGCAGATTTGCCAAAATAAGGCTCATCAACATTTTGATGAACTATTGAACCAATATCCCAGGTTTGTTTATTAATTGAACTACCCACATCGTATACATGAAGTTTAGATTGGTCACCCGTAGTTAACGTGATTTGTTTGGCTCCCGCCGAAGCACCATTGATTACTGTGTATTTAGCTGCGGAATAGGGATCGGTATTTATAACGGAGAAATTATCTTTTAAAACCTGAAATACTCCACCATAAGTTTGACCGCTGGTAACATAAACATAATCGTTTGTGCATGAAATTCCATTGGCGGAGGCACTGATATTGGAGCCTGCCAGATATTTTGACAACGATAAATCGGCAAAACCACCTGTAAACTGACCATCCTGAGTATTTAATCTTCGCAATAAAGCACCTTTTTTAAAGCTCGACAATGCCAGATAAACATCGCGGTCATTATTAGTTCCTTCAATGTCGGCAGCAACTGCATTGGCATCACTCCCATTGAATAATATTTGAGTGATTATGGTTGGATAGGCCGGATTGGACAAATCAATGACTTCAATTCCGCCGGCATAGGTACTTCCCTGCACATTATAGGCCACATAAGCTTTATTGTCAATAATATCGACATGCGATGCGCTGAGCAGATTTCCGTTAAATGTGGGCGCAGCTACCTCAGCCACATAATACCAAAAATAATTTCCTGATTTCGACTTATCTCCAGTTGTACTAAAAACGGCATCCTGATAATAAGAGACGCGTGAGTTTAGCTCGTCGATGGAGTTATTCACAACAACTTTTTCTACTGGCTCAACTACTGTGTCGTCCGTTATTTTTTTACATTGAGAGAAGCTCATAACAAGAGTAAGAGCGACCACTGATATTTTGAAAAAACTACCTGAAGATTTCATGCTGGCGAATTTATATGATAAAAATAACTTGAGTAAAAGTAACTAAATATTTAATAAAAGACAAGACAAATTTTTAATAAAAGCCGGTCCCCAAACAAATGGGAACCAGCTTTTCAACACTTATTAAGGACTATTTTTTTTCAAAATTTAAGGAATCTGAATATAAGTTTCAGGAGATACGGAAGTGGCGGGCTCAATATTCATTTTAAAGATTAAATCGTTAAAATCCTTGTCGCCGCTGGGTATTTTCACATCTTCTATAGCCATGATGATGTCGCTGCAATTGTAGTCGTACATCAACAGATGCTGCTGAGTATGATTTGAGTTAAAGGCCGGAATGGTATAATGAGTATACAAGCCGTTGGTTATTTGGGTTCCGTTCCATGCATTGGCAAGCATAAAATATCCTATAACAGTACCGGCGGGGAAGGTTCCCAATTGGTATATTTTATCACCTGGAATTAAACCACCACCCGAATTTACTTTAGATGCATTGGGGAAAATAACCATCATATTTGGTCTCAAATCGGCAGCTGTTGCTGGTGGATTGTTCTGATTATAATGATAGTATCCAAAAGTGTTTTTAAATCCTGCACCTTCGTTGATAAAGGTTACGCTTATTTGAGCATCTTCGGTCAACACAATTTCTTTATTCTCGTTGAGGAAATATTCGGGATGGTTCACCAACGCATTTTGGCTTTCGGGCAAGGTGAGTTGGAGGTCGCTTAGCAGGCTTGGACAAAGTTCATCGGGATTTTCTTCCAGACATTCTGGCACACCCAAATTATCATAATCACAAATCACCGGGTAGCCACTGTTAGGAATTTTTCTCAGAATCTTTAAACCACCTCCACCTTTGGCCACAAATATCCAGTCGCCATCGGTTTGAACAAGGTTTGCGGAAGCACCAGTTTCACTTAAATCCCAGATTTGAACAGGAACAATATCTCCGGAACCGCTTTCGGGTAAAGTAGCAATATACAAACCATCGGCACCATTGGCCAGATAAATATAATCGTCATCTTTGGATAGCCCGTTGGTATTTCCTGTGGTGAGCATTCCGGCTGGCGAAGTATAAATAACCGAACCAGTATTAATATCATAGGCTTTCAACCCATTTACTCCAGATGCCACCCAGGCAATATTTCCCCCTTCGTCTAAATGTAGGGTAGATTTTCCTTTATAGGGTTCATCAACATTTTGGTGATAAATGGTTTCAATATCATAAACTGAGGGATTGCGGTTTGGGCCAACTTCATAAACCATAAGCTGAGAATTTTCGCCAGTTCGCAGGGTAACTTGTTTAGCACCGGCATTTAAGCCATTAACTGCGGGATGTTTGGCGTTGCTGTATGAATCGGCAGACAAAACCGCAAGATTATCGGCGGATAATTGAAAAGTTCCACCATAAGTTTGACCAGCTGTAACATAAACATAATCGGAGGAAGCTACTATTCCATTGGCGGAGGCAGCTGTACCGGAACTGAGAGATTTAGAAAGATTTACATCAGAAATCTGACTTGTTAACAGGCCGTTCTCCAAAATAACCTGACGCAATACAGCACCTTTTTTAAAGCTGCTCAGAGCGAGCCATATTTTACTTTGAGCCTCGTTACCATTATAATCGGCAGCAACTGCGTTCACATCAACTCCCCCAAAAAGCTCGGAGGAAATTAGCGTTGGGAAAGCAGGATTTGATAAGTCAATCACTTCTATACCACCAGCATATTCATCGCCCTGACGGTTATAGGTAACATAGGCCTTGTCATCGGCAATCACCACGTGGGTAGCGCTTAACAAGCCCCCGTTATACATTGGTGATTCCACATCGGCCACATAATACCAGGTATGTCCATTGGTATTGGATTTTAAACCAGTTTTAGAAAACAAGATAGGTTCATTGTAGTAAGTTATACGACTGGATAAGCCCAACTGGTCGTTATTCAACTGAAATACAATTTCTTCATCATCAGTGTTTTCAGTGGTTTGCTCCGATTTCTTACAGGAGCTTGCAAGCACTACTATTACGGCTACGAACAGCAGAATGCTAAATTTTAAGAATAAATTTTGTGATTTCATTTTTAAGTCCTTTTTTTAAGTGTTTATACCAAAGCTACGCTAAAGGGTTGCTGGATATCAACTTTGGATTTGTAAATGTGGTATTTGAATTCGTAAATGTAACGGCGAGGTTACAAATTGTAAAACGCTTGAAATCATATTTTTTAGGTCGATGTAAAATTTATTTGAGATTTATATTGAATGTGTTGTTTATCAAAAAAATATCGCTAATTTTGCACTCCCAAAAATGTTAAACTAATTGAATAAATTACATGTATGCAATTGTAGAAATAGCAGGGCAACAGTTTAAAGTCACTAAAGATCAAAAAATCTTTGTGCACCGTTTGGATGGTGATGAAGGCGCTTCATTAGAGTTTGACAAGGTGCTTTTAGTGGATAATGATGGAGCTGTTAAAATCGGAACCCCTGTGATAGAAGGCGCAAAAGTTTCCGTTAAAATTCTTACTCATTTACGTGGAGATAAAGTTTTTATCTTCAAGAAAAAGAGAAGAAAAGGCTATAGAAAATTCCAGGGACATCGTCAGGATTTTACCCAGGTTCAAATCGAAAACATCGTTGCTTAGGCAAAAGATGGTATGTTAAACCTTAAAAACTATTAAAAATGGCTCATAAAAAAGGTGTCGGTAGTTCGAAAAACGGTAGAGAGTCCCATAGTAAACGATTGGGCATTAAAATATATGGTGGTCAGTTTGCCAAAGCCGGAAATATTTTAGTAAGACAAAGAGGTACGGCTCATCATCCCGGAGCAAATGTGGGTATTGGCAAAGACCATACTCTTTTTGCACTGACTGATGGCATTGTAGAGTTTAAGAAAACCAAGAACGAAAGATCGGTTGTTTTCGTAACTCCAATGGTAGCAGAATAGTCTGAATACTGTTTTAAAAATTAAAAAACTGTTTCCCCTGGGAAGCAGTTTTTTTTATGCCCTAATGCTTAGTTTTTCATGGCTAAAAACCTACATTTGCAAAAAATTGAAAAATCATGCTACAGACTAACTATATCATTGAAAATAAAGCTGAAGTCATTGAAAGACTAAAAATTAAAAACTTCGATGCAACCGCCATTCTTCCAGTTATTGAAGAGAAAAACAACCTCCGCAAAAAAATTCAAAAAGACCTGGACGACTCTCTGGCCGAAGCCAATCTTTTAGCAAAATCTATCGGGCTGCTTTTAAAAGATGGAAAAAAGGAAGAAGCAGAAGCTTCTAAAGCTCGTACCGCCGAGTTAAAAACCATTTCCAAAGAGCTTAACGATCAGTTGACAAGTCTGGAGGCTGAATTGCACCAAATTGTAGTTCAATTGCCCAACCTGCCACATTCCAGCGTCCCCACCGGAAAAGGTGCCGACGATAATGAAATTGTAGCCGAATGGGGAAGCATTCCCAATCTGGGGGATTACAAACTGCCTCACTGGGAACTGGCAAAAAAATACGATCTCATCGATTTTGAATTGGGCGTGAAACTCACCGGAGCTGGTTTCCCTGTGTTTAAAGGGAAAGGTGCCCGCTTACAAAGAAGTCTCATTAGCTTCTTTCTGGACGAAGGAATCAATTCTGGTTATCTGGAAGTATTGCCTCCGCTTATGGTAAACGAAGATTCAGCTTATGCAACCGGTCAGCTTCCCGATAAAGAAGGTCAGATGTATCATATGCAGGTTGATAATTTATATATGATTCCTACTGCCGAAGTTCCGGTGACCAATATCTATCGGAATATGATTCTGAAAGAAAGCGATTTCCCCATTAAAAACGTGGCTTACTCTGCATGTTTCCGACGTGAAGCTGGTAGCTATGGTAAAGATGTGCGCGGATTAAACCGTCTGCATCAGTTCGACAAGGTGGAAATAGTTCAGGTTCAGCATCCTGAAAAGTCTTACGAGACTTTGGAAGATATGAAAGCCCATGTGGCAGGATTGCTCGAAAAACTCGGACTTCCCTATAGAATTCTGAAGCTTTGCGGAGGAGATATGAGCTTTACTTCGGCTCTTACCTTCGATTTCGAAGTATTTAGCACCGCTCAGGAACGCTGGCTCGAAGTGAGCTCCGTTTCCAATTTCGAAAACTTTCAGTCGAATCGTCTGAAACTGAGATTTAAAGACGGACAAGGCAAAACTCAATTGGCTCATACACTCAACGGCAGCGCCTTGGCTTTGCCCAGAATTATGGCTGCATTGCTGGAAAATTATCAAACCGCCGAAGGAATCAGAATTCCCGAAGCTTTGCAGAAATACACTGGTTTTGCCCTAATTGACTAATGCTTAGCCGATACTTTATAGAGCTTTCATATCTGGGCACCCATTATCATGGATGGCAAATTCAGGAAAATGCGGTGACTGTTCAACAGGTATTACACGAAGCTTTGAGTAAGCTTTTTCATTCCCCCGAATTGTCTACAGGTTGTGGAAGAACGGATACTGGTGTGCACGCCCGTCAGTTTTACGCTCATGTGAATCTGGATTTGGAGGAGAGAAATCTTTCACCCAATCAGCTGAGGCATAAACTCAATATGATATTGCCCTTCGATATTGCCATTCATCAGGTTTTACCTGTCCATGCGGAAGCCCATGCCCGTTTCGATGCCACCAAACGAACCTATGAATATCATATTTCAACTAAAAAAAACCCATTCAACCGCCATCTTTCACTTGCACTTCCTTTTCCGGATGTAGATTTTGATTTAATGAATGAAGCCGCCAGGATTTTATTTGAATATAATGATTTTCAATGCTTTTCAAAAACTGGTACTCAGGTAAACAACTATTTATGCCAAATAATGAAAGCCCAATGGGAACAAAGGGAAGGCGACAGCTGGGTTTTTGTGATTCAGGCTGACAGGTTTTTAAGAAATATGGTCCGGGCCATTGTGGGGACACTGCTCGAAGTGGGACGGGGACAAATAAGTCTGGAAGAGTTTAGACGGGTAATAGAAAGTAAAAACAGATCCAACGCTGGTTGGTCAGTGCCACCAGAAGGGTTGTTTTTAACGAAAATTGAATATCCTTACGTGGTATAAAAAAAACGTGGCTCTGTTGAACCACGTTTTTTATATTTCAGATTTAGCCTGATTTTAGAACAAATAATTTAGCCCAATATAAACTCCACTGGTACCATCATCCGCTTTCAGAGCGCGACCATAATCGCAGGAAATAATAAAGTTCTCGTTCATGGCGATTCTCAAGCCAGCTCCATAACTAATATGTAGTTTCTCAGCACCATAGTCAAAATAATCACTCTCGTTTATTTCTGCACCAAATTCATAATCCTGTGCAGCAGTGGTTGGAATAAGTTTAACAACTTGTCCGGCATCGGCAAAACCATTGAGACCTATGTAGAAGTTTTGGCCAATAAACTGAAAATAAACCACTTTCCAACGGAGCTCGAGATTCCCATACAATACGCCATCACCCACAACTCGGTTTCTTTTTATCCCCCTGAGGGTTTTTCCACCTCCCAATCCATCGGATGTGGCGCCACGCAAAGCACTGGTAATGATAAACTGCTGAGTATACCAGGGTCCCTGATTCACCAAGCTTGACTGATAACCAATTCCATAGGCAAAGGTTAAACGGCGTTTTACAATATTGAGATATTGACGGTGGGTAGCATAGAATTTCAAATAACCATGGTCCACGCTATTGGCGAAATTGGGGGCATAAAACAAGCCTATTTCGGTCCAGATACCTTTGGTGGGGTGAGCTCTCACATTTCTTGAATCGTACATAAGACCAGCTTTCACACCAAAAACCTGACCTCCATTTTTATCTTCTGCAGGAATTAAACCCCATGTTTGATAGTTTTCATAGAGCCCGGGAATAGAATCTACAGTGGGTAATAAATCTTCATCATCTTTTCCTTTATTGAATTTTTCAATATCTACGCTGCCGATTTTAAGATTATAGAACTCAGCCCCAGCGGTCCAGTAGAGATTTTTTATCCCCAGCTTGCCGTGAATATCACTTCTAAGCCTGAACATTTTGTTGCTCATTTTATAGAAAGCGCGGGTTTTATAGTTCACATTATCCGGATTAATCCAGGGTTCATTATAAACAGCCTCATAGCCATTGAAACCAAAAAAGTCATAGGAATCATCAGGGAGATAGCTCACATCAAAATATAAACGGGCATTTTTTATCAGTCGGTCGCTTTCGTAGGCAAAACGAAATATTCCGCTGCCTTTGGTATATCTGCTAGCTTCCACATAAAAATTATGGTCGAATTCGGGATAGCGACTGCCATCGCCATAATGATAAATGCTACCGAGCAAACCGTATTGAAAGCCCAAATCGCTGTCGAAAGAAACAACAGGAAGTCCCCCAAAATTCCAGCCTTTTTTAATTTTCTCCTTTTTTGTGGTATCCGCATCCTGGGCAAAAATTAATGGTACAATGAAGAAAAGCAGCAATATTGAAAGAGCGACTCTTCTGAAAACTTGTTTAGGTTTTGTCATAATGTTTAAGTTTTTGATTGTTTTTATGTCGTTGGTTATCGCGGTTGGTTTTTTTATCCAGATTTTTCTCTAATGCTTCGGTCAAATCGACACCAGTTTGGTTGGCCAGGCAAATGAGCACAAAAAGCACATCGGCAAACTCGTCGGCCAAATCCACTTGTTTATCGCTTTCCTTAAAGGATTGTTCGCCATATTTGCGGGATATAATGCGAGCCACTTCGCCCACCTCTTCCATTAAAATGGCCATATTGGTCAACTCGTTGAAGTATCGAACCCCATTCTCTTTTATCCAAAGATCCACTGTTTTTTGAGCCTGTTCTATGGTCAAAATCTTAGGTTTTTGTTTAGGTTTTAAAAATCGAAATTAAGATTTTTGTTGAAACCTAAGGCATTGCAACTGAAATTGGTCGAAATAAAATTTTATTACCCTTAAAAATCAGATTTTTTAGTAACCCCCAAATCAGTTTTATTCCTTCAGTTTTAGTGCCTTGTAGCGCCGACCCCACCATTTATAGTGAGTTAATGAAGTGTAAATCATGAGTTTATTAACCCAATCGAAACGCATGAGCCAATGAATAATCCTATATCCTATGAGTAAAATCGTTATAAAAATCAGATTATCGAGAACAAATTTTACAAGGGGATGCACAATGATGGGGATAAACTGCGTAAAATATCCATAAAAAAATACGGAGGCCACAAAGGCATAAATCAAAAACACCCCTGCAACGAATCCATGAGCGGTTTCAATGGCCTTGGTTGGGCAATTTCCCATGCATTTCATGCAGCTCTCGCAATTAAACGACCAAAATGGATGACCATTGATTTCGCGAATGGCATGAACCGGGCACTCTTTAATGCACAGCCCACAATGGTTGCAATCGGCTGAAGCATAGTAAGTTTTAGCCAGAATAAAGCGTCCAATGAAATAGTATAAAATCGCAATGGGAGAAATTAGAATATCCTGAACGATTTCGAAAAGGCTTCGGAAGTAAGATTTTCCGCTAAAAACTTTCTTGCCAAATTTTTCTACCCTTTCCTTGTTTCTCTCATGTAATATGGACACTGTGCGGGCATTTAAACCCGGATGCACCGAAATCCAGTTCGATGGCATATCAACCGGAAACATGGCGCGGATTCTATAACCCTTCATGGCTAACATGGCTCCTGCGAAATAAAAAGTTATTCCACTCAACCCTGGGGTAACCCATGTACCTATGAGCATTCCAGCCCGGGTATTGAGCAACAGAACTTTGGCTTTTCCCCTGGGGAAACGACTCAGAAATTTAAGCATCACCGGGGGATAATTAAACCCGTGAACGGGCGAAATAAAAGCAATAACCGATTGCTCATCAACAACTTCCGGGGGAATTGTTTCAAGCCCTGCCACATAGAACGAGTGAGTCTCGAAGGAGTGGTTTTTGGCTTCTTCTGCAAGCCAATGCGCTACATTCCTTGAATTTCCTGTTCCCGAAAAATAGAAAATAAAAAGCCTTTGAGCTGACATAAAATACTTTGTTATCGTATTAACAGCTCAAAGGTACTTTTTAATTCACTTCTCAAATTAGCTTGCCCGTATTAAATTTTGGGACTAAATGTGTTTGAATTTAAAAATCCTGATGCTCTGTTCTTCTTATTATCTCGTCCTGCAACTCTTCGGTCAGTTCAATAAAATAATCGCTATAACCTGCCACCCGAACAATTAAATCGCGATGTGCTTCGGGCTCAGCTTTGGCCTTTTTCAGGGTTTCGGCTGTTACCACATTGAACTGAATATGATGCCCATCCATTTTGAAATAGGTGCGGATGAAATTCTTTACTGCTTCTATACCAGCATCATCGGATAAAAGTGCGGGGGTAAATTTTTGATTTAGCAAGGTACCGCCAGTGCGCAAATGGTCAATTTTAGCTGCCGATTTGATAACAGCGGTTGGGCCATTTCTATCAGCTCCCTGAAACGGACTAATCCCTTCGGAGAGTGGTTTGCCTGCTTTCCGGCCATCGGGGAGTGCTCCAATGACACCACCAAAATACACATGGCTGGTGGTGGGCAACAGATTGATTCTGAATACTCCTCCTCTGCTCGTCGGGCGACCATTTACAGCTTTATAGAAGGCTTCAAAAATCTGCTTCATGATATCGTCGGCGCGGTCGTCGTCGTTGCCATATTTGGGAGTTTCGTTGGTGATGACTTTTCTGAAATCTTCGGCCTCTTCGAAATTGGAATTGTCCAGAGCCAGCATATCGCTGATGGTCAGGGTTTTATTCTGAAAAACATGATAATTTATGGCACTCAGAGAATCTGTCAAACTTCCCAATCCAACCCCCTGAATATAACTGGTATTGTATCGGGCTCCTCCGGCATTATAATCTTTCCCGTTGGCAATACAATCGTCGATAAACACCGAAAGGAAAGGCGCTGGCATATAGGTTGCCCACATTTTCTCTATGATATTGTTCCCCTTGATTTTCAGGTCAATAAAATAATTTAGTTGAGTCTCCCAGGCCTGCATTAACTCGTCTAAAGATTGAAAATGAGCGGCAACTCCTGTTTTTGGGCCAATCTGTTTCTGAGTCCGGGGGTCGAAACCGTTGTTGAGTGTGAGCTCCAGAATTTTCGCCAGATTGAAATATCCGGTTAAAATATAGGCTTCGGTACCAAAAGCGCCCGTCTCCACACATCCGCTGGCACCACCATTTCGGGCATCCACCAGCGATTTCCCCTGATTCACCAACTCCTGAATGATGGCATCGGTGTTGAAAATGGAAGGCTGACCAAATCCGGTTTTCACCACATTGATGGCTCTTTTGATAAACTTGTCGGGATTTTTCTTGCTCAGCTGAACCATGCTGCTGGGCTGGAGAATCCGCATTTCCTCAATCACATCGAGAATCAGATAACTCAACTCGTTCACAGCATCGGTGCCATCGGCTTTCACTCCCCCCACGTTGATAAGTGCAAAATCGGTAAAAGTATTGCTCTCTTTGGCGGTTACACCTGTTTTTGGTGGCGATGGATGGTTGTTGAATTTTACCCAGAAAGCCTGCAAAATCTCCCGTATTTCTATGTCGGTGAACAGTTTTTTATCTAAAGCTTCCCTGTAAAACGGAAGTAAATGCTGATCGAGACGTCCGGGGTTAAAGGAATCCCAGGGGTTGAGTTCGGTGATAACTCCCTGATGCACATACCAATAGTATTGCAAGGCTTCCCAAAAATCGTTGGGTTTGTTTTCGGGCACATGGGAGCTCACCGCAATCATTTTTTGCAATTCTCCCCGCCGTTTTTCATTGGTTTCTTCCTTAAGAAGCTCCTTGAGTTTTGCCACATGGCGTTGTGCAAAAATGCTCACGGCATCTAAGCTCACCAGCATGGCTTTGAGCTCTTCCTGTTTTGATAAGGCTTCCGGGTCGTTGTAAAAATCTATCTTCGAAAGAGATAACTCAATTCGCTTACGAATATCTGAAAATCCTTCACGATAAATTACATCGCCCAAAACCGTATGTCCGGGGGCCCTTTGCTCCAGAAACTCGGTATAGACTCCGGCATAGTAGGCATCTTTCCACTCCTGGGGCAACATGGAGAAAATTCTGTCGCGCTGACTTCGGCCTTCCCAAAAAGGAATGAGTTTTTCGGCAAAGGCTTTTTTTGTGGATTCAGAAACCTTAAAACTTACTTTCGGCCTTTGGTCCACAATTTCCAAATCGCCGATGGAATGGATGCAGACTTCGGGATAGGTGGGCGTTTGCTGTGGTGCTGGCCCGCGCTCGCCCACAATTAGCTCACCATCACCAATATAAATGGTTTTGTTGGCCATTAGATGCTTGAATGCCATGGCGCGCATCATGGGAACTGACAAGCCCCGTGCTTCCTGACTCTCGTAAAACTCAGTCATCAGAAGTCCGCGTTCCTCCGAAATGGATGGGCGGGTATTTAAACTGAGGGTTCGCAACTTGTTTATTCTGTCGGATATCATATGTTTATGTTTTTTTTCGTGATTAGTTCTATATTATAATATTGATAATGTGATATTTATCCAATAACAACTTCAAATCCACTCTTTTCAATTCTGTCTTTAACCTGGTTCACCCTGGCTGGGTTTGGCTCCTCCACGCCCATCATGTCGTTATTCATTTGGAGTTTTTCATATTTCCCCGCTGCAATTTTATGATACGGTAAAAGGTGAATGCGCTTTATGTGGTTTATCTCTTTCAGATAACCCGTCATTTGATCTAAATTTTCGACACTGTCATTTATTCCCGGAATCATGGGATACCGGATAAAAATTTCTTTCCCACGGCTGACCAGAAATTCGAGATTTTGAAGAATCCGCTTATTGCTCACGCCGGTATACTCAAAATGCTTTTGTTCGTTCATATGTTTCAGGTCGAAAAGAAAAAGATCGGTCCAGGGCAAGAGCTCAGTAAAAACAGCAGTTGACGAGTAGCCTGTGGTGTCGATGGTTACGTGAAAATCGTTCGTTTTCAATAATTTGGCCGACTCAACCAGAAACTCAGGCTGCGAAAGGGGCTCACCTCCGCTAAAGGTTATCCCTCCCCCCGATTCTTCGAAAAACGGCTGGTCCTTTTCTGCTTCTCTAAGAACATCAGCGGCTGTCATTTCCCAGCCAATGCTTGTTTTTCCTTTAAACTCAAAGTCAAGCTCCTGAATCCCAAAAGAGTTGCTCTCGGGATTGTGGCACCATTTGCACTGCAAAGGGCAGCCTTTCAGAAAAAATGTTGTGCGTATTCCAGGCCCGTCGTGTATGGCGAAACGCTTGATATCGAATATAATACCGCGCATAAAAATAAAAAATGATTAAATGAAAACTAAAGGAAACAGGGGTGGAAATACGTCATAGAATCCAGCACTCGAAGAGCTGATTGCCGGAATCTCCGTAGAGACTGGGGAAAATATTGATATTTAATACAACATTCATATTCGGTGTCAAATGTAGTATATAATTGCTTTGGTGTCAATAGGTCGCCGAAAACATTTCCAGCCGCCTTGAGCTGGTAATTCAGCCAAAATCATCTAACTTTGCCCCATGATTTATCCCAGTAATTTTGAAGTAAAAATAGGTTTCGACAAAATCCGGCAACTCCTTTCCGACTCGTGCATTAGCTCCATGGGTCGTGAATGGGTCGACAAGCTCAAATTCAGCTCCAACTATAACAACCTGAATATCTGGCTGTCGCAGGTGGACGAGATGAAAGTAATTCTGCTCACCGAGCCGTCTTTCCCCACTTACGATTATTTCGATTTGCGTCCTGCATTAGTAGAGATTAAACGACCTGGCAATTTTATTTCCCAGGAAGATTTATTTGATTTTGCCACTTCGATAAAAATCATGAACCAGATTCTTAAAATTCTGGATTCCAGAGCTGGAAAAAGCGACGAGGTCCGACAAGTGGCCGAGAGCTTGCGGACATCGCCCGAACTCATGATCCGAATCAATCAAATCATTGACGATAAGGGCGAAATAAAAGACCACGCCTCCGATGAGCTTTACGAAATCAGAACGAAGCTGAGGAAGCTGATGAGAAATAACGATAGCATTATCCGCGAAAACCTGGCATTGGCTATTAACAGCGGCTGGACGAGCCCCGACACGGAGGCTGCCATGCGAAACGGACGGGTTGTTATTCCTCTTTTCGCCACCTTCAAAAGGAAAATCAGCGGGTTTATTCACGGGGAATCTTCCACCGGACAAACGGTTTTTGTGGAGCCGGCCCAACTTTTCGAAATCAACAATGAAATCATTGAGCTTGAAGCTGCTGAATCTCGTGCCATCATTAAAATTCTCACCGATTTAGCCAATTTTCTGAGGCCCGATGTGGATGCGCTCATTCATGCTTTTGTGCAGCTTGGACTGTTGGATTTTATCATTGCAAAAGCGCGAATAGCTGTGGATATTGAAGCCATAAAGCCCGATTTGCAACAAAAATGTCATATCGATTGGCAGGGAGCAAGGCATCCACTACTTTATATTTCGCACCGATTACAAAACAAAATTATTGTCCCGCTCGATATACAAGTAAATGAAAAACAGCGGATTCTGATTATTTCCGGGCCCAATGCCGGAGGGAAATCGGTGAGTCTGAAAACAGTGGGTCTCCTTCAATATATGCTGCAATGCGGCATGTTGATTCCGGTCAAACCCACTTCTGTGGCGGGAATTTTTCAGCATTTCTTTATTGATATCGGCGATGAGCAATCCATCGAAAACGACTTGAGTACCTACAGTTCTCACTTGCTCAACATGAAATATTTTGTGCAGAACGCCAATAAAAAAACCCTGTTTCTCATCGATGAATTTGGTAGCGGAACAGAACCCAATCTGGGGGGTGCCATTGCCGAGGCCATTCTCGAAGAGCTCAACAGCAAAATGTGCTACGGAATTGTTACCACCCACTTTGCCAATTTAAAGCTTTTGCCCTCCCCCGAAAACGGAATGGCCAATGCCGCCATGTTATTCAATACCAAAGAATTGGAGCCTTTGTACGTACTCAAAACCGGAAGACCGGGAAGCTCCTTCACCGTTGAAATTGCCCGAAAAATTGGTTTTCCGGAAGGTATTTTGAAGAAGATTGAGAAAAAAGCCGACCGCCGGCAGTTAGACTTTGAAGAGCAATTGCAACAATTGGACGTGGAGAAGAAAGAGTTGGACATGCTGAAAAAACACGTGGAGCTTCAGGATAATTTGCTCACAGATACCATTTCGAAATATCAGCTTCTTTATAACAGGTTGCAAACAGAAAAATCGAAGATTCTTCAGGATGCCAACACCAAAGCCACTCAGATTCTTCAGAACAGCAACAGAATCATTGAGCAAACCATCAAGGAAATCAAGGAAAATCAGGCTCAAAACAAGAAAACCAGCGAAGCCCGAAAAAAATTAGAAGAGGAGAAGAAAAAGCTCATTGCCGATCAGAAAGCGGAGAAACAGTTCGATATCCACAAAAAAGTGAATGAGGAACTGAAAGCCATCGCCCAGCCCAATAATGATGAAGAAAAACCTGCGGAGCTGAAAGCCGGAGAATATGTTAAGGTGAAGGGGCAGATATCTATCGGCAGGCTCGATGAGATTAAAGGAAATAAAGGGGTGATAGTTTTCGACAATATTACCCTTTCCATTCCGCTGGAGCAACTAGAGTATGTGAGCAAGACGAAAGCCAGAGAAAGCGAAAGAAAATCTCTGACCAATTACAATAAAATTTCACTGGAGCTTCACGAAAAAGCGGCCAATTTCAAATTGAAAATTGATGTGAGGGGACTACGAGTTGAAGAAGTGCTGGCCAAAATTCAACTTTTTATTGATGAGGCGATTTTACTCAGAATCTACGAGGTTCAGATTCTTCACGGCAAGGGTACGGGAGTCCTGCGTCAGGCCATTCGCGATTATTTAAGCGGAATCCCCGAAGTGGCCTCCTATCAGGACGAACATGTGGAGAGAGGAGGTCATGGGATTACTTTGGTCAGTTTTAGTTTTTAATCCAGTTGATGATTTCTTGGTCATCGGGTTTGGTTGATGACGGAAAAACTTTCTCAAGCTTTCCATCAGCACTAATCAGATATTTCTGGAAATTCCACTTTACTTTTGAATCTTCCACTCCGTTTAATTCTTTCGATGTCAGCCATTTATAAATAGGAGCCTGGTCATCGTCTTTCACTGAGATTTTGCTCATCATCGGAAAAGTTACTCCGTAGGTGGTGGAACAGAAGGTTAAAATTTCTTCGTTGGTTCCTGGTTCCTGCTTCATGAAATTGTTGGCAGGAAAGCCTATAATCACAAATTTATCGCCGCCATATTGCGCATACACCGCTTGCAATTGCTCGTATTGCTTGGTATACCCGCATTTGGAAGCCACATTAACCACCATCACTTTTTTACCTTTCAGTTGTTCCATGGAATAGGGTTTACCATTAATATCTTCCACGGTAAAATCGTAGAACGAAGTCTGGGCCTGTAGTGTTGTCATAAGCATAAGGGCAAATAGGATTAAAATTGAGTTTTTCATTTTCATTGAGTATTTGAATGTTTGTTTGTTTAATTATTTGACCACAAAAGTAAACAATCGAAACAGCATTATCTTAGTACAAATGTTAGTCAAAGGTTAAAAAAGTGAACCCCGAATCATCAGTTTTTATTGCCGGCGGTCAGGCATCATTGAATTTCTTTACCTTTGAAAGAAAATACAAATCATGAAACGATATCTTATCATTGGCTTATTATTTTGGGCTTCAATAGGTTTTTCGCAAGTTAATTTTGTGATTGAGAGCCTTCCAGAAAGCACGCCCGCCGAGGATTTCATTTATATTGCCGGAAGCTTTAACAATTGGGATCCGGGAAATCCAGACTTTAAGCTTCAAAAAAACAGCGAAAATAAATGGGCTATCCAGCTGCTAGCTCAGGCCAATGGAACTACCATTGAATTCAAGTTTACCCGTGGCGATTGGGGGAAAGTGGAAAAAGATGCCAACGGGAACGAGATATTAAACCGTGTTTTTACTTTTGGTAATGGTGGGACCGTGTCGGTTGAAATAGCCAATTGGGCCGATGTGAGTGGCGGAAACTCCACAGCAGCAGAAAATGTAGCAGTGATGGATACCGATTTTTTCATGCCCCAACTCCAGCGCACCCGCCGAATCTGGATTTATCTTCCACCAAATTACGAAACATCGGAAGAAAGATATCCTGTTTTATACATGCACGATGGGCAGAATATTTTCGATGCCTATACCGCTTTTTCCGGTGAGTGGCAGGTTGACGAGACCTTGAACCAATTGGCCGCCGAAGGAAAAAATGTGCCCATTGTTGTGGGTATCGACAATGGCGGCGGACATAGAATGGATGAATATTCGGCCTGGGTGAATTCTATTTACGGCGGTGGCGAAGGCGATGCCTATATCCGGTTTATCATAGAAACACTCAAACCCCACATCGACCAAACCTACAGAACCAAACCCGATGCCGCCAGCACAGGCATTATGGGCAGTTCGTTGGGTGGCTTTATTTCGCACTATGCCGTGTTGCGCTACCCCGATGTTTTTTCGCGGGGAGGAATTTTTAGCCCCAGTTATTGGTATAGCGATTCCGTGTGGGCATTTTCCGAAACTCATGGGAATTATAGTCAGCAACGGTTTTATCAAAATGTGGGCAGTGAGGAAGGAGCAAGCACCATAGCTCATTTGAACCAAATGCGCGATTTGTTAATGGCGCATGGGTTTACAACCGACAATCTATTCTCGGAAGTGGTTCAGGGACAAGGCCATAACGAAGTTTTTTGGAAAGGCGAATTCCGCCAGGCCTATTTGTGGTTGTTCAACGACTTTGCCAATGGAACAACGCAGGTTTCTAATGAAAATCCTGCACTCATTTCTCCAAATCCCGCCACCGAACAAATTCAAATCAATCTGCCACAGATAGATAGCCTGAATATTTATAATAACGAAGGTCAGTTGGTTATAACACAAAAGAACAGTTTGAAGGTGAAAATTCAAACCCTAAAAGCGGGGGTTTATCATGTGGAGATTTACAGTCAGGGGAAAGTTTTTACTTCCAGATTTGTGAAGCTGTAATTTTGGGGGAAAGGGCGGTTGGAATTTGTTTTCCCAGGTTCTTTTCGATGCTCATTTCTATATTTTCCTGTAAACCATAACAGCCAAAATGTAGAAATAGAATCTTATGTAAGGCGCACAAATTGGCTATTGGACATATTCTGACTTTTGTACTCATTGGCAGGAGAATATTCTCCAAAACAAACAAATGCCATAAGGGGCTCTTCTTTGTTAAACAGATTGGTTTTCAATAATATTTCCCCATCGGACCTTATACAAATAGTCCCGAAATAATAGCCGCTTTGGTCCCGCTCGTTGACAAGTAAAACCCAAACACGGTCATCAGCCGAAAAAAATTTACCGGCTTCCGCCTCTCCCCAACTCAACAAAAACTCCTGATCGCTGATGGCGCTCATTTTAATATCGTGAACCCCTGCCCTACTCCCTTTGCTTAGTTTCAGCCACTCCAAAGATTCCGGACGACCCAAATCGCGGTAAAGCTTCAGGTTGAAAGAGAACGCTTTTTTAAAAGGACTGCTCTCCTTGCTTTCGG
>CAXYYJ010000028.1:0-72222 GCA_964293475.1 uncultured Draconibacterium sp.
TTAAGAAATCTTATATTCCTAAATCAGAGTTTTTTTCCTTTTTGTTTGACATACAAAGAAAGCCCACAGAAATTTTCTCGCCGGTGGCAATACTTTTAGAAGTTCCAAAAATTGACGCCTCGCAAATTGTGCCGCCAGTGGCGACACAAATACAAACAGCTGATATTGTGTATGATAAATTTTTTGCCAGTCTTATAAGTCAAACAAGCTGGACAAACCATTTAGAAATACTTTCGGGCAGCAGAACAGCCGAAGAAAAACTATTTTACCTGGTTTTTGCTGTCAGGGAAAAATGGAGCAAATTGGAATTGAGGCGACAAATAAATTCGGCAATGTATGAAAGAACCATGCTTGCCAAAAACACCACAACAAAAGCACTAACTCAAATACCCAATCATCTTTTCAAAGATCCTTATGTTTTTGAGTTTCTTGATTTGCCCGAAAATCATTCGGAAAAGGAACTGGAAAAAGCATTGATTCTGAATTTGCAAAAATTTATACTCGAAATTGGCAAAGGCTTTACCTATATGGGAAATCAATTCCGGTTGCAGGTTGGAAACACCGACTATCATACCGATTTATTGTTTTTTCACCGCGATTTGCAATGTTTAGTCATGTTTGAGCTGAAAGTGGAAGAATTTAAACCAGAATTTATAGGCAAACTCAACTTCTATCTCGAAGCTTTAGACAGAGATGTTAAACGCCCACACGAAAACCAAAGCATAGGAATATTGCTATGTAAAGGAAAAAACGACGAAGTGGTAGAGTATTCCTTAGCCCGCAACACATCTCCGGCCATAATTGCCGATTACGAAACCCAACTAATCCCCAAAAACTTATTGATCGGAAAGCTCACACAATTGATTCATCAACTATCAAAAGATATTGAATAATGGATAAGAAAAATTTACAAGAAATATTATCACGACCTTTTATTTTAAGCGATTGGAGACAAATTTTAACTGAGGTTTTCGGGGCAAAACAATTGCTTACCCAACCGAAACCAATTCTTTTAAACAACAACGACAAGGCAAAAGAGGCAACTGAACTTGGTAGTTTTGCCACTTACGATGACCGTATTATTGGTTTATATCATGTAATTGTTAATGATGATATTTGGTTGGAAAGAAACAAAGTAGGCTTACGTGAACTTTTGAGAAATATTTACCGCTACGATGTTGATGGTGCGCTTGTTGTTTTCGAGCAAGGTGATAAATGGCGTTTGTCGTTTATTTCAGAAATAAAAGTATTAAACGATGAAGGCGAAATAGTAAAGCAAGCCACTGAACCCAAACGCTATACTTATTTATTAGGAGTTGATGAAAAGGTAAAAACTCCTTCGGAACGTTTATCAAAACTTGCAGGTAAAACATTAGCACTGAACGATATATTAAATGCCTTTAGTGTTGAAGCATTAAACGAAGAGTTTTATAAAATCATATCAGAGTATTTTTATCAATTGGTTGGCGGAACTGTGGGCGCGGGTAAGTCTGCCAAAACTTATGAACCCAAACTGAAATTACCTATCCCGACAGAAAATCATCAGATTTATCAGGAATTCGTAGTTCGTTTAATTGGGCGAACAATTTTTAGCTGGTTTTTAAAAATGAAAAAATCAGATAAAGGTGTTTCTCTTGTGCCCGAAGGTTTATTATCATCAGAGGCTGTCAAAAACAATGCTGGTTATTATCATCATATTTTGGAACGTCTGTTTTTTCAAACATTGAACACCAAAATGGAAGAAAGAGTCGATGGCTTGCCCAAAGGCTGCGAAAAAATACCTTTCCTAAACGGAGGTTTGTTTGAACCTAATTACGATGATTATTACAAGCCAAATCGCGTAACGGGAATTACTGAAAACCTTAATACGCTCGTAATTGAGGACGATTGGTTTTTTAAGCTTTTTACAGAACTTGAAAAATATAATTTCACCATTGACGAAAACTCTGTTACCGATGTTGAAGTAAGCGTTGACCCTGAAATGCTTGGGCGCATATTTGAAAACCTTTTAGCCGAGATTGACCCCGACAGCGGTGAAACTGCCCGTAAAGCAACAGGTAGTTTTTATACCCCCCGCGAAATTGTAGATTATATGGCTACAGAAAGCCTTGTTCAGTATATTCAGAATAAAACTTCGATTGCTCCAGAAAAGATTCGTCCAGTGTTTAAAATGACTGAGGAGCCAGACCCAACTTTCACAAAAAATGAATTGGAAGGTATTTTAGACGCACTCGATAAAGTAAAAATACTTGACCCTGCTTGTGGTTCGGGAGCTTTCCCAATGGGTGTTCTACAAAAAATTGTTCAGGCATTACAGAAATTAGATGCCAATGCCGATTGGTGGAAGAAACGCCAGATAGAGCGAATATCCAATCCTATAGTGCGCAAAGCATTAAAGGAAAAATTGGATTCGTCTGGTGTTGAATATGCTCGCAAAATTGGTGTTATTCAAAACTCGTTATATGGCGTTGACATACAACCTATTGCAGCCGAAATATCGAAACTCCGTTGTTTCCTCACTTTAATTGTTGATGAAAATATTGACGAAACAAAACCGAACCGAGGAATTGAACCATTACCCAATCTTGAGTTTAAATTTGTTACCGCCGACACATTACAAAAATTACCTGAGCAGAAAGCACAAATAGGTTTATTTGATAACTACGAAGAACAAGAAATACTTAAAGGGCTTCGCGCAGAGTATTTGCAAAGCTCAGGCAGGAAAAAGGAAAAGATTAAGGAACGGTTTATAAACACTCAGCAAAAGATGTTTAAAAATGAAATGCATCTTTTTACCGATACAAATAGTCGAGGATATAAACTAAGCTCATGGAATCCATTTTCTCATGATAAGGCCGATTGGTTTGACCCTCAATGGATGTTTGGGGTTGAGAATTTCGAAATAGTAATTGGTAATCCTCCATACGGTGCAACAATAGAGAATAAAGCACAAATGGATATATATTACCCCGAAACTAGTTTTGGAGGTAAAGAATCCTATAAATATTTTTTCAACTCATCCATGAGTTTTATTAATAATGGAGGTATATTGGCGTTTATCACAAGTGATTCATTTATTAAAAAAGAGACATTTACGGACTTAAGGCAATTAATTTTAAGAGAAACAAAATCCAGTAATATAATTTGTTTAGGTGATAATATTTTCAATAATGTCAATTTACCAACTGCGATCTCTATATTAAATATTGATCGTAAAAAAGAAAACGGTATTGTTTATTATTTTGGAGTTGATAGTGATTCTGGTATATCTCAAAAAATATCTAATTTAACAAATAATCGTGGGGTACAAGTCGAAGTCCAAAATGATACTAAAACGAGATTTTGTGAAATTGAAACATTGCAAATCAATGTACCTACTAAGCCATTGATTGAATTATATGACCAAGTAATGGGAGTTAAAGTATATCAGGTTGGAAAAGGAAAACCTAAACAATCATCATATGAAATATCAGTTGATTTATTTGTGTCAGAAGATAAGCAGTCAGAAGAATGGGTGAAATTTATTGATTCTGGAGTAAAAAGATATGAGATAGAAGAATACGAAAAGTATATTAAATATGGTGAGTGGTTGGCTGAACCAAGAAATGCTAAGTATTTTTTTAATCCCAAAATCATTTTAAGAGAGGTAATAAATCCTGTACCATTTGCTAGCTATTTTGAAAAGGAAGCGGTCGTTAAAAATACAAATGCAGTTATTATAAAAAAGGATAATAATTTTTCTCTTTTTCTTTTATTAGCAATACTTAATTCTGACATCTTCAACTTTTATTTAAAGAAGGAATCTTCCAAAAGCAACAATAAATCTTTTCCTAGTATAACATCAAAATTATTAAAGGCATTTCCTATCCCTGTAACAAAAAATGCTAAAAGCTCTTCATTTAGTATTGTTTCTAACTACTTGCTTTTTCTTAAAAATATTCATGACAGAAAGAACATCAATGATGGAGTTTCTAACCAATACATATTTGAATTATTTGATAATGTTCTTAAAGCATTAGTAATGGAACTCTATTTTGAAGGAGATTTTAAAAAAGCTGGAATTGGATTCATAGAATGTGCTGAACGGGATTTTGATAGTATTGAAGGAAAACCCGAAAGAGAACAAATCGAAATTATTAATAAAGCCTTTCAAAAGTTAAACGAAAAGGATAACGAAATTCGGAATAACCTTAAGTTAATGGATATTAAACTGGCTGACATCGTAATGCCGATAAAGACCGCTAAATAATGAACAAAATAAAACAAATTAAACTCAAAAACTTTAAGTTTTTCTACGGTGAGGTGGAAATTGCTTTAGAGTGCAACAATACATTAATCTTTGGTGAAAACGGTAGTGGTAAAAGTAGTCTTTATTGGGCTTTATATACGTTTTTACAAAGTGTCTTTAAATCGGATTTTGCAAAAGTTCAGAAATATTTTTTACACAATCATCCCGAAAATCTACGAAACCGTTTTGCCCCCGAAGCGGACGACAGCTACATCAAATTGATTTTTGAAGATGAATATAAAACCATTACTGAAAAGCAAATTTCAAACACCACAGTAAACACTAAAACTGGAACGCTTATAGCACAAGCTATTCAAGGCAGTGAACTTCTTAATTACAAGTTGCTTTCCAAAATTCACGATTTTAAAAATCCACATGAAATAGACCTGTTTCCAATAATGGATAAGGACATTTTGCCGTTTATCATTTTCAGGGAAGTTTTAGTTCGTCATGATGGAGAAACAGGTAACACCAATGCACAGGAATGGTGGGATTACATAAAGCCAGGGATGCAACCTCGTGGCAAAATGCACGAAATACCTTATAAAACCTTTGCATCGGCTGTTGAAAAATTCAATGTAGAACTAAAATATTATTTTGATACCATTGAGGCATCTGTTAACGAATATTTGAGGAAATTCAAACAAAAATTTACAGTTAGTTTTGAGTTTAAAAATGGTTCGTATAATGAATTTATCCAAGGAAGTACTACGCAACGCAACCACAAAACTATTGCGCCGAAAATTATTGTTCATGCCAATTTCAACCATGTAAGCATTCCTATCGAAAAACAAAAAATTACCCGTCCGCATACATTTATGAATGAAGCGAAACTGACCGCAATCGCTCTTTCCATACGCTTTGCAATGCTCGACCAAAAACTAAGCGGAGCAGCAGCTGTTGACACGCCAAAGTTTTTGATTTTGGACGATGTACTGATAAGTTTGGATATGAGTAACCGCGAAATTATATTGGACATTATTCTTAAAGAATTTGGAGAATATCAACTTATAATACTTACTCATGACCGCAACTTTTTTGAATTATTGCGACACCGAATAAAACGTTTAAATCAGGCAAATTGGAAATACATCGAAATTTATGAATGTGAGAAAAACGGTATTCCTCAGCCATTCATTAAAACATCGGACACCTATCTCCAAAAAGCCGAAATGTATTTTCACCAAAAAGAATATGAAATAGCTGGCAACTTTCTTCGTAAAGAAGCCGAAGCGTTTTGCAAAGAATTCCTACCCAAGAAACTGCAATACACAACAGAATACAATTTACACGACTTAAACGGATTAATTTTGCAAAGCAAAGTTTTTGCTGAAAGTGCTGGTTTAGATAAAGCACTATTTGAATCATTGGACAGCCACCGTAAATTTGTATTGAATCCAACCAGCCACGATAGTTATGATGTGCCCAAATTCAATAGCGAAATAGGAGGTTGCCTTAACACACTGAAAGAACTTCGTAAAATAAAAAACGAACCATTTCTCAAACGAGGTGAGCAAGTAGAATTTGAATTATCTGACGATACAGACACTTATAAGATTGAAATCACGTTGCAAGACGATTTTCGTTTGTTGAAAGAGCCTACAAAAGACTCTGTAATTTCAAAAGGAATGGTGAATTACCATGTTACAAAAAATGGAACAAAAGGCGACTTGCAACACAAACAAGATTCATTAAAAAAAATGTATGATGGTTGCTATATAAGTTCTAATAAAACCAAAAACGCTGATTTCTGGGAAGAAGTTATAATTAAATCAAGTGGACAAAAATTAATAACTAAAAGAAAATTTTAATGTTACTATGAGTAAAATGTATGCAGAAATAAAACGAATTGTGGATGAAGACATTAGTAGTCGAGTTTCACAATATGATGTGATTTTTGAAGCGATTACAAATGCTATTCATGCAAACGCAACTTCAATTGAATGTGTTCTGAACTCATACGACAATCCAATTAAAGAGAATGAAACGGAAATTGTAAGAAAAAGAGTTCATACTATTACCGTCCGTGATAATGGAGATGGTTTAAATGATGAGAACTATGATTCCTTTTGTAAATATAGAACCGAGTACAAAAAGGCTTTGGGATGTAAAGGTGTAGGTCGGTTTGTTTTTCTAAAATTATACAACCATGCCAGCTTCACAAGTTCATTAGTTAGCAAACAAGAAGTTAGAAACTTTAAATTCGATTTTGATTTTGATACGGATAATATTGAAAGCACCCCAAGTAAAGTAGAGCAAAACCTAACAGAAGTATCCTTTCGCAGCCTTTCAGAAAGCTACATAAACCACGACAAACATATTGATAGAAGAATTGAAATGGATTTGGAAGCAATTAAAGAAAAGGTCTTGCTTAATTTAATTCCTACTTTATTCTTCTACAAAAAAAAGGAAGTTGAAATCACCATTAGCTTCATGGACCAAACCACCTTGGAAACAATTTTCATTAAACCTACTGATATACCTGACTTCAAAGAACGTAAATTCATTGTTATTGATAGAGAAGGCAAGCAATTTGAGTTTATTTTAAATCATAGCATAGAAAATGTAAATGGAAAACTAAATGCCTATTACTGTGCAAATAATAGAACGGTATGTGAGTTTGCAGATAAAGATCTAAAATTAAATTTTCCTTATGGCTATTCAGGCTTTTTATTGCTGGAATCCAACTACTTCAACACACGAGTAAACAATGAAAGAAACGATTTTGATATAAAGCCGTTACGAACCGATGCTTTTACAACTCTGTCATGGGACTTAATCAATGAAGAATTAAAAAAGACCGTTACTGACTTAGTGAAAGAAGGTATTCCTGAAACCAAAGAAATTAACAAGAACAAGATTAAAGAAATACAAGAAGAGCGGCCTTATCTCATCAACTATATTGATGAAACAGATATTGAAATTGCTGGTTTCATGGATAAGAAGAAACTTATAGATAATGCTAAGAAAAAATTTGACAATGCGAAAGAAAAAATATTTGCATCAGCTGGCAAGCCAGAATATACTGATGTAGAATTACATGAAGCAATTGAATTAGCTCAAAATGAATTGGTTTCTTATGTAACCGACAGAACACATGTAATTGCACGATTGAAGAAGTTAATTGATAAAAAAGAACGAGTTGAAGAAATAATCCATAATTTATTTATGGAAATGAGAACTGATGATGATTATTATGCAGTTGGAAAAAATAATCTTTGGTTGTTGGATGACAGGTATACCACATATAGCTATGCTGCAAGTGATAAACGGATTAGAGAGGTTTTAAAGGGAATTGATGAGGAAAATGGCGACATCGATATTTTAGATGACAAACCAGATTTATCACTATTCTTTTCTCATAATCCAAATAAACCAGAAAGGTTAAAATCTGTAATGGTTGAGATTAAACCGTTCGACTATGCATCAAAACCAAATCGGAAAAAATTTGCAGGGATTCAACAGCTTTTGGATTATGTAGAAGCATTTCAAACCAAGGAGAAAATAGAAGAAATTTCCGCCTTTTTAATTACGGAAATCGATGATAAATTAGTTTCAATGTTAAGAAGAGATTCTTATGTGCCATTATTCTCAACAGAATCGCCCATATTTCATCGTTTCTACACAGAAAGTAATATTTCCGTATTTGTTATAAGTGCATCTACTTTAATTAAAGATGCTGAAGCTAGAAACAACGTTTTTTTAGAAATTATAAAAAAACAAAACAGGCTTAAAAAGTTTATAAACCCTTAATGGTACAATTAAATCAAAAAATCTAATCGGAGTAACCGAAGAATACTAAAGTGTATTCTGAACCTGAAATAAAGAAAGTACGGAAAAACCTGGGGTTTAATTAGTTGATTTATCGGCTTTTAAACGGCTGATAAAAGAACTCTATCTAAACCACCCCTATTCAATCACTATATTGTAAACCCCTTCAATAAGGATTTTATCATGACCGAATCCCGCGGGTAATTCAATGTAGCTTTCGTTTTGACGGGTGTTTCCCATTACGATTTTTTTCAGGAAATAGTCGTTGTCGGTTTCTTTTTCGAGTACCAGCACATAGTTTTGATCTTCCGATTTCAGGATGGCCGATTGGGGCACCGAAAGAAGCGTATCGACAGCCACTATAATTTGCCCTTCAACATACTGATTGTTAAAGAGCTCCAGTGATTCAACATCTTCAATCCTGGCAAAACAATGAATGGCTTTTGAAGCCGAAAGCGACTTGCTGATTGTGGTAATCATGGCTGTATTGTTGCCTATATTTCCGCCTATACCAAATTTAACCATTTGATTTACTGCAATATAACTCATATCGTTTTCAAAAACAGAGAGTTTAAGCTGGAAACTTCTATCGTCAACAATCTCGGCTATGCTTTGGTTGGGCTCCACATATTGCCCCTGACTAATATTGATGGCCGATACAACTCCCTGAATGGGTGATTTGATGGTGTAGTCATGTGCAAATATTCCGTTCTGAAGCGATTTGGTATCAACCCCAAGTTTTTTCAGCTTCATTTCCAAGGCATTAAATCTGGCTTGTTCGGCCAAAAATTCACTTTGCGCGAGCGTGAACTCTTTGGGAGTAATGATTTGCTCCTTTTGCATCTGCTGAATCCGGTCGAAATCGCTGCTCAAACGAGTGAGTAAGGCGAAGGATTCGGCATAGTTTTTCTGGGTATCGATAAACTCGTTGCCTGAAACTCTAAACAGCGGATCGCCAATATTTACTGGTTTTGAATGACTACAGTAGATTTTTTCTATGATTCCGGGAATGGAAAGACTGATAAAAACCTCCCCCGAAACGGATGGAACTACCTGCCCGGTAAAATGTACCTCTTTGGCGAAAGGCTGCCTGGTGGGTTGTCCCCATTTCATGGCTTCCGAGTTAAACTGAGCTTTGGAAATTACCAAAGAACTTTGCTCCTCCGAAGCAGCATTTTCAACAGAATTCTTGCACGAAAACAAGCTTAAACTTATCAGAATCAGGCTAATTAATATATTATTCCTTTGCATTTTTTTGTGGTTTTTTTAGTTTGAAAAGTAAATGATTTCTAATGCAGTAGTGCGAAACAAAAGCTTGTTATCGATGAACTCGCTTTGGATTTCAATGGCAGACTCGTAGCTATTTACGAAATTATAGAAGTTTATTTCGCCCAGTTGATAGGATTTCAGGGCAATCTTCATGATTTCGTCGTAAAGTGGTTTTCCGGCCACCAGATAATCGCTGATGAGGGCTTTATATTTTAAATGCCCGGCCCATTTTTCGCTTAGGGTGTTCATAATCAAATCTCTTTGATGCGATATCTGCTGGTTTTGATATTCATTACTAATAGCGGCAGCTTTTATTTTTGCACGATGAGCGCCATAGAACAAGGGCAGGCTTAGCCCAATTTGAAAGCCGTGATAATAGCTCGCTCCGCTATATTTGTTGGTTCCTAAAAAATAATTGAGAGAAAGGTCGGGCAGAGCAAGGCTCTTTTCAATTTTAATTTGAGCCAAACCTTGACGGGATTTTATATCGAGCAAGCTGAAAACCGGCAGTGAATCGGGAATCGCTGTTATTTCGGGCAATTCTTCAACAACGGCTGGCAGGCTAAACGGTTCTTCATAATTCATATACATGGCCAAACGTTGAAGCGAGTTCTGGGCATCGACACGAATGGATTTGAGGAGGAGCCCGGTTTGATTTTTTTTGGCCTGAACACTCAGCATCTCCAACCGGCTCATTTCGCCATTTTCAACTTTCTTTTCTACAAACCCCGCCAATTGAGTTAACAAACTATCGAGTTCGCGGTAGATTCTTTCCTTCTCCAACAAACTATGATAGGTGTAATATGCTGCCGACACCGATTTTTTCAGCTCGTTTTCTTCCATCATTAATTCGGTTTCGGCCAAGCTCACCGATATTTGGGCCGATTTGAGCTGAGCCCGGTATAATGAAGGAAAGCTAAAGGACTGTTCAATGCCAAAAACCATAAGAGGATGATTGTTTTCAGCAATATTATTTTGGTCGAAGCCATAGCTAATCAGGGTTTTATCGGGGGAGAATGTGGAAGATTGAAGCATTTTTTGTTCCTCCACTCTGTTTTTTAGGGCTGCGATATTGTTGTTATTCGAAAGGGCAATGTTGATGGCTCCGGCGAGGTCGATTTCTTTGCTCTGGCTGTGGGCAAAAGAAACCGGAAGAATTAAGAACCCCAATATTATCAATGTTTTGGAGCGGGAAAACACCCTAAAAAATCGCGGAACAATTTTTCTGGAGTTCATAATTTCGAACAGCAAAGGCAAGGCAATAAGTGTGAGCAGTGTCGAAGTAATTAAACCACCAATGACCACAGTGGCCAATGGACGCTGAACTTCGGCACCTGCGCCGGTAGAAATTGCCATTGGCAAAAAGCCCATGGCCGCGGCACCCGCAGTGAGTAATACAGGACGCAACCGGTTTTTGGTTCCCATTAAAATGAGCTCCCGCATATTTTTAACTCCCTGATGTTGAAGCTCTTTTAAATGCTCAATAAGCACAATGCCATTCAGCACGGCAATTCCAAAGAGCGCAATAAAACCAATTCCCGCCGAAACGCTAAATGGCATTCCGCGGGCCCACAACAGAAAAACGCCTCCCACTGTGGCCAAAGGAATGGAGGTGAAAATTAAAAGGGCATCGCGAAGCGATTTAAAGGCAAAGTGCAGAAAAATAAAGATGAGCAATAAGGCCACCGGAACGGCAAACATGAGTCGGTTGGTGGCATTTTTCAGGTTCTCAAATTGGCCGCCGTATTCAATATAATACCCCGGCTTGAGTGTAATCTTTCCGTCAATCTTCTTCTGGATGTCTTCAATAACCGATTGCAAATCGCGGTTACGAACATTCACACTAACCACCACCCGCCTGTGGGTATTGTCTCTCGAAATCTTGGCTGGACCATAGGTGTATTGTATGTCGGCCAACTCTGAGAATGGCACCTGATAACCATTAGAGACGGGAACTTGCAGGTTTCTGATATCGTTGATGTCGGTTCGGCTTTCGGTATTTAACCGCATCACCACATCAAATCGCTTTTCGCCTTCGAAAATCATTCCGGCCGATTTCCCGCCAAAAGCAGCTGATAGATAGGAATTTAGCGTTTGAATATCGGTTCCATAGTAAGCTATTTTGTTTCTGTTGTATTCCACTTTAATCTGGGGCAGACCGCTGGTTTTCTCCAGAATGATATCGCTGGCACCGGGCACATTGGCTATGGCATTTTTTACTTCTAAGGCTTTTTTGTTGATATAGTCCAAATCTTCCCCATATATTTTGATGGCAATATCGGACCGAACCCCCGTAATTAACTCGTTAAACCTCATTTCAATGGGTTGGGTGAACTCGTACTCAACTCCGGGAATAATGCTCAGAGCCTCCTTAAATTTCTCCGCAAGGTCTTCCTTATCTTTGGCCAATTTCCAGTTATCTCTGGGTTTTAGCTTGATAATCATGTCAATTTCTTCCATCGACATGGGGTCGGTGGGGACTTCGGCTGCACCAATTCTCGATACAATCTGGCTTATTTCGTTGGGGAATTCCTTGATTAGAATATTCTCCATTTTTGTGGTCATTTCAACGGTTTTTGACAGCGATGTCCCGGTTTTTAAAACGGGTTGAATCACAAAATCCCCTTCGTCGAGGGTTGGGACAAACTCGCCACCCATTCGTGAGAACAAAAGACCAGTTATTACCAGCGATGCCAAAGCCATGCTCAAAACCACCTTTTTATGATTGCACGCCCACTTGATGGAGGGCAGGTATAATTTGTAAATGAAGTCCATCAACCGCTGAGAAAGGTTTTTGCCTTCCTTAGCTGAGGGTCTTAGAAATAAGGACGAAGCCACTGGCAACCAGGTTAATCCCAAAATCATAGCCCCCATAATGGCAAAGGAAAATGACAACGCCATGGGTCGGAACATTTTTCCTTCAACCCCTGTTAATGACAAAATGGGAATGAAAACTATGAGAATAATGACTTGCCCAAATATGGCGGAGCTCATCATTTTCGAAGCTCCTTCAAAGGAAACTTTGTCCATAAGTGGCTGAATATCGCCGGTTTTATTATCGAGAAACTCGGTACGGTGAATGGCCATTTTTATGGCAATGAATTCCACAATGATAACGGCCCCATCGATGATAATCCCAAAGTCGAGGGCTCCCAGACTCATTAAGTTGGCATCGATACCGAAAATGTACATCATTCCGATGGTAAAAAGCAGGGCTAATGGAATCATGGAGGCAATTACCAGCGCCGACCGGAAATTCCCCAGCAGCAGAATAACAATAAAAAGCACGATGATGGCCCCAAGTATGAGGTTTTCAATGACCGTAAACGATGTTTTGGAAATAAGCTCGCTGCGCTCCAGAATTGGATTTATAAATACACCTTCGGGCAGGTTTTCCTGAATCTGAGCCACGCGGCGTTTTACTTCGTCAATAACCACTTTGGAGTTGGCATTCTTGAGCATCATAATTTGCCCCAACACTGTTTCGCCGTTGCCGTTGGCGGTAATTGCCCCAAACCTGTTGGCAAAACCATAGTTAACAGTGGCCACATCTTTAATCAAAATAATGGTACCATCGGTATTTTTAACAACGATATTCCCAATATCTTCCAGGCTTTTGGCTTGTCCATCACCACGAATGAAATAGCTTTGATTGGTTTTTTCGATGTATGCTCCTCCCGAGATGCTGTTGTTTTTTTCAATGGCCGAGAAAATATCCATTAAATTCAGGTCGAAACTCTTGAGAATGGTTGGATTGATCGCTATTTCATATTGCTTTAAATAGCCTCCCCAGCTGTTTATCTCCACAACTCCATTAATCCCCGAAAGACGCCGTTTTATAATCCAGTCTTGAATGGTCCTCAGCTCCATGGCGGAGTATTTGTCGCGAAACTCAGGTTTCACATCGACAATGTATTGATATATTTCGCCCAATCCGGTGGTGATGGGTCCCATTTCCGGAGTTCCGTATTCTTCGGGAATATTGGCCGAAGCACTTTTAATTTTTTCGGAAATCAGCTGACGGGGAAGGTAAGTTCCCAGCTTTTCGTCGAAGACAATGGTTACCACAGAAATTCCAAATTTCGAAATGGATCGAATTTCCTGAACTCCGGGCAAGTTTGCCATCTCCATTTCAACGGGAGCTGTTATAAATTGCTCTATCTCCTGGGTGGAAAGATTGCCTGAGGTGGTAATCACCTGCACCTGATTGTTGGTAATATCGGGTACCGCCCCCACCGGAATTTTGATTATGGCGTAAATACCAAAAGACGCCATGGTGATGGTGAACAAAATGATAATAAGCTTATTCCTGATACTGAAGTCGATGATTTTTTCTAACATTCTGAGTGGTTTTTAGTAGTGAGTGTAATTAGTGATTGCAAATATCTATTCCAATTCTTCCCCTTCCATGGTATATTTTACTTCGAACATGGGAATGCTGCCAACATTTTTTGGTGCGCGGCTATCGGGAAGGTAGAATTTTACCTGGGTGCTGTCGTTGAGCTTCTTAAGAAAATTGTAAAAATTGTTTTTGCGGGTTTGATCGAAAACCAGCGAAAGGGAATCGACCACTTTTTGTGGAACCAGTACCCTTGCTGCATCTATCTGGCTGGCAGAATCCTGACCTGTGGCCTGTTGAAGAAATCTGGTGAAATCATCCTCATTTGATTTATAGTTTTTGCCAGTGGCCAGCTCGTATTTCTTTCCCGCCTCGTTCATTAGAATCTCTTTCTTTTCCAAATCACGGTCGTTGAAATAGACCAATTCAATTTTCAGCTCGGGTTTTTTCTTTTCCAATTGGGTGAGCAAATCGGCTTGTCTTTCAATCTTCGACGTCAATGTTGTATCTAAATAGCTGAATTCTATGGTTTTAATATCGCTTGGATCCACATTTAACGATGCCGAGAGCAAATCGTAGGGTGCCAAAGCCACCTTTACCACAAGGTTTTTCAGGGTGGTCCAAACCAATTTTCTGATATTAATCTGGGGGTCGTTCAGGTCGCCCCGCACCGGAATATCGAGGTTAATCACCCCATTTCGATCTTTGAGAATATAAAGAGCAATTTTGAGTGGGAGTTTGTAGAGCCCACCCACTTTGGGGCCCACTTCGGCATGGTGAATCACTAATTTGTTGTCGCTGCTGAGCTGTCCACCTTTAATTTTGGTCACCGATTTATAATACATGTCGCCATAGAGAATGGGAAAACCGGTATATCGTTTGGAATAAATATTCAAATCGCTGAGCACAAAATCTCGAATCACATAGTCCAGGTCAATATCCATGGGGTTTTCCGGATTAAGTCCTACCTGAGCCACCAAAGTTCCCCGGTGATTCAGCAGCATGGTGCTGTAGAGGTCTATCCATTTGGCGGTGCTGTAGATGCTGTCGGTATTCATCATGATTTCGCTCAGGTGGTAGGTAAAAGGCTCATCGGCTGTATTATCCACCAAATCCATGATACCATTCTGAATGCTGATATAATCGAAACCGTAGAATAATTCGGGTTTTGGCAGGCTGTCAACCACAATGCTTGTATTAGCAGTTGCTATTTCGTCGGTTTTCATGGCTTCCAAAAGGTTGATGGTGGAGTCGTAGAACTCAACATAGACCATGGGATTGGCAATTATCAGGGTATCGAAGGCATAATGAGCCCTGAAATAGTCTATTTTCTTGATGTTTCCATAAATATGCCCTGCCTGGAGCAGGGGCTTTTGACGCAAATCGGTGGTTTTAAAATTGAACAAATCGTAGCTTCCGGTCACTAAAACTCGATCGATACTATCCAGATTTCCAACAATTTTAAGGGTTGTATTCAGATTTCCTTCGAGAGAGCCAAGGCTGGCAAAAGGAAGTGTGTATTCGTAGAAGGGTTCAATATCGAGTTTATCAACGGTAAGATCGATATTGAAATGGTTGGTTTTGGGTTCAAAGTCAATTTTCGACTGAAAAAATCCGCCATTATTAAATGAAAATTTCAATCCGGCCTCCGAAGAGTTCTCCTGGTCGAAGCTGATATAGGGAATGCGAAAATGCAATTCGCTGGTGGTAAAGGTTTTATTCATCAATTTGTCTTCGTAAATGAACAAACCGTTTCTAAGTTCCAGATTGGAGAGCTCGAAAATATAGTTGGTGGGCTCCTCGTTGGGGTTAGCGGGAATGGTGTCGGCTGATTCTAAAAACCGGGGGATGTCGTCGAAATTGAAAGTGCTGTCGTTTTGAACGATATTGGCTTTGAGTCCTTCGATAAAAAACTGCTGAACCACAATGCGGTCGCTAAAAAACTGAAGCGGTTTGGTATTGACAAAAAGGGTATCGAATGCCACAAACACATCTTTCCCGTTGGGCTCGAACAGCTTAAAATTCACGAGTTTAACACTTCCGCTAAAATAGCTGATTTCTATTTTTTCAAGGTCTATTTGCCTCCCAATATACTCTTTGCTGTGTTCAATGGCATATTTACGGGCCATTTCGGGGGCATAAAGCAGAAGACCTGTAATAATTACAACTATTAAAACAGTAATAATCAGCAATATCTTTTTCATGGGTACATGATGGTATTTAATGGTTCACTTTCTAAAAACTCAGGATATCTAAATTACTATTCTATCCGGGATCGTAAAGGTGTAAAAGTACGAAATACAAATGGAAATGGGATTTGATTTTGGCACTTTTTCGCTCTTCAAAGCCCTAATTTATTGAGAAACTTAATAAAACCTTTAAATACCATCTATCCTTTCACTAAAAAACATCATCATTCTTTATGTGGATCAGATAATTAGCAAATTCTTAATAATTTCCAATAACCATAACCTGGCATAAGCCCATAAATTTGCGGGCTCAAAAAACCTAAAAACAGCAATGCCTTTACATAACCGAATCAACCGCGACGAACTGAAAACCAAACTTTTGGCAGAGTCCTTTCAACGCAAAACCATTTCTTTTTACCGATACTTTATTCTCAACTCTCCCCAGGAGTTTCGCGATGCCATTTACCGCGATTGGGACCATCTGAACTGCTTCGGCAGAATTTACGTGGCCCGCGAAGGCATCAACGCCCAAATGAGTGTGCCGGAACATCATTTTGATGAATTTCTGAAAACCCTTGAAAAATATCCCATTTTTGAGCAGATTCCCATTAAATATGCCGTAGAAGACGATGGCAAATCCTTCTACAAACTTACCATTAAGGTTCGCCCAAAATTGGTGGCTGATGGCCTTAGCGACGATGCTTTCGATGTGACCAATGTGGGAAAACACTTGTCGGGACTGGAGTTTCACGAGAAGTTGAGCGAGCCGGGAACCGTGGTGGTGGATATGAGAAATCTTTACGAAAGTGAGATTGGCCGGTTCGAAAATGCCATTTGCCCCGAGGCCGATACCTTTAAGGAGGAACTTGAAATTGTGCTCGATGTGCTGGCGGATAATAAGAACCAAAAAGTGCTGCTCTATTGTACAGGTGGAATTCGCTGCGAAAAGGCCAGTGCCTACCTGAAACATCATGGTTTCCAGGATGTAAACCAGTTGCACGGCGGGGTTTTGGAATACGTGAGACAGATTAAATCAGAAGGATTGGAATCGAAGTTTCTGGGGAAAAACTTTGTGTTCGATGCCCGAATGGCCGAAGATGTAAACGGGCAAATTTTAGCCAGTTGTCACCAGTGTGGCCGCCCCTTTGACAGCCATAAAAACTGCGCCAACAATGCTTGTCATCTGCTGTTTATTCAATGTCCGCAATGTGCTGCGCAATACGATAACTGCTGTAGCAACGAATGTAAAGATGAGCACCACCGGTTTTTGGCAGAGCCTTCGACCTATAAAATGGCTCCAAAACCGACTAAGAAGTACAGAAAAAGCATGGCGATGGCTCTGCGTGAAAGAGAAATTGCCTCTGCAATTTAACTATTTCGCCAGAGTTCTATTCAACCATAAGCTTTTGAACCACCGAACCGTTTTGAGTTTCAACTTTTACAAAATAGAGCCCGCTTGCCAGCGACGACAACGAAATGGGGATGTTTTGTTCTGGATTCAAACGAATTGATACTGGGTATCCGTTCAACGCTTGACCCAGCTGGTTCAACAAGTACAATTGAGCCGTTTGAGTTTGTTGGGTTTCAATACGAATCTGGGTGAAACCGACTGCCGGATTGGGCATTAACTGCATGGACAAACCAGCTGCATTTGGTAACTCATTAGACGACATATTGATATCAGGAGTGGACATATTGGCTACTGCGCCAATGCATAGTTTTGAACTTTCGTAAAAATAATCCATGTTTAAAATGGCTATTCTGTCCTGTTCGGTGTGATAATAGGGATTAAAATCGCCCCCATAATACTCTTCAATAACCAAAACCGAAGGATATCCATGGTTCCAAAAGCTGGCATGGTCGCTGGCCGATGTTCCGGGGAGCTCTATAACCGGATTCACCGCAATGTCATAAACCTGAACCATTTCCATCATATAATCGGCCAAAAGGTTGGAGTTGGCATTGTATGACGAGTGAAGCTCCACCACACCATCGCCATCAGCATCCCACGAAATCATGTCCATATTGACCACTGCATGAATAATATCTCCATTGGCGGCTGCTTCAACTGCATAATTATTGCTACCTACCAGGCCGATTTCTTCTTCGTCCCAAAGGGCATAGATGATGGAATATTCAAAGTCAATTTGCGAAAAAATGCGGGCTGCTTCGAGCACTGCTGCGGTTCCGCTGGCGTTGTCGTCGGCGCAATAATAATCCACGGCATCGTAATGGGCGCAAATCATGTAATATTCATCGGGATAAAGGCTTCCGGTTTGAACACCCACCACATTGATTCCACCCATGCTGTAGGTTTGCTTTTCAGCGGAAAGACCATATGACAAAAGAGTTTCGTAAATATACTCGGCAGCCAGATTATTCCCCCAGGAGCTTACTCTGTGGGTAATGGTGGTTTCGAGCCCATTGATGGTAACAGGATCTTCGCCACTCAGATTGCGCATTTGCTGAATGAGCGAGTCGCGGTTTATAGTGTTAATGACATTCTCCACATAATTGTTGTAGACCTGACCATAGGAAAACACAACAGAAACGAAAAGGGAAAAAGAAAGTACAAATTTTTTCATGGTGTTTGTGATTGATTTATAATGAGTTTGTGAATGATGTTTTTAATATTTCGGGGTTATTTTTTCTTTTCTTCAGCTTTGGGCAAATAGTAGCCATTGCGGTTGAGCATATGGTCGAGATTGGCAATTCCGTAAACGAGTATGGCGGTACAAATGGCAGCATGTTCCTGATATTCAGCAATACTCATATTGTAGGTGTCGCGCTCGGTATGCCATATTTCGCCATAACTAAAATTGTAGCCTTTGCTGTCGGCCAAATCGAAACCTATGGTCGGAACACCTTCTACCGCAAACGGTCCGCTGTCGGTTCCCCAGGGTTTGGCAGGCTGTTTTTGAGCTTCCCGCACTTTTACCTGAAACGGAAAATCGGGATTGATGGAGTTTATGGGGGCGCAAATGGCATCAAAATCATCTTTCATGGCAGCAGAAACACTCACCGAAACGGGCACTGTGGGGCCGCTGTCGCGGTTCACCATATTGCTGATTTTTGGCATCAAATCCTTATGACGGTCTACCCAACTTTGAGAGCCCAGCAATCCAAATTCTTCGCCAGCCCAAAGCACTACCAAGATGGTGCGTTTTGGCTTAACCCCCGAAAGCATCATGAGGCGGGCAGCTTCCATGGTTGGAGAAACGCCGGAGCCATCGTCCACGCCACCTGTGGCCACATCGTAGGCATCGAGATGAGCGCCCACTATGACGTATTCATCCGGAAAATCGGTGCCAGGAATGATTCCAATCACATTGTGGTACTTCACCGGGCCCATTTTGAAATGGTTTCGGATATCGAATTCCAATTGAAAATATCTCCTTTCTTCCGCCATCTGCTTAATCCTGGCAAACTGATGCTCGTCGAGTCTGATATCGGGCACCGTGGGCAAGGTTTCGAAGGTCATGTTCATGTGGTTTTTGCGGTCGTATAGCACGCGGATGGGAGTTTTTGCCGACTGGATAATGCCCAGAATGCCGGCTTCGCGCATTTCGTTATAAAAAAGTGCTGGCTCTTCAATGAGAGGAAACAGTTCTTTTTCGGGGATATTGGTACCCCTGTTCATCCAGTTTTCGCGTCTTATCTCGTTGTTTTTGAGCTCAATTTTGGCATTTTCGGCTTTTATGCTGTCGCGAAAGGAGTCGGCAGAAGCTGAAAAATCGATGGGAAAACCGTTGCTCTCGCCCGAAATGAGAACCCAGGCTCCTTTGAGCCGGAGCTTCATACTATTGAATTCGGCTTCGGTTTTGGGCTCTATCAGCACATGTCCTCTTTGAACGCCTTTGGTGCCCGATGTGTAGGATGGTGTAGCAAAATGAAGTGTCATTCCTTCGTCGGAGAGCAGCCGGCCAAACCAGGGACCGCGGTTAAAACCCACAGGCAGCTCGCCCACTTCGTCCATCACCACTTCCATTCCCCACTCGTTAAACTTCGACGCAGCCCATTCTGCCGCATTTTCGTAGGCATCGGAACCAATCAATCTCCCCCCAAATCTGTTGCACAAAACATCTAAATGATTCATGGTCTGATTGTTCGATTTGGCTATCTCTATCATTTTCATCACCGTAGAATCAGTTTGCGCGTTGGCAGGAAGCCATGAAATGAATGAGAGAATAAAAAGAAAAAGTGAAATATTTTTCATAATTCGGGGTTTGGTTTGTTTAGTCAGCTAATTTAGAAAAACCTTGAACCCAAATAACACCAATGCATAATTTGCGTGTTTGGCTGATAAAAATATTCGGTTGGATTTTATTTCCCGGGGTTAATCATGACTACAAACGCTGTATTCCCATTTTTTCATCATTAAGCCGGAGCTCAATAAGTTGCCTAATCCTTTATCCGCTGAAGCCCGGCCTTGGCTTTGGCCCTGATTCCCTTGCGGTATTCGGTAAATTCAAGCTCCAAACACCGGTTGTAATACTTGCGGGCCTCGGGCCAGTTTTTGCCTGTTTCGGCAATTTCTCCCAATTTCAAGGCGGCATTTCCGGCAAAATAGGAATCGGATGCAGCTCCCAGTTTCAAAGCCAGTTCGTAAGAAGCTTTGGCCTGAACCAGCATTTTCTTCTCATGATAAATGCGGCCTTTTCTGTAATGATATTCTAAAACCTCCGATGGGGATAGTTTAGCAATTTCGGTTTTATTGAGCTCTGCCAAAGCTCCGTCGTAATATAACCCGTCGAATTGAAGGCGACTTCGAAGAAGCCAGAGATTGGGCAAATAGCCTTGCTCCACCATTTTAGCTTCCTTTTGCGCCGACTTATCGGCATCTAAAAGCACTTTTCCCCCCGTTAGAATCTTTTTCATTTTCCGATGGTAGGAAGTCGAATCGCCCGCTATAAAACTGGCCCAGGCGCTTTTTTGCAAAGCCGCTTTTTTATAATTGTCGCCCGAATATTTCTCCACATAAATATCGAAATAAACCAATGCTTCCGGATTTAGCTGATATAGCAAAGCCTGCCCCAGAATGTATTTGGGATAATAGAATGACAAGGCAGTGGCCGATGGTTTGGCCGGTTTCAAAAATTCAATCACCGCATCGTTATTCATTTTTTGAAGCAACACCGCTCTTGAAAACTGAAGAAGCGGACTTTGAGCCGTATAGGTTTTAAAGGGTTCTGTTTCATAATATTTGAGCAATTGCTGCATCCGCGAGGTATCGGCTTGCAGGTTGATTTGCATAAAAGTGAAGTAGAACAAGGCTTCCTGACTCATCGGATTCCACGATTCCTTTTCAATCTGCTCCCTGATTTCTCCCACACCCTGTTCTATGGTTCCGTAAAGACCAAGCATATCCATGGCCCATTGATATTCGCCCGGAACCACTCCAATCATGGCATGCAGAATGCCAATTCCCATATTATCGGGCAAAAAGGCGGGAAATACTTTTTGGTTTTCGTCGAGCAAATGATAGGCACTGTTAATGTCGGTGGCAGCTGAATAATACTCGTTGAACAATACCCTTGCAAAGGCCCACTGCAGCTTAATCTGAGCTTGTCCGGCCATATACCAGGGATTGTTTTCGGGCCCTGTGCGCCACAAATCCAGCCGGCTGTTTTTCTTGTCCTTATTTCTTTGAAAAAGCTCTTCATCTTCTGTGAGAACAATTTTCAGGAAATCCATATAGTTCTCCAAAAGGATGGGGAAGAGATTTTGGGGGTTTTGTTTTGTTTCAGCCAGCACCAGTTCTTGTGCTTTCTGAAATTCAAGATTTAAAATCTCATGATAGGCCTTTCTGCAGTTTTCGTTAAAATCGTAGGTTTTGCCTTGCGCCGAAACAACGGGAACAAAGCCTGTCCAAACCATCAGAAAAAACAGCAGAATTCGTTTCATGGTTGATTGGGCTCGTCTTTTATCAATCCGTCGGCTTTCATCATGAGCTCAATCTCGGCTAATTTGGCGTTCAGATTCTTGATGCTGAAGTAGATACTATCTCCATAAACCAGCACGGGATAGCCCACGGGGGTATTCTTTCCTCCGGTTTTTTTATGCACATATTCATACATCAGGGTTCTGTTTTCCTTCACCGCCAATTTGGTAAAAGGCATTTGGTGATTTTGAAAATATAGCAGCGTGGTTTCGCATTTTCCGCAGCCATCGTTGCTAAAAAACAAAAGCTCTTTTGCCCTGATGGTATCCTGGGACTTTACAGAAAGCACAAGCAAAAAGAATGCTGCAATGACCAAAAAATATCTCATAGCTCTAGGTTTTTGCTATCAATTTAAAGAGATATTGGTGGTTCCCTTTAGTATATGAGGAAGCACAGCCGCTATGGGATGCAAGATGCTACTGCCCAGTTTTTTGGTACGTTCCGGACTCCAGCCAAACAAAGGATTCGGAAGATTTGCATTGTCTTTAAAGGGCATTTCTATGGTCATGGAGAGGCATTTAAACCTTTCGCCAATGGCTTTGGAGCAGATGTCGAGATTTGCCTTACCAGGCTCGTTGACAGGATATTTATGAGTATCCTGAAAATCGGGGTTGGCCACCATCCAGCTGCTTTTAAAGCTTTGAAGCAAATGACTCAGGTATTCGTTAAAGCTGGGAATTCCTTCGATGGAGGAGATAAAATTATAGGGCAGCGTTTCGTCGCCATGAATATCGAGCATAAGGTCAACGCCTGTCCACTCCATGTTCTGCAGAATATGGAAAACTTCGGGCGAAAGCTGTGGGTCGGGATTTCCCCAGGCGCGGTTCAGGTCGCGTCCGGCGGCATTGGTTCTCAAATTTCCATGAATGGCCCCATCTATATTCACGTTGGGGATGATATAAAAGGTGGCTTGTTCAAGCAATGTATTCACCAAAGCATCCGACCGGTCGAGCATTCGCTCCAGAAAGCCTTCCACAAACCATTCGGCCATGGTTTCGCCGGGATGCTGACGGGCTATCATCCACACTTTTTTCTTTGTTTCATCGGCATCGTCGCCCAGCACAATCATATCTATATCTCTGTTTTCCACTGTTTTGCCAATATGCTCCACAAAAGCATTGGGCATCATTTGCACCGAGCTAATCAGATTGAGATGCTGATCGTGTGAATAGGGGGCAAAATAGGCCACAAAAAAGCTGTTGAATTCGGGCATAAAATTCATAGTCAGTCTGGTGCCATCGTAGCTGGTATCGACTCTGAACCAGGTAATTCTATCGTAGGAAACCACCGCCTGATAATCGGGCCAGGCTTCCGGATAGCTCGATTCGTGGGCATTGACAATGTGGATTGTCAAATCCATTCCCCCCGCTTCCTGAACCCGAAAATAGAACCATTGCATAAAGGGTGCTTTGTTATCGGGCCGAAGGGCCAATTGAATGTTTTCGGGGTTTTGGGCGTCAATGACCTGAATATTTCCCCCATCGAAGGCCGAACTAATCTTTATAAACGACATACGGTTGCTTTTAGGTTTTTGCAAAGATAATGGAATAGCAAAAGCATGATGAAAGAAATGACAGCTGATGAGCAGGAGCCGAAGCAAATAAACTCAGGGCTAACCCTGGCAAAAGATGTAAATCCTTGCTTTTTAATTCAATGAATCGTTTGGTTTTTCTGTGGATTAATTTGGGTTAAAGACTATCTTTGCACCCACATTTAAAGAAAATCCAACCCTATGAATTTTGTAGCAGAACTTACCTGGAGAGGCATGATTCACGATATTATGCCCGGAACCGATGAGCAAATGGAAAAAGAAATGATTTCGGCTTATGTGGGCATCGACCCCACCGCCGATTCGCTACATATTGGGCATTTAGTGGGCGTGATGATGCTGAAACATTTACAAATGGCCGGTCATAAACCGCTGGCACTTGTGGGTGGAGCCACCGGAATGATTGGCGATCCCAGCGGGAAATCGGAAGAAAGAAACCTGCTCAACGAAGCCGAGCTCCGTCATAACGAAGAATCCATTAAAAAGCAACTTCAGCGATTTCTCGATTTCGAAACCGATATGCCTCATAAAGCCGAATTGGTAAACAACTACGACTGGATGAAGACCTTTTCGTTTCTCGAATTTATCCGCGATGTGGGGAAACATATCACCGTGAATTATATGATGTCTAAAGATTCGGTGAAAAAGCGTTTGGGTGCCGACAGCAAATCGGGCATGTCGTTTACCGAGTTTACCTATCAGCTGGTTCAGGGTTACGATTTTCTGCATCTTTACAAGGAGAAAAACTGCAAGCTTCAAATGGGTGGTGCCGACCAATGGGGAAATATCACCACAGGCACTGAGCTCATTCGCCGCATTGAAGGGGGAAAAGCCTTTGCCCTCACCTGCCCGCTGATTACCAAAGCCGACGGCGGAAAGTTTGGCAAAACCGAAAGCGGGAATATTTGGCTCGATGCTGCCAAAACATCGCCCTATGCTTTTTACCAGTTCTGGCTCAATACTTCGGACGAAGACGCCGAAAAATACATTAAAATATTTACCCTCTACAGCAGGGAAGAAATAGAAACATTTGTTCAGCAACATCGCGAAGCGCCCCATTTACGGCAGCTTCAGCGCATTTTGGCCGAAGATATTACCGTGAGAGTCCACGGGCGCGACGAGTTGGAAGCGGCTCAGGCAGCCAGCAATATCCTGTTTGGAAAATCGACCACCGACGACCTGAAAAAACTCGACGAGCGCACCTTTTTAGCCGTTTTCGAAGGGGTTCCTATTTCCGAAATTTCCCGCGAAAAATTGGTGAATGGTATTGGAATCGTTGAATTTCTGGCCGAAGAAACCAATATCTTTCCAAGCAAGGGCGAAGCCCGCCGAATGCTCAAAGACAATGGCGTTTCGGTGAACAAGGAGAAGGTTTCGGAAAACACACAAATGGGGGAAAAAGACTTGCTGGGCAACCAATATGTGCTGGTTCAAAAAGGTAAAAAGAACTATTTTATCGTGAAGACCGTCTAAAAGCCTGTCGACCAAACAACCTTTTTTTCTATCCGCTAATCCCAACATTACTATGAAAGCTCTATATATTCACGGACTCCACAGCTATCCAAACTCCGAAAAAACTGCCATTCTGGAATCTTTTGGTCTGGAAGCTCTGGCTCCATCCATCGATTATGAAAAAGAGCAGGGTCAGGTTTACGGCAGAATTAAAGCACTGGCTTTGAGTGAAAATATCGATATCATAGTGGGCAGCAGTATGGGGGGATTTATTGGCTATTGGCTGTCGCAGGACATCAACAAACCTGCTTTGCTCTTTAATCCGGCAGTGCATTTCGATTCCATGCAACAATTTATTCCGGCCATCGCTAAGCCTTCAGCATCAGCTATTTATGTTTGCATTGGTGAAAAGGACCAAACAGTGAATCCGCAGCACTTGCGTAACTATCTCAACCAACAGAACCCCAGCCACAATAACCTGAAAATCATTACCAGCTCGTGGATGGAACATGGCATCGATCTTCAAAGTTTTAAAAGCATAACAGCCTGGTTTTTAGCCGAGATTCGGTAGGTAATTGTTTGGCTATTATTAGAAAGAAGGATTTTTTGCAGTTTTTAATTTTGCCTTTTCAGGACAGTCTATTTCTGTGGCAAGGATTCAATTTCTTTCATTTCGCCATTCACAACCACTTTTACTTTTCCCCCTATTTGGCTTTTTATCTGATATTCAGTCACAACCCCATTTTTCCATCCGCAACTTACCTCATACCCTCCCCTGGCTTTTAATCCGGAAAACGATCCTTCCGGAGCCCATTGTTTGGGTAACGCAGGCAACAAGCGTATAAAACCCTCGTGGCTTTGAATGAGCATCTCGGCCATGGCAGCAGTTATTCCAAAATTCCCATCGAGTTGAAAGGGTGGATGGTTGGCAAATAAATTGGGCAAAGTATTGAATGTGAGCATTCCGCGAATCATGATGGCAGCTTTTTCGGGTTCTCCAAGCCGCGCCCACAGCGCGCAGCGCCAGGGCCAGGTCCACGAACGGCGACTATCTCCTACCGTGGATTCGGGAGTAAATGGTTTATTTTCGTTGACTCCATAATTTCCGCTTCGGCTTCGGAGGGAAATTGTGGCAGCAGTTGCCAGTTCAGATGTTTGAGCCAGCGTGATTTGCCTTCCGGGATAAACCCCAAATAAATGCGATGTGTGTCGGTGTTCATCGTTGGGGTCGTCGCGGTCTTCCTGCCATTCCTGAAGCTGCCCCCACCGGCCTGTCTTATTGGGAGCCAACTGTGCCAGCATTTTTTCAACGCGAATCCTGAAATCATCATCCACCCCGGCTATCTGCTGCATATCGAGATAGTTGCGAAACAAATCCCACACAATCTGCTGATCGTACATCACGCCATTTTCTCTGGGGCCATGTTCCGGCGACCACCCATCGGGAACCATCAATAAACCTTCGGGGGTAGTGATGAGTCTGTCTTCCCAAAACCCGCAGATTTCCTTTACCAAAGGATAACCTATTTCTCGTAAATAATTGGTATCGTGGGTAAAAGCCCAATGTTCGTAGACGTGTTGAGCGTACCAGGCGCTGGCTGTGATATTCCACTCCCAGCCATTTCCGCCAAAAATGCTCTGACTGGTGCGTGCTGTCCAGCCTCTTACCTCTTCGCCAAAAGCCTTTTTGGTGGCTTCGATGCACGACGGGCGCTGGCTTTCAATATAATCAATGAGCGGAATATGGCATTCGGATAGATTGGCCACCTCGGCTCCCCAGTAATTCATCTGAATATTGATATTGTTGTGATAATCGCTGGCCCAGGGTGGATTGTTGCTATGATTCCACAAACCCTGCAAATTGGCGGGCAAACCCCCTTGCCTCGAGCTACTGATGAGCAAATAGCGTCCATATTGAAACAGAATTTCTTCCAGATCAGGGTCATTTCCTCCAGCCTGATATTGAACCAGCCTATCGTTGGTTGGGAGTTTTAACAGTTCTTCACTGGAATTGCCAATTTCAATCACAGCCCTGTTCATTAACCCGGAAAAATCGCTTATATGATTGTTTTTGAGCTCATTATAACTCAATATTTCTGCCTTACTCAAATTCTCTTTCAATAGAATTTGTGGGGAAATTCCCCGCCATTGGCTTTCATAATCGGGCTTATAATTGGTTCTGGCATCGAGTATGATGGTAAAATCGGTGCAATGGCTGACTTGAATCGAATCGCCTGACACAGAAAGAGTACCGTCGGCCAGCTGCACAAGTATTCGTGCTGCATACTCCAATCCATTGGCCATGATGCCACTAAATTCAATGGCGTTACCTGCGGATTTGCTGGTGGCGCCCTGGGCAGAAATCAAGCTCAGAGCCAGATTCATGGACTCCTTAGCCTCGCTCCGAAATCGAAAAACCATCACCTGATTCGGATGAGATGCAAAAGCCTCGGTAAATATTTTCAAATCGCCACTGGAATTTTCGGAGGAATAAATTCCATTGTCAAGATTGAGCGAACGAGTTGTGGTTGAAACAGTTGAAGGAGTCTGGAAGTACAGTCTGATTTCGCCAAAATTCCGATAAGCCCCAAAACCCAAATCTCCGGTGAGGTATTCTCCGTCCCAGTTATTATTCCCCGACCACAAACTTTGCTCATTGAACTGAATGACCGAGTTAGGAAATCCGTCGGTGAGCATGGCCCCCAGGCGTCCGTTACCGATGGGCAATCCCTCTGTTTCCCAATCGTGAGCGGCCTTTTGAAAACTGATGATATGGGGCGATTGACAAACCCCTTCCACTGAAAAATAAAGTAAAAAAGCAGTTCCAAGCCATTTTAAAGAAGGAAAACTGAATATTGACAGAGAAAAATTCGAAAGATTGATAAACATGATTAGTTAGATTATAATATTGATTTATAATGGTTTGTAATATTTTACCGCAGGATAAACACCTCGCACCCATGCCCCTCCAGGTTCCCTTTAAGCTCTTTTGCTTTCTTCTCATATTGTTCTGTCCAAACGCGGAAAGCTCCCGATGGTTTCCAGATGTTTAAATCGCGCGAAAGCTCAATGGAATAATCCATGAAACCATGGGTGGTATTGAACACACAAACTGCAAATTCGCCCTTCGAGAGCGGTTTAACGAGTACTTGAATTCCATTTAGTTCAAAAACCACCGAAGCTTGTTTGCCCAATGCATCCTGATTGATGGCAATGAGATGGGGGTTGGTAATCAGTTTCAAAGTGGTCTGGTCGATGGTGGTGAGATCCATATTGACAATGAGAGGAGCGGCAAGCATGGCCCAAAGCGCAAAATGGGTTTGATATTCAGTGAAGTTACATCCTTTAAACCTTCCGCCCACCGACGATGAGCTGCCTTTTCCGTTGAGTCCGACCATGAGCAAATCGGGGTCGTTCCAGCCACCGGGGCCTGCAAATTGCTCCAGCCAATTCTGTTGGCGATAAATTTCCATAATACCCGTTAAACCATTATCGCCCGACTGCCACACATCGCGGCTGTCCCAGGTGGTTCGCCACAAATGACCGCCGGCAGCACGTGCCCAAAGCCAGGGTTTTCGCTGTCCCCACTCGCAAATGGCAAAAACTATGGGCCTTCCGCTGTTTTTCAGGGCATCGCCCATGGTTTTATAGCGGGCAAAAGCAGTGGTAACATCTTCGGGTGCATTGCAATAATCGTATTTTAAATAGTCAATTCCCCATTGGGCAAAGGTTTTGGCATCGTTCTCTTCAAAACCCAGACTTGCCGTAACGCCTCCACATGTATAGGGAGCGGCATCGGAGTAAATGCCCAATTTCAAACCCTTGGAATGCACATAATCGGCCAGATATTTCATGCCGTTGGGGAATCGTTCCTTGTTCGGAAACAGCTGATTATGCTCGTCTCTGCCACCCACCCAAAAATCGTCGATGATGAGATATTGATATCCCGCATCTTTCATTCCATTGGCCACCATGGCATCGGCCATATCCATGATAACCTGTTCGCTCACTCTTGCTTCGAAGAAATTCCAGCTGTTCCAGCCCATGGGCGGCGTTAGAGCCAAAGAGTCCCATGAAGAAAATGTTGGTTGTGCTTGTGCAACGAAAGTAGATACAACGCTAATAAACAGCGTGATAACTGATTTTTTAAATGTCATAATTCCCCCATTTTTTCAATGTAGAAAGATAAAAAATTTTCTGATTGGTTTTTGAATGGCATTTGGGATATAAGCGGAGGCTTTTGTGAGACTGAACCTGAATCAAGTTTTAAAAACTATATTGCATTATTCAATTCAAGATATTGAATTGCTTATTTTTGCTCATAATACAGAAAATGTACTATAGATTTTACAACTGAGTGCATTCATAAAATTAAAATTTTACTAGCATGGATCAAGGAGAAGCTTTAAAAATTGCCAATTTGTATGTTGATTCGATAAACGATAGATACAACATACTGCAAGCCTTTTTGTTTGGCTCATATGCCAAAGGCACCAATCATGATGATAGTGATATTGATGTAGCGGTTGTAGTAAGTAATGTTTCAGACATTATAGATACTCAAATAGAGATGATGAAGTTGCGAAGAAAAATCGATTTAAGAATTGAACCTCACCCATTCATCACAACCGATTTCAACCAAAATGACCCTTTGGTAAATGAAATTTTAACCTATGGTATCAGATTAAAATCCAGGATAGCCTGATGATTCTTGCTTGATGTTGGGCTAAATTTCTATCAGATGGCTAATTCGCACACCTAGAATTTCATATTCAACTATTGTGCGATGAATGGTTCGACCATTATTATTTTCACTTTGCTATATTTTTTTGACCTGTGCATAACATTTGCCAGTTAAATAAATAGAAGCTTCTACTCTTGCTTCAGTGACAAAAATCAATTATATGGAGACTTATTCCTTAAATTCAGAGATTCCATTTTCTAAAAGATTTCATTAGCCACACCTTTGTTTCCAAATTAATAATGGAAACAATGAAATCAAATGCAATTCATATGAATTTACTATCAGTTTTGATAGCCGTTTTAATCCTTCTGAATCTAAATCTGGCAGGGTGCAAAAAAGATGATACTTCAACAATTTCCGGAGATTTACAAGTCGTTCCTCGTGATGCAGCCTACGCAGGTTGCTATCCGGTTATAAGCACAAGTCAAACCAAATGCTGGGACAGTGCCGGCAACATTATCACACCTGTTATGGGAGAAGCCTTTTTCGGTCAGGATGCTCAGTTTACCCATACAACTCCTGCTTACACCAAAAGCAGCGATGGACTTACGGTAAAAGACGAAGTTACTGGCTTAACCTGGCAGAAAAGCTATGATAGTGGCACTTATTATTGGGCTTCAATCCAAACCGTAGTTGACAATTTAAACAATCAAAACTATGGTGGCTATAGCGACTGGCGCGTGCCTACCATCAAGGAGCTATACTCCTTATGGAATGTAAGTGTAGGATGGCCTTATATTGATACAGATTATTTTGATATTACCTATACAGATGAACAAGAGCTGAGCCACGCAATTTTTTGGAGTAGCGACAAATATACAGGAGTATTGGGCAATGTGAGCTCAAGTATGGAAACACCTGGCTCAGAACTTGCCTTTGGTGTGAATTTTGGCACCGGACATATTAAATCGTATAGTATCAGTGTAGGTCCAAAGCATCAGGTTCGTTGTGTACGTGGTAATCTTTCCTATGGTGTTAATTTATTTCAAAACAATAATGATGGTACCATTTCCGATTTAGCTACCGGCTTGATGTGGCAACAAACCGACAACGGGTCGGGAATGGATTGGGAACACGCTTTGGCTTATGCGCAAACGCAGAATAACGCAAATTATCTGGGGCACAACGATTGGCGGTTACCTAACTCGAAAGAACTTCAAAGTTTGGTTGATTACACACGTTCGCCTTATGCAACCAACACAGCGAATGTAGGCCCGGCAATAAATGCTTTGTTTAGTTGTACCGGTATTCTAAACGATGGGGGAAAGGCAGACTATCCTTATTACTGGACAAGTACTTCGGCTATGTCAATGGCAAATGGTTCTTATCCTTCTGCCTGGTATGTGGCATTTGGACAGGCAGAAGATGGAAACGGAGAAAATCTTCACGGTGCCGGGGCTGTGCGTTTCGACAGGAAGACTGTTGGTACGGGTGAAGGAGAAGAAAGGGTTCTTAACTATGTGAGATTGGTAAGAAATATTCAATAAAAAGGAAGTAATGAAAATAATAATAGTACTCGTTGCTTTGCTTACTCTTATCAATTCCGCAAATGCACAAACCAATTCTGCTCCCGCAAAGAGCAGTATTCCAATTGAAATGCTTTTCCCGCAAGGCAAATCCAAAGCATTGATTTTGAGTTTTGATGATGGAAATGTAGCCGACAGAACTTTGGTGAAATTGATGAATGAGTATAGCCTTGTTGGGACTTTTCATCTCAATTCCAATAAACTCGGAACAAAAGATTATCTCATCAAAGAAGAAATTAAAAACCTGTACAAAGGACATGAAGTATCAGGCCATACTTCAAACCACCCAAGCCTGACTTCTTTATCGAAGATTGATGTGATTTATGAAGTGCTGGAAGATAGAAAAGAATTAGAGCGATTGGTGGCATATCCCGTTCGTGGAATGTCGTATCCGTTTGGCAATACCAACGATTTTGTTGTTGAGACAATAAGCGGTTTAGGAATTGAATATGCCCGAACCGTAGGCGATACCTACAATTTTAGTATGCCGGTTGATTTTCTCAGATGGCAACCAAGCATTCATTTGTTTGGAAAAACAAATTACATCCCCAACGACACGGCGAACGACAGCAGGGAATTAGCACAATTTTATCAGCTTACAAATGAATTTCTAAAGGCGAATTCATTGGCGCTGTTTTATGTCTGGGGGCATAGTTGGGAATATGAAGAACCCGGAAATAAATGGGCAGAAGTGGAGAAGTTTTTCAAAATGATTTCTAAAAATCCGGACATCTTCTACACAACACAAATAGGATTGGTGGATTATATCAATGCAATTAAGAACATCAAATTCTCGGTGGATAAAAGCACAGTTACTAACCCAAGTTCGACGGATGTGTACGTGAAAATAAATGGTAAAGCTTTTATTATAGAATCAGGGGAAACGAAAATCCTGAATTGGTAGATGGAAAAATAGTTCCAATATCTTAAGCATCAACAAATTAAATAGTTAATTCACTAATCTCATAATACAACAAAATATGAATAAATTCATCTTGCTTTTAACGATTTTCCTCGCCCAACTCACTTTTGCTCAAAACAACAGGCAAAATATACGTGGCGTGGTAACCGATAAACTAACGCAAATAACGCTTCCGGGCGCAACGGTTCAAATAATGAATGGCTCGGCAAGCAAAGGGTCGGTTACCGATGAGAATGGGATTTACATTCTGACCGATGTGGCACCAGACAGGTATGAAATAAAGGTTTCGTATATTGGCTATAAAGAGGTATTTGCGAGCAATGTTGTTGTTACCTCTGGAAAAGAAGTTGTGCTGGATATTGCCATGGAAGATGATTTAAAACTGCTGAGCGAGGTGGTTATTACCGCAAACGACAAAGCCGGAACCATTAACAATTTAGTACCCATAAGTGCCCGTACATTCTCAACCGAAGAGGTTAACCGCTATGCGGGCGGACGCAGCGACCCGGCGCGCCTGGCGGCGAATTTTGCGGGGGTAAGTGCTCCCGACGATTCCAGAAATGATATTGTTATACGAGGAAATTCTCCTGTGGGCGTATTGTGGCGCATTGATGGAATGAATGTAACAAATCCTAACCATTTTGCAACAGTGGGCACAACCGGTGGAGCAGTCAGCGCCCTAAATACCAACCTGTTGAAAAGCTCAGATTTCATAACTTCCGCCTTCCCCGCCGAATATGGCAATGCTATAGCCGGTGTTTTTGACCTGGGTTTTAGGAATGGAAATACGCAAAAAAGGGAAACCACTTTGCAGGCTGGGCTGATTACGGGTCTGGAAGCTACCACCGAAGGGCCAATCAGTAAGAAAAAAGGCTCATCTTATCTGGTGGGCTATCGTTACGCGGTGGCAGGAGTTGCCCAAGCCGTAGGGATTGACATCGGCACCACAGCATTACCTTCGTACCAGGATTTATCATTTAATGTAAGCAGTGGAAGCAGCAAATTGGGCAAGTTTACCTTATTTGGAATTCTGGCAACAAGCAGCATCAATATCGAAGGTGGAAGCTCGAGCTCCTTGTATGGAAATGGCAGCGGTCATGATTTGAGCAGTCAAATCGGCATTATCGGCGTGAAGCATTTCAAACAGGTCAACAGCAAATCCTATTTTAGCTCCAATATTGGTCTGAACTATTCAAAATCAGGCCAAACAGATTATGCCTATGATCGAATGAGCGATTCCGCATATACAAAATCAGACAATAAGGTTACCAAAACCGGCTATAATTTTGCCACAAGTTATAATTCAAAAATTAGTTCAAAGCTGTTTATAAAAGTGGGTATTCAGGATGAACTCATCGGGCTGAATCTTTATTACCGGACAAAAGAAAGAATATCAGATAATTGGGAACAAATCTGGGATTATGACAGTTACACCAACCTTGCGCAGGCCTACGTTCATGCCAAATATAGTTTCAATGATAAAATCACCCTCAATGCAGGTGTGCATTCCCAAATGTTTTTCCTGAATAATTCTTTGTCCGTTGAGCCGCGTTTGGGATTAAAATATGATATCGACAGCAAAAGCAGCCTTACCATAGGTTACGGACTTCATTCGCAAACGCAACCGATTAATGTTTACTTTTTACAAACACAGCTTGCCGATGGCTCCTATTTTTATAATAATGAGAACCTCGATTTTACCAAGAGTCATCATTTTGTATTGGGCTACGATTTACAACCCTTTAAAGATTGGCGCTTAAAAGCAGAAGTTTATTACCAATATCTATACGATGTTCCCGTAAATACTTTTTCGAGCAGCTACTCCATGCTGAATACGGGTGCGGGATTTAAGACCGATTTGGAGGATAGCCTGACAAACCAGGGAACCGGAACAAATTATGGATTAGAATTAACCATAGAGAAATTTTTCAGCCACGGATTTTACGGCTTATTCACATCATCCATTTATAGCTCCAAATACAAAGGAAGCGATGGCGTGGAAAGAAACACCGCATTCAATGGGAAATACGTTTTCAATATTCTTGGAGGAAAAGAGTGGAACCTGGGAAAGGAAAAAAGGAACAAAATCTCAGTCGATATCAAATGCACGAACGCCGGAGGACGAGCTTACACCCCTATTGATCTGGAAGCATCCAATTCATCTGGCCATGAAGTATTATCTTCAGATGCATATTCTGACTTTTATGCCAATTATTTCCGCTTAGATTTCAAACTTGGTTATACGCATAACAGCCGCACGAAAAAACTTTCGCAGTCATTTGCCATCGACCTGCAAAACATCACTGACAACGATAACGTTTTCTCACAAAGCTATGATGACAGAAGCCAGTCTATAAACACAACCTATCAGCTCGGGTTTTTTCCGAATGTGATTTATAAAATACAGTTTTAGTTAAGTTACATACCTTTGTAAAATGAAAGGAATCTCTTTAGACAGCCGGAAAATTGAGTTTTTGTCTTACTTTCTGATTTGGGCATTCGTTTTTTCGGTGCCGTATTTCAGCGAACGTAGTTCCGGACAAATTAACTGGAATGAAGTAATAAAAAACTGGTTTCATGTATTAACCTATCTTGTTATTTTCCTGGTCAATGTGTATTTCCTGGCACCGCGATTACTCTTTAAAAAGAGATACATGCATTACTTTATTTCAATATCTTTTATAACCATAGTTATTGTTACAATAAATATTCTCCCATGGAGATTTCCACATCAGCCAGGTTCGGAAATAGTTACCCCAAATGGTTCAATGCCATCTTCTATAAATGCACCCAATCGAAAACCCCCCATTATGGCTTTTGCCGATAATTTCATTATTTGCATCTTACTGGTGGGTGCAGGAACTACTATTAAGCTTATGTCGAAATGGTTGGGAGAAGAGAAACTGCGAAAAGATGCAGAGAAAGAGCAACTTAAAACAAACCTTGCGCTTTTAAAGCACCAGGTAAGTCCGCACTTCTTCATGAATACATTAAATAATATTCACACACTTATCAATATGGATACGGGTAAGGCGCAGGATGCGGTGGAAAGGCTTTCGACACTTATGCGCTACTTGCTTTACGATTCGGCTCAAAACACCATTGAACTGAAAAAAGAAATTGAATTTATTTATAGTTTTATTTCATTAATGAAACTCAGGCATTCTGATGAAGTTGAAGTTACTCTTCTGATTCCCAATGATATTCCGGATATAAAAATACCGCCCATGTTGTTTATTTCATTGCTCGAAAATGCTTTTAAACATGGGGTAAATTATCCCATGAAATCATTTATTTATTTTGAAATACAGATTCATGAAAAAACACTAAATTGTATCATTAAAAACAGCATACATAAAACCGTTGCGAATCAATTTGACGGATATTCGGGCATTGGGCTTAATAATCTTAAAAAAAGTCTGAATCTTTTATACGAACATAATTACAAGTTGGATATATCCCATAAAGAAAATGAGTTTGAAGTAAATCTTACAATTCCAGTATGAACATACGTTGTATAGCCATTGATGATGAGCCGCTGGCAGTAAAAAAGATAGCGGGGTATATTAAGAAAGTTCCTTTTCTCGAATTGGTGGCTGAATGCAGAAGCGCCTCAGAGGCCATGAACGTCATTGACTCAACCAACGTTCAGCTTATATTTATCGATATTAATATGCCTAATATCAGCGGAATGGAATTTGTAAAATCGCTGACAAACAAACCTTATATTGTATTCACTACAGCTTACAGCGAATATGCGGTGGAGGGTTTCCAGGTTGAAGCAGTCGATTATTTATTAAAACCAATCAACTTCACCAACTTCCTGAAAGCGGCGAATAAGGTAAAAAACCTCATAGAACTTACCACAAATAATCAAAAAGAAAGTATCAATGCAACAGCGAATCATTTATTCGTAAAATCCGATTATAAACTTATCCGCATCGAGCTTGCCGAAATAAAATACATCGAAAGCCAGCATGAGTATATTAAAATCCATCTGGTGAACAGCAACCCGGTAATGACCCAGATGAGCCTGAAAAATATAGAGGAGCAATTGCCATCCAATCAATTTATGAGAGTTCACCGTTCATACATCGTTAATCTCGCAAAAATTTCGATTATTGAACGGAACAGAATTGTCTTCGAAGGGAAAATATACATCCCAATCAGCGGGCAATACAAAGAAAAATTCCAGGAGTTTATTGAAGGGAATTATATTTAACGGAAAGCATCAAACCCTTGTTTGCAGATACGCTTATCGCAATCGCGTTAAAAGGCAATTCGGAAACCTAAACGTGTCAAATAGTTTTCGTAAACTACCAAACAATATCCCCCGGATTTTCAAATAAAAAACCGAAATTTGAAACCCGAACTCCATTAAAATCGTCCTTATGCCAAAGTTCATCGTTGTCACATTTAATATCATAGTTATGACGCTGTTTTTCAGGCAATGAAGCTAGTTGTTAATGACATATACTGTTTTGTTAATTAAAGTCATAATCAATTATGATTTTAATTTGGTATTTTTTATACCTTTGAAATTATATGTCTATAGTCTTCATAATCAATTGAAATTCTTTAACAATCTTAGATGAAATGGAATTAAAAACTCGAGATAATGAATCAATAGAATATGTAATTTCCAGAAAAACCCATAAGAGAATTAAATCTTCTGATTATTTTAAAAATGAAGAAGACCCAGCAAGGCGTTTGGAAATAACTGAAGATCGCAATATTACACAATTAAATCCCCAAGAATCCGAATATATATGTGGTATCTGTAAAGAACCTGTTCAAATATATGGGAAAATTAACCATGTAAAAGGATTACAGAAACGACACTTTAGACATGCCAGAAATATCGAATCAGACTGCCCATACAAATCATCGGAAAATTTTACTAAAGAGCAAATAAATTTGATGAATTACTTTGGGAAAAGGGAGAGTTATAATCATAAGCGTTTAAAACAAGAAATTAGGCAAATTTTAGAATTTACTACGGGAGTTAGTAATATTGAAGAGGAAAAATGGGAGATAAATAATTCGATAGTAAAACATCTTACCAAAAGAAAACCCGATATTAAATTTTTACTCAATGAAAATAAATTTGCATTTGAAATTCAAGTTAGTCAACTATTTTTAAGCGTTATAAATGATCGTCAATTATTCTATAAAAACAACAATATCAATCTATTATGGATTGCGGATGATTTTGATGAAGAAACGAAAAAGAGAAGATTATATTTAGATGACATTTTTATTTCCCAGAACAGAAATTTTTTCGTTTTCGACTTTGAAGCGAAAGAGCGGAGCTACGAAAAAAAAGAGTTATTCTTAAAGTGCATATATAATGTTCCGATATTAGATATTAAAAAACTGAATGAGTTAGAAAATACGAGTTTAAATAAATACCCTATTATTGATGAACAAAAAATAGAGTACATCTCAATAAGAGAACTTTCAATTGCTGATAACGAAGTTTATTATTTCGATTATGAGAATGAAAGAAAAAAAATAATAGAAAATGAACTACAAAGAGCAGAACAAGGAGTTTTCGAGTTTGATAGATATAGCCAAAAAAGTTCTATCATCAACAAAGACTGGAATTTTGAGAAGAACATATCCCGAATTATTGAAAAACTTAGAGATGGAACTAAATTCATTTATGATTTTGAAGGAACAAAAGAGTTTGGTGAAATACAGAGAATTTTTAGAGGAACAAGAGAAAGACTTGCAGGAATTGAAGCAGAAATTGAAGCAGAAAAACTTGAATATCAACAAAGAACTGAAAGACTTAAGCATACGGAAACAGAATTGCGAAGTATCACAGAGGAGCTTAGCAGAGAAAAAAGAGTACATCAAGAATTTGCCGAAATTGAAAGTGAAATTGAAAGCAGAAAGAGAGACCTTATTGACCTTCAAACATCAATCCATAGTGAAATTAGCGAACAAGGAAAAAGCATTGCCAGAGAAAGAATTAGAATTGCTGAGAGAATTAGAAAAAAGAAAAGAAATCTTGAAGAACAAGCTAAAAAAGAAGCCGAATTTGACGAAGACTCCAGAAGAAATTCAATTAGAAATGATATTGCAAAGTCAAAAGAATCTGAATCTCAGGTACGAGAAGATATTTTCGATATCATTGACAAAATCAGAGATTTACGAGAAAAAACAGAAAGAATTCAGCCAGGAAACACAAATTCAAAGAACGAAATTAGAAGAAGCGTTTCTGTGGAACACAAAAAAAATCGAGAAGAACTTCGGCAAGCTTTTAATGAGGCAACGAAAAGTAACCCCCCCTTTAGCAAAAAACATGGAATATTTAGAGAAGGACTTGAAGCTTGGGAATTTCTCATCAATCTTGAAGAAAAAGAACAGTTATTATCAAGACTTAAAGGTTATATTAACCAAAATAAAAGATAAAAAAAATGATTTATTAAATGACAAATTAGCTTCAACTGAAATTCTAAATGATATTCAAGAAGCTGAACGATTATTGAGACAGCAATGAAGTCTAACAACCCCATTAAAATCGTCCTTATGCCAAAGTTCATCCTTGCCTCTTTTCTTACCATAGCTTCTATGCTTGGTTTCAATGCTTTTGCTCAATCCGATGCTGCATTCTGGAAGCTGAATGCCCAGGGCGGAATAACCCGGGTGGTGGCCAAGACACCCGCCTTTACCGACCATATGGAAATGAGCGGGAAATTTGTTTCGGGGGTCATCAGATACGGAGTTACCGAGAAAAAAGAGTTGTATTTGAGCCGCGATTTGGTTTGGCCCATGCTGCGAACCATCCCCAACAATACCCACGGCAGCCTTATCAAAACTCTGAATATCAGCCCGGTTTCACTTATTTCTGTCAATCACCAGCCGGTGGAAAAGGAAACAGTGGAATCATTTAGTATCCAGGGAAAACTCATGATAACCAGCAACATAAACAATAAGCTCCAATTGGAAAGAACCTTGTTTCCGTCGGTTGACAAGCCAGCTTTTTTCGAGAAATACGAGTTCACCAATACAACTAACAAAATCATCAGCCTTGAACTTCCCGAGCTCAATATCACCCAGGAAACTTCAGCCTCCGAAGGGGTTGGGGGAAGCTATAAAATACGGGTTCAATCGGCCAACTCTGGAAATTTCAGTCTCCAGCCCCAGGAAAAAATAGTCTGGTTTGTTAGTTTTTCAGCCCTTTCGGTTGCCGTGGAAGATTTGGTTTTGAATCCGGAAAATGAGCTTGCCATGAGGGAACAATTGGTGCTCGAATGGCAGCAAAAGCTGGTGCTTCATACCCCCGACTCTATCCTTAACACTATGTTTTCTTTTGCGAAAATTCGTGCTGCCGAAAGCATTTTTCAAACCCAGCAAGGGCCCATGCACGGGCCGGGCGGATTGCGCTACTATGCTGCCATTTGGGCCAACGACCAGGCCGAATATATCAATCCCTTTTTCCCCTTTCTGGGCTACGACTATGGCATAGAATCGGCCTTAAACGCATTCAGACATTTTGCCCGTTTCATGAATCCGCAATACGAACCCATTCCCAGCTCCATTGTGGCTGAAGGTCTGGATATATGGAACGGAGCAGGCGATCGTGGCGACGCTGCCATGATTGCCTATGGAGCTTCGCGGTTTGCCCTGGCTCTTGGCGATGAGAAAACAGCCCGAGAACTTTGGCCCCTGATTGAATGGTGCTTAGAGTATAACCACCGAAATCTGAATGCCCAGGGCGTGGTGAACAGCGATACCGATGAGCTGGAAGGACGCTTTCCGGCTGGCACTGCCAATCTTTGTACCTCATCGCTCTATTTCGATGCGCTGAATTCCGCAGCTCTTCTTGCCGAGGACCTCCGCCTCGATAAAAAAGTAGTTAATGACTATAAATCACGTGCCAATAAGTTAAAAGCGAACATCGAAGCCTGGTTTGGCCATCAGGTACAGGGGTTCGAAACCTATAGATATTACGAAGGAAACGAAAAACTTCGCGCATGGATATGTATCCCCCTTACGGTTGGCATTTTCGATAGAAAAGAAGGCACCATCAACGCGCTTTTTTCTCCTGATTTATGGACCAGCGATGGCCTGGCCACCGAATCGGGCGACAAGACTTTTTGGGATCGCTCCACGTTGTATGGCTTGCGGGGAGTATTTGCGGCAGGCGATACCGAAAGAGCGCTGGGGTTTTTGCAATACTACTCCAAACGCAGACTTACAGGGGCTCATGTGCCCTATGCAGTGGAAGCCTTTCCCGAAGGAAATCAGCGCCACTTATCCGCTGAAAGTGCGCTCTATTGCCGCGTTTTCACCGAAGGGCTTTTTGGAATCCGTCCCACATCGCTGTCGGGTTTTCAGCTTACCCCACAGCTTCCTTTGGAATGGAACGAAATGAAGCTGCAAAATATCGGGGGGTTTGGAACCGTTTTCGATATTTATATTGCTCGTGAACGCGACAGCATAAGGGTTCGGGTGCTAAAAGGCAACCAGACAGTAGTGGACAAATTGGTTAAAAATGGTGCTACGTTAGATGTAAAATTTTAGCCCGATTTCCAGCCATTTGCTTTCATATTATTTAAAACATTCCCCCCCGCAAGGACGGATTTAACTTCGCTGTAGGCAGCTAGCGCGGATTTCCGAATCCGTGCGTATAAAATAATAAAAGCTAACCCGTCTGCCTGCGTCAGTCAGCGAAATTCTTTCCATACCAAGTTACAGATTAATCATAAACAGATGAAAACATGCTAATTAAAGCTTTGGCTTAGCATCGTACAGCTTCTTTCAGTCGGTTACAAACCTGTCTGACTGCGTAGCCAGGTAGATCCGCGCCAGCTGGGTTTACCTCTAATTCCATTTATCTTTTGGTTTATTAAAATGAAAGGTGAACAATAATGCAATATAATTTCCTGTCAAAGTGTAATAGCCTCTGCTGTGCTCAGTGATTAGAAGGTTATCAAATTGGTACTCCCCAAACATGGTAGGCTGAAAATTCATTACATAAATCATATTTGTTTTTATTAGAAATCGTTTTGCTGCCCAAGAAATTCCGCCTCCAACAATAAAACTTCCATAATATGAATAGTCCTGGCTTTGAGCTTTTATACCCCACACCTCTTTCGTTATTCCAATGTCCTGATTAGTATAGGTCATAGAAGTGTATGCATCACCAGGCGGTAAATACATCACTTTTAACCCTGTTCTTAACTGCCCATAAACTCTATTCCACAACTTTTTTTTCAAGCTTATATAAACAGGAACCGAAAAACTAACGATAGCATAGGCTTTGAAATCTTCGATTCTTTCTGTATAGTTCTCAAAAATATCTCCATCAACAAAATATACTTGAGCTTTATAAATGGGCTCTTTGGCCACAAATAAACCTGTAATAAATGACCATCTTTTTTCAGGATAAAAATCGTACTCAAATCCTGCATTAAAGCCCCATATAGGAAAATTTTTAAAAGTTCCTGAACCAAATTGAGGTTTTAGCTCTGCTCTATTATATAAGGCGGGTCCTGCAACGAATCCAAATCTTTGGTACTGATTTAAAATTTTTAATTCATTTGCATCTTGAGCAAAAATAACTTTTGAAAACAAAGGAGCTAGTAAAAACCCTAACACAATTGTACATACTATTTTTTTCATCTAGTTAATTCAACCAATGTTTTAAATTAATATTCTCTATTTATATTTATCTTATAATTCATTAATCTGATTTGGTGTAAACCAATGAGCGTAAATTTATAAGATAGATTTATCATGCGAAACTTAGTGCCCAAATATATAACCTAATAATATACCCCTAACGTATTCGGTAGGTATTTTAGTACCCAATATAAAATTTTCTGCTTATGTTTTGATAAAAACAAATCCAGCGAGCCTGGAAATGCATTTCATGCCTAGCTGTAGATTAATCATAAACAGATGAAAACATGCTAATTAAAGCTTTGGCTTAGCATCGTACAGCTTCTTTCACTTAGTTACAAATCCCTGACTTACTCGGGCAGGCACGCCACTTGTGAAATTGTATTAATTTAATACTCCTCCAACTCCAATTCCAAATAATCGACCTGTAGGCCATCATATATACTTCTAATATTATGAGAACCACGAATATTCAATTGTAAATTCCCGTCCATTTCAACTTGCATCATTAACAGCCTCAACGGGTTATTGTTAGTCACAACTTGAATATTTCGGCCATCTTTACTCAACTCCCAGGTTCCATTCGTATATTCTGCTCCATTATTGTTAGTTATAAAGAGACTGTCATTTGTAAACTTAAAAGTCATTTCTTTTTCAATCCCAAATTTATTAAAAAAGCGGCTTATTCTTTGTAAAAGCACTGTATCATAGCCTATTGTGTCATAATTACCTTCAAAACGGTAATCAATCAATTTAAACTTATGATTGGCAAATTTGTTTACCTGCTCTTTATACTTTTCGTTTGACAACGGTTTAGATTTAATCAATTTTATTTCCTTAAATTCTTTTGAAAAATAAGTATCGTAATAGAACAAAGTGATTGTATCTTCTTCAAATTTTGTGATTTGATAAACCATAGGTTCAAAAATGGAAAATGAAGAACTAATAAAATAAGTGTGATTATCAAACTCCATAATGTCCCATCCCATATATTCTCCCCAATTTAGAATATTATAACCTAATTTAAATGATTTGTCATGATTTACAATTTGAAAGTCATAATCTATAAAACATACTCTGTATTTATAATTGCTGTCGACTAAATACCATTCATTTTCAATTAGATCAGATTCATTGACTTTAATTTGGTCAGTATTTTGTAAAGGTAATTTTATATAAGTGACTATTGTTGTGTCAAATGGGAAAATCAGCTGTATACTATCCTTGCCAATATATGCGATTTTAATATTGATTGAATCGTTTCCATTGATTATAGTTGAGTCATTAAAAAAGACATCTTCGTAAACAATGCTATCGCTATACGCATATTGGTATATTCTTTTCCCTGTTTTTATTTCCATAAAAAATCCATCTAATAGTCCTTTGCCTCCAAAAATATCTTTTCTATTGGAGACAGACAACCAGGTTCCTTCTAATCCATCAGGTGGTTTTTTGTTAGAAGGTGTGCAGGAAATAAGAAAAATAAAAACAGAAAGATAAAAAGGTAATTTTTTCATATGATAAATGTTTGATCAAAAATATATAATTATTTAAAAAACAATTACATCAATTGTAATCACTCAACTTTCGAAAGTAGATTAAAAAATTGAGACTGAGAAAAAAAGAGCATTTTTATCTTGTTATATTCCCGCAAGCGCGGATTTAACTTCGCCGAGCCTGATTGTCAACAGGTAGATCTACCTGTTGACAATCAGGCTCCTTTCAGATAGTTTCAAATTCCTGACTGACACAGTCAAGCGCGCCGGCGCCGGCATAACTACCATTTAGGCAAAAATTCCTTTAGCTCCTCCAGATCCAGGCGAAAATCGTATTGAAGGTCTTCGTGAACCGTGGAAATTTTTTTGGCAATAGTTTCCAGCTGCAGATTGTAAATTTTCTGGAGCTGGTGATTTCGCATCAACGACTTATCCAGACTTCCCAAGTTCCGGCAGAAATACAAAAGCCATTCAATCTCGTTTTCCTTTTGCCCGGTATAGCGACTGTAAAGCCTGATTTTTCGAAGAATTTTTCGCAAACTTTTCTTCACATAAAAGGGACTATCGGTATTGATGACAAGAAATTCTTTGTCAATTTCAGCTTTTACCTGAACCACAAACGATTGAATATCATGTGATTGAAAGAGCAAAAACCCCAGATATTCCTTGCTTTCGGCTTTGAAGCGGGTGAGCTTAATAAGCAAATCAGCCAGCTCCTTACTGTCGAGATGTTTGAGTTCGTCTTTAAAATTCTTGATACTGTATTTACTCATTTCTTAAAAAATCATCACCAGAAAATAGTGTAGAGAACTACTAAAACCAAAATAATGGCATAGGAAGAAATGGTAAACGTTTTATCGGTTTTAAAGAAATCGCTGGTGAGTGCAATACCTTTTGGGTCGTCGCTTTGCGGATTGGTAGCTAAACTCACAAAAACAATCACCACCATGGTAATGAGCATGGTATAGAGCATTTGATCCATAAAAGGCATTCCTAGTACTGCTGTTTTAAGAGCAAACGCAACCGGAATACTACTCAAAATACCAATGATTGCAGCCTTATTGGTGGTTTTCTTATAGAACAATCCTAGCATAAAAACCGCCAGAATACCGGGGCTCACAAGACCTGTGTATTCCTGAATATATTGAAAAGCCTGATCGATATTTCCCAATACAGGGGCAATGAGAACGGCAACGAACAAGGCTACAGCACCAGATAAACGACCCACAAAAACATCTTTATTGGGGCCGGTTTTCTTGGCCAGATAGGGCCGGTATATGTCCATGGTAAATATGGTGGATGTGGAATTTATCATGCTGGCAAGCGAAGAAACAATGGCAGCAACCAAAGCAGCCACCACCAATCCTTTAAGACCCGAAGGAATAAAACTGCTGATAAGCCAGGGATAGGCTTTATCGTAGTTAATGGCGCCATCGGATTTGGTAAAAGCTTCACGGGCACCGTCGACAATGGCTGTGCCTTCGGGTTGAGCATACATTACATAGGCAATAATACCCGGAACCACCACAAAAAGTGGGATAATAAGTTTTAGAAAAGCAGCGAATACAATCCCTTTTTGTGATTCTCTAAGGCTTTTGGCGGCCAAAGTTCGCTGAATAATGTATTGATTAAAACCCCAATAGTACAGATTTGCCACCCACATCCCGCCGATGAGCACACCAATGCCTGGCAGGTTTTTGTATTCGGGATTGTTTTTATCTAAAATCATATGGAATTTATCGCCGGCAGTTTCATAAATATGATTGAAGCCATTTATTATTCCACCACCAGGAGTAACATGTTCCAAAGCTATTATGGCTGTAATGAATCCTCCAACTACCAGCAAAACCACCTGAATTACATCGGTCCAGGCCACAGCGGCCAATCCTCCATAGAGCGAGTAGGCAGCAGCAAAAAGTGCTAGTCCAATAATGGAATACATCATCAGGCTTCCGTCGCCGTTACCCCAAATGGTATCGATGGCTTTCCCGCCCAAAAACAGTACTGTGGTGAGATTCACAAAAACATAGAGCGCTATCCAGAATATGGCGAGGATGGTTTTTAAATTGGTGCTGAAGCGTTGCTCCACAAACTGGGGAATGGTAAAAATTTCTTTCTTAATGAAAATAGGCAGGAAAAACTTCCCAACAATGATAAGGGTTATGGCGGCCATCCATTCGTAACTTGCAATGGCTAAACCCATGGCCATGCCCGAGCCCGACATGCCAATCATTTGCTCGGCCGAGATGTTGGCTGCAATGAGCGAGGCGCCAATGGCCCACCAGGGCAACGATTTGCTGGCTAAAAAATAATCCTCAGCAGTTTTCTTTTCGCCCTTTTTCCCCCGGCTCACCCAAAGGCCAACTCCCAGAATAACAATGGCATAAACTGCAAAAACTAAATAATCAAGAAAACTAAAACCCGATTCCATATTACATTTTTTTGGTTTGACACAACAATTTGTCCGACGTGAAAATCCTTAAGGGGAAGGATGAATAAATCACGGTAAAAGTAAAACTATGATTTGGAAAAACAAATGGATTCTTAAGGATTAATTTTTCTGAAATATTGGAAGAAACAATACAATTTGATATCTCAAGGCTACTTCATGAGAGATATTTTCAAATGTCCATTTAATTGCAAAATATTGGCAATCTAAAATTCATCTGAAAAAATCATTAAAATGCTTTCCGAAAAAATTTCCTGGAGCTGAATAATTATCCCGATGAACGTGGTAATTTTTAGCTTAACTTCGCATCATTATGATAGAGCAAGGACAAATATATGATATAGTTAACAGAATTATAGAGAACTATAATCCTGAAAAAATTATTTTGTTTGGATCTTATGCTCGTGGCAATTATAACGATGACAGCGATTTAGATTTTATTCTAATCAAGGAAACATCTGTCCCAAAGCATAAAAGAGGTATTGAAGTTCGGCGCTTGTTTTATGGATTGGCTGTTCCGATGGATTTCAAAATTTACACTACCACTGAGTTTACAAATGAATTATCAAATCAATATTCGTTTTTAAGTACAGCTATTCAAGGGAGCAAGATTCTTTATGAGCGAAAAAATTAATGTCGTTAAGCAATGGATTGAATCGGGGGATCATGATTTAGGGACCGCTCAGGTCACATTTTTGTATCTTCCCAGTTATCGTGATACAATAACTTTTCATTGTCAGCAAGCTGCTGAAAAATATTTAAAGGGTTTTTTACTTTTCCTCGAAACCCCTTTTCAAAAGAAACATTCTTTGAACTATTTATTAGGTCTCATTTCGTCTAAAATTGAGATTCCTGAAGACATTTATGAAAACGCAACATTACTTGAAGATTTTGCAGTCGAAGTTAGATATCCAGATACTTCTATCGACCTATTGGATATAGACATACAACAATCGATTGACATTGCTAAGCTTATCAGAAAATTTACACTCAGTTGTATGGATTTCACTGTGGATTACACAGATATAGAAAAAGAATAAAAATAATCTACCCGTGTAATTAGCAACTCATCAGCCCGAAATTTCTATTGAGAAACGGAAGCTAAACCACCTGCAAATCAACGCCCATTCCCAGCAAAACCAGTAGAATTACACCTACCACAATTCTATAGTAACCAAAGGCTTTAAAACCATATTTGGTTAAAAATTCGATGAAGAATTTAATGGCGGCCATGGCAACAATAAATGCTACAATATTCCCCACAATAAGTATGGATAGATTATCGGAGAGCATTTGAGCTTTTGCGGGGTCTGGATCCAGAAATAGTTTCAGGAGCTTATAGCCCGAAGCTGCTGCCATGGTTGGCACTGCCAGAAAGAACGAAAACTCGGCAGCTGTTTTGCGCGAAAGTCCGGTGGTCATACCCCCCACAATGGTGGCCATGGAGCGCGAAACGCCCGGAATCATGGCAATACACTGAAAAAAACCAATTTTTAGGGCACGCTTCCAGTTCATTTCCTGATTTCTGTCGGGCTTGTCGAACCATTTGTCCACAAAAAGCATTAGAATTCCCCCCAAAACAAGGGTTGTTGCAACCACAAAAACACTTTCGAGCATTTCGTCGATATAGTCGCTGGCCAAAAATCCTATGATGGCTGCGGGAAGAAAAGCAATAAGCAGCTTTAGGTAAAAGTCGAAGCTCTGAAAAAACCGTTTCCAGTACAAAACTATCACCGATAAAATGGCTCCAAACTGAATATTCACCACAAATGCTTTGGAAAAATCGGTGGATTCCATCCCCAGAAGTTTTTCGGTAATAATCATGTGGCCTGTGGATGAAACTGGTAAAAATTCGGTGATACCTTCCACAATGGCAAGAATAATAGCTTCTAAAATGCTCATGTTTTTTTATTTAAAAATAGAAATTTATTCAATACAAAAAATCCGAAATCATAATTCTGATGGAATGGCCAAAAAAAAGTCAGATACCTGGTTTTGAGCAGATATCTGACATTGATTGTATAATAACGAAAAATTAGTACCAAACTGTCATGGTCATATTGGATGGGGTAAAGGTGGTTTTAAATGTTCCGCCCGAATAGGTTCCTCCAGTGTAAACGCCATCGGTCACAGTTCCTGTGCAGGTTCCGCCTGTGTAAACCGAATAGGTTTGGCCGGCCTGCAGCAGGCTGGAGGAGAAAACAACCGAATAATAGCGGCGGGCAGGAGCAAAAGTGAGCACATTGTTGCCATTGCTGTCCTGAATATGAAACAGCACATTGGCATTGTTGGAGCTATTGCTTCTGAAAAGCACGCTTCGTTGGGTTGAGCCATTGCTCATGCCGTAGGTCATGTTCGAATTGGTACCCGAAACCACCAGAAAACCTCCAGTGGCTATGCTTTGACCATTGACATCCATGCCCACTTCGGGCGATGATTGCGGTCCGTGAACCACTAACGACCCTCCTGAAATAGTAAAATCGCCATTGCTGTCCAAAGCATCACCACCCGTTGCACTGAGATGCAGATAACCATCGTTAACTAAAAACAGACTTCCATCGTCATTTTCGCCACCATTTCCGTGAGTAGCATTTACTGCATCGTCGCTGGCAAACACATGGTGAGTTCCCCCGTTCACTGTAATGTTGGGGGATTCCAGACCTTCGGTGCTTTGGCTTACGGTTACATAACCATGATTCAGGGTTATGCTTTCTTCGGCTTTGATGCCATCGTCGGCGGAGGATATTTCGATGACCCCGCTGTTAATGGTTACTGATACATCGGCTTTTATAGCTTTGGACTCATCATAATCGCCCGACGAGCCGCCACCTCCCCCCTGTGATATCGTTATTCTTTCGCCAGTGGTGGTGATGTCTATCTGCGGATTGCTGGAGCCATCGCCAACAATTAGACTGCCATCAATGGCCAAACCTTTGCCTCCAGAACCTGAGTTGGAAATGGTAACACTTCCGCCAAGGAGAGATAAACCAGCATCGGTTTTAAAGCAGGCTCCATGATAGGCATCGTTGTCGCCATCGGTGTTGGCGTAAGTATCGCCATCGCCGCTCGAAACTATGGTTATGGTACCGCTTTCTACGATAATGTTGCTGTCGGAAGAAATTCCACGACTGGCTTCTCCCGTGGTGATTAGATGGATGGTGCTGCCCTGAATATAAATATCCGATTCGCCTTTAATGGCGCCGCTGTAGGATGGATCGTAGCCGGAGCCCGAAGCTTCCAAAACCACTCCGCCGATAACTTCAATATTGATTTCGCCGCCAACCAAAAACATTTCCATATCGCATTTTATTCCGTTTGACTGGTCGCCAGCCACCAGAAAATCAAGAAATCCGCCGTTGATGGTGATGGTGCTGTCGCATTTCATGGCTTTAACATCGTCGGCGGTGCTGTTTACTGTCAGAGTTCCATTATTCATCACAATATGTCCTTCGCTTCCATCGATGCCGTCGCCCTGCGAGCTGATATTGACTTCTCCGCCATTCATGCGGAATCCGTTTTTGCCATGAATTCCATCCTTAACCGCCGAAGAAATAGTTATGTTTCCTTCGTTCACTTCAACTTCGTCGTCGCTTCTGATGCCATTTTGATCATCACCAAATCCATTGACTGTCAGACTTCCCGAGCCAATAAATACCAAATCGCCTTCGCTAAAAAATGCTGCACTTTGGTCTTCGCTGCTTGCTGCATAGGTTTCTCCATCGGTTAATATATTGATGGTTCCTGCAACCAGATTCACCCTGGCTTTTTTATTGGACTGTATATTGATGGCGGGTCCGTCGGTGTTGGTGATATTTACGCCATTCATCAACAGATTGAATCGTAAATCGGAATAGATTTTAAAGTATCCTTCGGAGGTTGTACCCGAAAGCACATAGTTGATGTCTTTTATGGTTGCTGTGGAAACCACAGTAACATCGGCACCCGAAACGGCGATTTCAACCCCCAAATCGGCTAAAGGATTTATCACAGAAACCGAATTCCCTTGATAATCAATATAAATGGTGCTGTCGGTTACCACATCGAAGGTAATACTATCGATTTCGGAGACGGAAAATTCCATTAAACTCTCGTTTATTCTAAAGAAAACCAGGTCGTTATCGGCATCAAAAAACATGCTGTCCGATTCTGTTATGGAATATTGCTGCTGCCCCGAAGCGGTGTGAATATTCATTTTGTTTTGTGCAAAAACCTGAAAACCAAATGCTATGGCCAGAAAAATAAAAAGTAGTCTTGTCATAGTTTGATAAATTTAATGGTTTGGTTTTCGATTCTTAAGAAATACAATCCAGCGGGAAATGCTTCCAGGGATATATGCTGCGATTGAGATGAAACAAGAGTTTCGAGAAGTAATTTCCCCTGTGCCGAATAAATATAGGCTGATTGTGAAGTCGACGTCAAATTGACCAGCGAAATCATGTCTTTGGCAGGATTTGGATAAATAGCTATGCCAGTTTGTGTTACAGGAGAATCCTCGTCAATAGTTACGGAGGATGCATCGAAATGAATTTTTTTCATCGATAACAAGCTGAACGAGTTGGTTGTGTTATCGGAGTTGGTCACCACCAGATTGTGATTTGGGAAGGTGACACTGCCAATGGATTCAATTTGTTTGGAAAGAATTTCTCCGTTGACGGTTTCAAAAAAAATGCCCTGGGCATGAATTTGCTGAAATAAACTCCCCACCAACAGGAGAGTCAACAATAAGAACTTGTGTTTCATCTGTTTATAATTTTATTTTTAATGGTCAGATGGAATATCCATGTTAAACATTCCCGGTTTGAGTAAAGCTATTTGCATGGATATTTCATACTTAAATTTTTCAATAATTAATTGTTTTGGTTAAACTCTCATCGCATCATTTTCCGGATGGTGCAAGCTTCTTTCTTTGTAAAGCATTAATAATTAACACAATGATAAAATTAAATTCATTGTGAATTTACAAAGGAAAAAACTTCGATAAAATAAATACGAAAATAATCAGGATTTGGTGGGGTTTCCGGGCAATTTATGTTTGTTGAGGATAATAAGTGCTATTACAGCCCCCAAAATGCCGAAAATTATGGTTCGCAGATGTGGATAATCAGTGCTAAAGAAAAATAGTGCACCAAACCAACTACCAACAATAGAACCAATTAAACCAATGATGAGATGTGCTTTATTGCTTAGGGCTTTTCGTTTAAACTTAATGGCTACGATAAACCCTGTTAAAAGGCCCACAAATATGACTGTAAAAATGTGCATCCGGCTAAATATTTCTCATTTTCTGCGGAGCAAAATTACACGAAAATCTGGCTTGTCAACAAAAATGAAAATTCAGAATCTGAAGCACTTAGGGAGTGACTGCCCTTTTATAGGCAAATTTAACTTCGTCTTTTTTCCCGGCTTCGTCCATCACCACATAAATATTGAGCTCTGTATCGCTGATTTTCTCCATGGTTAGCCCATCGAAATACATTTTTCCGGGCTCCTTATGCACCAATAAAAACTCCATGGCTGCGTGTTTTTCTTCCCAACCTTGTAAATCGGCGTTGAAATGCTTAATTTTCAACACTAAGGAATTTTTATGCCGGGTGATGGTCATAAGCTCGTAAAGCTCAACCGTACTGTCTTTTACAAGCCTGAAGGCTCCCATCATGGCTCCACCTGCTTCATGGGTCCAGATTTCTTCGGTGGCACCGCCAAAGGCTTCCCCCTGCCAATGGCCTTCGAGCCATGCAATATCTTCGAAGGTGGCCGCCGGGGAGTGATGGTCATGATGAAGAAATTTACAGTTTGCGGTATTGTTCTGCCCGTTTGATATTACGGGCCACATGAAGAGCAGCATTAGAGCGGCAAGGGCAAAAGATTTCATAATTCGTTTTTTATAGAATAGTTGATTTTTGATTTTCATTGAAAACATAGCCCGACATGAGCCTATAGAATTCAGTAGCCAAATAAATAAAAAATACCGGATTGGATTTCAAAAGAATTTATTAAAAAACAAGCCCGCTGTTTAAAATGCAGCGGGCTTGTTAATTATTGATTGAGGCAATTTGTTAAAGAGAAGCTTTGAATTTTTTGGCTTCTTCCACCATTTTGGGTAAAACTTCTTTTAAATCGCCTATAATTCCATAGTCGGCAGCTTCGAAAATAGGAGCTTCGGGATCGGTATTTACGGCCACAATTACTTTGGATGAGCTTACGCCGGCCAAATGCTGAATGGCACCCGAAATTCCAAGAGCAAAATACAAATTGGGGGCAATGATTTTTCCGGTTTGTCCCACATGCTCTTCGTGTCCGCGCCAGCCTTCGTCCGAAACAGGACGGGAACAAGCTGTAGCAGCGCCGAGCACTGTGGCCAACTCTTCGAGTGGAGCCCAGTTGGCAGAAGCTTTCATGCCACGACCGCCGGAAACTACTATTTCGGCATCGCCAAGCAAGAGTTTATTGGTCACTTTTTCGGCGCTTTGAACTGTAATTTTCATGTCGGCGGTTTGCAATCCGGCATCGAAACTCTCAACCACAAAAGCCACCGGGTTTTCTTTGGTTTCGAATGAGTTCTGAGCTAAGGTAAGCACCTTAACAGCACTGTTGATTTGCTGGAATCCGATGGCTTTACCATTAAACACATTCTTACGAACTACAAACGGACTCACCGATTCGGGCAAATGATTAACTCCACTGGCAAGGCCGGCATGGAGGCGGGCTGCAATTCTGGGGGCAATTCCTTTTCCGGTATTGCTGTTTCCAAGAACCACTACTTCGCAATTGTTGGCTTTCGCAGCAGCTGAGAGAGCTTTGGCATAAACAGCGCTGTCGAGGTTTTTCACCACATCGCCATTTACCTGAAGCACTTTATCGGCACCATATTTTGCAAGCTTTTCCAATTCAGATGAAGAAACCTCACCAATTGAAACAGCAATGGTTGAACCACCGGTTTGTGCAGCAATGGCGTGAGCGTAGGAGACCAATTCGAAGGAGGATTTTTTAAATTTTCCGTCCCAATTTTCGATATATACTAAAACTGACATAATTCTTCGCTTTTAGGGTTATAAAATCTTGGCTTCTTCGTGCAGAAGTCTGAACAACTCAGCCACATTGTCGGGGCTTATTTTTTTCACCGGGGGCTTGGGTTTTGGCATTTCATAGCCAACAAACTCCGATTGTGCATCAACTGCCGTAGCTGGCTCAACCAAAAGGTTTTTCTTCCGGGCCATCATAATGCCGCGCATGGCGGGAATCCGTGGGTCGATGGCAATGCCTTTCTGAACCACAGCTACAACAGGCATGGGAGCATTAATTATTTCCGAACCGCCGTCAATGGCGCGTTTCATAACAATGCTATCGCCGTCAAGGCTGATATTCGAAACCGAAGAAACCGATGGAATATCGAGAAACTCTGCCACCATACTTCCCACTGCCGAACCATTGTAATCGGACGACTCTATACCGGCCAGAATTAAATCGAAGGGGTTCTTTTTAACGTAAGCTGCTATTTGAGTAGCCACATAAAAATCGTCGGTTGGATTGGCATCGATGCGAACTGCATCTTCGGCGCCAACAGCCAAAGCTTTTCTAAGCGTGGGTTCTACTTCGGTGCAACCCACAGTAATCACTGTAATCTGGCTTATTTTTCCACCCGATTGTTCCTGGAGCTCCATGGCACGGGTAAGAGCCAATTCATCCCAGGGGTTTATAACCCATTGTACACCAGTAAGGTCTACGCTTTTTTTATCACCACTGAGTTTTATTTTGGTGGTGGTATCGGGAACATTGCTGATACAAACTAATATTTTCATTCGTGGTTGTTTTTTTTAAAAAGTGGAAGCGCATGGTGCATGTGTCTGCTCTTCCGGAATATTTTTTTAGCGAACATGCCCGCCTTTTTTTTATCGATAACTATTTAAGGAGTGAGCGGGAAATAATGATTTTCTGCACTTCGGAAGTTCCCTCATAAATTTGAGTGAGCTTGGCTTCGCGCATAAGCCTTTCCACATGATACTCTTTCACATAACCATATCCTCCGTGAATTTGCACTGCTTCGGTGGTCACTTCCATGGCTATGTCGGCGGCATATTGCTTGGCCATGGCCGATGCAGTTCCGTATGGTTGTCCCTGATCCTTGAGCCAGGCGGCCTTGAGACAAAGATTGCGTGCATTTTCTATTTTCACAGCCATTTCGGCCAATTTAAACGCAACGGACTGATGATTGAAAATTTCTGTTCCGAAAGCCTTGCGTTCCTGAGCATATTGCAATGCTCTTTCAAAAGCACCTGATGCAATACCCAATGCTTGCGAAGCAATTCCAATGCGTCCGCCTTCGAGGGTTTTCATGGCAAATTTAAATCCGAATCCATCTTCGCCCAACCGGTTTTCTTTTGGAACTTTAACATCGGTAAACATTACGGAGTGGGTGTCGCTGCTGCGCATTCCCATCTTGTTTTCGTGAGGGCCCAAACTAATACCAGGGCTGTCTTTTTCCACAATAAATGCGTTGATGCCTTTATTTCCTTTTTCGGGGTTTGTGTGGGCAATTACGATATAGGTAGAAGCTGAATTGGCATTGGTAATCCAGTTTTTGGTGCCGTTTACCAGATAATAGTCGCCCATGTCTTTGGCTGTTGTGCGCTGTTTGGTAGCATCGGAACCAGCTTCGGGTTCGGAAAGTAAAAAGGCTCCAATTTTTTCGCCCGAGGCAAGAGGACGCAAATATTTGTCACGTTGTGCATCGTTGCCAAATTTTTCTAATCCGTAGCAAACCAATGAGTTGTTCACCGACATGATAACCGATACCGAGGAATCTATCTTCGATATTTCTTCCATGGCCAATACATAGGAAACGGTATCCATTCCGCCGCCATCCCATTTTTCGCTCACCAACATGCCCAAAAATCCTAACTCTGCTAGTTTCTTTACGTGCTCGGTTGGGTAAAGCGCTTTTTCATCCCGCTCAATAACATCTTTAATTAATTCGCGTTGTGCAAAATCGCGGGCTGCCTGTTGAATCATTAGCTGTTCTTCAGTAAATTGAAAATCCATGATATATTTTTTTAGGTTTTTATTGAATTAACAAGGTCTTCCGGTTTTGGCCCGGAATGGTCAGCTAAATTAATAAAAAAATTATATGCATGCATAGTAAATGGCTGTTTTTTATTCGGGTTTTTCAAATCAGGAATATGCCTATTTTTGTTCATCTTTCACACTGAAAAACTTCTTATGCAAAAATCTAAAATTCAAAAGCCCTGGTTGATGTTTGGTATTATTCTGATGCTGCCATTTCTATTGGTTTCCTGCTTTAGTTTTTATCAGAAAATGAATAAATTTCAGGGGTTTGCCGAATCGGGGGATTTTGAAAAAGCCGACGAAGCCCTGGAATCGGCTGGAAAGACCGACGAGGGTAGAAACCGGATTTTGTATTTTTTCAACAAAGGATGGACGCAACATATGCGAGGCGAAGAAGAAAGCAGCAACAATTATTTCAATCAGGCCGATGAATATATGGCTTCATACGAACAAAACTATGCTCTCGATGCTCTTGCCTTTTTGAGCAATCCCACCATAAAGCCCTATAAACCAGAGAGCATTGAAAATATCATGGTGAATTATTACAAAGCCATGAACTATCTGCAAATCAACGATAAGGAAGGCGCACTGGTTGAAGCACGAAAAATTGTTCAGAAATTGTACGAGCAAAACGACCTTTACAAAGACAAACAAAACCGCTACAGCGATGATGCCTTTGCACAAACCATAGCCGGGCTCATTTACGATGCCAGTGGAGATTTTAACAATGCCTTTATTGCCTACCGCAATGCAGTGAAAGTTTATGAGGAAGTTTTTCAGCCCCATTTTGGCATTTCAGCCCCTTTACAGTTGAAGGAAGACCTGCTTCGAACTGCCTATTTAAGTGGCATGTCGGCAGAGGTTCAGCGATTTGAGAAAAAGTTTGACATGGTTTATAAGCCCGTCAGCTACGAAGCTCAACTGGTTTTCTTTTGGGAGAACGGATTTGGCCCGGTGAAAGACCAATGGAGCATCAACTTTACAAAAGTGAGCAGCGACGGGGGATTTGTAACCTTTGCAAATCAGGAGATGGGTCTTTCCTTTCCTATTTTTATTGGCGATATGAGCTCCGACGAGCGCAGCGGTTTTTCGCAGCTGGAATTTTTCAGAATTGCTTTTCCAAAATATGTAGCCCGGAACAAGGTACTCAATAAAGCCACCTTAACCCTTGATAATGAAACATATCCCCTGCATTTGGCTCAGGACATCAACAGTATTTCGTTTCAGGTTTTGCAAGACAGGATGCTGAGAGAGTTGGCCACTGCCATTGCCCGTTTTGCAGCCAAAAAAGCTACCGAGGCTCTCATCAGACACCAAAATCAGGATGTGGGAACAGCGGTTGGAATTTTAAATGCGCTTACCGAAACAGCAGATACCCGCAACTGGCAAACCTTACCCTACGACATTAGTTATTGCAGAGTTCCGCTAAAAACAGGCAACAACACAGTACAATTCGAAGCTTTGGGAGCTACGGGGCTAAGCGAAAAACAAAGTCTGGAATTGACAGCCACTAAAGGACAAACCATTTTCTTCAACTACCGAAGTTTAGCAAGCTATCCGGCAGGGGTTCGTTAACCGGCAGTATTTGCCGGAGCCGCAACCGGCAACTCGAAATAGAAACTACTTCCTGCGCCTGGAGCACTTTCAACCCATATTTTTCCCCCGTTTTTCTCCACAAACTCCTTGCAAAGCAAAAGGCCCAAACCTGTACCCTGTTCGTTTTGTGTGCCGGGTGTAGAAGTGCTTTTATCAATGTGAAAAAGCTTTTCGATGGTTGTTGAATCCATTCCAATGCCTTTATCGTGAACTCCAAAAACTGCTTTTTGCTCGTGCCTCTCGCCCGATACTGTTATGGTTTCCCCCGAATGGCTGAATTTTATAGCATTGGAAATCAAATTTCTAACTATGGAACTCAGCATGTTTTTATCGGCAAACACAAGCAGAACATCGGGCATTTGAATTTGTATATCCACCTCTTTTTGAGCTGATTGATTGCTTAGAATATCAACTTCGTTTTCAATGAGTTGCGAAGCATCGACCAATTCGGGCTGGTATTCTATTTTGCCTGTTTGCGACTGACTCCATTCCAACAAATTAATGAGCAATTCATAAGCTCTGTTGGCCGAATTATGAATGGATTCGGCATATTTTTCCATTTCATCGTATTCTTTATCGCGGGCCAGGTCGAGCAAAACACTGCTTAATCCCAGCAAACTGTTGAAGGGGCTGCGTAAATCGTGAGAAATTATGCTAAAAAACTTGTCTTTGGAGGCAATCACTTCCCTGAGCTTTTGTTCGGTTTTCTTTATATCGGTAATGTCGCGTCCGGTGGCTATTAGCACATCTTTGTCGAAATACTTTCCCTTGTTAATAATTAAATCCTTCAGAAAAAAACGACCATCCATTCTTTTCGACCAAAAACCGAAGCGGGCAGAAACTCCTGTTTTAAAAACTTCCAATGAAAGGCGTTGGGTTTCTTCCAGATTGTTCAAGCCGGGGGCGGCTACATCGAGAGGGGTGAGTCCGATTAAATCTTTTCGTTCGCATCCATACAATCGGGCGGCTCCTTCGTTCACTTCAATAAAAACCCCCTTCTCATCCTGAATATAAATGGCTTCGTCGATGGTGTTAAAAATATCCTGGTACGTTTGAATGGTTTGCTGAAGCTTTTCCTCAGCCACAATTCGCTTGGTGATATCGCGCAGGCTACCATAAATTTTCCCTGTGTTATCCTGGTCGGACATTTTGAGCCCAGCCGAAACAGAAACATGAATCTGCGATCCATCCTTATTGATAAGAGCCAGCTGAAAATCGCTGACATTCTGATATTTAAACAGTTTGTCGAGAAAATGCTGACGGTCGACAGTGTTTTCGGCAAATCTGGCCATAGATTTACCTATGAGCTCTTCGCGGGTGTAAAGGCCTTTGGAGAGCGTTTCGATGGCCGGACTAATGTCGATGATGATACCCTGCAAATCGGCCACAAAAAACGCATCCTGAATATGCTCAAAAATATGTAGAAACCGCTCTTCGCTGTCTTTTAGAGCTTGTTCGGCCTGTTTGCGCTCCTGTTGATTGAGCAGCAAATCGGAAAAATCCATTATCACAAGCGAAATCATGTTTTGAGCGGTTGAAAAGGCCTGAAGTTTATAGATTTTACCGTCAAAACCCATATAATGCTCCACTATTTCGCTTGGATTAATGCCAGTAACTTTGGTAAAAAACTCCATCCAAAGCAGGAAATTGTCTGAATTTTCATGATGAATTTCATCCACGGTTTTTCCAATAATTTCTGCGGATTTTAGTCCGGTTATTTGCTCAAAACTCTCGTTTATTTCCGTATAAGTTAACTCAAGGGTATTGGCATTCCGGTTCTTCTCCTGTGCGAATTGGGCATATCCGAAAGGTGCTTTTTCGATAAGCGGTTGTGTAAAATCTTTTTTTTGCCTCATGGTTTTCTACTGAAGTGAACAAAAGAAATCGAAATTGATGAAGGGTAAAGGCTTTCATAAACATTTAACAGAACGTAAAAACCAATATTAGTATTATTGATGCTCATGCCATTCCAATCTTTATGCGCACGATTTAACATTTTTTAAATCAAATACTTACGAATCATTTTTAATAATATTTCCTTCTGAATTGGTTTGGGAATGAAATCGTTACATCCGGAAATCAGGGCTTTTTCACGGTCTTCTGACGAAACGTAGGCAGTTTGGGCAATAATGGGAATTGTTTTATTAAACTGTCTGATACGTGAAGTTGCCTCGTATCCGTCAATATCGGACATTTTAATATCCATAAGCACCAGCGAAATATCCTGATTCTTTTTAACCATCGAAATTGCTGTTTCTCCACAATCGGCATGAAGCAGGTTAAATTTATGCTCTTTGAGCATAAGCTCCAGCACATGATAGTTAATGAGCTCGTCTTCAACAACTAAAATGGTACTGTCGGACGAAAAAGCAGGGTTTATTACCACTTCGCGATCGGGTATGGGTTGATGTGTGCGGATAGGAATATAAGGCACCTGAAGATAAAAGACAGATCCTTTGTTCAATTCAGATTCCACCCAAATGCGTCCTCCCAAAGCCTCGGCATAGGCTTTGCAGATGGCCAGTCCCAGGCCGGCTCCGTCGTTGGTTTGTTTCGATTGCAAAGTTCCTTGAATAAACCGATCGAAAATTATTTGATGCTGACTCTCATGAATCCCCAGCCCCGTATCTTTAACAAAGAAAATCATGGATTGACGTTCCAGATAGCTTCCTATGGTAATGGTTCCCGACTCGGTAAACTTTACGGCGTTGTCGAGCAAATTCAGCAAAATGGTATTTAATAAGATAAAGTCGGTGGAAACAAAAGCCTTTTCTGGTATAATATCTGCCTGCAATTTGATGGCGATATCTTTTTTAATGGGTGAGCTCATAAAATCTTCGAATACTTCGATCATCAGATCATCCACGTTGCAATCACGGCGGGAAACCTGAATAATACCAGCATCGATTTTCGATATTTCCACAATATTGTTAATGGTATTCAACAGCCTTTTGCTGCTTCTGGCAATCAAATCTATAAACATTCTTTTCTCATCCTCGTCTATTTCCGGATCGTCGAGAAAGCCAATAAATCCAAAAATAGCATTCATGGGGGTTCGTATTTCGTGCGAAATATTTTGGAGAAAAGCAGTTTTCAGCCTGACGCTTTCCTGTGCTTTATCGCGCGAAATTCTCAGGTTTTCTTCATTGATACTGCGCGACAAAGCTGCTCCCAGCGATGCGGCAAGAGTTTCTAAAATGGCATGATCACCCTCTGTCCATTGTGATTTGCCGTTGCAGTCGTCGAAACCCAGAAATCCCCAAAACTGCCCGTCAACCTGAACAGGCACCACCAGCAATGAGATGATATCCTGTGGAAGTAAAATGGATTGCTCTGTTAGAGGAAAAGAAGTGACCAAACCCGATATGGATTCACCTTTTTTAAATGCTTTCAGCCACCGCGGAAAAAGATTGTCGAAGGAAAGATTCTGAAGTTGCTTGTTGTTAATCTGCATCGAAATACCATCTTTCACCCACTCGTAGCGTTGACTCATAAGATTTTCGCCATTCGCTGGATCAACATGATATTCAAATAAATAAATACGGTCCATGTGGCTGGCCTGACCCACTTCCTCCATAACACGGGTCATGGCCAAATCCATATTTTCTTCCGATAATAAGGTATGACTGGCCCTTGAAATGGCCATTAACAAGGCATCTTGCCGAAGTATTGCATCTTCTGCTTCTTTGCGTTCGGTAATATTGTTGATGCTTGCCATGATGATGGTTTCGTTATTTACCCTAATGGCCTGAGCGGTAACTAATCCAATGATTTCCTTACCATTCTTGTGCAGAAATACATAGGGCTGTTCTATTACCTTTTCACCCGAATCGAGTTTGGAGGCAAATTCTTCCCTGTCGGATGGATTTTTCCATAAACCTCTTTCAAAATGTGTATTTCCTGTTATTTCTTCCGCATTATAGCCGGTATTTTGACAAAAAGCCTGATTTACTTCAATAATTCCTCCGGTGATGGTGTCGGTTAACAGCATGGGATAGGGGCTTGAATGGAAAGCAGTGGCAAATTTTTGCTCGCTCTCTTTCAATGTTTGTTCTGCTTTGCGCTGCTCGGTGATATTGTGGGCAATTCCATTGTAAACGGTCTCGTTTTTCTCGTTTATCATGGCTTTTGTGGAGCTGCGCACCCAAACTTCGTCGCCCGACTTTGTCAGAATGCGATAATCTGATGTTTCTTCAATGCCCCTTTGCACCAATTGAAATTTCTCGATCATCCGGCTTAAATCTTCCGGATGAATAAACTCGATAAAAGCTCTGCCAACATAATTATGAGCTTCGAAGCCCGAAAAATTCAAGACGCTGGGGCTGATATACTCAATAATTCCATCTTTATTTAAGGTAAAAAGCACGTCTTCTAAATTCTCAACCAGTTGACGGTAATTTGTTTCGTGTTCCTGAAGCTTGCTTTCATACTTAAGTTGCTCAGTTACATCCCTTATTGAGCCCTGATAGCCTATTAATTCCCCCGTGGGGGATAAAAGAGGAATTCCGTTTGTAATAACGTTAACCATATTTCCACTCTTCGACATCAGGATGCAGTCGAGATTTACAAGGGGCTCGTGATTGGAGATGTACTGCCTGATTATTTCTGTTTTTTCGGGAGGGCTCTGGGGATGAAGCAGGTCAAAACAGCTTATCTGGCCAATGAGCTCATGGGGTTGATAGCCCAGGATTTTTTCTACGGATTTATTGGCATAAATATAAATTCCCCGGCTATCGACTTCCCAGATAAATTCGCCCACATGTGATGCCACATGCTCAAATCGTTTCTGGTTTTTCTCGGCCAATTCCTTGGCATTGATGATATCCTTCTCATATTTCTTAAGTTCTGAAATATCGGTTGATATGTTTCCTGTGGCAATAAGCTGGTTCTTTTCGTTGTAAATAGGATATTTTTTGGTGTACAGGGTTTTTATTTCACCATTGGGTAGAATCAGGGGCTCTTCCTTAATCAAAAACTCACCTCTTTTAAATTGCTGAACTTTGATTTCATCGGACATGTAGGTGCAAATAGGTTCTGTTTCGGGAGGAAGATTAAATATTTCGGCATCAGTTTTTCCAATAAGTTCTGCAACCGAAGACAATCCTGCAGCCCTGGCAAAGGCAGAATTTGTAGCGATAACCTTTAAATCTAAATCTTTAACAACCACTATGCTGTCGTTTTGTTCCATCATGGCGGCAAAAGCCTGCATTTTTTGCTCGGTGGTTCTGGGTTCAGTAATGTCGATGGTGTAGCAACCCAACCCTGTTTCGTTCTTATTTATTTGCACAGGAAATTTATGGCTTTCCATGATTCTTCCATTCACAGAATTTTCGAAAATCGTTAACCGGTTGTTTTTGAGAGTTTCCAAATCATCTTTAAAGCATTTCTCGGCGATGGCCAAGGGCAGGATTTCCAAGTCGGTTTTCCCAAGAATTTCATCCATCGATTTGTCCAAAAATTTTAAAAGCGATTGGTTTGCAAACACAAATCGAAGAGATGCGTCTTTAATAAACACTTTTTCGTCCATGGAATTTAGCAAGGAACAAAATCTGTTTTTAACTATTTCGCATTCAACCTCCACTTTTTTCTTGTCCGAAATATCCTGAACAATTCCCCTAATAGTGGTTTTACCTTTGCTTGATTGCTTATGGATGATTTCGCCCGAGTCGAAAAGCCATTTATAGGTTCCGTCGGCACATAATATTCGGTATTCTATTTCATAACGACTGGCTTTGCCCGACAAATAGTTATGCATAGCCGCCATAGCTTTTGATGTATCATTGGGGTGGAGAAGTTTTACAAAATCCTGATAGGTTTTAAATTGCTCTGCTTCATAGCCCAGGAGCATGGCTTTCAGGGGATGAAAATTCACATTGCCGCTCGGTAGCTCCAGAGTCCACCAGGCAAGTTTTGCAGTTTTAAACCCATTTTCAAGCTTATCAATGGTTTCCGATTGCGATCGGAGGAGCTCATTTTGGTGGGCAATAGTTTTTTTTAACTCATCAATCTGTTGATTAAGGAGATTTAGTTGGGCTAATGAGCCATCGTTATAGAGTTCGTTATGCGCCATGACTTTTCAAAATAGAGTATTGAAATAAAAATAAATTGTCAATAAATATACGAAAAATTTAAAAAAAATGCCAATAAAAATAGTGTTATTTATAATATTGTTTATCAGTGTTTTAGCATAGATAACTTTGACATTGTGAACAGTCATTTTGTTAAAAACCCGACCATTTTCTGTATTGAAACAGTGATTTGACGTAACAAAACAGGCCAAAAATTGAGTCAGGGGCGGTGATTTCGAAGAAGAATAAAACCTAACCTATTGAATTACGAACGCTTATATTTTTTTACTATCTTTGCCCTCCGATTTTAACAGCAACTCATGGCATGCGCGAAATAACCTTGAAATTTGCAAATTTTAAATATCTAAAACGCGAACGACCCTTAGTTGTAATTTTCAAATTTATTTAGGAATGAAGAAAAGAGTTTTATTTGTCAATCAGGAGATAATGCCCTATTTGCCAGAAACACACCGTAGTAAGATTGGCCGTTATCTTCCCCAGGGCATTCAGGAAAAAGGTAAAGAAATCAGAACTTTTATGCCGCGTTTTGGGAATATCAATGAGCGACGAAATCAATTGCACGAAGTGATTCGACTCTCCGGAATGAATTTGATTATCGACGACCACGACCACCCTCTCATCATTAAAGTTGCATCTATTCAGCAAGCCAGAATGCAGGTATACTTCATCGACAACGAAGAATATTTTCAACGCAAGTACACCACCACCGATAAAAACGGAAAGTTTTTTGAAGATAACGACGAGCGAGCCGTATTTTTTAGCCGCGGGGTTCTGGAAACCGTGAAAAAGCTGGGCTGGTCGCCCGATATAGTGCATTGCCACGGCTGGATGTCGGCGCTGGTGCCCATCTACATTAAAAAAGCCTTTAAAGATAACCCCATTTTTAGCGATACCAAAATCGTGGTTTCTCTCTACAACGACGAAGTAAATGTGAAACTCAACGACAATCTTCCGCAAAAAATTAAAATGGAAGGAATCAACGATGTGGATCTGGAGGTTTATCGCAACGGAAATTATCTCGATTTGATTAAAGGCGCATTAGACTATGCCGACGCCATTATCTATGGCAACGAAGACCTGGAGGCCGACTATATAAAACTGGCCGAAGAATCGGGCAAACCCATTCTCAAATATCAACCCGAAGAGACTTATATCGACGTTTATAATGATTTCTACGATCAGCTCATTAAGGAGTAACCGTTAAAAAAAGATAAATGGTTTTTTAATCTTATCTGCATTATCTACTTTCGCCAAGCAATTGATACATATGACAATCAAAAGAAATTTATTTATAGCAAGCCTGGGGATAGTAGTCCTTACCATGGCGTTTTTTTCCTGCAAAAAAGACATTAGTAAAATCGGCGTGGAAGTGGTTGGCGAAAACCCGCTGAAAGTCAGTTATATGGATACCATTACCATTAAGGTTCACAGCGAATTAATAGACAGTTTAAGAACCGATGAGCTAAGCTCGCACGTGATGGGCGCCTTCAAAGACCCTGTTTTTGGAACTATAAATGCCAGCATTTACTCGCAATTCAGATTAAAATCGGGCTACGAAGACTTTGACTTTGGCACCAATCCACAGTTGGATAGTATTGTTCTCTATATAGCTTATACCGAAAACGAAGTTTATGGAGATACTCTTTACAATCAAAAATGGACTGTGTATGAAGTTGGTGAAGATATGTTTCTCGATACCGCTTATTACTCCTTCCAGCAACTAAGAACAAAAGCCGATATAATAGGACAGGCGCAATTTGTGCCCAATTTCGACTCGGTGGAATATATTGACGTGGTGGCCGAAGATACAACCACCATTATGCAACCCATTAGAATTCCGCTATCGCAGGAACTTGGAATGAAATTGCTCACCTTCGACACCCTTGTTTACGAAGACAACGACAGCTTTCTGGAGGCATTTAAAGGTATCTTTATCACCACTCTCGATCAGGATTTACCCCATTCGGGTGGAAGCCTGGTAAATGCCAATTTTGCCAGCGACAATACCTATATCAGACTTTATTATCACAACGATGAATATCCTTCAGACTCTCTCGATAACAGCCTGCAATATGATTATGTAGTGAATTTTAGCACCGCTCGTTATAGCAATTTTAATCATTATGACTATGCCGATGCCGACGCCGATTTTCGCGCCCAGGTAATCAATGGCGACACCACTTTGGGGGACGAAAAGATTTATTTACAAGGACTTGGGGGAGTTAGATCGGTGATTACTTTCCCCTATATTTCTAAAATGGACGATTACTATAAATACGCAATCAACGAGGCAAAACTCTTGCTTTACGATGTTGACGAGACAAGCAATCTGGCAGCCATAGAGGACCTTACTTTATCGCATAAAGTAACTGTAGATAGCTCCGACTATTATTATACCATTACCGATGCTTCGTCGGGCGATTTATATTTTGGCGGAGGTTATAATAGTACCGACAAAAACTATTATTTCCGCATCACCCAATACATGCAGGATCTTATTCAGGGCTACAATGCCGATAACAGACTTAGAATAGAAATTGTTGGGGGTGCAGTTCATCCAAATCGCTTAGTTGCCGGGGGTAGCAATCCGCTCATTCTTTCCGACAAAAAACTCAAGCTCCAGCTTATCTACACCAAAATAGAGAATGAATAGTGCGGATGTTTCTGCGTTATAATTCACTGTAGAGTTTAACCATTTTTCATTTTTCTTTGCCTTTCTAAATCTTACATATTTTTAATAAATGGACAGGGATCATATTTCTGTCTTATATTACTGATTAGCAATTAAATACACCATAAATCCTAATTTTATATTTGTCTAAATTTGGTTTTCTCCAAATGATTTAATGATAAGTATTTCAGCTTTTTGGTTTGTCTATTTCCTTTTTTACGAAAGCCGCATAACTCAGAAGCAAACAACCTCAGTTCAAAAACAGGCAAATCAAGCTTCTTTAAAACCTTTATACATTCTATTGAATTTCAACAATATGCTTGAAATAGGGAGATATTTTTCAAGGAATCGATTTAACATATATTTCTTTTAAAGTACTGCGAGCCTCCCAAAACCTAAGACTTGTTTTTCCGTTTGAATTTTTCCTACAAACATGCCAAATAAAATTATTGATGATGTAAAATACTATATATGTGTATTTTGAAAAATACATTTTTTATTAGGTCCAAATTCCTATCAATGAGTTCATCTATGTACCTAGCTTATCGGGATATTTGTAACTATTTCATTACTTCATTTGTTTATCCCCTATCAGAATAAATCTAAAAACATCTGTTCAAATCTTTTCAATACGTCGGGGGCTAGTTAAAACCTAAATGCCTTACTTTTGTGCTTTTCCCAAATTTACTAAGGAATTATGGATTTTTTGTATCCCAACATGCTCTATGGACTATTCGCGGTGGCAATCCCCGTTTTGGTGCATCTTTTCAATTTCAGGCGATATAAAAAAGTGATGTTTAGCAATGTTTCTCTGCTGAAAAATCTCTACCAACAAACCAAAAAACAATCGGAACTCAAACATCTGCTGGTTTTAGCGAGCAGAATTCTGGCCATAGTGGCTCTCGTTTTGGCCTTTGCCGGGCCTTTTATCCCCAACAGCGAGAGTCAGGTGAACGAACAGGCCCAAAACCACATCACAATTTATCTCGACAATTCATTCAGCATGAATACTTTGGGCGAGAATGGAAGCCTTTTCAGCGAAGCTCAGAATGTGGCGGTCGACATAGTGGAATCCTATGGCAATGGCGATAAATTTCACCTGATTACCAACGAAATGGAAGCCAAACACCACCGTTGGTTTAACAAGGTTGAAATGATTCAGAATATTCTGGAAACCAAATCGGGGTTCATGCAGCAGCAACTTGGCGATGTGGTGCAACGGGAGCAAATGTTGAGGGAGCAGGAAACCGAATTTAATGATAAAGCCTTTCTTTATCTATTGAGCGATTTTCAGAAAAGCAGCAGTTTTAACAAACCTTTGCCCACCGATTCAAGCCTTTTGGTGCGCATTATTCCCCTGCAAAACAATCCGGTTTCCAATGTTTCGGTTGATACAGTATATTTTCAATCGCCCGTTCAGCTGCCCCAGGCGGTATCAACACTTTTCATAAAACTCAGCAATAACGGACCCGAAAAAGTAAGCAGCATCCCCGTTCGTCTATTTATTGAAAATCAACTCAAAACGGTAATATCGGTCGATTTGGGTGCCGAAGAAACCAAAGAGCTGGAAATCTCGTTCACCAACAGCAACTCGGGAGTTTATCAGGCTCATATTGAAATTGATGACTATCCCATAGTTTACGACGACCGCCTGTATTTCACTTTTCCGGTTCGCGACTATTTTCACTTGTCGCTCATTTCGGGTTCAGAGCCCAATGCCTATATTCTTCAGCTTTTTGGCAGCGACAGCCTCACCCAAATAAAAACTTTTTCCCCTGAAAATGTGGATTATAACCAATTGGGGCAACAGGATCTGGTAATTATTGACGAAGTAGAAAAACTGAGTGGTGGCCTGGAGAAAGAACTGGAGCAATATGCTAAAAACGGGGGACAAATTTTATTAATTCCTTCATTAAAAGGAAATTACAATAGCTGGCTCAATGCTCTGGGGTTGCCTGTTTACGGCGAATTGGATACTGTAGCGGTTCGGTTGGGCGAGTTGAATAAAGAAATATCGTTTTTTAAACCTGTTTTCGACAAAAATCAAAAACCAGAGCAAAATCAGAAAATCGATTTGCCCATGATTTACAAATACTTCCCCATTCTTCCTTCGAAATCGCTCTCCACCAGTCTATTGCAAACTGTTGGCGAAAAAAACATTCTTACCATGAGCACCTTAGAAAAAGGGAAAGTATTTCAGTGGGCTTTTCCGCTTCAGGTAACCAGCAGCCAACTGCCCCAGCATGCCTTGTTTGTGCCTGTTTTTTACCAAATGATACTTCAGGCCAACCAGCAAACCCGGCTCTACGAGCAGGTGGGCTCCGGCCTGCCAATCAGAGTGGAGCAACGCACACCGAACCCGGGCGAAGCACAAGGAAAAAATGTGGCAGAGCTGTGGCAGGGTGAGCAAAGCTGGATTCCCGAATCGTACCGCAAGAGCCCGTCGGAACTCAATTTGCTCAATGTTCAATGGCCCTCCGATGGCTTCTTCGAAGTAAAATTCAACAGCGAAACCTGGGGATCATTGGGTGTGAATTTTCAACGCACCGAGTCGGATTTCACTTTGTGGACAACCCCCGAAATTTCGGATATTATAGAGAAACAGAACCTGAAAGGCTATCAAATCATTGAACCATCAGCCGAAGAAATAAAAGCTCAAATTGTGGAATTAGACCAGGGAACCAGACTTTGGAAATGGTTTATCGTTTTGGCAATATTCTTTATTTTTGTGGAGACATTGCTACTAAGGTTTTTTAAATGAAACAGCCCTCAAGGCCCAAATACAACAAATTATAACACATGGATTACGAAGATATAGAACATCCTGAATCGACAGAAAGTCCTGTTCCAACAGGAGACGAAAAGCGAGGTGGTGAGCTGCAGGTGGCTCAGCATCTTTCGGGTTTGTACGAAAACTGGTTTCTCGATTATGCTTCGTATGTGATTCTGGAGCGTGCTGTTCCGCATATCAACGACGGGCTCAAACCTGTTCACCGCCGCATACTGCATTCCATGCGCGAAATGGACGACGGACGCTACAACAAAGTGGCCAATATTATTGGGAATACCATGAAATACCATCCGCATGGCGATGCCAGCATTGGCGATGCTTTGGTAAACCTTGGCCAGAAAGACCTGCTCATCGACTGTCAGGGAAACTGGGGAAATATCTATACCGGCGACCGCGCCGCAGCTCCCCGCTATATTGAAGCCCGCCTGTCGAAATTCGCTCTCGAAGTGCTCTTCAATCCCAAAACCACCATCTGGAAACAAAGCTACGACGGCAGAAACAACGAACCTGTAACACTTCCTGTTAAATTTCCCCTACTTCTGGCTCAGGGCGTAGAAGGGATTGCTGTGGGTTTGGCATCGAAAATCTTGCCCCATAATTTCATTGAACTCATCGACGCTTCCATTGCCCATCTGCGCAATAAACCCTTTATCCTTTATCCCGATTTCCAAACCGGCGGATTGGTAGATGTGGACAAATATAAGGACGGCCAAAGAGGCGGAAAAATAAGAGTGAGGGCCCGGATAGTTCAGGAATCGACCAAACTTCTCAAAATAATTGAGTTGCCTTTTTCAAAAACCACCGGAAATGTTATCGACAGCATTATTCTGGCCACCGATAAAGGCAAGATAAAAATTAAAAAAATTGACGATAACACCTCCGACAACGTAGAGATTTTGCTCCATTTGGCTCCGGGAGTTTCGCCCGACCAAACCATCGATGCACTCTTTGCTTTTACCGATTGCGAGGTGAGCATTTCGCCCAATACCTGCATTGTTCAGGACAACAAACCACGATTTGTGGGAGTAACTGAAATACTGAAATTCACCGCCGACCAAACTGTGATGCTCCTGAAAATGGAGCTGGAAATAAGGAAGGCCGAGCTGCTGGAGCTTCTGCACCAATCATCGCTGGAGAAAATTTTCATTGAAAACAGAATCTACCGCGATATTGAGAAATGCGAATCGTTCGAAGAAGTGATTGTGGCCATCGACGATGGATTAAAACCCTTTGTGAAAGATTTTATCCGCGATGTTACCCGCGACGACATCATTCGCCTCACCGAAATTAAAATCAAGCGTATCTCCAAATACAACAGTTTTAAAGCCGACGAGCAAATGAAAGCTCTTCAGGAAGAACTGGAAAAAATAGAATTCCATCTGGCCAATCTCATAGATTATGCTGTGGATTATTATAAGGAGATTAAGAAAAAATATGGAAAGGGAAAAGAGCGCAAAACCGAGCTCCGAAACTTCGAAAGCATCGATGCAGCCACCGTGGCCGTTGCCAATACCAAGCTCTACGTGAACCGCGCCGATGGTTTTGTGGGCACTGGTCTAAAAAAGGATGAGTATGTGGGCGTGTGCAGCGACATCGACGATATCATCGTTTTTCTGGCCGATGGAAATTTTATGGTGACCAAAGTAACACCAAAAACTTTTGTGGGGAAAGACATTATTCATGTGGATGTTTTTAATAAAAACGACGACCGCATGACCTATAATATGGTTTACAGAGATGGAAAATCGGGCCCGTATTATGTAAAACGATTCCCGGTAACCAGCATCACCCGCGACAAACTCTACGAAGTGACATCGGGCACCGCCGATTCCAAAGTCACCTATTTCACCGCCAACCCCAACGGCGAGGCCGAAGTGATTCGGGTATATCTGCGCCCCGAGCCCAAAATGAAAAAGACTTCGCTCGATTTCGATTTCAAAGACTTGGCCATCAAAGGCCGCTCTGCCAAAGGCAACCTGCTCACCAAAAAACCCATTAAAAAAATTGTTGTGAAAGAAGATGGAGTCAGTACCCTGGGCGCTGTAGCTATTTGGTACGACGAGACCGTGAAACGACTCAATACCGACGACCGAGGCATTTATCTGGGAGCATTTAAAGGCGATGACAGAATCTTAACCATCACCAAAACAGGATATTATCAGCTTTACAACTTCGATTTGGCCAACCATTTCGACGATCATATGATTCATATAGAAAAGTACGATCCCCGAAAAGTGCTCAGCGCGGTTTATGTGGAATCCACCGCAAAAGTTCCGTTTGTGAAGAGGTTTTATATTGAGGAAACCGACAAGAAAACCTGTTTTGTGGGCGATGAACAGGGGAAATTGATTGAATATAGTTTAGATTATCTGGCTCAGCTGGAGGTAACGGTTAAAAGAGAAAAAGAGCTACTTACCGAACTCATTAATCTTGACGAGTTTGTGGGCATTAAAAGCCTGAAAGCCAAAGGTAAACGCCTAACTGCCGATCAGTTTAAATCGGCAAAATGGGCCGAATCCCTTCCCTATGAATATCCTTCTATTGTGGAGTTTTCGGTTCAGGATGAAAGCCAACCCGGCCATAGCGAGCCTGATTCAGAATTGGTGGAAAGTCAGGGATTGCCTTTAAACATCCCTGTGGAAGATATTGAAGCTCTGGATATTGAATTGGAGAAACTGCCGGTTTTGTCTGACCCTGATTCGGATTTTGCTGAAACCAAAAAAGAAAGTCTGTTGAGTTTCAGTCCGGTTGAAGAAGCGGGAGATGATTCTGAAAATATGGCTGTTGAGCCCTTGGTGAAACAAGAAACTCAGGATGAGATAGTTCCTGATGAAACAGAAACCCCTAAAACGCCATCCTCCAAAAAGGCAAAACCATCACTGCCCATGAAACCCAAAAAGGAAATCCCCAAAACCCATATTTCGGTGGAGGAAGATTTAAGTAAGCCGGAGTTTTTGGAGCTGGAGATTGAGATTGATGAGAATCATATCCTAATAGAAGACAGCGAAGAGGAAAGCCCAAAGGCGAAAAAACCAGAGACGACTAAAAAAACCAAGACACCGCCTCCACCAAAATCTACCGAAGGACAGATAACACTGGAATTCGAATAGCAAAAAGTGAACAATTCCTGAGGCAGCGAAACTAAATTCCTGCTGTATTCAGGTTTCCCAGACTAATGGTAATGAGCCTTTCTTTATCCTGAGCAGCATCGGAGCGAATCCGCATACTTACCTGAAGGTGAAGATTATAGATATTCAGGAAAATTTCCTTCGATTGAATCTGCCCGATTTTCAGAATATCGGAGTTTATCACACCATCGTAGCGCGATTTTTTATCGGGGATTATGGTATTTTCTCCTTCTTCAATCCATTTGGTATCGTAGTCGAGAAAATCGTAAACATTGGCAATATCGTGAATGGTATAAACCTGAAGGTTTTCAATTCCATCGATATTGATGAGAAACCAGTTTACCGAGCTTTCGTCGAGCAGACAGCGGTTCAGATTGTCTTTGTTCAGTATTCGGGCGTTGTTGATGATGGCACTGCCATAGAAATTATTGTCGAAGTGAAAAAGAGTATCGTAGGTAATGGCATAGCGAAGGCTGATGTTTCCGATGATTTTTCTCATGCGCGGAAAAAGGTGAAACGAGTTGTAGGAGCGCACCACCAGCTCGAAGTTAATGGCAAAAAACACTGCATGAAGCGGCGTTTCGAGAATCAGAAATCCCCCATCGCCCGTGCTGATAAACGACTCTTCGATGCGTTTTTTATCGTAGTTCTGAAACACATATTGATTGGACTCCACGCAAAGGCGGATGGTTTTTTCGAAGAAAATTTTAAAGATGGATGGAATTAAAACCTGCTCGAGATGACGAAACATGCCATATCTGTAAATATCGATACCCAGAACAGCACGACGGTTAAAGCGCTCTGTATCAACGTAGGCCGATATTTTATCATAGAGCTCCTTGCTATCGGGAATGGTATTCACTTTTTCATAGGTAGATTCGGCATCGTAGGTACGCAAAACCTCCAGTATTTTTTCAAAATCGAGTTCTCTGATGGGTCTTATCATTCTTTAATATATTTATAATCAACATATTGTGGCATTTCAACTGATTCTTTTGCCATCGAAAAGCCAAATTAAAGCACTTTACGAATTTTCAAAGATACTTTGTTTTGGCAAAAGGTCAAATAATAGTCCAGGATACTTTGTTTTTTGTTCCTTGCTCCGGCTCCTTGCTCCCGCTCCGGGCACTGAGGGTTGGTGGAACACCCCTGCCCTATGCCATCCTTTACAACCCATTACTATCAATTACCTTCCTTTACCAAAAAAAATTCACGTCCAACCGTTAAATCCGTGTCATCAGTGTTCATCAAGCGAAACAAAGCAAACGCCAAACCCCCAATCCAATATCGACAGTCCCAAAGAATCTCTGTCT
>CAXYYJ010000029.1:0-69974 GCA_964293475.1 uncultured Draconibacterium sp.
AATCCACATTCAAGTCCCGCATGGATGGCCAGAACTTTGGGCTCTTTGCCAAAAAGTTTTGTGTATGATTTTACGGTGAGATCCAGAATTCTTGAGTTGGGATTGGGTGTCCAGCCTGGATAGCCTTCGCCATGTTCCACATAGGCTCCCACGTTCATAAAATTGGCAGCCACCATATTGGCAATGTCGGTTTTGGCCGAGTCCACGGAGCTTCGCTGACTGGTGGTAATCACAATCTGGTAATCCGCCATTTTTATGGAGGCAAGGTTGGTGGATGTTTCCACAAAATTGGGGATGCTTTGCGACATGGCAATTACGCCGTGAGGGCAAGAGTAAAGAGAGTTCAACAAGGCATTTTGATATTCGGGCATCAGGACTTCTTCTATAAGGCCTGTGGGCGCACAATGAATATTCAGAGCTTGCTCTGTTATGTTGTATTCAGCCTTAATTTTAACTGATAAATCATCCACAAGTTTTTCGAAATCAGCTTTTTTCTGATTGGGAATGGCTACATAGGCAAAAGCTTCACGGGCAATGGCATTACGCAGATTTCCACCGTTGAAACTTGTTAAGCGAGCCTCACATTGTTGGGTGGCTTCCCACAAAATTCTGTTCATTATCTTAACGGCGTTGCCCAGTCCTTTGTTAATGTCGTCGCCACTATGTCCGCCTCGGAGCCCATTTACAGTGAGCTGATAAAAGGAGAATCCTTCGCCTGTTTCTTCGGTTTCGTATTCAATTTCGATCACGGTATCAATTCCGCCGGCACAACCAATAAAGAGTTCACCTTCGTCTTCGGAGTCGAGATTGAGCAAAATTTCACTTCTTACGAAGCCAGGTTTTAGTCCAAAAGCTCCTGTTAACCCGGTTTCTTCGTCCACAGTAAAAAGACATTCAATGGGACCATGTTCAATATCGGTTGATGCCAGAATGGCGAGTTGAGTTGCCACCCCAATTCCGTCGTCAGCGCCCAGGGTGGTGCCTGTTGCTTTTACCCATTCCCCGTCGATTTGGGGAATTATTGCATCGGTGTCGAAGTTGAATTCCAGGTCAGAGTTTTTTTCACATACCATATCCAAATGGCTTTGTAGTACAACCCAGGGTTTGTTTTCCATCCCTTTGGTAGCATTTTTTCTGATGAGGATATTTCCTGTTTCATCCTGAAGGGTTTCCAGCTGATATTTTTTTCCAAATTCCTTGAGAAAAGCTATCATTTTGTCCTCTTTCTTACTGGGGCGTGGAATTTGGCAAATATCGTCGAAAAATTGCCAGACCATTTTAGGTTCGAATTCTCTAATAAATTGATTCATAGTTTGTTTTTTTAAATCGCTCACATGGATTCATGAGAAACGATATTTTTAAAGAATATTTCAGGGTCAAAATTACGGATTAAAGCCATCTAAATCCGGATTTCCTATGGTATTTTTTTATTCCATACGTTCGGGTATAAAACGGAGTGTGGGTGTGAGCATGATGAGAAGGAAGAGATAAACCAGTTGAATGGTGAAATCGCGGTGATTAAATCCGATTAAAAGAAGAAATCCAATGCTGAGCGCCACCGGAATATAAACGTAAAGGATTTTGGTGAAAAACTGGGGCAAAACTGCAGTATAGAATTGTCGGCTGGGGGCAAAGGCAATGAGTTTTTTTCCCGCAGAAAATCCTATCATCCAAATCATAAATACAGAGAAAATGCCCAGTGGTACTTCGATATAGCGGGGAATATAGAGCCAACCCATGATATATCCAAAGCCACGATCGGTGAAAATACCTGCAATAAAAGTTCCGAAAAACAGATTGAAGGCATTTAAATACATCCAAAGATAGAAGAGTGCGGAAAAGGAACTCTTGTCTTTTGACAGAGCATGCAATCGTAAGAAAATCATTCCGCTGATAAATAAAAGAAAAGGTCCCACGGAGTAAACACTCAACACCGAGCCATAGGTCCATTGGGGAGATGGGTCGGGAATATTGAATTCAACCTGCATATTTCGCCATACCGCCGGAATTCCGAAAAAAGTTGCAACCATGGCTTTTCCCCCTTGAATAAGCAAATAATGAAAAAGAAAAGTAATGAAAATGGTCACTGTGGCAATGGAAATATTCTCCATTTCCCGCGATTTTTCCCAGGGCAAGTGTTTCCAAACAGATTTTATATTATTAATCTCATCTCTGAAGCTGAAAATGTGCTTGTCCTCGTTAAAATCGAAGCTCATGGCCTTTCTGATTTTTTTATTGAGAACTTTTTCTTCGTTTTTCATCTCTTTGTTTTCCAAATACATCCAATAGAGTCGCTGAAAAATATTGGGTCTTCGATCTATTTTGAGTGTTTTTCTCAATTCTCGTTCGCGGCGCATATCATCAATAAAATCGGCGATGGGGCCCAGGAGAAAAATCAGCAGGCGCTCGCCAAAACCAGGACGATTGTGATGGTTTTTAGCCCTTTTTAACCGCCTTTCCTGCCGCCATTCATCGTAGTCGCGGCGCAGGTTTCTGAAAAAGCGAAATCTTTTTTTTCTTCTCCTCCTTTTTTTTTCCTTTGGAAAAGAGTTGATATCGATTTTTTGGGGATAAGCCAGTTTATTTTCTTCACTCATTGGTTTGGATGCTTTAGGTAGCAAATATAATGAATCTGAGCAAGGAGAAATTAAATATGGGTTGTTTAAAACTTAAATATTTGTATAATTTTGCGCAATCATGCCGCGTTATATTTGGAAAATGAATATTGAGCATGAAATGGCCGCCTCTTTGAGATTTTATTCTACCGAACAGGTTAAATAATAAGGCGATGCGGTCAAACATGCGATAGTAAAAACAAATGAATTGAACATGAGGATTTTTAAGCTTTTCTTATTTTTCGCTACTTTATTAATGGTTGCATTTCCTATTGGTATTGGGATGGCAGATACTTCTGTTATTTCCAAAGACACTTTAGAAGCAACTCCAACCTATATTTCCGACAACGATTTAAGTAGAATTGATAAGCTACTTCAGGAAAAGCTTCTAAAAACCGGTTTCAAAGGAACTGCTCTGATTGCCTATAAAGATCAGATAATTACCGAGTATGCCAATGGCTATGCCGATTACAAGCAAAAAAGACTCATTAATGAGAATTCTTGCTTTCAGTTAGCTTCGGTAAGTAAATCGTTTACCGCCACCGCCATCATGATTTTGCATGAGCAGGGTCGCATAGATTATGAAGATAAAGTGAATCAGTACATTCCGGAATTCCCATACGATGAGATTAAAGTAAAACACCTGCTTCAGCATACCAGCGGATTGCCAAACTATATGTATCTGGTGGATCAATATTGGGAAAACGACAGTCTTATCAGTAATGAAGATGTGCTCAACTTGCTTATTAAACACAAAGCTACCACCAATTATAAACCGGGGTCACGGTTTGTTTATTCCAATACAGGCTATGCCATGTTGGCTCTTTTGGTAGAACGGGTGAGCGATAAAAGTTTCGCTGTGTTTTTGGATGAATACATCTTTAAGCCCGCCCAAATGAATTCCACTTTCACTTATAAGCATGAGATTCTCGATACTTTGAGTAATAGAGTAATGGGTTATGGTCACTCTGGCAAGAGATTGAGATTGTATGAGTTTGAACCCAACGATATGATTTTGGGGGATAAAAGTGTTTATAGCAATGTTCACGATTTGTTCAATTACCTTCAATATCTTAACAGCAATAAGCTTGTCTCGGAAGAAACACTTTCTCAGGCATATACAAGAGGTACCACAGTATCCAAGACATCCAGACAATTTGACTATGGATTCGGTTGGCGCATGAAAAACGAAGAGGGAATGAATCTCATTTATCACAATGGATTGTGGCATGGGTTTTCAGCAACCTTAACCCGTGAGATAAACAACGATATCACAGTTATTTTGTTGAGCAATACCGCAGCAACTATTTCGGGAATTCGCAATGAATTGCTTCAGATTTCCATTGAAGAAATCAACAAAATTAACTTAGAGAAATTGGCAACTAAAAAAGGAGAGATAGCCAATAGCAAGCCATCGAACACCACCCGCAAGCTGTAAATTTTTTATTATTTTTCCATTCTGAATTTCTTCTAAATATTTGTTTAGAGTATTTTATTTATATCTTTGTTAGCAAATAAAGATGAATTAAATCAATACTGAAACTAAATATTTTGAATCATGGAAGACAAATTGAAAAATATTATCTTAGTTCCCACCGATTTTTCAGAGGTTACAGATAATGCTGCTACTCAGGCTGCTGAAGCTGCTTCTGCATTTGGTTACGAAATCAAATTGCTTCACGTAATCGATAAAAACACCAAGGCTTTTCTAAAACAGGAAAACCTTCAGCCCGAGAGTATCGATATTCGTTTACAAGCCATGTGTAATGAGATTATTGATAATAATGGAATCGCAGCAACTTTCATCACCCGTGAAGGCGATATTTTTACAACCATTGCCGATGTTGCCGAAGAGATAGGAGCAAATCTTATTTATTTGGGTACCCACGGAAAAGTAGGAATTCAAAAACTAACAGGAAGTTTTGCGCTTAAAGTTATTACCAGCTCACCTGTTCCTGTGGTTGTGGTTCAAAAACGCAAAATTGACAACGGTTATTCAAAAATTGTTCTTCCGGTTACCAGCGATGCAGGTCCATGGGAAAAAACCAAATGGGCTACCTTTATTGCCAAACAATTCGATGCTTCTATTGAGATTTATCAAATAGAAGGCGAAGAAATTGATGCAGCTGTTCGCACCATGACCAAACTGTTTGAAGAGGAAGGAGTGAAGTATTCAATCACTTCTGTTGCAAAAAGCGCCGATTTTTCTAAAAAAGTGATTGATTATGCAACTTCAATAAACTCCGATTTATTGATGATCATGACCAATCCTGACTCGAGCTGGACAAGTTATATTTTGGGTTCTTATGACGAAGAAATCATCTTCAACACTTCTCAGATTCCAACCATGTGCATTAACCCAAGGAAGTACAACTGGGAGAAAATTGTAAACTACTAATAAATCACACCATAAACCTGGCCGGTTTGTCCGGCCTTTTTTTTTACCATGGATTTTGCGGGTGCCAGAAATTATGTTTTAGAGTTGTTAACTAAGGAGTTGAGTCAGAAGTATCTGTATCATGACCTGAGCCATACTTTTGATGTTCATGAGGCTGCAAGACGAAATGGTAAGCTGGCAGAGTTAAATGAAACGGATCAGATATTATTAGAAACAGCGGCACTTTTTCACGATACAGGACTCATTCACACCTATGAAGGGCATGAAACCAAAAGCGCTGAAATTGCTGCTCAGGTATTGCCACAGTTTGGCTATAACGAACATGAAATTGAGCTTGTTGGCCGTATAATTATGGCAACCCATATTCCCCAATCACCCCGGAATTTTTTGGAGCAACTGCTTTGTGATGCCGATTTGGATTATTTGGGCCGTGATGACTTCTTTATTCTGGCTTTTAAATTACAGCTGGAATGGAAACGAATGAAAATTATGAATCTGGCATTTGACGAGTGGTTGGTTTTTGAAAAGGAATTTTTGGTGAACCATAGCTATTTTACTTCCATAGTGCAAAATCTGAGAAATAAAGGCAAAGAAGAAAATCTGGTTCAGCTGGAAAGCTTCTTTAAAGAACGAGACTAGCCCACTGCTACTTCAGGTTCAGATAGAAATAAAAAAAGAGATTGCTAACTTGCAATCTCTTTTTTTTTGATTGGTGTTTAAAGGAATTAAACTTTTGGCTTAGGTTTTTCCCATTGCTGGGTATCGTGGTTGAATTGCTTAATTATTCTGGCAGGATTTCCAACAGCAACGCTGAAGTCAGGAATATCTTTGGTTACAACACTTCCGGCACCTATCTGGCATCTTTTCCCAATTTTGACTCCGGCAACAACCACAGAATTTGCACCAATATGCGAATCTTCACCAATAACGGTCCCACGAATATCAAGAGCCTGAACCGATGAGTTTTTAGAACCATCGGCATAACCGTGGTTAAAACCGGCAATAAAAACGTGCTGACCTGTTCCAGAGCCATCTTTCATGGTAACAGGACCAATAATAACGGTGCCTATTCCCACTCTGCATCTATTGCCAATGACTACATCGCCCGACCCGTTGTTGATGGTGGTAAAACTTTCAACGGTGGAATCGTCACCCACTGAAAATTTATTATAAGGGAAAACATCAATTCGCGAAGACCGAAATCTGATTACAGTTCTTTTGCCTCTTTTATGAAAGAAAGGATTAACGAACCAGCGAATCCATAGCCGGGGCCTGGGGCGTCTGGGCGGATGAATCATCCACATTACCAGGCTTTTAATATTTTTATTCGATTTTAATTTTTCCTTAAGTCCCATATAATTTTGATTAGCAGTCTTTCCAGTTGTTTTCGAAACACTCTACATATTTAAATATTTCCTTCACGTTTGTTTCCCAGGAGTGGCTTGTGCCACATGCAATTCTGTTCATCTTTAGCAGCTCGCTGTCCTCTTCAAGGGCTTTGTCGATACATTCAACCCATTCATCATGAGTTGTGGCAAGGTATGTGTCATTTTTAAAGTACTCCATGGCTTTGGTTGCAGAGCCCACAGTAGGTTTCCCCATGGCCAGATATTCATCAATTTTTCTGGGGTAATTTCCCATGGTAGCATCATTGATAAGCTGGGGATTTATGGCTACATCGAACGATTTTATATACGATGGCAATACGTTTCCATCGCGGCTACCCAGAAAATAAACGTTTTTGAGCTGGTGGAGCTCAGACGATTTGAAATTATCATCTTCCGGTCCCACCAAAACAATGGACCAATGGGGTCTTTGTTTCGCCAGGTGAATGAGCAAATTGATGTCGAGCCTTCTGCTCGATAAAAACCCCACATATCCAATAACGGGCTTTGGGATTTCGAGCATGTCATCGGCTATTTTAATGGAGTTATTGGAGTCGGTAAATAACTTGACATCGCAACCCTGCCCCACCATATAGCTGTGTTTATTAAATTGTTGCCCATATTCGGCATAGAGGGTGGAATTGTTAACAACAACATCTGATTTTTCAACTAAAATGGGTTCGAGTCTCAGCCCATGCTTTCTCCAATAGGGGTTTTTGGTTAAGTAATCCCTCATGTAATAGACATAAACGGAGGGCTTTAGCAATTCTTTCAAATAGAGCCCCAGAAACATGCTGCTGTCGTTAAACAGTATTATGTTTTTGAATCCCAACTGTTTTATTGCGGATTTAATATCGTCGGCGAATTTTCTGTTATTCTGCTTATTAATGAAATCGTATAGAACTCCGTCGGGAATCCAGTTGATGGATTCAACCATGTTTTTTGGATATAAATTCCATAAATTGGTTGTAACAGACTCAATGGATTTTTGTTTTCCCGCTATAATATCCAGCCTTTTTTGAATTTTTGGGTCGTCTTTTTTGTTCTTTTTTGTGTTTCGGTCAAGTGGAGAGTTTACATACAAAACCCGATTATACTTTGCCATTTCTTCGGCAATATTTTTGCAATTGCTGCCTATTTCTATGTCCCAGGGTTGAATCCCAATAACGACAATATCTCTCCCGATAATCATAATGGTCTGGTTTTAAGGTTTATTTTTTTTAATATTTGTTCCGGTACTGGTATGTTGGGTGTGTAAAAATTTCTGATTGGCTCCCTTGAGTTTAAGCAACGACATAAACATTAGAAAGAACCCCCGTGGCAAAGAAACGATGGCCTTTAGTGTCTTTTGGTTGTAAAACTTACGCGGAACTGAAATCACGAAAGTGATTACAACCAGAATGAAAAGCTTAATCCAAAGCAACGCAAAAGGGTGGGGGTAGAAAAACAGAGAAACCAGAAAAATGATGGACATAAAGCCAAGGAGCAGGATGCGCGGAGGTAGAAACGTATGAAATGCTTTATTAAAGAAATCGATGTTTCCTTTGGTGATGAAAGCAACGAAAGATTGAAAGAAAAACCGCTTGAAATAAACCACCTGGGCGCTGAGCCAGCGGCGACGCTGATTTTGAAATACTTCTGCCTTTTGAACTTTTTCATCGTAGCATAAAGCATCGGGTAAATATTCAATGGTGATTCCGTCGCGGCACATTTTTAAATCGATTTCTTTGTCGAAACCGCCAATGGCATGAACATCTTTCATCATTTCTTTAAAGAATTTATACTCAAAAGCCATGGCAGAGCCAATAATGGCACTCGAAAGCCCCATGATTCTTGTTCCTTTTCTGAAAATATGGTTGTTGATGTCTTCGCTAATAGCATCGAGTGTGGCAAAATTGGTATCCATATTTTTGGCAACTCTATGTCCCTGAACTGCTTTATATCCAGCCTGGAATGCCTCATTCACTTTGGTAATAAAATCGTTTTCCATCAGATTGTCGGCATCGAGAATTAAGGCTGCATTGTAATCATCGCCAAGAACTTCCATGGCCTTGTTCAGGGCTTTCGATTTGGTGCTTTTGTCGAAGGAGACTTCAATGACTTTGATGGGGAGTTTTTTAAGTGCGGCAATGGTTTCGGGTTTGTAGGTATCGCAAATGGCCACCACATCGTAGAGCTCTTTTGGGTAATCCTGTTGAAGAGCATCTTCGCATACTTCCACAATGATTTCATCTTCCTTGTAACCAGGAATCATAACGGCAAATTTGCGTTGGATTTGGTCCTTGGGTTTGGGTTTTGGCAGATTAAACAAACCGGCAAAGGCAAAAACGAATATATAAAGGCTAGTGATAAACAGGTAGCCAAAAAATATCCATTGAATCAGATTTAAGATGTTGATTAATATATCCATAACTATTTTATTACAGGTCGGTTAATTTAGGACTCTCATATACTTTTTTGTCGAACCAGTGGGCTACATGCCAAAGAACACCTTTAATATAGGCTCTGATAAATTTGGGGTTGCCCTTAATGGCGATGAGTGTGGCGTTTTTAGGCACCGCTACCAAAAGCTGATACAAAATGGCCAGAAAATAGGTGAGTCCTTTAAAATTTCTTCTAAGATAAAGGATTCTGTTTCGAGTCATGTAATAGGCACGCAGGGGACTCACTCTGCCGCCGGTGCTGATGCTTTCCTTGTGATAGATTAAAGAATTGTGGACATAGTAAATCTTATATCCCGCCGTTCTTATTCTGTGAGCCCAATCGAGCTCTTCGTAGTACAAAAAGAAAATATCGGCCATTAGACCCACTTTATGAACTACATCCATCGAAACCATCATGGCCGCCCCGTGACCGTAGCTCGAAAGCATATCTTCTTCATACTGACCTTTGTCTTTTTCACCAAATCCCTTGGCTCCACCACGTTGTGAAATGGGGTTAATGGGGTTATAACCAGCATATTGAAGAGTATCAGGCGAGTGAAAGAATCTAATTTTTGGGCTAACAATGCCAATGGATATGTCATTCTCCATTTTCTCAACCAAAGGTTCGAGAAAGCCCGGTTCAACTTCGGTATCGTTGTTGAGCATGAGAACATATTTGCCTTTTGCTACTTTAAATCCTAAATTATTTCCGCCGGCAAATCCAAGATTTGTTTTGCTTTCAATATAAATGATTTCGGGACATACTTCTTTCACTATTTCCGGATGCTGATCGGGGCTGGCATTGTCCACAACAATAATTTCTATGTTGGGATAGGTAATATTTCTTAAGGATTTTACCATTTCAATGGTAACTTCCGCATGGCCATATTGTACCGAAACTATACTTACCAGTGGGTATTCGGGTATTTCAGGTTTATTGATCCCCATAAAGTCTCGTATTTTGTTGTTGTTTGTTAATATAAAAATACTAAAAATATTGAGTGATTCAAAAAAAAACAAACTATTTATTTAAGCAAGTTTTAAAACAGTGATGCTACAGATTTTGCCCGGATTATTTTTCACTTTGTTTAGAAACTCTGAGAAATAAAAAAAGCGGCAACAGCCGCTTTTTTCTAACTAATTGGGGAATTTAACTCCCTGATAATCTGTTAAGCTAAGTCGCGAAATGGACGAATTGTATTTTTTATTGATCGATTCGATAAAGAAATTGGCGATAAAAGCATTTCCCCGGGCTGTTAAATGAAGCCCGTCGAGACTAAAAATACCCCCGGTAACAAATTCTGAATTCAGGGTAATACCATCAACCACCAATCCGTCTTTTACTTCATTGAATTTTCCATAAATATCAACCAAAGCCAAATCGTGGGTTGAAGCTGCATTGGCAATGATTTCATTATATCCTATAATAGCTTCCGAAACGGCATCTATTTCCTGTTGATCCAAAACATAGCGATTTGGGATTCCAAATGGAACAGGAGTTGGCAGACCTTCGAAGGTCATAAAACTGCCCATACCCATTCCCAAACTATCCTGTGGGGTGGTGAGAATGAGTAATTCCTGACTATCAGCCTGACGAAACTGAAGGAGTCTCATCATCATTTTTGTTTGAACATTGGTTGCGGTGTCAGCTATGGCGTTCAGTAAATCCTTGTAAAGGAAGTCATTATCTTGAATCAGAAAATTATTCACGCCTTCCTTAAATTGAATTCCATAAGTAAAAGCTGGTAAGCCGGCCATCTGCAATACCGCATTTATATTGGATTCAACCACCGCCATTCCAATATTCATTTGACTGGCCTGTGAAGCGTCAATAACCAAAGCATTGATGGGAACGGTGTTAAAATAAGGAGCGCTGGTAATATTGGGGATATTGGCTAAAACGCCTTTGGCGCCTGTACTTGCCAGAGTTTGGGTTAACAGGGAATAATAGGCTTGAAAGTCAGCTTGTGGGGTTATTGATCCCTGACTTCCACCGGTTGAAGCCCAGCCCAACACATCGTTGTTTCCGATCCAAAGTGAAAAGAAAGTTGGATTCAATGAAACAGCCTGTTGTATCACGCTGATATCGGGGGAGCTGGCAAACCGCACGAAATATGGATTGGATAATCCGGCAGCAAGATTGCCAATATTGCCATAGCCATTGGCCAATAAATGCGACACTTTGGCTCCGGGAACGCCCAGATTGGTTACCGAATAGTCGATTGGAGGATAAAATCCAGCCAGGTCGCCATCATTAGCGGGAACCGGAAAGAGTTCGCCATTCACCAGTCCCAGCGTGAGTTTACCTGGAATAACACCTTGTTCACTTTCAACCACCGGCTGAACAAATGCTTGTCCGCCCACTTCCTGAAATTGCATCCCCAAAAGGGCAGGATAGCTGTTGGCCTGAGCGCTTTTATACAAAGCACCATCGGCATAACCCGCTGTGAGTGAGTTGCCTAAGGAGATGTATTTGGAAAAATCTGCATTACCTTTCGAAGGAACGAATTCTTCTTTAAACTCGGGCTTGCAGGAGATTAGTGCAATCGAAATTGCGAATAAAAGAATATATTTTAGTTTCATAATGGTGCGTTTTTAAAAGTTATAATTGATACCAAAGCCAAAAATCGATGATGATGATTTGTAACGACCTTCGAAACCTGAAGGCTCGTAGGATTTGATGGCTTCCTGACCGTGAGTTCCTAAATAGGTAAGTTCGAAGCCGAGATTTTTGAAAGCTGTTGCACTTAATCCAAAGGTATAGGCCCAGGTGTCGAGGCTCACAGTTTCGGGGCTGAAGTTTTTAGCATCGGTTGGGGTTTGGTCGTAATATCCACCGGCTCTTACGGTTAGGAAAGAATTGAGTTGGTATTCAAGACCCAGACGTGGTATAAAAGTGTTTTTATAGTTTCGGGGGTTGGAATTGTCCAATAAGTCGCCATTCTCTTCGAAAGTGAAGTTGAGCTCTTTATAGCTGCTCCAGAAAACATAGTTTACTTCCACTGCTGCAAGTAGTTTTGGAGTAACCTGATAACTGATACCAAAGTCGAGATTGGCGGGTAATGGTAAAACTGCACTGAATTTATTATCGGCAGCAACAATGGTTTGAAGTCCGATTGGAATATGAAAATCAGCTTCACCGCCTTCAACTTCCATGTCTATCTTGCTGCGGTAATCGAGTCCAATAGCAAGCTTGGGCGTTGCCTGAAAATAGACTCCCGCATTGAAACCCAGATTGAAATCTGAGCCCTGAAGTTGCACATAGGAATCGGTGCTGTAGGGCAATCCTTTTTGAACATCTACTTGTCCTTGCGCCAAAACCAATCCAGCCCCCAAACTCAATTTGTCGGTGAGTTTATAAGATAAAGTGGGTTGAATAAAATAGGCTTTGAGCGAAATCTTTTCGATGAGATATTGGCCGGCCCAATCTTCTGGCCATTGGGTTGTGCTGCCATAGGGAGTGTAAAATCCGAGCCCCAGAGTTAGTTTATCACCCAATTTGGCTGCGCCATACAAGTGCATTGGTGTTCCAAATGGATTGTCGGTTTCTGCCTTGTACATGGAAGCTGTTGACTGGTAAATAATATGGCTGTTGATGAGATTGGCTCCAACTTCGAAGCTATAGTTATTCTTCATAGCAGCCAGTGCGCCTGGATTATAGAAAATACTGCTGGCTCCAAAGTTCATGGGCGAACCAATCAGACCCATGCCCGTTTGCTTTTGTCCTTGCAATCGAACCTGATATCCACCGGCAAAGGCAGAAATAGAAATTCCGATGGCAAAAATGCTCAATAAAATTTTATTTTTCATTTGTTGTGATTTTAGGTTAGAAGCCATGAGATATTGCTCCGGGTTTTTGCGGGAATACTCACAAGCTTCGATTAGGTTTTTTTGAGGAGCAAATGTATCAATATTCCAATATATCGACATGATTGATAGAAATCTATAACAACCAAACAGAAAAAATGGGGAGAATTAACTTCTTTTTTACTCTTTTGTTTCTATTTGTTGGAGTAAGATATCCACAGCTTTTTGTAATTGCTCATCCTTTCCTTTGGATCTGGAGTCGGGTTTTAGCTCGACAATTTCATCGGGAACTGCCGGAAAATGCTCCATGTTTTTATCAGTTTTAATGGAATACCATCCTCTGTATGGTAACCGAATGGTGCTGCCATCCATCAATGTTCTGGATGAAGTTGATATCACAGCGCCAAAAGTGGGTGTTCCTACAAGGGTTCCGATTTCGTTGTTTTGGTAAGCATGAGAAAAAATTTCGGCGTTGGAGTAGGAATTCTGATTACACAGTGCTATGCTTGGTTTGGTCCAGCTGGCAAAGGGTAACCGCTCGCCAAAGGCATAGTGGCTGCGGAAATTTTTATGTTCCTTTTCCAGATTTTCTGCAGCTCCACGGGGAATGGTGTAGGCATGTTGTTTCACAGCAATTACAGCCATCAGATAGTCGGTTGTCCAGCCGCCACCATTGTTTCTAACATCTATCAGAATCCCTTTTTTCCCGTAGCCTGCAGCCATTAAATCGCGTTCGAATTGCTCAAAACTCTCCCAACCCATGGATTGGATATGCAAATATCCCAATTTCCCCTGAGCGTATTCATCCACCATTTTTCGGTTATCCAATACCCAGTTATTGTATAAAACGTCGCCGAGAGAGCTGGTGGGACGAATTACAATATCCTGTTTTATATTGCTCCTTTCTATTTCCAACACCACCGGCTCATCGGTTTTGTTGATGAAAAAGCTGTAGAAATTGCTTTCAGAAGTGAGAGGCTGACCATCAACTTTAACAATGATATCGTTGGGGAGAAGTCTGCTTTGATCGTAATCGGCGGGGCTTCCCTTCAGCACACGGAGTACTTTGATGCCATTTTTGTCATTTTCGAAATCAATCCCAATCAAACCGCATTTCTCCTGACTCTTCAATTTTTCTTTAGGTCCATTGAACCCCATATGGCTGGCGTTCAATTCCCCCAGGAGCCAGTTAAATAATCCGCTAAAGTCCTGATTGCAGCTGGATTTTAAAACCAGGGGCTTGTATTTTTTGCCTAAATCGTTCCAATCGTTGCCATGAAATTCGGGATCGTAAAATCCATCGGCCATGGTTTTCCAGGCTTCATCAAAAACTTTCTCCTTTTGTTCAGCAAGGTTGATATCCATTTCTGCTTTCACCGAAATCGATTCTATTTTGTCTGCAGCTAGTTTTATTCTGCTCATTTTTCCTTCGTTTTGAAGAAGATAGATAAACTTACCATCGTCGCTGAGCATCAGGTCGTAACCACCTTTGCCATCTTTGGTCACTTCAGTTAATTCCTTTTTATTCCATTTAATTTTAAAAATATCTGATTTGTTTTTGTCGTCGATATTTCCGTTGAAATAGATAAACTGGCTGTTTTCGCTAAAGCAGGGACGGCTTTCGTTTCCGGGGATGCTGGTGAGTTGAACAAGGCGGTTGTGAATGTCGTCGAAATCGATGATTACTTTAGCTGGCTTGGCTTTGTCCGACTTCTTGTCCGACTTGCCATTCTCCTTTTCAAATTCTTCGAGTTCCCAATCTTCCGCCGATTTTTCGGCATCTTTTTTCTGAAGCCACACAAACCAAATATCGTAGCTTCCATAGTTTCTCAGCGATGAGAAAGCGAGCTTCTTGCCATCTGGACTCCAGACAGGGTCGGTGTCGGTGCGTGGATGCATGCTGATGTTCACAGGAGCAAAGGTATTGTCGGCGGGATGGATAAATATTTCCTTGTTAAAGTCCAAATCGCTGAGTGCATAGGCTAAATATTGATCGTCGGGGCTAAAACTTACGTTGGACGGGTTGGCCCAACCATCGAGTAAAACCTTCGAATTACTAATTTTTCCCTTGCCGTCTATTTCGGCAATGAGCATTTTTCCCCGGTCTTGCTGATATACAATTTTGTCTTTTTTGTTCGACATCACCAGGCTGTGCTCGTCTTCCTGTGAATTGGTGAGATTGGTGGTTTTGTGCTTCAAGCTTTTAAACAAGTCACCCTGGGAGTTGTCGTCGGATTCTATGGAAAATATATCTGATTGACCATCAGTTACGCTGGTAAATAACACCACTGAATCGTTGAGCCATACGGGGTTCTGATTGTTATTGGTGTTGTTGGTGAGTCGACGTGTAATGCTGCTTGCATCTTTTGCCTGGCTAATAAATAGATTGCCGTGAATAGAAAGAACCAGATATTTACCGTTGGGTGACAATTGAAAATTGTCGATGTCCGATGTAAATGATTGGTGTTGAATATCCTGGGTTCTGTCTTCTATAGGAATATGTATGTTGATGGGTGAAAATTTATTTTCGCCAGCTTTTTTTAAAAGTATCTTGTCGCCTTGTTCAACAACTATATCGAGCGATTTGGAAGCCACGGAGAAATATCTGATTCCAAAATCTGTGAAATTTGTTAGGCTTTTGTCTTGAATTAATGTTTGATTACCATTGATTGTCAACGACATAAGTTGATAAATCTTGGTTCCGTTGCTGCTGATGTAGAGCATTTCGGTGGGACTGATCCAGGTGGGTTGGAACTGGTTAAAAAGCTGGGATGTGATTTGCTGATAGGTTTTGTCCTGTTTATTGAAAAGCCAAATGTCGCGATTGGCCGAGCCTTCATAGGCCTGGCGGTTTATGGGACAAGTGCCACGAACAAAGGCTACATTTTTTCCATCGGGCGATTCAGTTGCAAAGCTTCCAAGTGCTTCCAGAAGTCGCACCGCATTGCCACCCTCAGGCGAAATATAGAAAATCTCGTTATCACGCTCGGCCTGAGCATTATATCGGCGGGTTTCGAATACAATTCTTTGCGGAATAGTCCAGGAGTTCAACAGGTCCTGACCCGGATGAAAAGTAAGTCTTTTGAGCCCGGAGCCATCGCTGTTCATCACGAAAACATCATCCGAGCCAAACCGGTCGGAGTTGAATGCTATTTGTTTACCATCGGGCGACCACATTGGATTTTTATCGTAGGCCTCGTGAATGGTGAGTCTGATGGGAATATTTTGTTTAAGATTCATTACCCAGATGTCACCCTGGTAGCAAAAAGCCAGATTTTCGCCAGTGGGATCTAGGGCAGGAAACCGAACCAGACTATTCTGCGCCTGGACTAAAAAGGAAGCGAAAATCAAAACAGTGATAGCGTAAATTTTTTTCATAATTGCAGGTTTAATAAGGCTAAAAATATAAGATATAGTCGTGGTAATTAACTTCTTTCTTCAAAAGTAGTAAAAATTATAAACCTTCGGAGCAGTTCTTACAGATTTCTGTTTTAGCCCGGTCGGTAAATACCTGATTACGAAAATTCTTGTAGGAGGAAGTGTTTTTAATCTCGCCGAACGATTCGGTGAGAAGGTTGCCCATGACATATTTAGCATCTTTATCGAAGCAGCAAGGAACCACATTCCCATCCCAGGTAACTACAGCGGCACGCCACATGCGGTTGCAATGGTTGGGCACTGGTTTTTTAATTTTCCACAATCCGTCAGCGGTTTGGGAGTATCGGGCGTATTTAGAATCGGCAGGTATAAGCTGGTTTTTGTCGTTGTCGGAGTATATTTGAGCCGTTTTGATTTCTACTTTATCCACCCCCAATTCATTTTTCAGAGCTTTGGCTTTAGATATCTGATTTTCGTTGAATTTAAAAACAATAAACTGCACTACAATGAGCGGATTTGAAGCGTTAAGCTTTTTACGGGCAGCCACCAGATTTTTAATTCCAGCCATCACCTGATTGAAATTTCCCCCAACCCGATATTGTTCATAGGTTTGCTGATCCAACCCATCCAGAGAAATGATAATGCGGTCGAGTCCCGATTTTACAGTTTCCTCTGCTTTTTGGGGAGTTAAAAAATGCCCATTGGTGGAGGTTGAAGTGAATATTTTCTGGCTTCGGGCATGGGCCACCATTTTAAAAAAATCTTTATTGAGAAAAGGCTCGCCCTGAAAATATAGAATGAGCCAGATTAAATTTCGTTTTTGTTTTTGGATGATGGTTTTAAAATTCTCAAGCGATAGAACCCCGGTGGGTCGTGTGAATTGTTTTTGGCCAGAAGGGCATTCCAGGCACGAAAGGTTGCAAAAAGTTCCTGTTTCGATGGAAAGGCTCCAGGGTTCGCCACGATGAATGTTTCTGCGAAAAATAAGGTTTAGATAATAGCTGCCATGGATTAAAACCAGATTTTTAATCTTTTGAAGGTCGATAACCCTTAATAAGCGGAAATAATAGGCTAAAAAATACTTCACTTTCTCTTTTTCCGGTTGATAATGATTTCCCGCAAAAATAGTAAGGCAGTTAAAATGGATTGAGGATTGTTAATAATTGATTTGAGAAATCGGGTTTTCATTTGCTCGAAAGAATAGAAATCCTTGATATCGTCGATGTTTTGGTCAATATTTTTCTCAGATTCTTTAAGCATCACATTCAGTTCGGAAAGTGCGGCTTCGAGAGTTGGATATTCTTTGAGTCTGTTGTCATGATTCAAATCGCTCATATCGACCAGCATCCCCATGTTTTTACTTATGGGTTTGAGAATCCAGGGTTCGCGAAAAATATAAATTAAAGCCCCCAGCAACAGATAGATAGCGCTCACAATCAGGTTACCCATTCCGGGCATATGGAGAACGTCGGCCAGCCAATCGGCTAAACTAAGCGAGAGGAACAAGCTGATAAACAGGAATAGAAAACCCAGAATCAGGGCGAAAACAAAATAAGCCGCTGCATTGCTGAGTTTTTTGCTGAGTTGAATTAGGGTAATGTCAATCTTTAAATTGACATATCTTTTCACCATATCAACAGTTTGCAGCGTTGGGTTTTGATTATCCATGACTGGCCTGGTTTTGTTGTTTTTCTTGTTGTTTTTCTTTTTCTTGCTCTTTTTCCTTGCTCAATTCTTCGAGCTCGTTTTCGAGTTCGCTCCAGAGGTCGGCTGTTTTGTCTTTAAAATCGGAGCTGATTTTGCCAATTTTCTCTCTCAGTTTTCTTCGGTTTGTTTTGCCGTCGTTGGGTGAAAGAAGCAGGGCGGCACCAGCGCCAATGGCAGCTCCTATTCCAATTCCGGCCAAAAGCGTTAATAAGGTTTTAGTTGATGATTGATCGCTCATAGGGAGTTTTTTTAAGTTTTTACGTTGAATGGTATAAAAAGTTATATTTTTTTAGTGAGCTGCTGAACAAGTTTGAATTCACCCAAAAACTCTCCTGCTACGATTCGAAGAACAGTGTAGGCCGGAATAGCTATAATCATTCCCACAACTCCGCCCAGTGTGCCAGCCATCATAATAACGATAAAGATTTCCAGTGGATGAGCTTTTACCGAGTTGGAGTAGATTAGTGGTTGCAATACCACATTGTCCACCAGATTGGCAGCCAGAAAAACCATAGCCACCTTTCCGCCCGATAAATAAAAATCGGCCAGATTACCAGTTCCAAGTTCTCCCAACATAGCGATAACCGAACCCACTGCTGCTCCTATTACCGGCCCCAGATAAGGAATTACATTCATTGTTCCCCCGAAAAAACCTATGAGAACAGCACTTGGAACGCCCATTATGGCTAAGCCGATAATTATGAGTGTTATCATACTTCCAATTTCTATGAGCAATCCAATAAAATATCTGGTGAGAAGATATTTTGTTTTGATGATGATATTTTCAATTTTTTGTGCATGATTCACCGGTGTTATCAACAGCAAAACCCCTTTGAATAAATTCTCATCCTTCAGAAAAAAGAATGCCATAAACAATACCGAGAAAATACCAATGAAAAAACTACCTGTAAATCCCAGAAGCTTCTCGGCCAAACTGCTGAATGTAGCAACGTTAACCAATTGAGCAACTTTATTTTCTACCATTACTTCCAGGGGCTCTTCACTGCTGATTATGCCATATTTGGTTAGTGTTTCATCAATATTGACCATGGTATGACTCAGACTCGCTGATACTTTATTGGTATCGATATTGCTGATGAGTTCGGCTTGTTGCGTAACAATGGGTATAAAAATGGCAACGAGACCAATAACTACTGCAAACTCAACGAATAGGGTGAGAGCTGCTGCCAAGGAATTACCAACTGTGAATTTTTTTATTTTGATTTTACCTAACTTATTGGCCAGGGGTCTTCCAATGATAGCCAATACCAGAGCAATCAAAATATTTGCTACTAAACTGCTGAAATACCAAATACCCAATAAAAGGGCAATGGTAAAAACTACGGTGATTGTAATTCTTGTATATCGGTTCATGGGTTTTATTTTTCGATCTTTAGGCGAAATTATAAATAAATGGGCATTTTGCTCCTGTTTGTCACAATTTTAGAAAAAATTGGTGATAAGATACTTTTTTATTTTTTTGAAGTATATTTGAGCCACACCAAAGCCTATGTAAAATGACCGAGCAGGAAGCAATTCACAGGATTTCTATTTTAACGAAACTCATTAACTACCACAACGATTTGTACTACAATCAATCACGGCAGGAAATAGCAGATTATCAGTTCGATATGCTTTTGGAAGAACTCGTGGCGCTGGAAAATACTTATCCTCATCTTTTGCTCCGCGACAGTCCAACCCAACGTGTTGGCGGAACTATCACCAAAGAGTTTAAACAGATAAAACATCAATATCCTATGATGTCGCTGGGAAATACCTATAGTTTTGGCGAGTTGCAGGAGTTTGATGGAAGAGTGAAAAAAGTGCTGGGAATTGATGAGGTGGAGTATGTTTGCGAGCTTAAATTCGATGGAGTTGCCATAAGTCTGTGGTATGAAAATGGCCTTTTGACCCATGCGGTGACTCGTGGCGATGGAGTTCAGGGTGACGATGTTACCATGAATATTAAAACTATCCGTAGCATTCCATTGCGGCTACAATCTCACAATCCTCCCTTAAAGTTAGAAGTGCGTGGCGAAATTGTAATGCCCCGCGCTGGTTTCGAAAAATTCAACGAGCAACGTATGGCCCAGGGCGAAGAGCCATTTGCAAATCCCCGAAACGCCGCCAGCGGGAGTATTAAAATGCAGGATAGCAGTATGGTGGCTAAGCGGCCTCTCCAATGCTTTTGCTATTATGTTCCTGGCGAAGTGCCGGAAGTAACAAACCATTTCGAAAGTTTGAAATGGATTGAAAAGCTCGGATTTAATATTTCCGATACCCTCAGGGTTTATAATGACATAAACGGAGTGAATGATTTTATTGAGGAATGGGATAAAAAGCGCTCCGAATTGCCCTATGATGTGGATGGAATTGTGGTGAAAGTGAACAATTTCCACTTACAGCAGGAGTTGGGCTTCACGGCAAAATCGCCCCGTTGGGCCATTGCCTACAAGTTTAAAGCGGAACAAGCACAGACCAGACTTAATCAGATTGTTTTTCAGGTGGGACGAACCGGAGCCATAACGCCTGTAGCCGAGCTGGAACCAGTTCAACTGGCTGGAACCGTTGTAAAACGAGCCTCATTGCACAATGCTGACATCATAAGCCAAATGGATATTCGTCCGGGCGATTGGGTGATGGTGGAAAAAGGGGGGGAGATTATCCCCAAAATTGTGGGCGTCGATATTTCCCGCCGACCTATCGACTCAGAGCATTTTCAGTATATCTCCACTTGTCCGGAATGCGGATCAGCTTTGGTGCGAAAAGAAAGCGAAGCCAATCATTATTGCCCCAATTTTGAATATTGTCCCCCGCAGATTAAAGGCCGTATTGAGCATTTTATAGGTCGAAAAGCCATGAATATCGACAGTTTGGGAGAAGGTAAAATAGAGGTTTTGTACGATAACAAGCTCGTTCTGAATGTGGCCGATTTATACGACTTAACCTATTCATCTTTAATAGGTTTGGAGAAATCTATCGAAAATGAAGATGGCACAATTCGCAGGCTTAGCTTTCAAAGCAAAACGGTGAACAATATATTAAATGGGTTGGAAGAATCGCGAAAAGTTCCTTTCAGCCGGGTTTTGTTTGCTTTGGGAATCCGTTTTGTGGGAGCCACAACAGCTCAAAAGCTGACCAACCATTTTGGGAGCATGCAGCAACTCATGAAGGCAACCTATAATGAATTGCTCGAAGTGGAAGAAGTGGGCGAAAAAATTGCGGAAAGCCTGGTTAGTTATTTCAGTAATCCTGACAATCAATACATTATTGGGCGGTTAGAGTTGGCCGGATTGCAGATGGAGCAGATGGAAGTGCAGACAGAAGTGTCGGAGAATAAACTCGACGGAAAAACATTTGTAGTGAGTGGCGTTTTTAGCCGAAGCCGTGAAGAAATACAAGCCCTCATTGAGAAGTTTGGAGGCAAAAATCAAAGCTCCATCAGCTCCAAAACCGATTTTGTTCTGGCTGGTGATAATATGGGACCGGCAAAGAAAGTAAAGGCCCAAAAACTTGGAATACAAATTATTGGAGAAGATGATTTTATAACAATGATTCAGTAAAAAATTCTGCTATTCCAGCGGCAGCACTACAAAAAAGGTGCTTCCTTCGCCCGGTTTGCTCGTTACTTTGATTTCGCCCTGCAACATATCCACCGATTTTTTCAAAATGGAAAGCCCCATTCCGGTGCCTTCGATATTGGTCACATTTTTCGCACGGTAAAACGAGTCGAAAATCATGCTCAGGGTTTCTTCGCTCATGCCGATTCCTTCGTCGGTAACAGCAAAATGAAATTTTTCATCCTGGATTTTGGCATCAAGATGTACTGTCCTTCCTTTCTCAGAATACTTGAAGGCATTGGAGAGAATATTGTTTAATATCTGAGTAAAGAGCTTCTTATCGCAGGAGATATTCCCCATCGATTCCTGTATCCGTGCGTCGAGAATATGGTTTTTGCCTATTCCGATTTCGAGCTTAAATTTCAGTTGTTCAAAGTATTCGTCAAGGTTGATATTCTCTTTAATGACTTCATATTTCCCCGAATCGAATTTTTCAATCATCAGAATATCGTTGAGTAATTCAACCAATTCGCCAACACTGGCTTTAATGAGATTGGTATGACGAAAAACCTTGTCTTTGGGTTTGTCATTATTTATGAGACTCTCCATGATTTCTGTGGAGCTGAAAATGGTGGTCATGGGAGTGCGGAACTCGTGAGAGATGGTGGTTACAATGCGCGATTGAAACTCATTAAACTCTTTTTCGCGGAGTAAAGCGATCTCAAGTTTTTTGTTTTTTTCTTCAATCTCTTTGGTTCTTTCCATCACCTTTATTTCCAGTGCATTGTTGAGGCTGGCCAGTTCTTCCTGTTTTTCTTTCAGCTCCAGATCGAGTAAATGGCGGGTATAGCCCATTTGAACCACTGTTCTCAGTGTGTCTCGGGTAACAGGTTTTTGGATATAGCCAAATGGTGCGGTTTTCAATGCTCTTTCAAAAACACTATCCTCCGAATTGGCTGTAACATAGATTACAGGGATTTTGTATTTAGAATAAATGATTTCGGCGGCGCCAATACCATCGGTGGAGCCCGGCATATCAATATCCATTAAAACCAGACTTGGTTTTAGTTCACCCACTTCGGCTATTGCAGTGTCGGTATTTGTTCCAAGCCCCACGAATTCGAAACCAATTCGTTTGATGGTGATATTCATCATTTTGCCCGATAATGGGTCATCTTCTGCAACATATATCGAAATCTTATTCTCTTCCATGCCTAATTTTTTTGACCAAAAATATACTATTTATTCATAAGACAAAACATAAAAAATGAACATTCCCTGAGTTTGCTTTTATTGAAACCAGGTCGGTATGTTTTATTAACATGAGGTTGAAAACTGAATGAAAAATGATGTAAAATGCATTAAATCAAATACATATGATGATTTTCTGTTAAAAACATTGTTGATAGTATTAAACTTTATGTTAATTTTTTGGGTTTATGTGCAGTAGTTTTGGTAAATGTGAAACTGTACTATCTCCTTTAATAGGCGGTGGATGAAAAAGTTGACTATGACATTGTTTAAAAGACAGTATTTTATAATCTTAATTCTGGTTTTATTCGCGACGAATAGAGTGCCAGCATTATGCCTCTCCAATGGGGATAATTCCGATCCTAAAGGGACTCCTCCGGGTAAAAGTGGTTTCTTGCCCGATACTGTCAATGTATTTAAGGTAGCCAAAGATGTTAGCGAAATTTTTGTTAATGCGGTTAAAAGTCCCGTTTACAACGATATTTTTGGAGATACTTCTATTCTTAACCAGATTTTTCTTGCCAATTTTACTTCCAACGATATAGCCAATTCCTATAAAGATGCCATTGACCAGCAAATCCGCGCAAAAAAAGGAGATATTGGTCTAAATCTAAAAGGCGATTACACCGAAAATTTTACTCCGGGTTTTTCAGTAGATGAAGATCTAACTTTCAAACGCCGTTTTTATGTGGGTCTGGAGTGGGATATTATCAATGGCGGATTGTTCGATGCATCCAATAAAATCCATCAGCTGAAAATGGAGTCCATACTTAAGGAGTATGAAGCCCTTGAATATGCTGAGAAAGAAAACTATCGCTACTTGTTCAACTATATCAACTACTTGTTCAACCAGAAGAAAATCGAAATTTTGGAAGAGCGCCGCGGATTGGTTGCCAAACAATTGAATTTTACCAAAGAGCTGTATTATCTTCATTATGTGGGTTGGGAGAAAGTTCTGCAGTATCAGGCCAAGGTGGAAGATATTGACCATCAAATCTATCAGATTAAAAGTTTCAATAAGCACATTCCAGCCAGCATCCCCGATTCGCTCCTTGCAAGTGGACTGAGTGCCGACCAGCTGCCCCTGTTCGATGTAAATCTCGATAGTTTAATGAAAATATACTACGAGCATCACGCCGAAGATACTGTGACTCAAATAAAACTCGCCATCTACCGCGATAATATTAAATGGTGGAAAGACATTACCCTGAAGCCTTATGTTCGGTACAATATATATATGGACGAATTTAATGTTTCGAAAAACTATGGATCTGCCGGTGTTACACTAAGTGTGCCTCTAAGATTTCATAATAAAGGTAAACTTATGCGTTCCCAGGAAGCCATCTACAGATCGGAGCAAATGAAAGAGCTCGAAGGTGGCGACAATGAACTCGTTAATATTTATGCCGAATTTGGCTATAAACTGAAGCAAATCAAGGAGTTTTATTATCGCAAATTGCTCAACGACGAGCTCATCAGAAAAGAACTTGTTAAAAAGGATTATCATGATGTGGCTTTCAATCCGGTTTTTACCTTGGGACTTATCGACGATAAAAAAGCTATGGAGGCCGAAATTATCGACATTAAAAAACTCATGTACATTAATCTTGTTCGGTTGGCTTTCTATCTCGAAAACCGCAAGCCTACCAATTTCATTACTGTCCTGAAACCTGAAGATTTTGTTGGTAGATATAGTGGTAGTGTAAAAATGTTTGTCAACCAGACTGACATGCAGAAGTTCTCTGCTACTGATTTGGCAAATTTCCTCTGGAAAAACGAATTTATCGATGCTATTGTTGAAACCTCGGGCGATAGCCTTTCGGAGCAATTAAATGTGATGCTCGATAAAACCCGGTTGGCCAATGTGTTCTTTTCTATAATGACCCGCGTTCCTGTTCAAGGTTCGTATCCCAATGTAGCTGCCGATATCAGCACTTTGCAGCAATGGAACAAAGACCGCATAATTGGCCGTCATTACGAGATTGATTACTCCAGCCCATCCAGTCTCGACGAATCTGCCGAAATGGCCTTGAGCGACTGGTTGAACAGCATTCCGCAGAATGAATCCACAGGTGGAATCAGATTGAGCATTGGAATTCCTTCTAATCTGAGCATCAATTTATTGAATAAAATATTCGACAAATTCGATTTGGTTTTTGTTCGCGAAAGAGGAATGCCCGACCGTGAGAAAATTCAGGAGACTTTTTCGCGCGAAATCAGCATGGATCGCGATCGGTTGGTACTGAGCATGGATGGAACCGATTTTGTGGACAGAATGCACGTGGATAATTTTATGTCGAATCTTTATGAAAATCTGCGCATCAGCAATTTTGCCTTTGCTTCCTACGAGAGTATGCACCATTTAGATACCCGCGTTATCAATCATACCGACTCCCCCGAATCATTAATTGCCAGCATTCAGGATCAGATTTACCTTTCCGAATCAAAAGTGCCAGCGGAAACTGAAAGAGTAGAAGAAAAGGTTAAGGAACAAGCGGTTGTTTATATCCCCGCAACTGAACCCGAAAAAGAAATAGTGACTCAGGAAACTGTCACAGAAGAGGCAACTCAAATAGCTGAACAAGTTGTAGTTGAATCAACTCCTTTAGAAGTTACAGAAAATCAATCAACTCCAGAAGTGGCTATAGTGGTGGAAGAAACCTTTACCGAAACAGAAGCCATATCGCCTGTGGAAGCTGATTCAAATTTGGTTTCAACTGAATTGACAGAGCAAGTGGTTGAAGCACCTGTGGAAATTGAAATAGTTGAGCCAGTTAATCAGGAAATAATTGAAAATACAGCCGTGGCTGTGATGATTGATTCAGTGCAAACTGAGATACCAACTGATAGTGCAGATAGGAGATTAGAAGTTGTCGAAACAATTCAAACCACTGTTAATGAGTCGGTAGAGACAAATGTGGTAATAGAAAACATTATTGTTGAAGAAAAATATTACAGAATTCAGATAGCTGCAAGCAAGGTAAAGCTTAGTGAGAATTTTCTCATGAAATTTAAAGCCGAGGACATTAGAGAAATAACAAAAGATGGATATTTTAAATATACCACCGGCAGTTTTTCAACAGAAAGAGAAGCTTTGAAGCAGCTACGTTTATATAAAGAGAAATCAGGAAATACAGGTGCATTTATTGTAACCTATTAATAAAAAGGAAAATACATGAAGCCGTTTAAATTTCAAACGAAAGCAACAGTACTTAAGGGGGTTCGGGAAGAAGCTCCTAAAAAATCTGCCAACTGGGATAGGATCATCTATTTGATTTTGTTTTTAATCATATTAATATCTATTATCTACTATGCTGTGAGCAAGAGCTTTTATGTGAACATTTATGGGCACGTATATTCGCATCAGTTTAGAGTGCAGTTTCCTGAGGATATAGCGGTTTTTAAATACCATGTAAAGGAGCAGGATACCGTGGAAAAAGGCGATACCTTATTTTATTATCGCTTAAATCTGATGGATGCCGAAGACGATGGCAGTGGAACAGCAGTTGCAGCAGTAGTATCAAATAATTCCGACTGGTATTTGAAGGAAAGATTGCAAACTCAGAAAAATATTAGTTTAAACTACATCGAAATTCAGGACTTTAAGAACAATATAAACCGCATAGAAAAAGAAATTGACATCACCCGCAAGGAAGTTTATCTCGATGTTTATCCGCAAGTGGAGCTCAAACAAGCCCTTTTAGAAATCGAAAAACTGAAAGTGGACATCACCAAAACCGAAGATGAAATTGCTTACCTCAAGGAATATCTGTCTATGTTGAGCTATTACGAAGCACAATCAAAACTCAATCAACCTGTTGTAAATAGTGGCGATGGCGATGAAGTGGTTTTGTGGGATTATTATAAAAGTCCGGTGAATGGCAAGATTGATAAAATATTCAATGAGACCGAAGAAGTTATTTACAAGAAAGACATAGTGATGTACGTGAATAATTTCGACAGCATATTTATTCTGGGCTATTTAGATCAAAAAGATATCGACCAGTTTGAACTGGGCGAGAGTTTGAGTATTACCTTTGCAAATGGGCAGGTGAGCCGCGGAATGATCAATAATTTCTATATTAATACCGAAGAATTACCATTGGATTTTGTGGAACCAAAAGCCCGCTACAAACGCAGAGTTGTTGTGCGTCTTGTGCCAGAGACTCAGGAGATAGCCCAGGAATGGAAAAAATATCATTTGTTTGAGGTTCGGATCACAAAAACCCGGTATTTCTAAATCGAAGGGAGCATAAACAGAACCCTTAAAACATTAAAACCTATGGCAAACGATCAATTTGGAAAAAAGGTTCAAACTCAGAGTAATAAGGAGATATATTTTATATCCGATTACAATGATTTGGATATTAAAAAGGTGGTGATTAGCGATGCAATCATTCTCGATTATTCCAATAGGGATGGTTGTACTTCTTTCGTTAAACAAGTTAGATCGTCTTTTGTGGAGTCCATTTATCTTGTTCCTATTTTCATTTTGTCAATCAACGACGAAATTGATTCCTTCATAGCCAGTCTCACCGACGGAACTGTTCACAGCCTTCAGGAAGAAACTTTTATGGGGGTTTATCAAGCTATCGATCAGCGTATAAAGCAATTGCAAACCACCGATAATAACGATCAGGAAATCAAAATTCAGAATAAAATTATTCGGTTTCACTACACTCGTCAGCGCCGCATGAAAGCTATTATTTCATCGCAATCGCATATCGGTTACGAATTTCCATTGCTAAGCCTGCATTTCAAAAATGTAAATACCGAGGAAAAATTTTCACTTCTCGATAAAATGGTGAACAAGGAATTGTTCCGCTTGCGTTATGAAGATATTGTTCATTTGTGCAATAATTGCTATTCGGGCTTTTTAAACTATCGTGAGGTTTGCCCAAAATGTCAGGCTTCCGATTTGTATACCGAAAATCTTATTCACCATTTTGTTTGTGCACATGTGGCTCCCGAGAGCGATTATATTAACAAAGATCAAATGATTTGCCCCAAATGTAATCGTATGCTCAGGCATATAGGCGTAGACTATGATAAGCCTTCGCTCATTTATACCTGCAACAGTTGTGGCCATCATTTTCAGGATTCTTTGATGCAGGCGCTCTGTATGAACTGCGAAAGCGTTCACAATGTGGATAGTTTACTATCACGGAAAATATACAACTATGAACTTACTGCTCTTGGCGAAGAAGCTGCCATTGGCGGGTTGGTTCCAAGCCAGAAAGCAGAGTCGGAAATGCCCGGTTTTATTGGGTTTTCAACTTTTAATATTTTCCTTAAATATGAAATTGAGCGCATAAAAAATAGTGGCAAAACAAGTAGTGCCGGTAGTTTGAGTTTGAGAACCCCAGCTGCTTTAAATGCCACAATGGGCATCAAATATAACTCTGTAATCAGCGAAATTGCTGATTTTCTGAAGAATGCCACACTGGCAACAGATATTCTCACTTTCATCAATAACAATACTTTCCTTATTATTTCACCCGATAACGACAAATTCCGCCTCGAAAGTTTATTGAATAATATTCGACATTCCATTCAAAAACTCATCGATAGCAATGTGGACGATGCCAATATTGTGGTTAAAATTAAAGCGGAAAACATTGACAGTACAAAAAATCATAATGACCTAATTAATAGTTTGTTAACTAGTAATAGTGCTAACTGATGATTTATAATTTTTGGGACGAATTTTTTTGGTATTGGTATTCCAACGGCTTCGAAAAGGTTTTCAATATCTTCTGGTACTTCTTTCTCCTCGAAGCTCCCAGGTTTCTTCTCATGGATTTCGTTATTCTATTTGTTTATTTCCGCCGTCGCGATGTTATGCGATCTGCCCGCGAAAATGCACGCAGCAAGTTCCTCCTCGAAAATCCTGTGGTTTCGGTTATTGCCCCGGGTAAAAACGAAGGAAAGCACATCTATAAACTGGTGAACTCGCTCAACGAGCAAACCTATAGAAATATTCAAATTGTAATTGTTGATGATGGTTCCGACGACGATACCTATACCATTTGTAAAAACCTGTACGACAACGGGTTAATTGATGTGTTTCTGAGGAACGATGCCCGTGGTGGAAAAGCGTCTGCCGCCAATCTGGCTTTGCGCTATGCCACCGGTAAGTTTGTGGTTCACCTCGATGCCGATTCATCCTTTGATGCCAGTGCCATTGAAAATATTATTATCCCTTTTTATCTCGACGAAACTGTGGGAGCAGTGGGGGGAAATATAAAAGTAAGAAATTATTCGAAAAATATTTGTACTTCGGTTCAGGCCATCGAATATCTGCAAACCATCTCCATAGGGCGTATGGTAACATCTTATCTGGGGATTTATAAAATTATCTCGGGTGCTTTTGGTGCTTTCCGCAAAGATATTCTCGATAGAATAGGTGGCTGGGATATTGGGCCAGGATTAGATGGGGATATTACGGTTAAGATTAGAAAACTTGGATATAGAATTGAATTTGAGCATACTGCAGTTGGTCTAACCAATGTTCCGGAAAAATGGAAAAACCTGTCGAACCAGCGAATGCGGTGGAATAAATCGCTCATCAGATTCAGGCTACGCAAGCACAAAGATGTACTTTTACCAGGAGCTAATTTCAGTTTTTCGAACTTCTTCGCCAATTTCGAGAATATATTTTTTAACCTGATTCTCGATGTGGTATGGTTTTTCTATATCATTAACATTGTGGTTACCAATGTCGATTTTCTGGCTTTCATTATTCCGCTAAAAATAATGCTCTATGGCACAGCCAGTTTCTTACAATTTATTGTGGTATTGATAATTTCTGAGCGTTGGCGCCAGGAAATAAAACTCATCATTTATATTCCGCTAATGATGATTTACAATGGGTATTATATGCGTATTGTACGAACCATGGCCTATATCAAAGAGATTTTCTTTCTTTCTTCCTACAAAGACCCATGGAACCCTAGCAAATCATCTGATAAAGCCCGCGATTTTGGGTTGTAAGTTAGTTGGATAATGGCGATTGATATGGAATAAGAAAATGCATTTTTGTTCCTACTCCAAATTCCGATTCTACCCAAATTTCTCCCCCCAACAATTCAACACATGATTTTGCAATAGCCAAACCAAGTCCGGTTCCGCCAAACTCCTGGCTAATATTGGTGTCTGCCTGGGCAAAACGTTCAAACACAATTTGCTTTTGCTGTTCGTTCATTCCGATTCCTGTATCAGAAATTGTGAAAAATAGTTGGTTGTCAATGAGTTCGTAGATAATTTTGACTTTGCCTTCTCTTGTAAACTTAATAGCGTTGCCAATAATATTGTTCAGTATTTGCCGTAGGCGGGTTTCATCGGTAATGATGAGATCATTGCCTGTTGGTAAACCATAATGATACAGAAGTTCAACCTTATCCTGTTTCTGCATATTGAGCAATTCACCATTAAAATATTGAATTAGCTCCATCATGATACTGTTCAGACTGAAAATGTTCGATGAAATTTTCATCTGATTGGCGTTTATTTTCGAAATATCTACCAAATCATTGATAAGATTGAGCAAGTGATAACTGCTTCTGTTTATGATTTTTAGAAAGCTTGACTTCTCATCCATTTCCATGGTAGGATCTTGCACCAGTTCCGAAAAACCAAGGATAGCATTCATGGGGGTTCTTATTTCGTGGCTCATATTGGCTAAAAACGCCGATTTCAACCTATCGCTTTCCTGCGCCTTGTCCCGTGCAGCTATCAATTCGTTTGTAATTCTGATTTGTTCCGATATGTCGCGCGAAACGGCAATAATAACTTTTTCGTCGAAATAATAGCCGGGCGATAAAACCACTTCTTTGGGAAATACCGTTTTATCTTTCTTTAAACCCCAGAAATTTATAGTGTTTTGCTCTCCTTCAAAGGCCTTGGCCATGGCTTGTTTAACAACTGATAAATCGTTTCTTCCAGGAGCCGATAGAAATTCGGGGGTCTTTCCTATTAACTCAGTTAGTTCGTATCCATATTTTTCAAGTGCCGCCTGATTGGCAAATATAAACTCGCCCCTGAGATTAATGATATAAATCATTTCAGAAATACTGTTCAAAATGTTTTGATAGGTATCGTGCGATTGTTTTAGCTGCGATTTGTTTTTAAGCTCTTCGGTTTTGTCCTGAATGATGAGCAACAATGCAACCATTTGATCTCTAAGTATTTTGCTTGCATGAACATTTACATTAAATCTGGTCCCGTTTTTTTTCTTATGGATAAATTCAAAGATATTTGAATCGGAAATCAAAGCAGATTTCATTTTCTTGTCCACCTCATCCGCAGAAATTGTTTGCAGATCGTAGGCGGTTAAATGAAGAAATTCTTCCTCTGAATATCCATAGAGTTTCCTGGCCGCATTGTTGGAAAAGATTATAGCTTTTGTGGATGAGTCTATGGCCAGCATGGGTGCTGTATTCTGTTCCATGTATAACCTGAATTGCGATTCAATCTCCAGAGTCCGGTTTTTCTCTTCTTCTATTTGATTGATATTCTGAAGCAATTTGAGCTCCAAATTTTTTCTATCGGTAATATCGAAGGCTGTTCCAATTGCTGCATTTTTTCCCAAATATTTGGTTTGATGCGCCGAAAACTCTATCCACTTAACTTCTTTCGACTTGGTTACAATTTTAAATTCATAGTTGGCAATGGTAGGGTCGCCGCTAATTCTTTGTCCCCCGCGTCTTTTCACCAATTCCTGATGATCCGGATGTACAATATGCCAAAATGGGAAATTCCGGGCTTCGCTGGGAGAATATCCTGTTATTCTTTCAAAGGCCTGATTGGCAAATAGATATTTATCAGAATATATAAATATTGCCGCCGATGTTGACTCAGTAAGTGCCCTGAAAGTTTGTATTTGTTCGTGAAGCTGATTTTTTAAATTGTTCGAAGAAGAAATATCGACACTGGATATGATGAGTTTGTGGGGCTCATGAGTCATACCTCTCAATATGTTGGCCGATGATTTTAGTGTTTTTGTTATGTCCTGTTCCGTAGAAATACGATAAACCAAATCCATCATATTGCCGGTTTCAATCACCATGTCAATGCCTTCTTTCACTCGTTCTGCATCATCGGTATGAATAGAATGGAGCCATACATCCAGAGTGGGACTGCATTCGCTCCGTTCAATCTGCAAAATGTCGCACATGATGTGATTGTATGTAACCTGATGGTTCGATAGGTCTATTTCGATAATTCCAATGGCTTCCATCTTGGTAACAAACAGCAACCTGTCGTGCATTTCTTTCAATTGTTTTTGCGCCTCTAACCTTTGGCTTATATTTCTCATGATGGTGATATAACCATCAGTAGTTTTTTTCGAATGCATCTCCACAGGGATTCCTTTGCCCCCCTTTTTTCTCAGGCAACGTTCCGTTAATATTTCTGCACCATCATCTAAATCTTTAAATCTCAATGGATTGACTTCAAGCTCATCTTTCTCAAATATAAAGCTGATATGATTGCCTATTATTTCGGACTTAGAATATCCTGTAAAATCAACCAAAACCTGGTTCATGTGAATAATTTCACCTTTTTTATTACCCAATACCACCGCATCGCCAGCAAGCTCAATGTACTCGGGGAGTAGCGAATTTATCTGGGTAATGGATTCATTGTTCTCAATGCTATGCTGCAATTGAAAGAAAATACCTGTGAGTTGCTGATTTCCATGGGTAAAAGCTTCTGAAAACTTAACTGAAAATCTGATTTGATTAAATTCGAGTGTTGTATTTTCTTGTTGAATTCCATTTTTTAAAAAGGCATCGAGGTCCACAAGAAAATTATGGTTTGAACCATGGTCCAAAACTAATTCCCGATTATTTGCCGACCCACCCAATGCGACCTTATTATCTCCATAAAAAAGGCTCAGAAATGCTTTGCTGCCCGAAATAATAGCGTGTTCCGAATTAACAAAACATAAAATAATGTCATCCGAAAGCAGAAGTGCATCATATAATGAAGTATTATCATCCCTTGTTCCCATAGGTATAGGTCTGCTTATAATTTGATTTTGATTTGATTAATAAACCCGATATTCCATCAGCTTCTTATGCTGGTAAAGTTTCCGGCAATCAATAAAGATAATAATATTTCAGAAATCATTGTTAAAAAATTAAGGTAAAAACACTGCCTGTTCCATGAATAGATTTTACAAAAATATTGCCCTTGTGCAGGTGCATTATTTGTCGGCTCAAACTCAAGCCAATCCCCGAGCCTTCGGCTTTGGAAGTGAAAAAGGGCATAAAAATTTTATCCATCATTTCGGGCTTAATTCCATGCCCATTGTCAGCAACTTCTATGACAACATGGTCGTTTTTGTTAAATCGGCTGCTGAGTATTATTTGGGGGTTTTCTCTGTTTTCCAGAGCATGATGTGCATTGATGAGCAGATTTATCAAAACCTGTTCTATGAGATGTGGATCGGCTTTAATGCTGATATCTTCGGGAATGGTGTTTATTTGAACATCCAAATCAGAAGTTCCTGTTCGGTGAAGCAAAAGCAATTTTGCATCGAAAAGCAAATCTTTTACCACAACCTGCTGAAAATTGGGCTGCGGAATGCGGGTAAGATCGCGGTAAAGGGTAACAAAGTTCAACAAGCCATCGCTTCGGCGGCTTATGGTGCTCAGTGCCTGCTGTATACTCTCCAAATCCTCTGTCTCCATTTCCTGATTTTTATCATCAGGAAGCATCTGCATCACCGTGGATGCCAGCGATGAAATAGGGGTTATGGAATTCATAATTTCGTGGGTCAAAACCCTGATAAGCTGTTGCCAGCTGTCAACTTCCTTTCGCTCAAGTTCGGAGTGAATGTTTTTAATACTGATTAAAACATATTCTTCTCCCTTTTTTTTGTACTCGGTGGCTTGTACCGACAATTGCATGAGCTCTTCTTCCTGATAGAGTTTAATGAGTTTGCTCTCGTCCTGTCGCAGGTGGAGCAGTTTTCCGGGAAGTTCCTCGTCAATAATGGCAAGTTCCTTAATATGTTTCAGGGTGTTGATTTTAAACAGTTGTTTCAAAGCATTGTTATAGATGTCCACCTGTCCATCTTTGCGGAAAGTAATAATGCCAATGGAAAGATGCTGAACTATGGTTTGAAGCTGATGGTGATGATCTTCTTTTTCGGCACGGGTTTTTACAAATTGCTGAATCACCTGGTTAAAGCTGTCGTTGAGAGCATTAAAACTTTCCCCTTTGTTCTCCGAGACAAAGCTGCTCGTAAAGTCATTGTATTTAATATTTTCGAAGAAACGGGTAAGCTTTTTGTTGGTTTGCTCCACGTATTTAATGAGAAGGGCAATTTGAGTAATCAAAATCACCACGCTTATGGTTGAAGAAATATAGTTTTTACTTTGAAAGAGCCACACAATGAGAAAGGCGTTGATGAGAATAAACACCAGCCTCACAATCACGCTGCTCCTAAAAGTATTAGAGATCATATTTTTCTATTCTGCGGTAAAGTGAAGCTCTTGTAAGTCCCAGTTCACGGGCTGCTTTGGTAATATTTCCCCCGTGTTTATCAATTACTTTCCTGATAAGGATTTTTTCGGTGTCTTCCAGATTCAGATTGTCGGCATTGAGCAAAGCATTTTTGTGAATGGGTTTGCTCAGAAAGAAATCGTGGGCTTGCAGCGTATTGCTTTCGCTCATAATAACGGCGCGCTCCACGGTGTGTTGTAATTCTCTGATATTGCCTGGCCAGCTATGCTTTTTGAGTCTTTTGGCAGCCGCAACACTAAGCCTTTTGGTATCGAGCTTATATTTTTTGCAATACATCCCCAGAAAATAATCTACCAAATCGGGGATATCGTCGGTTCGGTCGCGCAGGGGAGGGATATTGATTTCAACGGTATTCACTCTGTAAAGCAAATCCTGTCTGAATTTTCCTTCTTCCACCATTTGATACAAAGGCATATTGGTAGCGCAAATAACTCTAACATCGATTTCGGTTTCCATATGGGTTCCCAGCCTCACAATTTTGCGGCTTTGAAGCACCGATAAAAGCTTGGATTGCAGGCCATAACTCAAATTTCCGATCTCGTCGAGAAAAATGGTGCCACGGTTTGCAGCTTCAAACCTTCCTGCACGGTCTTCTTTGGCATCGGTAAAAGCACCTTTTTTGTATCCAAAGAGCTCACTCTCAAACAGCGATTCGGTAATGGCTCCCAGATCCACAGTAACAAAAACTTCGTTTTTTCGGTTCGAAGCTCTGTGTATAGCTCTGGCAATCATCTCTTTGCCGGTTCCATTTTCGCCAAGCAGTAGAATATTGGCGTCGGTTTTGGCCACTTTTTGCACTGTATTTAAAACCTGACTGATGGAGCTCGAATTTCCAATAACCTCCCCAAAGGATGAATCGGCATCAGAAATCAGCACTTTTTGCTTGCTTTTCAGGTTTTCCAGCTCCTTCTTCGATTCGCGGATTTGAATGTTGGCGGTTATTTCGGCCAATAATTTCTTATTATCCCAGGGCTTAAGGATAAAATTGGTGGCGCCCTCCTTGATTCCTTGAACCGCAAGTTCGATGTCACCGTAGCCGGTGATAAATATGACCACCGCTGCCGGGTCAAGCTCCAGAATTTTATTCAACCATAAAAACCCCTCCTTTCCGCTTGTGGCATCCTTCGAAAAATTCATATCCAATAAAAAGATATCGTAGTTTTCGTTGCGCATCAAATCGGGAATATGTGCAGGGTTGTTTTCTGTGTGTACAACGGTAAAGTATTGACGAAGAAAAAGCTTGGCTGCCAACAGCACATCCTTATCATCATCTATAATTAATATCTTGGCTTCTGACTTTGACATATAAAAAATTTGTTCGTAAATGTACAAAAAAATGAACGCATGCGAACATTTTATTAAAAATTAACTTTGATGAAACTCTATGATAATCAGCTAATCAAGTGGTTGTAACCACTGGCATTATATTTGGTCGGAACAATTTGGTAATCTTAGTGAACCACTAAATTTTTATAACATGGAGATTCATATTTTAACAACAAACCCCATGATCGAGCTCAATAAAAGGCTCCACCAGCGACACGCAAAATTCAACGGATTCTTGCATGAACTTAATGATAAAAACATTCCCAGCGAAATAGCAAAGACTATCAATGGTCATTTGGGTGAACTTAATAGTTTTAGTGGAAGTGGCTCTGGTTATTCAAGATTATTGAGAAAAAAACAGTGGAAGATAGTTACTTTACTCGAGAAGGAACTCAAAATTGTTCCGAAAAACTACTACCGCAACCTGTGGATGATATTGGGAATGTCTGCCATTGGTCTTCCCATCGGCATTGCCCTTGGCATAGCACTGCAACAAATGGGTTTAATGGGGGCTGGTGTTCCTTTTGGAATGGCCGTTGGAATAGCCATTGGCTCTGTTTTGGATAAAAAAGCAAAAGAGAAAGGAAAACAGTTGGATTTCGAAATGAGTTAAAAGAATCTGCTCAAAGTTTATAAAAAGGTTCATTATTAAAATGTAGGAAAATATGAAAACACGACTAATTATCGGTTATAGCATGGCCATTCTGGGTTGGGCTATAATTTTCTGGAATGCTTTTGCTTATCTTAGCCAGTTCAATATGATCAAAATCAATATTGGAATTGGACTTATTTTGGCAGCTGTTGGGTCATTTCTAATTAAAAAGGGCAATGAAAAGCGAAGAACTTCATAGCTGTTAAGGATTGAATTAAAATATCAGTCCAAATTTTATTGTAGTTAAACTGATTGATGAAAAATGATACGGTTAAGAAATTTAAGTAAAGTATACAGAACCAGTGAGGTAGAAACCATTGCACTTCGCGATGTGAATCTTGAGGTTAAAAAAGGCGAGTTTTTAGCCATCATGGGTCCGTCGGGCTGTGGTAAAACTACCTTGCTCAATGTGCTTGGTCTGCTCGACTTCCCATCGGAAGGTACTTATTTTTTCAATGGCGAGAATATCACCTTTAAATCGGAACGTTTGCGGTCTCAGCTTCGAAAAACACATATGGGCTTTATCTTTCAGAATTTCAACCTTATAGAAGAACTCAATGTCTATGAAAATGTGGAACTTCCACTCATTTATATGGGGATGAAACTGCCGGAAAGAAAGGAGAAAGTGACTGCCATTCTCGAAAAAATGCAGATTATCCACCGAAAATATACCTTCCCCAATCAGCTTAGCGGAGGGCAACAACAACGGGTTGCAGTGGCAAGGGCTGTGGTAGCAGCTCCACAGGTTATTTTAGCCGACGAACCCACGGGTAATCTTGACTCAGCTCATGGCGAAGAAGTAATGCGACTGCTCGATGAGGTGAATAAATCGGGTACCACCATCATCATGGTAACTCATTCCCAGCGTGATGCGTCATACAGTAACCGGGTTTTGCGACTGTTCGATGGCCAAATTATTAATGAAAATATCCTTCAAAAGTTTTCATAATCAATAGGCCATGGCAAGAGAAATAAAAATATTAATCCCCGACCAATTACCTGGTGAAGCACAGGAGATTTTCGTATATCGAAATAATAAGCCTGTAATGCAATATCGCAGCGAGATATTTCAATTCAACCCCTCCATGGTCAATTTTTCCAGAGCCGATTTTGTAAAAGAATGCATCGATAATTATGATACAAATTATGAAGTAGCTCATATTGACTTGTTTAAACCCCACGAAATTGCAATAATATTTCAGCGGAAACAAAATGAAAACGGGTAAGGGGAGAAGCACATGCTGAAAAATGTAGTTAAAACGAGTTTTAGGTTTCTGAGTAAAAACAGATACTACACGCTGATAAACGTCCTGGGTTTGTCTTTGGGTCTGGGAACCAGTATATTGATTTTTATCTACATCACCGACGAACTCAGTTTTGACAAGTTTCATAAAGATTACGAAAATATATATCGCGTTCAGGAGCGTTATGAATGGGATGATTATACCCAGGGCTGGGCCACCTGCGATGGAAGCATGGCTCCCCGAATTGCCCAAAGTCCGGTAGAGAATGTCAAAGTGTGCAGGCTCATGACTTATTTTAACCCCCCATTTCTCTACGCCAATGCACGTTCAGCCAATAGTGGTCAGGTAATTTTTGCCGATTCAGGTTTTCTCGATGTGTTTTCTTTTCCCATGGTCACATCTGTTGAAAATGCCAGCCTAAACCACCCCTTCGATCTCATGATTTCCGAAAAAATTGCCCACCAACTATTTGGAGTAAGCAATGTCGTTGGCCAAAAGATTGATGCCGATGGTGAACAGTTTGTGGTAACTGGGGTTTTTAAAGAGGTTCCAACCCAATCGCACCTCAATTTCGATGTGGTTTTCTCTATGGAGCTGCTTCGTAAAGCATTTCCCGAGGTTGACAGTGCAGGACCCATAGCATTTTATACTTATTTCAAATCGCCCGACCAAAAGTCGACCAATGAGTTGCATGATTATCTTGTGGCCAATCAAGCGAAGAATGTAGCCAAATTATTGGCCATGGAAACCGATTCCACCAAAAAGAAAAACAACCTGATGGCCGATATTTTGTTTATCCCCATCAACGATATTCATTTAAAGAGCCACGCTGAGAAGGAATTTCAAACCAATGGCAATTACGACTACATATTTATTTACTTCACCATTGCCATTTTCATACTTCTTCTGGCTTCTATTAATTATATAAACCTTGCTACAGCAAGTTCCATTATAAGGTCAAGAGAAATAGGGGTTCGGAAAATTCTGGGGGCGCAAAAGAAAAATGTCTTTTTCCATTTCATCAGCGAGGCATTCATTCTGGTGCTCACGTCCACCGTAGCGGCTTTGGTTTTTGTGGAGCTAAGCTTCCCTACTTTCAATTCTTTTGTTGGTAAAAATCTGTCTGTCAGCATGATTTGGTCCACAGAGATTTTGGTTTTTATCATTTTAACTGTTGTGGTTTTAACCATTCTTTCGGGTTTTTACCCCAGCCTTTTCATGTCATCCTTTAATCCGCTCTCGGTTTTATCGAATCGATTAAATGCTCAAAAAAACAATAGACTCAACTTGATTTTGCGTCGAATTCTCGTCATTTCTCAATTCAGCATTGCGGTGTTTCTCTCCATAGCTAGTATTGTTGTTTTTCAGCAACTTAGCTTTATTAAAACCCAGGATTTGGGCTTCAAACGTGACCATGTAATGGTGGTTCCTCTTCATGGAGAAAACAGCCTTTTGCATTTGAACGAATTGAAGGACGATTTTCTGAAAACGAATGGCATTGTGTCGGTTACCGGCAGCAGTAATATTCCGGGGGAAAGGTTTGGATATTACGGCATCTATCTACCCTCGCTTGAGCCATTGAGCGATACGAGTAGCAAAGGAGCTAAATCAGGCCCTTATTTGGGAATGCGGATGCTCTGTGTCGATCACGATTTTTTGAGCTCATTTGGCTTTGAAATTGTCGAGGGACGAACTTTCAATGTCGATATTTGGTCAGATAGCAATGCTTTTATCCTGAACGAAGCCGCGGTGAAAAAATATCAGATTGACAGGCCCATTGGCAAGGATGTCATCTTTAACTATGCCGTGAATCAACCCAAAAAGGGAAAAATTATTGGAGTGGTAAAAGACTTTCACTATGCATCATTGCATTCGGAAGTAGAGCCACTTATGATTCAAATTTTTCCCCCGTTTTATCGCTACGTTATTCTAAAAGTTGAGGCAGAAAATTCCACAGCCCTCATTGGTGAAATTGAAAGAAAATGGTATAAACACCTGCCGCACACCCCATTCCGATATAATTTTCTCGACGAATCCTACAATGAAATATATTCAGCCGATAACAGGCTTGGGCGAATTTTTTATTTCTTTACGGTGGTTGCCTTATTTTTGGCTGCATTGGGCTTGTATGGCCTGGTGGCTTTTATCTCCGAGCAGCGAAAAGCAGAAATAGGAATACGTAAAATTTTAGGGGCTTCCATCGGAAGGCTCATGTTTACCATGTCGCGCGAGTTTGTACTGCTCATTTTTGTAAGCAATGTAATTGCCTGGATTCCAGCCTGGTATTTTATGAAGAGCTGGCTCAGTGGCTTTGCCTTCCGAATTGAGCTTAGTATTTGGCCTTTTGTCTATACCAGCGTTCTCTCGCTTCTCATCGGTCTGATTACCATTAGTATAAAGACCTGGCTCACTTCCAAAGCCAATCCGGCAGATATTCTCAGCAATAAATAAACGGTTTTATTCCACTAAGTTAAACGCTGGTTTAACTGGTAAGGTGAGTGTGAGCCGGAACGATACATTGTCCATAAATTTTGCATAGCTATAGGCTCCATAGCGGTAAGTTGCGCCAACCCCAAGTTTGTATAAAGTCAGGTTTAGTAAGCTGTTGATGAGTATTCCGCTTTCAAAATAGCCTTTCTCCATGGTATTGAAAGAGATATTTCTGTGTAATTCGGGTTTCGATAACCACCCAAAACCCACATTGGTAATTAACATCAGCTCAGGTTTGAATTTTTTCCCCTGATAGAGCAAATTTCCGAAATTGTGCGAAAAGAATCCGGATACATATCTGTCCGAAAGAAACTCGAAAGAACTCATGCTGCCAAAGCTCGATGGAACAAAGAAACTGGCTATTCCATAGGTGCCGGGACCGCGATACAAATTGGTATGTGGAATATCTCCAATTACAACTCCGCCTTGAAGGTCAAAAGTGGTTTCGCCCAAATACTTGGTATAGAAACTCTTAGTGATTCGAAGGTCGAAGCGATGATAGTTATAATCGCCGCCAAATAGTCCTTTTATGCCTTTATAATAATTGAAATAAACCACTGGATATCTGGTTCCCATACTCATCATCATCCGGCTGTTATCCATATATCGTTCCTTGTAAGCAATGCGAAAACCCATCTGTATCTCGCTGAAAACAAAATGATTGCTCGAATCGCCACCTACCGAAGGCATAAAATAGTAACCATAATCGCTGGCTTTCGAATCTAAACGAAGGCCCACATTGGCAAAAACGAAACGAAGGGTTCTGAAGCGAAGAAATAATTCCTTGCGTTCGGTATAATTGGCCCGGGAAACAAAGAAGTCTTTAAATGTTTCGGGGTTAAAAACCGTCAGCTGATTGTTGTAAAACTCAGTTCCCGCGGTTTCCATAAAGTCTTTGGAATAGGAAGCAAATATTTTGAGTGCATAAGGACGGAAGAGCAGGAACTGACCATCGAATCCATATTTGGCTTTTTCTGCCCTGAAGGCATAGGCACCATAGCCTCCAAGCTCCCATTTGGTGCTGATTCTTTTGTTGGTGCGAATTCCGGCTCCGGCCCAAAATCCTTCGTAATTATTGTAGCCCACAAATTTGTTCAGCGGAATGTCAAACTTTCCCCAGGGTATTTTTCCCGTAAAAATAGTTTCGGCTTGCTTCACTTTCTTGTCAAAATTCATAGCCTGACCCACACTGTCCATAAACTCATAGGTGCGTTTATTGCGATTTGTCAGACTGTCAACTCTGTATTGATCCCAGAACTGGTCATTTTTATAGCCTGCATTTGGGTCAAGTTCGATTTCGGCAAACGAAAACTGTCGTTTAACCAATTCCGGATTCAGTACAATGTCTCTGTGATAGCTTTTCCCAATTCCTATAAAATTGGCCTGCTCTCCGCCTTTCGACTGAGCAGTCATATTATTAAAAATGATATTGGTATTCAGCTGAATGGGAAACCAATGCCCTTCAATGAAGTCATACATTTGCTGAATTTCGATATTAAAGCCCAAATCGCCTGAAGCAGGACCGGCTTTAACGTTGGCAATTGCCCATTTATTGGTGCTGATGTTTAACACTCCTTTCAAACCGTCGAAATTGGTGTTGGAGTAGGGGACAAAGCTAATGGAGAAAATAGTATCGCCCTGGGCAGAATAGGTTGTATCTTCCATCTGAAAATAATATTTATTCAGACTGCCCTGGCTTATGGGGTTGATATAATGGTTATTCACCATATGAATAATTTCGTCGTAGAAGGATGTGGATTGAATTTGTGAAACTACAAATACAATCAGCGGGTCTTTGAGTCCGGATACTCTCGAAGCAATTATCTTTTCATGATTTCGCTCCGGCGCCAGGAATTTTTTCTCAACCACATTCTCCATAATCAGAATGTCTTTGTCTTTAACCATTTCGCTGATTGTGCCAATGCTGTCGGGGATTTCAAGAATAGAATCGGCCTTCTGAACATGCTCCATATCCAGCGTAACAACCATTTTATCGTAGCTGGTATAGGCAAAGCTCTGAAGTTTTTTTGGGTTATTGGTATCGCGATATAGAACCACATTTTTAATGATCCGGTGGGCTGGATTGTCGCCCGGAGTTATTTCGAGCTCGGTTAGCAAATATGACTTGCGCTTCAATTTTATTTGAATCCGGGAAGTTTTGGTGCCCAGAATGTATTCAAGCTTTTCGTAGCCCACAGATGTTATCAAAAGCATCTGAGTGTTTTCGGGAACAGAAATCTGAAATTTGCCGTCAATATCGCTCGAAACGCCGGCTTTCCCATCGGGTGTAATGATATTGACAAAGGCCAGCGATTCTTTTGTTTCCTCGTCGGTTATACTTCCCGACAGGGTTTTATTTTGCCCAAAGGCCAATTGAGATACAAGTAAATATAGCGTAAACAGGGTTGTTATGGTATAGTTCTTCATATAGAAATAGTGTGATTCTTTTTTATTGCAAAGATAATGGATAATGAAACTCCCGAACATAGGAAAACCAACCAGCAGGGCAAATAATTGGGCTTATTAATTACTTAAAATGTTGAAAGGACAACAAATGATACCCTGTGGTTGGTTTTACAATTTACATCTTGCTTTTGAGAACTTTTATCGAACGTAATGAGACCGTGGTTACTTGTTTTAAATTGTTGAAGTATTGACCACATTGGAAAAAACCTAAGTCAATAACAGCCAAATAATTATTCGATGTATAAAGGTAAAAAATGAATTTTGTTAAATCAAGGGTTGAAAATTAATTTTTCGAAATTTTTTAGGCACTGTGGTAAATAAAATCTCCAACTTGGCTCGAAATGGTTAGCTTTTTTGCATTGGATGATTCAACCCGACCAACTATTTGTGCATCAACACCAAAAGATTTGGATATTTGGATGATTTCCCCAGCTATTTCCTCCGGAACGTACAATTCCATACGATGACCCATATTAAAAACCTTATACATCTCTTGCCAATCGGTTTTCGATTCTTCCTGAATCATGCGGAAAAGCGGCGGAATGGGAAACAATTGGTCTTTTATTATGTGCAAATTGTCGACGAAATGCAGAATCTTTGTTTGGGCACCCCCGCTGCAATGAACTATTCCATGTATTTGTGGTCGAAGCCGATCCAATACTTTTTTTATAATGGGGGCATAAGTTCTTGTGGGTGATAATACGAGCTTACCAGCATCGATTCCTGAAATGGTAGTTGAATCGGTGAGTAGTTTTTTGCCAGCGTAAACGAGTTGCTCGGGTATTGAAGGATCGAAGCTTTCGGGATATTTCGAAGCCAGAATTTTTGAGAAAACATCGTGACGGGCGCTGGTTAAACCATTGCTACCCATTCCGCCATTATACTCTTTTTCGTAAATGGCCTGGCCATAGCTGCTCAATCCCACAATCACGTCGCCCGCCATTATTCTGGAATTATCAACCACATCGGCCCGTTTCATTCGGGTGGTCACGGTGCTGTCAACAATAATAGTTCTTACCAAATCGCCCACATCGGCAGTTTCCCCGCCAGTGGAATAAATATTGACACCCCATTTTCTTAGTTCGTCCAGCAATTCTTCGGTGCCATTGATAATGGCAGAAATTACCTCCCCGGGAATCAGGTTTTTATTTCGCCCAATGGTCGATGAAAGTAAAATGGAATCGGTGGCACCCACACAAATCAAGTCGTCGAGATTCATAACCAGGGCGTCCTGCGCAATTCCCTTCCATACCGACAGGTCACCGGTTTCTTTCCAATACATGTAGGCCAGCGACGATTTTGTTCCTGCTCCATCGGCATGCATTATGGTGCAATAATCCTCATCACCCCCTAAAATATCGGGGATGATTTTGCAAAAAGCTTTGGGAAACAGACCTTTGTCAATGTTTTTTATGGCGCTGTGAACATCTTCCTTCGAAGCCGATACGCCCCTTTGATCGTATTTGGATGCTTTTGTCATAGAATTATTCAAAGGTGATGGTTTGCAGTTTTTCGTCAATGGTAGGAACTCCGAATTTATTGAGAGTCACCTCATTGATAAAGAATGGATGCAGACTGCCGTGCCAAACATATACATCGAGATTTCTTATGGTTTGATTGCCCAGACGAAAATCCTTAATGGTAAAAACAGATTTATGAACAATGTTGCCGGTTGAGATAATATCGTCCGGATTGCCTTTGAAATCTTCCTTCTTTATAACTCCCTGCTTCAATAATTCAAGGGCAAAATCAACCGAACAGGTCACCAGATTGGTTAATGGAGTATAAATTACTTCAAAGCTATAACCATTGATGGAACATTCAGTTTTAAACATTTGTTTGTCGGGCTTGGTAAAGAAAAGGCGGTTTTTCTTGTCACCCAATTGAATTTCTATATTACTGGTATCGCCTCTTTCAGCCAAAGCCCGCTGCTTGTAATCTTTCCTCAGAATTCGGAATTCAATCCGCCGATTGAGAGTATGAGCCGTTTCCTGCTGCGATTTAGGTAAGGAGTCAATATAGCCTTCGGTGAGGGTGAGTCCGGCAGGGAATGTGATGCCGTTTTTAGTAAGGTCGGTGTTTAAGGTTCTGGGAGTTGTTTCGCCATATCCTTTTGCAAATAAACGACCTGGGTCGATCCCTCTGAGAATTAAATAGTCAACCACCGACTCGGCGCGTTTTTGCGACAGAATATCGTTTTGTTCATCTTTGCCGCGGGCATCGGTATGAGCGCCCAATTCCACCACTATGTTTGGATTGGCGTCCATGGTTTCAATAAGGCCTTGCAAGCTGTCTTCAAACTGGGGTTTTAAATCCCATTTGGCCAAATCGAACAATATTTCGGGCAAAACAATGGGCTCTTCGGCCAACCGCTGAAGCTTCACTTCCATCTGAATATCCTTGCTGTGATCCAGTCCGACAGTGGTTTCTTTCAATACCAATCTCAGATATCCATCTTTTTCAAAAACAATTTCGTATTCAGTATCGGGTGTTACCTGTTTATTATTAAAGCTAAAGGTTCCATCGGTCTGTGTTTTGGCTTTTTTCTCCGAACCATCCGATCCCAAAAGCAAAACATCCATCCCATCAACTACCTGGAAAGTATAATCATCGGTTACAATACCCGAAATAGTAAATTCGAGTGGAGGAAGCACAAAAGTATAGATGTCAGCACCGCCTTTTCCGCCAGGTCGGTTCGATGCCAGAAATCCTGACTCGTATTGGCTGGGGTCGAAAATAATTCCGAAATCGTCGGAGGTAGAATTTATAGGATATCCCATATTTTCGGGTGCAGTGGCAATGGTATCAGAATTGAGGAAGATTTTGAAAATATCAAGCCCGCCCATTCCAATATGCCCGTTCGACGAGAAATAAAGGGTGGTATCGTTTCGGAGGAAAGGATACATTTCATCGAATTTGGTATTAATCTTTGGTCCAAGATTACGCGGACGTTTAAATCCATCCCGTTTACTGTCGCGTTCGGCAATATAAAGGTCTTTTCCGCCATAGCCATCGTCAAAATCTGCGGCAAAAATGATAAATCTTTCATCATCGCTAATGGCCGGATGTCCAACCACATGGCTGCTATCGCTTCCGAGCTCAACTACTTCGGGGTCATCCCAGTCTCGGCCCGATCTCTTTGAATGAAGTATAAGGCAACCGCAAGGCCTGTCGGGGCTTGTAAAACAGCGGGTGAAATACATGCGGCTAAACCTGCTGTTGAATTGTGGTTGGCCTTCGTTGGCTTTAGTATTAATGACTTCGTCTTCATCAATGGGTTCTGGTTTGCTCCATTCGCCATCGCGTTCGAGTTTTGTATAGAATATGTCGCTGAATTTTTCACCGGTCCAGCCATCGTTATCATCGCCAAATGCTTCTTCGCGGGAGGAGGTAAAATAGATGCTTTGATAGTTATTGTCCTGAAATGCCGGGCTAAAATCGTCGTATTTGGAGTTTATCTTTTTCAGGTTTTCGAGGGTGTAGTTTTTAGGGTTTTCTAAAACCCGGCGGGCATATTTTAGCGATTCCACAGCAACCAGCGCCTGTGGATCCTGATTCATAAGGCTGTCATACAAGGCAAATTGAAGGTCTGCTTCCTTAAACTCGGAGAGCATCAGGAGCACCTGACCATACCGAAGCACAATTTCGGGGTTGTTTTTGTACGATTCAAGTCTCACGAGCCTGTTATACTGTGCTTTGGCTTTTCTAAGGTCGTTGGTAAGCCGATACGATTCTGCCATTTTTAGCGAAACGATTTCTTTATCCTCCGCCTTTTTCAGCTTTTTATAACCTTTTTTATACTTCTCGGCAGCTATTTTATAGAGTTGGTTTTCAAAGGCATCATCACCGGCTTTAATGTGCCTGTTTTGTCCAATGGAAAACAGTGATGAGCCGAGAAAAAATATTATTAAAAAAATGGCTTGAATTCTATTCATATTTTGAATTTTCAGAATAAACTAATCATTTGGGTTTTTATTGTTGTTTTGCTGTTTTGTTGGCTCAGTCGAATCGTCAATGAGGGTTGTTAATTTGGGTGAGTTGGAGAGGGGCTGTTCCTTTTTCTCTGTAGTATCGTTTGTATTTAATGAGTTTCTTAGCTCGTTGGTGGTTTCGCTGGTCATGGAAGTCACATTTTGATAGGCCGATTTAAAGGGTTTTTGCACTGCATCGGTTTCCTTTTCTATTTCCCTTTTTATGTCATCGGTTGCTTTTCGAACGTAGCGAAGCACCTGTCCGGTCTTTCTGGCAAAATCGGGGATTTTGTCGGGGCCAACCACGACAAGAATAACCAACAGTATGACTAAGAATTCTCCGCCGCTGATATCAATAAATAGTATGAAAGGGGAATGTAACATTGAGTTTTTTTGCAAAAATAAAAAAAGTCCCGATTGAAGTCGGGACTTATTTTATATTGAACCGTTAAGGTCGATTATTTTTTAGATTCAATTTTTTTTGGGTCTATTTCAGCTTTCACTTTATCGCCACCTAAAAAGTCATAGGCGATTGGGCTGGCGGTGAAAATTGATGAATAAGTACCAACAGCTACCCCAATCAATAAGGCAAATGTAAAGCCTCTGATGATTTCGCCGCCAAACAAGAAGATTGCCAGCAATACCACTAAAGTAGTTCCTGCAGTATTTAGGGTTCTTCCTAAAGTGCTTGTCAAGGCATTATTGATATTGGTTTTTAAATCAGTCTTTTTGTGAAGGCCAAGATATTCCCTGATACGGTCGAAGATGATTACGGTATCGTTGATTGAGTATCCGATAATGGTTAGAATTGCAGCGATAAAGGCCTGATCCATATCCATACTGAAAGGTAACAAACCCCAGAACATAGAGAAAATACCTAAAGTTATCATAACATCGTGGAACAATGCTATCACACCACCCACTCCATATTGCCATTTTTTGAATCGAATAGCAATATACGCGAAGATGATAATCAAAGCAAAGAATATAGCGAAGAAAGCACCACGAATAATCTCATCCACAATGGTAGGTCCAACTTTTTGAGAACTCAGAATACCTGTCAATTGTTCAGCATCGCTGTTATTTCCAGAGAATTCGTCGAATGTTAACGATTTTGTGTAGAGACCTTTTAACCCATTATAAAGTTTCTCTTCAATGATTAAATCCACATTATCGCCATCATCATTAATCATATACTGAGTAGTGATTTTAACCTGACTGTCAGGGCCAAAAGTTTTTACCTCTGGCGATTGGCCAAACTCTTTTGTTAATGTACTTCTAACATCGTTAGTTGCCACACTCTTGTCGAAACGAACCACATAGGTACGACCCCCAGAGAAATCAACGCCATAACTTAAACCTCTTACCGCCAATGAAATAATACCTAAAAAGATAACTGTTCCAGAGATAAAGTAGGCAATTTTGCGTTTTCCAATAAAATCGAATTTTACACCTTTAAAAATGTTTTCGGTTCTTTTGGTGCTGAAAGTAATTTCTTTATTACCATCCATCAATTTGGAGAAAACCAAACGAGAGATAAAGATTGAAGTAAATAATGAAGTGAAAATACCAATGATTAAAGTGGTTGCAAAACCCTGAATCGGACCAGAACCAAAAATATTCAGTACAATAGCGGTAAGCAATGTGGTAACGTTACCGTCGATAATGGCTGAGTAAGCATTTTTATAACCATCGGTTATGGCCAATCTGATTCCTTTACCAAAGGCAATTTCTTCTTTAATCCTTTCATAGATAATAACGTTGGAGTCGACCGCCATACCGAGCGTTAACACGATACCGGCAATACCAGGCAATGTCAGTACAGCTCCCAGAGAAGCCAATACCCCAAAGATGAACAGGATGTTAACCATCAAAGCGAGGTCAGCCACCCATCCTGCTCTGTTATAGAAGAAAATCATGTAGGCCAATACGAGCATAAAGGCAAGTACAAACGACCACAGACCTGAAGTAATGCCTTCCTGTCCTAAAGAAGGACCAACAATTTCTTCCTGAACGATTCTTGCAGGAGCGGGTAATTTACCGGCTTTAAGAATGTTGGCAATATCCTGAGCTTCTTCCACAGTCATGTCACCACCAGAAATGGATGAACGTCCACCAGCAATCTCAGTATTAACCACAGGATAGCTATAAACAAGACCATCTAAGGCTATGGCAACCTGACGACCAATATTTTCACCAGTTAATCGTTTCCAGGTTAAAGCTCCTTCAGCATTCATGCTCATGGAAACTTCAACTTGTCCGGTTGGGCTGTAATCCTGCGAAGCATCAACAATAACATCGCCTCCCAAAGCGGGTTCGCCATCGCGTGAACTTACTTTAATGGCTACCAAACTGTGAATATCGCTACCTTTTTCAAGTGGATGAATGGTCCACATGAAGCGGATATTGGTGGGGAATATATTTTTTGTTTTGAAGAGCAAAGCATTAACAGCAGCGGTATCTTTTACCGATGCATAACCAACTGCAGCACCTTTGCTGGGGTAAACATTACCACTGGAAGGATCACGTTGGAAGTTAGGCTGCAAAAACTCATAAATAGGATTGTTCTTGTAAAACTCAGCTGCGGCAAGATTTTCATCTTTAGCACTGTTGGTATCCTGCTTAATCTCGTTGAGTAAAGATTTATCCGATGCAGTTGATGTTTCGGTTGCAGTCGTTTCCGAAGTGGAGTTGGCTGTAGTTTGGTCTGCATTAAGACTGGTTGATGTTGCTTTTTCAACCACATTGGTTGCTGCATTCATTTCTACCAAAGCCTGATTGGCCTGAGCGAAATATCCTACAGTTTCTGCAAATTCCCAGGTTTCCCAGAATTCTAATTGGGCTGTTCCCTGCAGAAGTTTTCTTACCCTTTCAGGCTCCTTAATACCAGGGAGTTCCACTAAGATTCTTCCTTTGGTAGCCAACTGCTGAATGTTTGGCTGAGCAACACCAAACCTGTTGATACGGGTATTTAAAATATTAAATGTTCTGTCAATAGCTCCGTCAACTTCTTCCTCTAAAACAGCCAAAACTTCATCATTCGATGAGTTATAATTGATTTTGTCTTTAAGGTCGATGGTGCTAAATACACTGGCTAAGCTAAAATTAGGATCCAATTCCTTAATAGACTCGCTGAAAAGGCTCAGGAAATCCTGATCGGTGCTTTTTTGTTTTTCTTTTGCTTTGGCAATAGCTTCTCTGAAAGTAGCATTTTTACTTTTCCCTGATAAGGCGACAATGATATCGGGAACTGACACTTCCAAAGTTACGTTCATACCACCTTTAAGGTCGAGACCTAGGTTGATTTCGCGCTCTTTAACTTCTCTGTAGGTGTATTTTCTTATTAAAATATTGTAGACTACCTCATTTTGAATTGAGTCCAGAAAAAATCTTTCTCTGGCTTTTGAGATAGAATCTAAAATCATCCCTTCTCTGAGGGGGTTACCTTTTGCTAAAACATTTGCCAGTTCAATGGACTTGGGTGAGTTTGCGAAATCTTTGGCATTACCTTCTGCCTTGCGGGCGAAAAAAGTAAACGAAAGCTGAAATATACATACCAAGGCAAAAACGATGGCAAATAAACGAATAGCTCCTTTATTCTGCATGTGTGTAGAGTTTTAAATAATTCTGATTTTTCAAGGCGCAAAAATAGAATAATATTTTATCTTTTTAAAATTTAATACTGAAAGTAAAACAGTGTTTTGAACACCAGGTATTATTCTTTATCAAATATCTATAATTCAATATTTTAAAACATTTGTTCCTAAGGTTTTTCGATAACCGCTTTTAGATTTTTATTTCCACCGAAAAAGCGGTTTGCTTCTTGACAAAACACTAAACCAAGTCATAATGTCATAATTTTAAGATGAATTTCGATGGTTTTTTATCAATTCCAGGGGCTTCTATAACCCAATATCACATTTTGACAAATTGACTTTGCTGGGGAAATTACATCGGGACTGCAAATCTCAATGCGCCGATTTAGTTTTGCTGGAAGGATTTAATGATATCCTCGGGCGATTTTCCCAAATTATCCAATGAAATTTGAGCGTCCTGTGCCAGTTCATGGGTGGGATATTGTTTTAAAAATTGCTCATAGGCTGCACGGGCATTGTCGAAATCGGAAAAATAGTTTTCGTAAGCAAATGCCTTTAAAAACAAGGCCTGGGGAGCTTTTTCCGATTTGGGATAAAGCTGAATGTATTTGTTGAGCAGGCTAATGGTTTCCTGAGTGTGAAAAACATTCAGACTCACATCGGCAGCTTTAAACAGAAATTCCTGGCTTTGAGCATCTTCTGGCCAGGTTTCGGAAAAATTAGTGTAGAGCGCTATGATATTGGCTGCTTCAACCTGGTCTATTACACCATTTTTCTCGTCAAACAATTTCTTTTCCAAAGTTTTAATTTGTTCCAGACTGGATGTTTTTGGGTCCGGTTTACAACTGGTCAGCTGGCTCAATAAAAGAGCAAATAAAAGAAAGGATGAGACATTATATCTACTTAGCATATTGTTTTTTTCTGCAAATTTAATAATCCCATCCGATTAGACAATGTTGTCCGGGTTATAGAAAGCTACATCAGTGAATAAACTGTTGAAAAAATAGACATTATATTGATGGCTGCTAAGTGATTTTTTCTAATTTTACCCATTCAAAAAAAATTAAAAAAGTATTTCTATGAGATTTATTGTCAACAGTATAAGTTTACTCAAGAGTGTTCAGGCATTGGGTGGCGTATTGAATGCAAAGAATACATTGCCAATTTTAGATAATTTCCTATTCGAGTTAAATGGGCAAACATTGTCTGTCACTTCCAGCGATTTGGAAACGATTATGACCGTGAACCTGGATTTGGAGATGGCAGAAGACGATGGTCAGGTTGCAGTTCCTGCCAGATTGTTGCTGGAAATGCTCAAGGCTTTCCCCAATATACCCATCACCTTCACCATAGATAATGACAACAAGATTGAATTGGCTGCCGGCGACGGAAAATATAACCTGTCGGGATTTAATGCCGACGAGTTCCCCAAAGCAAGCCCATTTGAAGATAAAGTAAGTGTGGAATTTGAATCGGCCATTCTTGTGAGTGCCATCAACAAAACGCTTTTCGCCACTGGTAACGATGAGCTTCGCCCGGTTATGGCTGGTGTGTTTTGCGATATTCACAACGATGACATTACTTTTGTAGCAACCGATGCTCACAAGCTCGTGCGCTATCGTCACGTGCATCAAAACTCCGATGCTCAAATCAGCTTTATCCTCCCCAAAAAACCATTGAACCTACTTAAGAATACGCTTCCCAACGACGAAACTGCGGTTAAAATTGAATACACCGAGAAAAACGCTGTTTTCACTTTTGAGAATTTTAGTTTGGTTTGTAAACTTGTTGATGGTCGTTATCCAAATTATGAAGCTGTTATTCCTAAAGAAAATCCGAACGTGCTTACAGTGAATCGTCAGGCTTTCCTCAGCGTTATAAGAAGGGTTTCAATTTTCTCAAATAAATCAACCCACCAAATCCGCCTTAAAATAATGGGGCAGGAGCTGCAACTTTTTGCAGAGGATTTGGATTATAGCAACGCTGCACAAGAGCGTATCAGCTGCAACTATGATGGAGAAGACATGGATATTGGATTTAACTCCAGATTTTTATTGGAGATGCTAACAAATCTTGATTCCGACGAAGTGAGTTTGCATCTTTCTCAACCCAATCGTGCTGGTTTAATCATTCCAAATTCCAACGACGAAAGAGAAGATATTTTAATGCTCATTATGCCGGTAATGTTGAACAACTAACCAAAGGCAATTAAAAAAACAGACCTGGCTCATGAGTCAGGTTTTTTTTTGCCCTGGAAATTCATTTCGGAAGGAAAGCTCTGGAAAATTAGAAAAGGATACCGAAGACAAAATATTTGGGGGAAATAAGAAATATTGAATGATAGGAGAAGGGGATTTGGAGCGTTATTCCGGTTTTGTGAAAAGGAAAAATGTGGGGAGAGGAGGATTCGAACCTCCGAAGGTGTCACCAACAGATTTACAGTCTGCCCCATTTGGCCGCTCTGGAATCTCCCCAAAATTTTAAAGAACGAACCGATGTTTCTATTGTAACTACGGTCGGCCAATTGCAAAACAGTTTTTCACTTCACCCAAATTCATACGGGAAAGCTATTGTAGCTTTTTGTTTTGCGATTAAGCGGCTGCAAAAATAGACAAGATTTTCAATCCCGCAAGGCTGTTTAGCCAAAATATGAGCTTGCTACATTTTTTTTTAAATTCAATGAGGAGTTTTTAAAAAAAATTTACTTTTGCACTTCAAAATAAAATAACAAAATGTCGCAAAAAAGAAGTACAAAAGATCTTACAGAAGAAAGATTGGAAGCCGTAGAAGAGGCCTTGACCAAATCGGAGCAAATTATTGAGAAGCATCAGAAAACTATCCTTATCGTCATTGGAGCCATAGTTTTGGCTGTGGTAGCCTATTTTGCCTTCGATAAATATTACATTCAACCGAAAGAAGAAAAAGCACAAGTGGAAATGGCCTGGGCCGAAAGTTATTTTGGCATTGATTCGCTGCAGATGGCTCTTGAGGGAAAGGGTATCAATCCTGGATTTCTCGACATCATCGACCAGTATGGTATGACAAAAAGTGCTAATCTGGCAAAATACTACGCAGGCATTTGCTATTTGAAGTTGGGAAATTATAACGAAGCCATCAAAAAACTAAAAGGCTTTAAAGCCGATGATAAAATTGTTGCTCCTATGGCTATGGGTGCTATTGGCGATGCCTACCTTGAATTGGGCGAAACTGATAAAGCCATTACCTATTATCTGGACGCAGCCAATCAGAATAAAAATGATTTTACATCGCCATTATTCTTTCAAAAAGCTGCTTTAGCTTACGAAAGTGATAACGATTTTTCAAAAGCATTGAATCTGCACGAGAGAATTGCCAAGGATTTTCCCACATCGAATGAGGGCAGGCAAGCAGAGAAATACATTGTTTATTTGAAAAGCAAATTGAATAAATAGTCATTTCTATTTGAAATATACAATACCTGTTCCTTCGGGGTCAGGTATTTTTTTTATAATAATGTTCTGATCCAATGAAAGAAAACCTAAGAATTGTTTTCATGGGTACTCCTGATTTTGCTGTATCCACACTTCGGGCCATTTATGAAAACAATTATCATATTGTTGGGGTGATAACGGCACCCGATAAACCAGCCGGACGTGGCAAGAAAATTCAGATGTCGGCGGTTAAAGAGTTTTGTTTGGCACACGACATTCATGTACTTACCCCGTCAAACCTGAAAGACCCGCTTTTTTTGGATGAACTCAAATCGCTTAATCCCGATTTGCAAATTGTGGTCGCCTTCAGGATGTTACCAGCGGTGGTTTGGGAAATTCCGACTTTGGGAACTTTTAACCTTCACGCTTCCTTGTTGCCGCAATACCGGGGAGCAGCCCCCATAAATCACTGCCTTATTAACGGGGATTCCTTAACCGGAGTAACTACATTTTTCATAAACCATCAAATAGATACAGGAAATATCATCGCCCAGAAAACATGTCCTATTCTACCCGAAGATAATGCGGGAAGTCTGCACGATAAACTGGCTTCCTTAGGAGCTCAGTTGGTGTTGGAAACTATAGATGCCATTGAAAGAAAGGAAGTTATAGAAAAACCACAGAACGAACTCTTAGCGCATGAGGAATTAAAATCAGCCCCCAAAATTTTTAAAGAGGATTGTCTGATTCGTTGGTCAGGAAATTGTCAGGATATTCTCAATTTTATCAGGGGATTAAGCCCTTATCCTGCCGCATGGACAAAGCTTGTCATTCCGGGGGAACCCTCTAAGATTTTGTCTGTAAAGATATTTGAAGGGAGAGTATCCGATATTGTTTCAGTCCGACAACCAGGTTCAATTAGAATCGAAGGTAAATCTTTTTATGTAAGCACTTTTGGTTTTGAGTTGGAAATACTTGAATTACAATTAGAAGGAAAAAAGCGGATGAAAACCGATGAATTTTTAAGGGGTTTTTTGGTAGAAGAAGCAATGTTTTTTGAATAGGATTTTAAAGGTAGTAATAAGGTTTTGAACAAAAAAACCAAGTTTTCAACAAAATAACCTTTTACGTTAATTTTTTTTGCAAAAACTCTTGAAACACTTGCTTTTGAAGTATTTTCAGTTATATTTGCATCAATGAAAAATTAAATGTGTTAATTAAAATCTTACAAAATGAACAAAGCAGAATTAATTGAAGCAATGGCAAACGAGTCAGGCTTGACAAAAGCTGATGCCAAAAAAGCTTTAGATGCATTTATTAAATCAACTGGGAACGCTTTAGCTGGTGGCGATAGAGTTGCATTGGTTGGATTTGGTTCTTTCTCAGTATCTATGAGAGAATCTCGCAAAGGTAGAAACCCACAAACTGGAGCAGAAATTACAATTGCATCTAAAAAAGTAATTAAATTCAAAGCAGGAAACGAATTAGCGGATGGCGTTAAATAGTTTTTTTTTGCTTGATTTATAAAGAAGCTCTGTATTGAAAATACGGAGCTTTTTTTTATCTTTGAATTTTGATAAACATGAGTTATGGAAAGTTCTAAGAAGGATAGTAGAATTAAAAATATCATTATTGCCTTGTTTACATTGGAGCAGGTAATAATAATCTATATCATTGCAACCCGCAAAGGAATGTCCATAATCGATTGGATTTCAGAGTTATTTTAAAAAATGTGAAATTCTTCTCCTAAGGAATAGTCACTAAACCCAATGCAATAAATGATTCTCATCCTCCCGTATTTTCCCGTTCTCCTGTAACCAGCTAATGGTGTTCAAAAGTTTGTCGACATTGTCGGTATCCACCGAAAAAACCAAATCATCAATCAGCAGGGGCTGGTTTTTTAAAACAGGCTTAATCAGGTCAACCATTAAATCAAATTCCAGTTTACTAAGTTCGGTTTTGTTTCTTTTCCTGCAAACATCGCATTGCCCGCAACGCTGACTGTTATTCTCTCCAAAATAGCTCAATAACTGTTGACTCCGGCATTTATGATCCGACTCAATATAGTTTATCATCGCAAGCAGCCTTTCTTTGGCTGCCTTCTTGCGAAATTCATAGTTTTCGGGTGAAATCTGTATACTTGAAACATCGAGACGCTCTTTTACATAAATCACCTGTGGCTCATTATTTTCGGGGGTATAATCCAAAACTTCAAGTTTTTTAAGCTTTTGCAGCATTTCCTGAACTTGAATTTTGGTTATTCCAAATGCTTGAACTATCTGATTCTCATTGATAGAAGTGAATTGCTGAAAAACCCCCGAATAGGTTCTGAGGATGAATTTGATAAGATTATCGTAAGCGGCATTTTCAACCTGAAAGCGATACAAATCACCCCCATTCATTAATACTTTTACCTGCGATGGATGATAAATCGCATCGTTGAGTATAAGCAGCCCCTCCTTTTCTAATATTTTTAAGCTGTTAAATGCGATGAGTGGCGAAAGCTGATATTGGCGCGAAAAATCGGTAATATCGAAATTAAAGGCCTGTCCTTCTCCGCTGCCAACTGCAAGCCTGAAATAGTTCCCCAAAGCCTGATAGGTATTTTTTATGACATCGAGAGGCGGATAGCTCGTTTCAAAGTTTTTATGAAGATTCAAAATATCTGCCTTATCCCAAAATATTACAGAATAAGCTGTTTTGCCGTCGCGGCCACCTCTTCCTGCCTCCTGAAAATAAGCTTCCGGATTGTCTGGCAAATCAAGATGTGCCACAAAACGAACATTGTCTTTGTCAATCCCCATTCCAAAGGCATTGGTGGCTACAATCACTCTTGTGAACCCATCTTTCCATTGCTTTTGTTTCTGATCGCGGACTCTGGAATCTAATCCGGCGTGGTAAAAGGATGAACTAATGTTCTCTTTTTCAAGAAAATCGCTGATTTCCTTGGTCTTTTTCCTGTTTCTAACATATACTATTCCAGTTCCTTGCTGTTTTTGTACAAGCTTTAAAAGCATTTGGAGTTTATTTTCCTCCTTCGAAACAAAGTAAATGAGGTTGCTTCGCATGAAACTCGACGACAGAAAATTCCCATTTTTAAAACCAAGTCTAAGCTGTATGTCATTGGCTACGGCGGGCGTTGCTGTTGCAGTGAGTGCCAGAACGGGTATTTTAGGAAAGAAGTGTCTGATTTCAGCTATTTTAAGATAGGGCGGACGGAAATCATAGCCCCATTGGCTAATGCAGTGAGCCTCATCTACAGCGATGAGTTTTATTTTTAGCGTGGGCAGAATGAGCAGGAATTTCTCAGAAAGCAGCCTTTCGGGCGAGAGATAGAGAAATTTGGCATCGCCCAATGTTACCTGATTCATGGCCAGCTCATAGTCGTGTGAACTCATCCCCGAAAAAAGTGCCACCGCTTTGATGTTGCGTTTCCTGAGATTGTCCACCTGGTCTTTCATCAAGGCAATGAGTGGTGTAATGACAATGGTAATTCCATCGAGCAACATTCCTGGAACCTGATAGCAAAGACTTTTGCCTCCGCCTGTGGGTAAAAGCGCCAAAGTATCGCGACCTGATAGAACAGATTGAATTATTTCTTCCTGTTTTGGCCGAAAGTTAGGATATCCCCAGTATTTTATCAGTATTTGACGAATGGCTTCCATTGATGAAATTTACAAATTTTTACCGGGAAATAAAAATCATTTTTATGCTTTTAATTGCGAGAAATTTGAAAATAAATTCTCGGTTGACTGAGCGGGTAATGATTGCTAATTGCTCATTTTTTCGCTGAGCTCCAGCCATCTCATTTCCAGCTCGTCCAACTGCTCCGACACCTGCTGAAATTCGATGCTTAGATTGTGAAGTTCCTGGGGGTTCTGATTTCCGCTATTGAGCTGCGAAATAATGGTTGCCTTTTTTTGTTCCAGATTCGGAATTTCTACTCCAAGCGATTCGAATTCTTTCTTCTCCATAAAAGTAGCTTTATTCTGAGGCGGTTTCGCGATAACAGTTTGTGGCTTTTCTGCCTTTTTCTCCTTTTTCTCCAGGGCTGCCTGAATGTCTTTCAATTCGCGGTAGTCGGAATAATTCCCCACATGATCCTTTATCTGACCATTGCCATCAAAAACAAAAAGGTGGTCGCAGACTTTATCGAGGAAGTATCTATCGTGGCTTACAATGATGATACAACCCGGAAAATCAACCAGAAATTCTTCGAGTTTGCCCAGTGTAAAAATGTCCAAATCGTTGGTGGGTTCATCAAGAATCAGGAAATTGGGGTTGTTGAGCAAGGTGAGCAAAAGGTAGAGTTTGCGCCTTTCGCCACCACTGAGGCTGCTATAATAGCTTTGTTGAAGTGCGTAGGAGAATCCAAAATGGAACAAAAACTGTGCAGCTCCAATGCTATTTCCACCCATATCAATGGCTTCGGCAACTTCTTTTACAATCTCAATTACTCTGAGATGGTCCTTGGCAACGAGTCCTTTTTGGGTGTAGTAACCAAATTTTGTGGTATCGCCCACCACCACTTCCCCCGAATCGGGCGATATTTGATTGGTGAGCAGGTTGAGCAAAGTAGTTTTCCCGGTTCCATTGGGCCCCACAAATCCTATTCTTTCACCTTTTTTAAAGATATACTCGAATTTGTCCACAATCACTACCTGATCGAAGCGTTTGGACAGATTTTTGACTTCCAGAATTTTGCGCCCCTGACGGCTCATCTTGACATTAAATTCCAGCTTTTTCTCTTCGAGTCTTTTGCGGGCAATTTTTTCCAAATCGTAAAACGAATCGATTCGGGCTTTGCTTTTGGTGGTTCGGGCTTTGGGTTGACGGCGCATCCAGTCGAGCTCTTTTCGATAGGTATTGCGGGCTTTTTCTATCTCGAGAGCTTCCGAAGCTTCCCGTTCGGCTTTTTTCTCCAGAAAGTAGCTGAAGTTTCCGCGGTAGGTATAGCTTCTTTGCTGATCGATTTCGATAATGGAATCGCAGACTTCGTCGAGAAAATACCGGTCGTGGGTAACGATGAGCAGGCTTAAGCGGCTCATGCTGATATGCTCTTCGAGCCATTCAATGGTGGCAATATCGAGATGATTGGTGGGCTCGTCGAGAATGATAAGGTCGGCCTGATCGATTATAACCGAAGCCAGGGCAAGTTTTTTGCGTTGACCACCTGATAGGGATGAGACTTCCCGCTCCAAATCGTTGATTTGAAATTTCTCGAGCACTTCGGTTATCCGGTGTTCATAATCCCAGGCTCCATGCAAATCCATGAGAGAAGTGGCTTCGTCGAGCTTCTTTTGATTGGAATTAGATGGATCTTCCTGAAAATTATGCAGATGCAGATGGTATTGGTCAATCAGCTGAACGAACAAATTGTTCAAGTGAAAGAGCACTTCTTTCACTTTCAGGTTATTGTCTAATTCGGGGTCTTGTTTTAGATAGGCAATTTTTAATGATTCCCTAACCACAACTTTGCCATCGTCGGGAATTTCGGCACCCGTAATAATATTGAGCAAGGTGCTTTTTCCAACCCCATTATGAGCAACGAGAGCAATTTTTTGTCCTTCGCTGATGCTAAAGTTTATGTTTTGGAAAAGAAGTTTCTCGCTATATGATTTAGTGAGGTTTTCAACGGAAATAAGAACTTGCGACATAGCTATTTTTTACATTCCTCCATCAGCTTTAAATTGGCATCCTTTCCCCAGTTTGGAGAAAATTCACTTTTGGGCTTAAAGGTTTCAAATTTCTCTTTGGCCATTTCGAAATGTTTGCAGGCATTGGTTTTGTTTCCTCCAAGTTTTTCGGGCAATCGCCATAAAACTTGTCCAATAAGGTAATAGGGACGAGGGTTTTCGGGATTCATAAACCGGGCTCTATCGTAGTTTTGAACGGCCAGCTGAGCAAATTTTTGAGAGTTCGCTGCAGGATCAACATTAACCCGTGCCTGATACAATAATCCTTGCAGTGCAAATATTTCGCTGTTGTACGGACTATACTTATTTGCAGAATCTATCATTTGCTGCCCCTGATTCAGCAGGCTGTCCATTTCTTTTTTATCCTCCGAAAGAAAACCCGACCAAATATAGCCATAGGCCGAATGGTAGTATGGAAGCCATTTCGTTTTCTCAGCTTCGGCAGTCTCGCGCAATTGTTTGGCCATGATTTTGAAAGTAATCAAATTAGAGGCGTTATAAAGCGTGTAGAGATTCGATTTCATTTTATCGTGCAGGGCAAGTACCTGAGCCTTTTTAGATGTAGTGTCGGTGGTTTGCTGTTTCGTTATAATTTTTTGGGCAAATGAACCTGGTGAATTCCAAATCATTAGCCCCAATAGTAAAAGAATTAAACTTATATTTTTCATCTGTATATAATTTGTTTTTTAATTGTCAGATGGAATACGCCATGATAAAAAAATATCATTCCAATGAGTGATTTTATAATCATGGCTATTTCATGAATTAATGTTTTAAAGTTTATGTAGAATAAGATGATGATTAATAGTCATTTATCCATTTTGTGATTGGCAACTGCCATGGCCGCATCATCACATTTTCTGCAAATGTAATGAAACAGCCTTATATGTGTGAGCGAGACCACCCGCAGACCTCTTAAAAATTCTAAAATTTGGATTTTCAGGATTGCGATTCCGGGTTATAATGAATCATGGCAATTCTTTTTTTGCCATCCATTTTTATGGAAAGGGGAGCCTTGAACTGGACATGCCTGAAAAAACGTGTTTGCTCAACAATTTTCTGTTGGCCCAGCAATTCCCAGTTGATGAGATTCGATGAAAGCTCTTGCTGCACACTCAGATAACCCACATCGGCGGAGGTAACATTGTGGAAAAAATGTGAACCGCTGGAAGCTTCGAGAGGGAAATTGACCAGGCTTGTTTCTACAATTACCTTGGCATGGCTAATCTGTGGCCATTGCACGGGGATGCCAATCCACGGATCGCGGGTACCCCAGCGACCTGGCCCAATAAGGACATAATGCTTGTCGAGTTTCTTAAATTTGGCATTGAGTGCGTCAATTTCCTTCACCATTTCTTTGGTTTCTGATTTGTCGAAATTATCTGGAATCACATAAACCACATCCGACACATTGTTTACGATTCCGTTTCCAAGCCCGTTTTCTGTATAAAGAAGTATGTTTTTTTCGTCATCGGTGTTCAGCTCAATATTATAATCTTCTGTGTTTCCAACAATGGGTTTAATTTGAAGAATGTATAAGCTGCTTTTGTAGTTTTCATCGCGGTTCATGTCGAGAGCAAATTCTATTTCAACGGGGCTGCCAATGGCTTCGCGGCCTATTTGAAGAATGACATCGATGGCTTTTGCAAGTGGTATGTGGTTGTATTTTAATATGTTGGCAAAATTTACGATTCTGGGTCCGGGAATATTTAAGGTTGGAACCAGGCGGTTATTGTTTTGATCGAAAACGCTGGCCATATGTTTTAGGGAACCATTTTTTTCGGCTTCGGAAATGGGTAACCTGATGAGTCCTTCTTCATCGCCCAAAAGCAAGTTGAGCTCCCGCTCTTTCAGATTCACGGCAAAGAAATCCGATTGGCTGTTTTTGAATAAATCTTTGGTGGAATAGTTTTCCAAATCGGGATATTTTGGTGAAAACCGATAGGACTTCCCTCCATCAACCACTGTTTTACCCAATCCCACTGCAATATTGGCAAATCCTTCTTCGGGTTTCATATAAGCCACCGGATAGTAGTTATAGCTTTGGGCAATGCCGCTGAGATGTGGATAAAAATAGTCGCCAAATTGATTTCCAACCACTTCCTGAATAATTACTGCCATTTTTTCTTCGTCAATCCGGTAGTTTACAGCTTCCACATAACCTCGGGCCACGTCGCTATAGACAGAAGCATAAACCATTTTTACGGCATCGGTGAGTTGCTGGAGCCGTATTTCGGGATTCGAGTGGTTATTGGGCAGAATATAGGTATCGAAAATGCCGGCAAAGGGTTGCATAAGGCTGTCTTCGAACAACCCGCTGGACCGAACAGCGATGGGTTTTTTTGTCTCCTCCAGAATCAGTTTCAGCTTCTCTACCAAAGGTGGAGTGAGATCGCATTTAATAAATATTTGCCTGATTCTGTCGTAATCGTGAATGAGCTTTAGTTTGGTGTGGAGATTGTTATGTTCGAGAAAATATTCGTACTCGTCCGTACCAATAAGGTAAGTAACTGGATTGCAAATATTTATATCGGTTAAAATCTGGCTGAAATCGAAATTGTGAATCAGGCTGTTGATAAAAGCCAGTCCTCTGCCTTTTCCACCGAGTGAGCCATCAGAAAGCTTCACAATATTATATTCATTGCCGATATTGTTGGGGGCAAAAGGAACTATTTTTCCGCGGGTTTGTTCGTTTCTGAATCTTTGCATTACCTCGATAAGGTATTTTCGAAGCTCTTTGCTGTCTTTAAAATCGGTAACTCTGGAGGGATTTATGATTCGCGAAATCTGAATTTCGCCCCGGGCCATAAGCCAAAGACTGAAGTGGTTTTTGGTGGCGTGAAAGAATATACTTTCGTCGGGGATGGTGGCCAAATGGTCTTCAAACTCTCTTAAAGTTCGTGCAACAGCAATTTTTCGCCCGTTCTTGTCGCGATAAATAAAATCGCCAAACCCCAGATAATGGATAATGAAGTTTTTGAGGTCGAGCAGAAGGCTCTCGGAGTTTTTATCGATAAAACTGGCCTGAAGCAGATAGGCTTCGCTCATGTTTTCTTTTTGCGACGACTGGATGATGGTGGGTAAATCGTCGATTTGTTTGCGAACATATTTCACCAGATTTACTCCCGCCCGCTCGTCGAGCTGACCATTCTTGTAGAACTTTACGTCGGTGATGAGGCAAAGCATATAATCTTTATAATTATTGAATATCTCCACTGCATCTTCATAGTTGTCGGTATGGATAATTTTGGGCCGGGCTCTTAACCGCAAAACCTTATAAAGCTCGTCGGTGCTCACATCGTCAATAATCCTGCGGGTTTGTTCCATCACAATTTTATAAAGCATGGGCAGGTACCGGCTGTAGTATTTGGGCGAATCTTCCACCAGAAGAATTACCCGTGTCATTCCTTTTTGTGTGTCGTTTTGTAGGTTTATTTTGTCTTCCACCATTTTTATCATGGCAAAAAACACCTGCGACTGACCATTCCAAACAAATACATTGTCGAATGATTTGTTGAGGCTTCCTTTAAAAAATGCCGCATCGCGGTTGTTGTGAAGTAACAGAAAAACCGGCAGAAATGGATAAACACTTTTAATGCTTTCGCTTAATCGGGTTGGGCCGGTTTTGTCGGTTCCCATCATGATAATGATTAAGTCGTAGTTTTTCTTTTGAAGCTCGTCAAGGGCATCTTTTTCTGTTGAAACTCCTGTGATGCGGGGAACGCTGGTGAGGTTCAAGCTGCTGTATTCCCCCAGAACATATTCGCTAAAACGGCCTTCTTTTTCTATGCTGTAGGCATCGTAAAGGTTGGCCACCAGCAATATCTCCTTCACTTTGTAGGGCATTAAATCGTGGTAGATATCGCGGGCAAAATTATTTTTATTGATAAATCGCTGTAGCAGCTGACGGTTGAGAATTTTATCCTGGGGGAGGTTATTGTCCTTAATGGGGTAGTTTATGTCGAAATCGATTTCAGATTTTCGCGATTTGGCTTCTATTCCATTGATGTATCCAGTAATTTTTAGAGAAATAATGCCAATCAGATTTACTTCTTCCTTGCAAAAAGGGCCTTCAAAATCATCGAGAAATTCTTTGGTATAATAAACTTCCAAATAGCCATGTTTCCCCCTGATTGTAGTAAATCGTTTTTGAAGCCGCCAATTGGATTTTTGAAAATCGCGACTGTCATAATCAGCCCCATCGAAATGAATTCGGGCTACAGTAAAATCGGGATATTGCCAAAACTGGGGGATTAAATCTGCTATCTGTTTAAAGGAATCGGCCAAAGATTTGTTCTCTTTGAGTACGCTCACAATTTGGTTGATGCAGGAAAGCTCTTTAAGCTGTTTAAAGGATTTGCTCTCGCGGGGAAAACTCATTTTGCCGTAGGAAAGGTTGTTTGTCATAAATCGTTTTAGGGTTGAGTCTAAGAGTTTACGAATTTATGAAAACTAAACGAAAAGTTTTATCTTTGCGCGGTATTTTTAAACATAATGTTTTGATAAGAGTAGTTATAAAAGATAGTAATAAGATTGTTTGTGAGAGTATTAAATCGCTACTTTCCAATGTTAATGACATTGAAATCACTGACTTTTATAATACCGCCGAGGAGTTAACACGACGTGTGAGGCTTTCTCAACCCAATGTTATTATCTACAATTCCTATTTATCCAATGCCGACGACGTTGCGGAGATTAAGAAAATTACCAACGACTATAGCAAAGCACGTTTACTTGTGCTCTCGCTCAACACCCGCGAGTCGTTCATTCTTAAATCGATAAAAGCCGGCGCTAAAGGTTTTTTAACCAAAGATACTACCCGTCAGGAATTGGTAGAAGCCATTTACACCTTGCGAAGTGGTTATGACTATTATGGAAAATCTATTACCAATATATTGTTAAACAGCTATTTGCGTAAAGCTGCAGACAGCGATAGTCCACTCGATAAGCAATTGAGTGTTTTGTCGGACAGGGAACTGGAAGTGCTCAAGCTCTTCTCCGAAAGCTTTACCAACGCAGAAATTGCCGATAAGCTTTTCATCAGCATCAGAACCGTGGAAAGCCATAAAAACAATATCATGCGCAAGATAAACCTTCGCACCACCGTAGATTTGGTTAAGTTTGCCATAAAAAACAATATTACTGAAGTCTAATGCAGTGGCACCACTGACAAAGTCCGGCTTCTTTTCATGTGTTATTTTTTATTTTTTTACATTAAGGTCACATGTAATACGCCATGAAAAAAAATATCATTCCAATGAGCAATTTAATAATCATGGCTATTTCATCATCCAGTAGTTCTATGCAATTTTACTTTGCCATAACAAAGCGGTTGATTCTGATTTTGCTCCTGCTGAGCTTGTCACGTATGTGCCTGTACACCTTCAATATGGCACTCTTTAATGGTTTCGATTTCGTTGATATCATACATGCCTGGTGGGTTGGGCTGCGTTTCGATTTGTCATTTTTATCCATGATTGCAGCGGTTTATTTGCTGGCCAACCACCTGCCTTTTCAATTTGCGAGCAATAGATATTTCCAGAAAATCATCGATATTTTCACCCTAACACTGGTTTCAGTTGCCATTGCCATCAATATCACCGATGCCATTTATTATCGCTTCACACTCAAGCGGATGACCTTCGATATCTTTAGTTATATCAAATCGACCGATGCATTTTGGGATGTGGCCCCCACCTTTCTTTACGATTTCTGGTGGACAGTTTTGGTTGGAATTGTCATCATAGCTTTTCTTATCAAGCTCTATTTTAGGATTAAACCAACCTTTGGTAGTGATTTTAATGTGGGATGGAAAAACAGAGTTAAATCTGCCATAGGATTTTTTGTGGTAGCTGGGTTGTTGGTCATAGGAATCAGGGGTGGATTGCAATTGAAACCCATTGGCATTGTGGATGCAAGCCTGAAAGCCCCTGCCGCGCTAAATCCGGTAGTGCTCAACACCCCGTTTGTCATGGTGAAATCATACGGATATACTGGTCTCCAAGTAAAAAACGATTTTTCTGAAAGTGAGTTGAAAACCATTTTCGATCCTTCAAAATCTTACAAACCCCTTCATCAAAAGGATTTCAGTGCTAAAAATGTGGTTATCATCATTCTCGAAAGCTTTTCTATGGAACATATGGGCTATTTTACAGGGAAACAAACATTCACCCCCTTTTTAGACAGTTTATTGAGTAAAAGCCTGACGCACAAATGTGTGGCCAATGGAAAGCGAAGCATTGAAGGCATTCCTGCCATCTTATCCGGCTTACCCACCTTATCCGATGAATCGTTTTTAAACAGCTCCTATGCTGCCAATTCCATCGAAGGAATTGCAGGAACTCTGAGAAAATACAACTATCATACATCTTTCTTTCATGGAGGAAAAAATGGAACCATGAGCTTCGATTCCTATGCTGCATCGGCTGGTTTCGACCACTATTTTGGATTGAACGAATATAAGCATGATGGCGATTATGATGGCCATTGGGGGATTTGGGATGAGCCTTATCTGCAATATTTTTCCCAGCAACTGGAAGGTTTCCCCCAACCTTTTATGACTACCGTTTTTACTCTTTCATCGCATCATCCTTATAAAGTTCCGGAGGAATATTTAAACCAATTTCCAAAAGGAGCACTCGAAATCCAGCAAACCATCGCCTACACCGATTATGCTCTTTCGAAATTCTTCGAAACCGCTTCAAAAACATCATGGTTTAAGAATACGCTGTTTGTTATTACTGCCGATCATACCAGCGAGGGTGGAACTCCGTTTTACCAAAACAGCCTTGGACAGTTTTGTATCCCCCTGGCTTTTTATGCGCAAAATGATTCGCTACTTACAAATAAAGAAACTGATTTTCCTGTTCAACAGACAGATATTTATCCATCTGTTATACAATATCTTGGCATTACCGATACAATAATCAGTTTTGGGGAATCGGTTTTTGATACTGCCAGAACTCCTTTTGCAGTTAATTTTTTCAATCAGAAAATGCAGATTTTGAACAACGAATTACTTTTGCAATTGAGTGGTGATGAGCCCATGGCTTTGTACCATTATCGAACTGATAGTTTGCTGGCACAAAATCTGATAAATAGCCAGGATTTTAGTTCCTTGCTCAGGTTTCAAAAAGCCTTCCGACAGCAGTTTAATAACCGAATGATTAAAAATCAATTGACCCACAGACCATGAGTTACCAAAGAATTTTGTTTTTAGTCAACCCCATCAGTGGCGGAAAATCGAAGAGAAATTTTCAATCGTTGGTTCTGCAAAATCTTGATTTAAAGCGGTTCGATTTCGAAATTGTTTATACAGAATTTGCCGGACACGCCACAGAAATATTGGAGCGAAGAAAAGATATTGATGAAATTGTGGTAGCAGTGGGAGGGGATGGCACCGTGAATGAGATTGCCAGATTTCTAGACGGTGGAACAAAACCCATGAGTATTATTCCTTTGGGTTCGGGCAATGGATTGGCGAGGCATTTGGGGTTTTCTCTTAAGGTAAAAAAAGCCATTCAACAGCTTGGTCAGGCCAGAGAAATAGCCATTGACAGCTGCACACTCAACGAACATTATTTTTTAAGCATTGCTGGAATTGGGTTCGATAGTCTCATTGCCAAAGAATTTAGCCAATCAACCCGCAGGGGTTTTATAGGCTATGCTTATGTGGCTGTAAGAGAGTTTTTTAAGTATAAGGAGCAAAGCTATAAGCTCAATATTGGCGGAAAAGTATTGCATCGTAAGGCAGCATTAATCACTTTTGCCAATTCCAACCAGTTTGGCTATAACACCAAAATTTCCCCAGAGTCTAGCCTCACCGATGGTTTGGTTGATGTTTGCATATTGAGAAAGCCGCAACTTTATCAAGTCCCCTGTCTTTTGTGGAAAATTTGGCGTAACAAGGCGCACAAATCTTCGCTGCTCGAAATTATCCGCGCAAAAGAAGTCAAACTGGAAAATAATAAATTTGGTTATGCCAATGTGGATGGTGAATCATTGCCCGCTGGCGAAAAAATAAATATTAGATTGCACGAAAAAAGTTTAAAAATCTGGATTCCAATATACGGCTATGGCAAAGAAAAACGATTTTAAAAAAATTACAGGCGATATAGTGTACTCCACCAAACAGAATTTTGAGTACGATTTTGGTAAAGCAGAAGTGGAGACTCTGGCACCAAAAGAACAGGACCTGCGCATTTGGCTTCAAAAACACGGGGGAGGCAAAATAGCCTCTGTGGTGAAGGGGTTTGTGGGCAGCGACGACGATTTAAAAGAGCTGGCCAAAGTGCTGAAAACCAAATGCGGCGTGGGCGGATCGGCCAAAGAAGGCGAAATCATTATTCAGGGCGACCATCGCGATAAAATTCTTGGCCTTCTTCAGAATATGGGCTATAAGGTTAAAAAAGCCGGGGGGTGAGGCGCTTTTGTGGCAACTCTTCCAAATTATTTAAATAACTTTGTGGGGTAAAAATGATTCCCCATGACCGACTTTTTGTTAATCTCCGCGAATATTCTTCTTTTTATAGTGATAGTGCTCGTTTGGTTGAGCCGCCAAAAAAATGACAGCAGTGCATTTGCTGATTTTCAGGCATTCGTGAAAGAAAAATTTACGGACAGCTCCCGCGAATCCCGCGAGTTATTCTCCGAAAACCGTCAGGAAACAGCCCGCAGCTTTCAAACCTTTCAGGATAGTTTATTGCAGCGTCTTACCGAAAACATTACCATTCAGAAGGAACAACTCGACAATTTTTCCAAATTGCTACAGCAGCTCAATACCGAATTGCTCAAATCGCAAAATCAGTTTATGGAAGATGTTAACCAAAAGCAAATCAAGCTATTGGAAGCCATGAATCAGCATTTTAAATCGTTCGAAGAAAAGTTGCAGAAGGAATCGAAAAGCAACCGCGAAGATTTTTCTTTGGGGGTTAAAAATATGAATGAAGAGCTAAGAGAGCGATTTGGCGAGCTTAACAAGCAGCTCATTGAGCAAAACCGGAATTCGATGGAGCAAATAAAAGGTTTGAAAGACAATGTGAACGAGAGCTTGAAAGCCATTCGCGAAGACAATACCCACCAGCTCGATCAAATGCGTCAGACAGTTGACGAGAAGCTCCAGACCACTCTGGAAAAACGCCTGGGTGAATCCTTTAAAATGGTGAGCGAGCGCCTGGAATTGGTTCACAAAGGACTGGGCGAAATGCAAAACTTAGCCAGTGGAGTTGGGGATTTGAAAAAAGTGCTTTCAAACGTAAAAACCAGGGGAATTTTAGGAGAATATCAGCTGGGGAATATTTTGGAGCAGATACTCACCCCGGATCAGTATAGCCAGAACGTGGCCACCAAAAAAGGAAGTCAGGCGCATGTGGAATTTGCAGTTAAATTACCGGGTAAGGCCGATGATAAAGAAGTCTGGCTGCCTGTGGATTCCAAATTCCCCATTGAGAACTATCAATTGCTTTTAACTGCCTACGATAGCTCCGATAAACAGGCCATTGAGGATGCCCAGAAAATTCTAATAAAAACCATTGAATCCTTTGCCAAAGAAATCAGCAGTAAATACATCGATCCGCCGCATACCACCGATTTTGCCATCATGTTTTTACCAGTCGAAAGCTTGTATGCCGAGGTTTTGCGTCACCCGGGGTTGTTTGAGAAATTGCAGCGCGATTACAAAATCACCGTAACAGGACCCACTATTTTGTCGGCCCTGCTCAACAGTTTGAACATGGGATTCAGAACATTGGCTGTGCAAAAGCGCAGCAGCGAAGTGTGGGATGTGCTCAAGGCAGTGAAAGCAGAGTTTGGCTTGTTTGCCGATCATTTGGACAAGGTTCAAAAGCAATTGAATACAGCATCCACAACCCTTGAAACCCTCAGCACCACTCGTACCAGTGCTATCAACCGCAAGTTGAGAGGGGTTCAAATACTGGAGCCAGGGCAGTCGCAACAAATTTTAGAGTTACCCGAAAATGAATAAAATATAGCAATATGAACAGAAACTTATTATTAATCAGTAATTCCACCAATGCAGGGGAGGTATATCTAGGCTGGCCCCGTCCGCATATTCAGGCTTTTTTGGCCGAAAACAAGGTTAACCAAGTATTGTTTGTGCCCTATGCAGGCGTTAATTTGAGTAGCGAAGGACTCAAAGCCTCATTCGATGCTTACGAAAGCCGTGTTAAAGCAGTTTTTGGAGAATTGGGATTTGAGTTAAAATCCATTCATCAGTTCAGCGATGCGGTAAAAGCAGTTGAAGAAGCCGAATGTATAGCAGTAGGTGGGGGAAATACCTTTCATTTGTTCTATATGATGCATCATATGGGCATAATGAAACCCATGCGCAAGCGTATACTCGAAGGCATGCCTTTTATGGGCTGGAGTGCTGGTGCCAATGTGGCTTGTCCGACGCTTAGAACCACCAACGACATGCCCATTATTGAGCCAGTAAGCTTTCAGGGGTTGAATGTAATTCCATTTCAAATCAATCCGCATTATCTCGATGCGCATCCGGAAGGACATGGAGGCGAGACCCGCGAGCAACGAATCAAAGAGTTTATCGCCATCAATCCCGAAGTTTATGTGGCAGGGTTGCGCGAGGGTTGTTTTTTCAGAGTGAAAGGTGATGATTTAAAACACTATGGTTCAAGAAGTTTGAGAATTTTTAAAAATGGAAAAACCCCATTTGAGTTGAATAACGATAACGATTTACAGTTTTTAATGGAAGGCATGTAATTTTTAATAAAATTATTTGCTCAAATAAAAAATATATCTACTTTTGCAGTCCCCAAAACGGGGAAAACAGTTCTTGCAAAATTATTGCAGAGACAAGTTGGAGAGGTGGGTGAGTGGCTGAAACCAACGGTTTGCTAAACCGTCGTACTTTGAAAAAGGTACCGGGGGTTCGAATCCCCCTCTCTCCGCAAAAGTTTTAAAACAGGGTATAGCGTAGTCCGGTTATCGCGTCCCGACGGAAACGTCGGGAAGGTCGCTGGAAAACGAAACCTAAAAAAACAAACGGGGTATAGCGTAGTCCGGTTATCGCGTCCCGACGGAAACGTCGGG
>CAXYYJ010000030.1:0-67791 GCA_964293475.1 uncultured Draconibacterium sp.
TTAAGCACTCCGCCAATGCTGCTGTCGTCTTCCACTAAAAGAATTCTGGTCATGTTGTCATTGTTTTAAGGGGATTTTAACTTCAAAAACACTGCCTTTTGCAAATTCGCTTTTAACCGAAATGCTTCCTTTATGCTTGTCAACCACCGATTTAACATAGGATAAGCCCAAACCGTATCCTTTCACATTGTGCACATTTCCGCTTTCAATTCTGTAGAACTTCTGAAAAATGTGGGGAAGGTCCTTTTTGTCGATGCCAATGCCATGATCGGTAATCCTAATCAAAATCATATTCCCTTCAGTTAAGGTTTCTATTTTGATATAGACAGTTGATTGAGAATATTTTATGGCATTGTCCAAAAGATTCACAAACATATGACTCAAATGAAGCTCATCGCCCAAAACAGTGGCTGCTGAAGCCTGATAATCGGTTTCTGTTTTTCCGCCATCGGGAAGTTTTAGCGATGATATTTCAATAACAGAATCCAAAAGCCGATGCAAATCGACAGGCTTTCTTTCTATTTTGGTATCCTTTTCTTCCATTCGGGCCATCATCAGAATTTGCTCCACAAGCCTGTTCATCCGCAGATTTTCCTTCTTTATCATTCCAGAAAAATAGGCCACCTTCGAGGTGTCGGAAATAACAGCTTTGTTTAAAATGGAATCCGATGCCAGCGAAATGGTGGCGATGGGGGTTTTAAACTCGTGGGTCATATTGTTGATGAAATCCGTTTGAACCTGCGATATTTTTCTGTGATGCAACAGGTTACGAATGATGTAGAACAGACCGAAGGCAAAAACGAGTGTAAAGAGTAGCGACAGAACAATGGGCCCCACCATTTCGAATACCAAAATATCGGCGGGGAACTGAACCAAAAAATACTGCTCCCGCGAAACCATTTCACCAGGAAAAAGCTTTGTGAAGAAGCTCAGCTTGTTGGCTTCCCAACTAAACCCTTCCGATTTTTGCTGCATTTTATTCAAGGTGCTGTCGATTACCGCAAAGCTAAAATCGTTGGGGAGCTTAAAATCGGTCCTTGTTTTTGTCAAAACTTTATCGAGAACCATTTGGGGTATGCTGTCCAAAAAAGGTTTCCCCCATTTATTCATCTCCCAAACCAATTGATCCACAGTGGTTTCCAATTCAACCTCCCTTTGTTGCAAATCAACACGTTGATGTTTGAGTATCTTTATGAGGCTATCTGCTTTCCGGTCGTAAGCGGTGATTATGGAATCGTCGTTAATCTTTAGAATAATGGTGGTTTCTTGCTCAAAACCGCTGTCAGATTTATAGGAAAGATTGGTTTTATGGTCAATCATAATGACCTTTGTAACTGAATCGTCCACCGACAGGCTGATTTGTCTATCGGTTTGTTCCGAATTGGAAACTACGATTTCGTTGTCATGATCCGAATCCTGGCGAACAATAATAATATTCTGGTCTATTTGAGTATTGCTGGATTCTTTGCGGAGGTTTATTACCGTTTGAACACTGTCAATCTGAATCAATTGTTCTTCAATTTCAAGGGCATGAACCAAATATTTAAGCGATTGATTTACATTTTGTTGAAAGAGAATCTGGTTTTGGTCGTAGAGTCTTTTAATCCAATAGCTTTGAATCACTATGGAGCCTATCAGCGCTGCAATGCTGAAAGCAATAACCAATTCTATTTTTCGGCGGTTCATTTCGTTGTCAAAAATATACAAAACGAGCCTTTAAGCGCATTACTTTAACCTAAGTTTAACCTAAGTTTAAGTTTTGAGTGCTCTTTTAACGTTTTTTTCTTTTCTCAGAATGAAGAAATTAGATAAGTCCTAATTTTCAAACGTTTGCGGTTAAAAAACTGTGATAAATAATATGATGACAATGACCTTGGCTGGAGGCACGAGAACAATTATTGTTACTTTTGCAGCAATTTTTTTGGAGTTAGAAAAATCATATCAACTAATAAAATATTAATGAAAAGAGTATTAGTTTTAACCGGTGGGGGCGATTGTCCCGGGTTAAATGCAGTTATCAGAGCGATTGTAAAAAGAGCTTCACAAGAGAAAGACTGGGAAGTGGTAGGAAGTATACAAGCCTTCAATGGGGTGCTTTGGGAACCTACCGAAATCAGAATTCTTGACCAAAAAGCCGTAAAAGGTATTCACTATCAGGGCGGTACTATCATCGAAACTACAAACAAAGGTGGACCATTCGAGTGGCCGGTAAAAGATAATAAAGGAAGATGGACCAATGTGGATCGCTCCGACGAGATGATTCGTAAGCTCCAGTTCATGGGCATCGATGCCGTTATCAATATTGGTGGAGATGGAAGCCAGAAAATTTCACAGAAATTGTACGAGAAAGGGCTCAACATCATTGGAGTTCCAAAAACCATCGACAACGACTTATCTTCTACCGATTCTACTTTCGGATATCAAACCGCAGTTCAAATTGCTACAGAAGCATTGGATAAATTGGTAACTACCGCAGCTTCTCACAACCGTGTGTTTGGTATGGAAGTTATGGGACGTTATGCCGGTTGGATTGCCTTGAATGCTGCCATTGCGGGGGGTGCCGATGTTTGTCTCATCCCCGAAATTCCTTACGATATCAATATCGTTAAAGAAAAACTCGAAAGCCGTTTCTATAAAGAACGCGGTTTTGGTATTATGGTAGTTTCCGAAGGCGCCCGTCCGAAAGATGGTACCATGCACTTTGAGCAAAGCGACGAAGTGGGCTACAACAACCTGAAATTAGGTGGTGTGGTTCATAAGGTATTGCATGAGCTTCGTCAGGCAGGACTTAAAGTAGACATGCGCGATGTAATGTTGGGACACCTTCAGAGAGGGGGAGTTCCGGTAGCTTACGACCGCGTGCTTGCTGCTCAGTTTGGCGTGAAAGCCTTCGAAATGGTTCTTAACGAGCAATATGGACAAATGGTAGCTTATCGTCATCCCGACATTATTGCCGTTCCGCTTATCGATGCTATTGACAGACCAAATCTTGTTACCCTCGACAACAGAATTATCCAGACCATCAAAGGTTTAGATATATCGCTTGGAGCTGATATTTAATCAAGCTTATCCTTTATTAAAGCCTGTTCATTCATTTGATGGACAGGCTTTTGTATTATAATAGATACCATTTTTCAATCATGTTTTCAGATAAATCATCCCAGCTGGATGATATGTTTATAAAAAAAATACCATGATAACTGTGCGACCCCAGCCGGGGTCGTACCATCTTACCATCGCATTTTTTTAAAAACATTTGACCTCTCTGAGGTCAAATCTCTGATTCATTCATGATTCATCCCAGCGGGATGACATGTTTATAAAAAAATAGACACCACGATTATCGTGCGACCCCAGCCGGGGTCGTACCTTCTATCCATCGCATTTTTTTATAAACATTTGACATCTCTGAGGTCAATTCACTGATTGATTAATGATTCATCCCAGCGGGATAACATGTTTATAAAAAATCAACACCATGAGAACTGTGCGACCCCAACCAGGGTCGTACCCTCTTACCATCGTATTTTTTATAAACATTTGACCTCTCTGAGGTCAATTCACTGATTGATTCATGATTCATCCCAGCGGGATGACATGTTTATAAAAAAACGATACCATGATAACTGCGCGACCCCAGCCGGGGTCGTACTTTCTTTTCTTCGTATTTTTTGGTTAGATAGATGCCAGATGCTTGTTTTTACAGCCTCACTAGCCAGGAAAACAAGGGTCCAAACAGGGATTCCCGCATATTTTAACGAAATTATTTTCAGATTCCCCTCAGACATGTTCAACGGAACGAATTTTTTTTAATTTTGTAATAGACCAGAACACAATGATAAATTCAAATCCTAATAAAGTTTTTATTAACCCCTTTTTAAATATTAAAAGGCGCGATCGCTTTATCCACGCTTAATTGCATTTTCTTTTTCGATTCAAGTTTCAAATTTTTTCTATCAATATTTAAAAATTAGAATTATGCAATTACCTTATGCCGAGCCATTTAAAATAAAAATGGTCGAAACCATAAAAAGGAGTACCCGTCAGGAACGCGAAGAGTGGATAAAGCAAGCCAAATACAATCTTTTCAATTTAAAAAGCGAACAGGTTTTTGTCGATTTGCTCACCGATAGCGGAACAGGCGCCATGAGCGACAAGCAATGGTCGGAACTTATGTTGGGCGACGAGAGCTACGCCGGCGCGAGCTCCTACTATAAAATGAAAAATGCCATTAAAAATATTCTGGGGTTCGATTATTTTCTTCCAACCCATCAGGGCAGAGCTGCCGAAAATGTGCTGTTCTCTGTTTTGGTGAAAGAAAACGATATCGTTCCCGGCAACAGCCATTTCGATACCACCAAAGGTCATATTGAATTCAGAAAAGCATCGGCGGTTGATTGTACTATCGATGAAGCTTTCAATACCACCATTCACCACGATTTTAAAGGAAATATCGACCTTAATAAATTGGAGAAAGTGCTCACCGATCATCAGGCTGCGCGCATCCCCATGATTATTGTTACCATCACCTGCAACTCATCGGGCGGACAACCCGTGAGCATGCAAAACCTTAAGGATGTGTACGCTATGGCCAAAAAATTCGGTATTCTGGTGGTCTTCGATTCTGCCCGTTTCGCCGAGAATGCTTACTTTATCAAGAAAAGAGAACCCGGATATCAGGATAAAACCATCAAGGAAATAGTGAAGGAAATGTTTTCCTATGCCGATGCCATGACCATGAGCTCCAAAAAAGACGCCATAGTAAATATGGGTGGATTTATCGGTTTCCGCGATGAGGATTTGTTTAAAAAAGCCAGCGTTTTCACCATTATTTACGAAGGTTTTATTACCTATGGTGGAATGTCGGGAAGAGATATGAATGCACTTGCCCAGGGATTGGACGAAGGCACGGAGTTTCCTTACCTTGAATCGCGGGTGGAACAGGTAGCTTATTTAGGTTCAAGACTGCGGGAATTTGGTGTTCCCACACAGGAGCCTTTTGGCGGACATGCTATTTTTGTGGATGCCAAACGCTTTCTGCCCAATTTGCCCAAGGAACATTTTGTAGCCCAAACCTTGGCCATAGAGCTTTATCTCGAAGGTGGAGTGAGGGGCGTGGAGATTGGAGCCATTCTGGCCGACAGAGATCCCAAAACCCGTCAAAACCGTTTCCCCGAGCTCGAATTACTTCGATTGGCTTTGCCCCGCAGAACCTACACCAATAACCATATGGATTATGTGGCTGTGGCTTTGGCCAATGTCTACAATCGCCGAAACGAGATTACATCGGGGGTAAGGATTTTAAAAGAAGCCCCCATCATGCGGCATTTCACCGTTGAACTGGAGAGAATATAAACTCATAAAAAACCGCCTTTGATATAAATCAGGGGCGGTTTTTTATTTGCTTTTCACTAGAAATATACCACTTCTTATTAATTATTAAGCTTAATGAAGCCATTTGGTTGTTAAATATAAAGTTTGGTTCAGTCGCAATTTCCGTAATTTTATTTTTCTTAATATTGTAAAACCATTAATGCAATAATTATTTATTTTTTCTTCAAGGAAAAAGTATATAAAATTTATATAATACTGAAACAATAACTTAAAATTATGCAAAAATATTCTGTAAATCAGCATCTTATTGAGACAATATTAGCTTGGGTAAATTCCGGAGAAATTGCTATTCCAGAAATTCAAAGACCTTTTGTTTGGGATGGTTCCAAAGTCAGGGATTTAATGGATAGCTTATATCAAGGTTATCCAATAGGTTATATTATTGCTTGGAGAAACCCAAACGTGCGGCTAAAAGATGGTAGTTTAAGTGAAGGTAAAAAAATTCTAATTGACGGACAGCAGAGAATAACTGCACTAACTGCTGCCGTAATTGGCCAGTATGTTATTAATAAAACCTATCAGCGTGTAAAAATAAAAATTGCATTTAATCCCCTCGATGAGAGGTTTGAAGTTCAAAACCCTGCGATATTAAAAGATAAAACCTGGTTACCAGATATTTCTGAAGTAATTAATGGGAGTGTTTTAAAAATAGTTAGAGAGTACTTAAAATTGAATCCCGACGCAGATGAGGATTTAGTTGAGCGAACAATAACAACACTAATAAATATACCAAAAAAGCAAATTGGCTTAATTGAGCTTTCTCCTGACCTTGATATTGAAACGGTTACCGAAATCTTTATAAGAATCAATTCTAAAGGCGTATTTCTAAGTCAAGCTGATTTTGCAATGAGTAAAATTGCATCTGACACTGAGAATGGTGGAAATGAATTGAGAAAGGCTATTGATTATTTTTGCCATCTGGCAATTGCCCCTGATTTTTATAAACATATAATTGACAACGATCCAGAATTTGCAAAGTCTGAGTTTTTTCAAAAAATGAATTGGTTAAAATCTGAGAATGAGGATTTGTATGATCCAGATTATAATGATTTAATTAGAGTGGCTTTTACATCTCAATTTAATAGAGGGAGGTTATCTGATTTGGTTAGTTTATTATCTGGCAGAAACTTTGAAACGCGGAGTTATGAATCTGAAATTTCTCAGCAGTCATTCGTAACCTTGAAAAAAGGGGTTTTTAACTTTATTAACGAAACCAATTTTAAACGGTTTTTAATGATTATAAAGTCCGCCGGATTTATTTCTCCAAATCTTATTCGATCTCAAAATGCATTAAATTTCGCTTACATAGTCTATCTCAAGTTAAAGGATTTGGGAATTAATTCAGTAGCAATTGAGAGTTATGTAAAGAGATGGTTCGTTTTTACAGTTCTCACAGGCCGATATTCCGGTTCACCAGAAAGTTTGTTTGATTATGATATAAAGCAAATTTCATTAAAACCATTTTCGGAGTATTTAAATGAAAAAGAAGATGGAGAGTTATCTGATGCATTTTGGAATGCATCTTTGCCACAGAGCCTTGACACAAGTGTTGCAAGCAGTCCTTATTTTCATGTTTTTCTTGCATCTCAGGTAAAAACAAACGATAAAGGGTTCTTGTCTAAAGATGTGCTTGTGAGCGATTTAATTGCATTAAGAGGAGATATACACCACTTATTCCCAAAAGAATACCTAAAAAAGCATGGTTTGGATAGAAGTAAGTACAATCAAATTGCAAATTACGTATACATGCAATCGGAAATCAATATAAAGGTTGGAAGCAAACCGCCTAAAGAGTATTTTGATTTATTAAAAGCGCAAATTGATAGCAATAAAAGATTGCTTAGCGGAATATCTTCAACTGAAGAACTTCATGATAATTTGAAAATGAATTGTATACCAAGCGAAATTATGGATATGACAATTTCTGATTACCAGGATTTTTTAACAAGACGAAGGGTTTTGATGGCTGCTAAAATGAAGGAATATTATTTCTCATTATAGGTTTAATATCAAATAAATGACCCACTAATCCACCGAATTTGCACAATTTCTTCACCAACTCTCTCATCCCAAACTTAAAGAAATTGAATTGCTCAGAAATCTGATATTCCATATTGACCACGAATTATTGGAGAAAGACGAATGGAATGGTCCTGATTTCAGGCCGCAACCACGCTGAAAACTCTCGTTAAAAACTGGATCATTGCTGCGGATAAAAGAAAGCAAGAACCAAAATAAATGAATTTTGAGTAGGAGGTATATACGTTTGGAATAAAACATCAATTCTTATGTGCAATTTATTACACAATTTACTTGAAAGATGATGAATATTTGTTTTTTTTGTATTTTTAGGGTTGATATTGATGAAACAAGTTTGTTTTATAATTCTATGAATGGTTAGTAATTTAGTATTTAGAAATTGCACGAGTTGAAATATAGGATTTACATAGACGAAGTGGGTAACAACGATTTGGGTAACTCAGGAAATGACAATCATCGTTATTTATGCTTAACCGGCGTTGTGTTTAATCTTGATTATGTAAAAACCACACTGACACCAGATATAGAGGCCCTAAAATCGAAATATTTCGACAGCCACCCCGACGAACCTGTTATTTTGCATCGAAAGGAGATGATAAACAAAAAACATCCTTTCAAAATATTAGCACACCCTAAGGTGGAAGAAAAATTTAATGAGGAATTTTTAGCCTTACTTGACAAATGGGAATTTAAAACAATAACTGTTTTAATTGACAAACTTGAACATCAGAAAAAGTACTCGACCTGGCGCTACGATCCCTATCATTATTGTATGGCTATTATATTTGAACGTTTTCATCTTAGATTAATTGAAGCCAATATTACAGGAGATATGATGTTTGAATCGCGCGGCGGTAAGGAAGATATGCGATTAAAAGAATCTTACTCCAAAATTTTCTCACGTGGTACAGAATGGATTGATCCAAAGTCTATTGAAAAAACTATTACGAGTAAGGAATTGAAAATAAAGCCTAAATCAGCCAATATATCAGGCCTACAGGTTGCAGATTTATTGGCCTATCCCTTGTATCGTTATGCTTTGAAAGTATTTGATAAAAAAGATGACGGCAGAATAACCTTTAATGAAAGGATATTGGAAGTAATAAAACCGAAAATTTATAAAAACGGGAATACAAGAATTGGATATGGATTAAAACTTTTGCCCTAATCGGGCAAAAAAAAACCCCGTAAACGGGGGCAAAGGCACATACGTCCTTCCACCTTCAGAAACCTGAATTGTTGCAAATATAGGACAAATAAAACTGTGGCGATAAATTTTAACAAAAGAAATGAACAATATTTTGTAAATGAAACTTGCCTACCAGTGGTTTTATTGATGCTCATCCTTGATGTAATGGGGCATTAAACATATTGGATTGATATGTTTTAACATGATATAAAAGGTATTCCCCAGATTATAAGCGCTTTAAGTATTATGAAATACTAGAATCAGACTCGTTGTAACATAAAAAAATCCCCAACCCAAGGCGGGTTAAGGATTTACAATTGTTTGAGATAATATATTACAACGGAATATTCCCGTGTTTCTTGGCTGGATTGACCTTCGATTTGGTTTGAGTCATTTCCAGTGCCTGAATTAGTTTTTTACGGGTTTCTTCGGGTTTGATAATCTCGTCGATATAGCCCAACTGTGCTGCTTTGTAGGGGCTGGCGAAATTGTCGCGGTATTCCTGAACAGCTTTGGCTTTTTCTTCAACGGTGAGACTGCTTTTGTAAATAATATTTACGGCTCCATCGGGGAGGAAGAAAGAAGATACCAAATTAGCGACGCTATAACAGCATCAGCCGAAAAGCATTTTAACGCCATGCGCAAAAAATTAGAAAGGCGATCGAGAAAAGAAAGCAAGAACCAAAATAAATGAATTTTGAGTAGGAGGTGGGTTGGCAGCTAGCCTGCTGAAGCCCTATTATAACTTCCCTAAAGTCCCCAAAAATCATTGCAGTCATTTTAAAAATCATTGCAGTGATTTTTTAAATTATTGTGGTGATTATTTACTTTGTTGAGGTGGTTTTGTTATTTGATGGTGAAGAGTTTAAAATTGGAGCTAAAGGATTTTTAGTTTCTAAGAACCATAGACAACATAATGAAACATTCTTAAAATCCTTTTGGAGTTAAAAGCGAGATAAATAAAAAAATTTCAATATGAAATTCAGAATTATACTGAATAATGAGCATTTGAATCAGCAGTATATTTGCAGTCTATTTTAAAACAGAAATAAAATGGATTTACAAAAATTTATGAATAATCTGGAGGCAAAACATCCAGGAGAAAAAGAATATCTTCAAGCAGTTCGCGAAGTTTTAGAATCATTAGAGGAAGTTTTAGATGCTAACCCTCAATTTGAAGCCGCTGGAATACTAGACAGAATAGTAGAACCCGATAGAATTTTAACTTTCAAAGTGCCATGGGTCGACGATCATGGAAAAGTTCAGGTGAACTTAGGCTACAGAGTTCAGTTCAATAATGCAATTGGTCCATATAAGGGTGGTTTGCGTTTTCACCCAAGTGTTAACTTAAGCATCCTTAAATTTCTGGGATTCGAGCAAATCTTCAAAAACTCATTAACTACATTGCCCATGGGCGGTGGTAAAGGCGGATCTGACTTCAATCCAAAAGGTCGCAGCGACGCCGAAGTTATGCGTTTCTGTCAGGCTTTCATGCTCGAATTGTGGCGCATGATTGGTCCTGAAACCGATGTTCCTGCTGGTGATATTGGTGTTGGTGGCCGCGAAATTGGTTTCTTGTACGGAATGTATAAAAAACTTGCCCACGAAAACACTGGCGTATTAACTGGTAAAGGTATCAACTGGGGCGGTTCCTTAATTCGTCCCGAAGCCACTGGTTTTGGTGCAACCTATTTTGCTCAGGAAATGTTAGCCACTAAAGGTCAAAGCTTTAAAGGTAAAACTGTAGCTGTTTCTGGTTTCGGAAATGTAAGCTGGGGTGTGGTTACCAAAGTGAATGAATTGGGTGGTAAAGTTGTTACTATCTCCGGTCCTGATGGTTATATCTACGATCCAAATGGTATCAGCGGTGAGAAAATCGACTATATGCTGGAGCTCAGAGCTACCAATATGGATATAGTTGCTCCTTATGCCGAAGAGTTCCCAGGTTCTGAATTCCACGCCGGAAAACGCCCATGGGAAGTTAAAGCCGATGTAGCTATGCCTTGTGCAACTCAAAACGAATTAAATGCCGACGATGCTAAAAAACTTGTTGCTAATGGCGTAACCTGCGTTGCCGAAGGTGCCAACATGCCTTGTACTCCCGAAGCTGTTGAAGCTTTCCAACATGCCAAAGTTTTATTTGGTCCTGGAAAAGCTGTTAACGCCGGTGGTGTTGCTACTTCTGGTCTCGAAATGACTCAAAACTCAATCAAAATGGGTTGGACAGCTGAAGAAGTTGATGCTAAATTACACCATATCATGGTAAGCATCCACAGTGCCTGTGTTAAACACGGAACCGAAAAAGATGGTTATGTTAACTATGTTAAAGGTGCCAATATTGCTGGTTTCTTAAAAGTTGCCAACTCTATGCTGGATCAGGGAATCCTTTAGTTTTAAATAAACCCGAAAGAAACTGCCCTGCTATATTTTTAGCAGGGCAGTTTTGTTTTATCCGGCGATTGCCTATCTCAATAATGCTTGTAAATAACACATTTAACAAGTTAGCATCGCCATTGCCGAATTGTAGATTGCCTTTCCCTTTCATAGGATATAGATTTGCTAAAAAAATCAATAACCATGAAGACAATTATTAAAACCGGATTATTAGCCTTAATGGCAATCTTTCTTTTAAGCCTGGGTGCCTGTCAAAAGAAGTTAGACAAAATGACCAACGACGATGTCACCAACCCCAACGATGTAAATATCGACAATTTACAAGCTTCATCTTCCTTCAACTGGGAGAATTCTCAAACAGCCACCGTTCTTATCTACACCAAAGACAATGCAGATAACCCTGTTGCCAACGTGAAAGTTAGTATTCTCAGCGATTTTGAAGAGAACAACGGTCGCGAAATCATTAATGGAGTAACCAACGACCAGGGCGTTCTGGAGTTAGATTATAATTTTGAAGCCGACATGCGGGAGGTAGTTGTAGCCACTGATTTTATTGGCTTCATTCCATCTGCCAAAGTTCCTGTTATCGATGGGAAAGTTGTTTTTACCTTTGGCGGATCCCGCCAGACTTCTCTAAAACAAGAGTTTATTGAAGCTTCTGTAAAATCCATTATTGAAAACACGCTCAAAAACACCTTAAATACCAATGTTCAGATTAATTATATCGGTACCTATAATAGTATTGGTGTGCCCAATTACCTGGAGCCAGAAGGCGACTATTTGAGCCCTGCTTTTTTACATGACATTAATTCTGCTTTACCAGAACACCTCCAGGTGCCTCAGTACCATCCGGAATACCTCATGGGCGTAAACGAGCACAATCTGATTGTATTAGACGATGCCGATGTTTGGATTACTTTTGTTACTGAAGGTGCCGGATATAAAAACGTTTTGGCATATTATACCTACGACAGAGATTTTCCTCCTTCATCTCCACAGGAAATCACACAGTGCACAGTTATTTTTCCAAATGCATCATTGAATGGCGCAGGAGGTGGATTGTTTGCTGGCGACAAAGTATATTTGGGAACATTTTCTGCAAATACCGTTATTGGCTGGATGCTCTTGAGAAACGGCTGGAACTCAACAACTCAACAATCAACTGAAGGATTAGGTTTACTTTATTCAAATTTAGAACTAAACCCAGAACCAATTGAATCAAACAAACAACACTGTGTTACCCTCTACGATGAAGAACGCGAATTATTTGTTATTGGATTTGAAGATATGATAAGACCTGCTTGTGATAACGATTTTAACGATGCGGTTTTCTATGCTACCGCCAATCCCATTGAGAATATAGAAATCGAAAATATTCAACCCGCTTATCCCGATCCAATTGATACCGATGGCGATGGAATCTATGACAATTTCGACGATTATCCCGAAGATCCTGAATTGGCTTTCAATAACTACTATGCCAGCAGCGGTTTATTCGGAACCTTAGCTTTCGAAGATTTGTGGCCATCGAAAGGCGACTACGATTTCAACGATTTGGTTATTGACTATAACTACAACCGCATCTCCAACGCCCAAAACGAAGTGGTTACGTTAAGAGGCAGATTTGTGGTACGAGCCATTGGAGCCAGCTTTAAAAACGGATTTGGTTTCACCATCGAAGGTCTGTCCCCATCCGCCATTGCCAGCATCGAAGGAACTCAGCTTCTTGAAGATTACATTATTACCTCGGCCAATGGAACTGAAGCCAATCAAACCGATGCCACCATCATCGTTTTCGACAATGCCTGGAATCATGGCCACGGCAATACACGCCCCGATCAGCCGTTTATTGTTCCCGATACCATCACTGTTGATATTCATATGGTTAACCCAATTCCTGTGGCTGAATTTGGCAATGCACCATTCAATCCGTTCATTATAGTGAACATGGAAAGAGGCAAAGAAGTACACCTGCCCGATTATGAACCCACCGATTTGGTTGATGCCAGTTATTTTGGAAAATCTTTCGATGATAGCCAGCCAGCCATAGGAAAGTATTATAAAACAGTTGAAAACCTTCCCTGGGCTCTTAATTTCCCTAGTAAATTCGATTATCCCATTGAAACTGTGAGCATCGATTTAGGTCACCTGAAGTTTGTGCCCTGGGTGCTCAGCAATGGAACAGAATACAGAGACTGGTATAAAGATTTGGATGGTTATAGAAATGACGCCAATATTTACCAGGAATAAAATAAATGTGGTTCATTGATTTTGATAAAGGCTGCTCTGAAAAGGGCAGCTTTTTTTCATATCCCTTGTTGACAAAATAATTTGAAAAGTCATTGATTTAAACCAGTTTATTTCTTATATTTAGATAAAATATTAATTCCAATTTGACAATATGAATTTATTAACCACACATACTAATTCATCTCCATCAACCACTAATAGTGAATTGACCTACCCTAAGAGCTAGATTAGTTTTGTATAAAAAATCAAAGACCATGAAAAAGAAAAACTACTTATTGAAGCTTGCATATCTTTTTGCACTTCTCATTGTTTTCGCTTCTTGCGAGAAAAAACTTGATCCTTTGGATGACGAAGAAATTAATCCCGAAGACGTTACCATTGAAACTCTCCAGGCCAGCGATGACTTTAACTGGGAGAACATCAGGGAATCTGAAATCACCATCTATACCAAAGACAATGCAGATAACCCTGTTGCCAACGTGAAAGTTAGTATTCTCAGCGATTTTGAAGAGAACAACGGTCGCGAAATCATTAACGGAGTAACCAACGACCTGGGCGTTCTGGTGTTGGATTATAATTTTGAAGCCGATATGCAGGAAGTGGTAGTAGCTACTGATTTTCTGGGCTTTATTCCATCTGCCAAGGTTCCAATTGTCGATGGGAAAGTGGTTTTTACTTTTGGTGGTTCCCGCCAAACTTCGCTAAAACAAGAGTTTATTGAAGCACCCGTGAAGACAATTATTGAAAACACACTCAAAAACACCTTAAATACCAATGTTCAGATTAATTATATCGGCACCTATAATAATATTGGTGTGCCCAATTACCTTGAACCGGAAGGCGACTATTTGAGTCCTGCTTTTTTGCACGATATTAATTCTGCATTGCCGGAACAACGTCAGGTGCCAGTATACCATCCTGAATATTTAATGGGAGTGAACGAACACAACCTCATAGTATTAGATGATGCCGATGTTTGGATTACTTTTGTTACAGAAGGTGCAGGATATAAAAATGTTTTGGCTTATTATACCTACGATAGAGATTTTCCTCCAGCTTCGCCTCAGGATATAACCCAATGTACAGTAATTTTCCCAAATGCATCTATAAATGGTGCCGGGGGAGGATTGTTTTCTGGTGACAAAGTATATCTGGGAACATTTTCGGCAAATACCGTTATTGGTTGGATGCTCATGAGAAATGGCTGGAATTCAACCACTCAGCAATCAACTGAAGGATACGGTCTGCTCTATTCAAACCTGGAACTTAATCCAGAACCTCTTCAGTCAAACAAACAACATTGTGTTACCCTCTACGATGATGAACGTGAATTATTCGTTATTGGATTCGAAGACATGATCAGACCTGCTTGCGATAACGACTTCAACGATGCTCTTTTCTACGCTACTGCCAATCCCATTGAGAATATCGAAATCGAAAATATTCAACCCGCTTATCCCGATCCAATTGATACCGATGGCGATGGAATCTATGACAATTTCGACGATTATCCCGAAGATCCTGAATTGGCTTTCAATAACTACTATGCCAGCAGCGGTTTATTCGGAACCTTAGCTTTCGAAGATTTGTGGCCATCGAAAGGCGACTACGATTTCAACGATTTGGTTATTGACTATAACTACAACCGCATCTCCAACGCCCAAAACGAAGTGGTTACGTTAAGAGGCAGATTTGTGGTACGAGCCATTGGAGCCAGCTTTAAAAACGGATTTGGTTTCACCATCGAAGGTCTGTCCCCATCCGCCATTGCCAGCATCGAAGGAACTCAGCTTCTTGAAGATTACATTATTACCTCGGCCAATGGAACTGAAGCCAATCAAACCGATGCCACCATCATCGTTTTCGACAATGCCTGGAATCATGGCCACGGCAATACACGCCCCGATCAGCCGTTTATTGTTCCCGATACCATCACTGTTGATATTCATATGGTTAACCCAATTCCTGTGGCTGAATTTGGCAATGCACCATTCAATCCGTTCATTATAGTGAACATGGAAAGAGGCAAAGAAGTACACCTGCCCGATTATGAACCCACCGATTTGGTTGATGCCAGTTATTTTGGAAAATCTTTCGATGATAGCCAGCCAGCCATAGGAAAGTATTATAAAACAGTTGAAAACCTTCCCTGGGCTCTTAATTTCCCTAGTAAATTCGATTATCCCATTGAAACTGTGAGCATCGATTTAGGTCACCTGAAGTTTGTGCCCTGGGTGCTCAGCAATGGAACAGAATACAAAGATTGGTATAAAGATTTGGAAGGCTATAGAAATGACGCCAATATTTACCAGGAATAAAATAAATGTGGTTTATTGATTTTGATAAAGGCTGCTCTGAAAAGGGCAGCTTTTTTTTAAGATTCGTAGGAACATAATAATTTCAAGAAGGCGTTGATTTAAACCAGTTTATTTCTTATATTTAGATAAAATATTAATTCCAATCTTTCAAAATGAAATTATTAACCACACATACTAATTCATCTCCATCAACCACTAATAGTGTGTTGCGTTGCACTAAGAGCTATATTAGTTTTGTATAAAAAATCAAAGACCATGAAAAAGAAAAACTATTTATTGAAGCTTGCATATCTGTTTGCGCTTCTTATTGTATTCACTTCGTGTGAGAAAAAACTCGACTCTGTGGATGAAGATGAAATCAATCCCGAAGATGTCACCATTGAAACGCTCCAGGCCAGCGATGACTTTAACTGGGAGAATATCAGGGAATCTGAAATTACCATTTTTACCAAAGACAATGCCGGCAACCCCGTTTCAAATATTAAAGTCAGCGTTAAAACCGGATTTAATGAAGAAGGCGGAAGGGAAATCATCAATGGTGTTACCAATGCTCAGGGAGAGCTGGTGATAGATTATAATTTCGAGGCATCTCTCGAAAATGTTGTACTATCAACCGATTTTCTTGGGTTTGTTCCTGAAGTATCAGTTCCAATAGTTGATGGAAAAATTAATTTCACTTTTGGCGGCCAACCTGCAGCATTCTCGGCTCAGGAATTTGGCGAAGCACCTTTCATTAAAATGGTGGAAAATACACTTAAAAGTACCCTAAACCCCAATATTACAATTAATTACATTGGGACATACAACACTAATGGAGTTCCTAATTATATGGAACCTGAAAGAGATTATCTGAGTCCGGAATTTTTGCAGGATATTAATGCGGCATTGCCCGAACGTTTTCCTGTTCCAACTTACCACCCTGAGTATTTAATGGGCGTAAATGAGCATAACCTTTATGTTTTAGACGATGCTGACATTTGGGTAACTTTTGTAGCAGAAGGTGCAGGATATAGAAATGTTTTGGCTTATTACACTTACGATCGCGATTTTCCACCTGCAACACCTGCCGATATTACAAACTGTACAGTTATTTTCCCAAATGTTTCCTTTGCCGGATCTGGCGGAGGCCTCTTTTCTGGCGATAAAGTATATCTTGGTACTTTCCCTGGCAATACAGTTATAGGTTGGATGCTCATGCGCGATGGATGGAATTCCAACACGCAGCAAGCTACCGTTGGACAAGGTTTACTTTATTCCGATCTTGAACTGAATCCCGAAGCCCAATTGCAAAATAAACAACATTGCGTCCTGCTTTACGATGAAGAAAGAGAATTGTTTGTAATTGGCTTTGAAGACCTTATCAGACCCGGTGGTGACAACGACTTTAACGACGCCATATTCTATGCAACAGCCAATCCGATTGAAAATATCGAAAACGAAAATGTTCAGCCCGCTTATCCCGATCCTATTGATACCGATGGCGATGGAATCTATGACAATTTCGACGATTATCCCGAAGATACTGAATTGGCTTTCAATAACTACTATGCCAGCAGCGGATTATTTGGAACCTTAGCCTTCGAAGATTTGTGGCCATCCAAAGGTGACTACGATTTTAACGACCTTGTTATCGACTATAACTACAACCGCATCTCCAATGCCCAAAACGAAGTGGTTACATTGAGAGGTAAATTTGTGGTACGAGCCATTGGAGCCAGCTTTAAAAACGGATTTGGTTTCACCATCGAAGGTCTGTCCCCATCCGCCATTGCCAGCATCGAAGGAACTCAGCTTCTTGAAGATTACATTATTACCTCGGCCAATGGAACTGAAGCCAATCAAACCGATGCCACCATCATCGTTTTCGACAATGCCTGGAATCATGGCCACGGCAATACACGCCCCGATCAGCCGTTTATTGTTCCCGATACCATCACTGTTGATATTCATATGGTTAACCCAATTCCTGTGGCTGAATTTGGCAATGCACCATTCAATCCGTTCATTATAGTGAACATGGAAAGAGGCAAAGAAGTACACCTGCCCGATTATGAACCCACCGATTTGGTTGATGCCAGTTATTTTGGAAAATCTTTCGATGATAGCCAGCCAGCCATTGGAAAGTATTATAAAACAGTTGAAAACCTTCCCTGGGCTCTTAATTTCCCAAGTAAGTTTGAATATCCCATTGAAACAGTGAGCATCGATTTAGGCCACCTGAAGTTTGTGCCCTGGGTGCTCAGCAGCGGAACAGAATACAGAGACTGGTATAAAGACCTGGAAGGGTATAGAAATGATGCCAATATATATCATGAATAGAATTTGATTAGGTCATTTGATTTTCATTAAAGCTGCCCGTTTTTGGGCAGCTTTTTTACATTGTAGTACCAGCAAAATGACTATATTCGCTCCATCTTATCACCAAATATTAGACTTATGATTGTTAAGGAATTATTGAATCCAAAGAGCATTGCAGTAGTTGGCGGATCCAACGATATTCAAAAACCAGGTGGAAAAATTTTAAAGAATATAGTGGACGGAGGGTTTTTAGGCAAACTATTTGTCGTCAATCCCAAAGAAGATATAGTTCAGGGAATAAAATCCTATCGCGATTTGACCGACTTGCCTCCGGTGGAATTAGCGGTGCTTGCTATTTCTTCCAAATTTGCCTTGAATACTGTTCAAATTCTTACTGAAAACAAAAAAACAAAGGCCTTTATTATTATCAGCGCCGGATTTAGTGAGGAAAGCGAACAGGGGGCTGAACTTGAAAAAAGTATTGTAAATCAGATAAATAAATATAAAGGCACTCTTATAGGCCCCAATTGCACTGGAATTTTAACCCCAAACCATCACAGCATTTTTACTGAACCCATTCCAAAACTCAACCCCAAAGGCTGTGATTTTATATCTGGCTCGGGGGCTACCGCCTGTTTTATAATGGAAGCCGCTATGGATAAGGGACTCAGCTTTTCTTCAGTTTTTGCAGTTGGTAACTCAGCACAAACAGGAGTGGAGGAAGTTCTGGAATATATGGATTTGAGCTTCAATTTAGAAACAAGCAGCAGAGTCAAACTTCTATACATTGAAAATATTGCGAAGCCCGAAAAACTGCTTCACCACGCAACTTCTTTAATAAAAAAAGGCTGTAAAATAGCCGCTATTAAAGCTGGTTCGAGCGAAGAAGGTAGCAGAGCCGCCTCTTCACATACAGGTGCCCTTGCATCGCCCGATGTGGCCGTGGATGCTCTATTCAAAAAAGCTGGAATTGTAAGATGCTATGGCCGCGAAGATTTAATCACGGTAGCTTCAGTTTTTATGTACCCTGAGCTTAAAGGAAAAAGAATAGCTATTATTACCCATGCCGGAGGCCCTGCTGTAATGCTCACCGACGCTCTTTCGAAAGGGGGATTTGAAATTCCTGCCATTCACGGCGATATGGCCGATGAGCTGAAATCGAAATTATTTCCCGGCTCATCGGTAGCCAACCCAATAGATTTCTTAGCCACAGGTACTGCTGAACAACTCGGAACAATAATCGATTACGTGGATCAGAAATTCGATTTTATCGATGGAATGGTCGTCATATTTGGTACACCTGGTTTAAGCCCAATTTTTGATGTTTATGAGGTTTTACATGAAAAGATGAAATCATCAGTAAAACCTATTTTCCCAATTTTGCCTTCAGTTTTTACTGCTTCCAAGGAAATTGAAATGTTTACATCGCACAATCATATTTTCTTTCCCGATGAAGTAGTATTCGGAAATGCATTGTCAAAGGTTTATAAATCGCTGGGTCACATTGTTCAAATTCCTGCTAAACAGCCTGTTAATATTGATAAAGCTTATATCAGAGCAATCATAGACAGCAATGAGAATGGGTATTTATTGCCACGTGCTGTTCGTTCGCTGCTCGATGGTGCCGGAATCCCACGGGCTAAAGAAGAAACGGTCTATACCCGCGAAGCAGCTCTGGAACAAGCCAATGCCATTGGATATCCTCTTGTTTTAAAAGTTGTAGGACCAGTTCATAAATCAGATGTTGGGGGAGTCGTACTCAATGTAGATTCTGATAAAAAACTACTGGGCGAATTCGACAGAATGATGAAAATTCCAAGTACAATTGGAGTTCTGATTCAGCCCATGCTCAGCGGAACAGAGCTTTTTATTGGGGCTAAATACGAAGATAAATTCGGGCATATGATTTTGTGTGGACTTGGTGGTATTTTTATCGAAGTGCTTAAGGATGTGCAATATGGATTGGTTCCTATTTGCAAAACCGATGCTCTGGAAATGATAAAAGGACTAAAAAGCTACAAAATTATTCAGGGGGTAAGAGGACAAAAAGGCATTGATGAGAACGTTTTTGCCGATATCATAGTACGATTGTCTGCTTTGCTCCAGGAAGCCCCTGAAATAAAAGAAATTGACCTGAATCCACTATTGGCAAAAGAGAAAAAAATTGTGGCTGTTGATGCGCGGATAAGAATTGAAAAGTTGTAGAAGCTTACCGGATAAAATAAAAAATGGGTAAGCTACTTGCATCGCACCGCTACAACCACATACCCTTGCTACGTTCCCGTCCTGGGGGGGTTCTGTAGGAGCTGGTCGTACAAGACTTACCCGGTGCAAAAATACGAATGTTTTAACGTGTGTCAAGTTTTTTAATCATTTTTGATAATCCATCTACTTTCAATCAGTTATAATGAAAAGCACCTTTTCTAAAGTACAAATCAAAGGGTTTTGCTACCTTTGCCAACCGAATTTATACTAACTTATGACAAATCAAACAGCAACTCAAATACAGCATCAGGGAATTATAAAACAAATGAACGATACCACCATTTTTGTCAGTATTGTTTCTACTTCAAGCTGCGTCTCCTGCCAGGTTAAAGGCGCCTGCTCTGCATCGGACATGGAAGAAAAAATTGTTCCCGTAAAAAGAATCAGGAACAGAGAATATAAAATAGGAGAGGTGGTTACAGTTTCCATAAACCAAAGCGTTGGCGTTTGGGCCGTATTGCTGGGCTATATATTCCCCCTCATTGTGGTTGTGGCTTCTCTGGTGGTGCTCACAAGCATTATGGAGGATCAGGGAAATGCCGGACTTATTTCGCTCGGATTGCTGGTTCCTTACTATACCATCCTTTACCTGAGCCGAAAAATTGTGGATAATAATTTTGAGTTTAAACTTGGTTCATAATGATGACTTTAGCACAAAGAATTTCGGCGTTCGACAAATTAGGAGCATTTTTGCGCGAATCTATCAGCAATGATTTTAAATTTACTCCCCATAGAATTGAAATTCACGGAGATGCAGATTATTGCAAAAAAATGGATGAGCTTCAGCTGCAACTCATTGATTTATATGAATATTCGAATCACTATAACATTTGGTTTACCCCCAAAAATGTTAAGCTATCACTTTCATCCTGGGCAGAATCTCTAACTTTTGAAAGCCTTTTACAGTGGACGAAAAATTATGATTTCAGCATCCAAAAAGAGAGTAAAAATATTGGAGTGGTTATGGCTGGCAATCTTCCGCTGGTTGGGTTTCACGATTATTTGAGTGTTCTCATTTCGGGGAACAAAATCGCGGCAAAACTTTCGGGCAACGATGCAAAGCTATTGCCTTTGCTTCATCAGATACTCTGCCAAATTGAACCGGGGTTTGAAGAAATGGCTAGTTTTACAAAGGATCAAATTACTGATTTTGACGCAATTATTGCAACTGGTTCAAACAATTCTGCCCGTTATTTCGAGCACTATTTCAGCAAATATCCCCATATCATTCGAAAAAACAGAAATGGTGTTGCCATTATTCATGGCGATGAAACTAACGATGAGCTTAAACTTCTGGGAAAGGATATAACGAGTTATTATGGTTTGGGCTGTAGAAACGTTTCAAAGCTTTATGTGCCTGAAAACTATCAGTTTGACCAGTTTTTTAGGGCAATTGAGAATTTTAAAGAAATAGGAAATCATTCACGGTATTTCAATAACTACGAATACAATAAAGCTATCTATTTGGTAAACAGCGTGAAACATCTCGATAATGGTTTTATGCTATTGAAACAAGATTATGATATTGCTTCGCCCATTGGGGTGGTTTATTATGAAGAATATGCTAATTATAACCATCTTAAACTCCAGTTGGACATGCGACATGATGAGATTCAATGCATTGTGAGTATGAAAGAGAATGAACTTAAATTTGGCTCATCACAAAATCCGGGGTTAATGGATTATGCCGATGGGGTAGATACCATGAGTTTTTTGATAAATCTTTAAATCGATTTAGCTTTCTTTACTCAGTATTTACAAGAATAACAAAACAGAGTAGTATAAATAATCATTAGAATTTATAATTTTTGTGCGTCATCAAAACGAGAAAAAAAATGAAAATTTTATTTTTGTTTTTTACCGAAATAGTTTAATTTTGCACACCCAAAAATAACAGGAGAACAACAAATGAAAAAAGACATTCATCCAAAAGATTACAAATTTGTGGTGTTTAAAGACATGTCAAATGGTTACGCATTTTTAACCAGGTCAACTACCAAAAGCAGAGAAACTATTCAATGGGAAGACGGTAAAGAATACCCTTTAATCAAAATAGAGATTTCAAACCAATCACATCCATTTTACACTGGTAAGATGAAACTTGTGGATTCAGCCGGTAGAATAGATAAATTTAAAAATAAATATAAAAGCCACTTAGAGAATCGCGCTAAATAGTTTTATTTTAAGATATATTTTGAAAGCCCATTCAACTTTGAAATGGGCTTTCAATGTTTAATGAAATTTTTGTGATATACGTTTGATTTAATGTAAAATATTCATATTATTGTATACACAGAAAGCATAATATAATTCTTTAAAAATCAACTTATGAATTACATACTATTCGATGATTCATCGCGAAACAACTTGCTGCCTCTCACTTTTGTCAGGCCCATTGCCGACATCAGAATTGGTATTTTAACTATCAGAGAGAAATGGGAAAAGTATCTGGGACAGACAACTTCAACGATCACAGAAACTTATCTTGCTGAGAAATTTCCGCTTGTCAAAGCAGATGAAAATATTCTCATCAATGGATCCGTTTGTCCAACTACCGAAATGGTTGAAGCCATTAAAAAACTCAAACGCAATGAAACACTGGCTACCGATGAATATATTGTAGCCATGAACCTGGGTAGCGATGCTTTTTCGGAAGAAATGGTTGCTGAAACAGATGGAGATGCGAAACCTGAAGTAGGAAAAAACATTTCCTTCAATGGGAAACATATAAAAATAAATTATCCTTACGAGATTTTTTCGAAAAACGATCAGGCCATAAAAGATGATTTTGAGTTGATAACAAAAGGAAGAAAATCTGCTAAGTTAAGCCAGACAAATAATGTAGTTGGAGCAGAGAATATTTTTGTGGAAGAAGGTGCCACAGTAGAATTTGCCACCCTTAATGCAAAAAATGGCCCTATTTACATTGGTCGCGATGCCGAAATCATGGAAAATACAGCCATCAGAGGTCCTTTTGCCATGGGAGAACATTCGGTGGTTAAAATGTCAGCAAAAATTTATGGGGCTACAACCTTAGGCCCTTATGTAAAAGTTGGTGGCGAAATTAGTAATTCAGTGATTTTTGGTTACAGCAATAAAGCTCACGATGGATTTTTAGGAAACAGCGTTGTTGCAGAATGGTGTAATTTAGGTAGCGATACAAACACATCCAACTTAAAAAATACCTACGAACCTGTTAGAATCTGGAACTATCCTCAACAGAGCTTCCTGAGTACAGGGCTCACATTCTGTGGGTTAATCATGGGCGATCACACCAAATGTGGTATCAATACCATGTTTAATACCGGAACAGTTGTTGGCGTGAATTGTAATATTTTTGGATCTGGCTATCAGCGTAATTATGTTCCATCGTTCAGATGGGGCGGCACCGGAAAACAAACAATTTATAATATCGATAAAGCCATCGAAGTAGCAAAAATAGTTTATGACCGTCGCGATAAAGATTTTGATGCCGTAGAACAAGAAATTCTCAAGTCAGTTTTTGATTTAACTGTTGGAAATTCCTCGTATTAAAATCGATAACAAAATGTATTTTAAGCCCTTTGCAAGAAGGGCTTATTTTTTGGTATGCTATTTGAACCATTTAAACTAAATACAAACTTATTATGTACAAGGTATTGGAATTCAATATACTGAAACACTTGTCAGAATAACGATAATTTTAAGCCTGTCAATTTGTCAACAATATGAAAGAAAAAAATTCGAATCTTATATATTTATCAAACGTCCTGGATCACGAAGCTGAGTTTATACCGCTTCTTTCGCCTGAAGATGAAGACATTATGAACACTGAAGACCTCCCTGAAGTTTTGCCGGTTCTTCCTTTGCGAAATACTGTTTTATTCCCTGGCGTTGTCGTTCCCATTACCGTGGGACGGGATAAATCCATTAAACTTATTAAAGATGCTTATTCTAAGCCAAATAAGACAATAGCTGTTGTGGCTCAGAGAGATGTTTCAATTGAAGACCCGGAGTTGAAAGACCTTTATACCATTGGAACCACAGCCTATATCCTGAAACTTCTCAACATGCCCGATGGTACCACAACTGCCATTATTCAGGGAAAGCGCCGGATTGAAATTAAGGAGCCTGTGCAGACTGAGCCTTATCTCGTTACAAGAATTGAGAGTAAAACTGAACAAATGGTTTCGCTACAGGATTCAGCATTTACTGCATTGCTCGAATCTTTAAAGGAAATATCGGCACAAATTATCAAATTGTCTCCCAATTTGCCATCCGATGCTGCTTTTGCTATCAGAAATATTGAAAGTCCTAATTTTCTGGTCAACTTTATCAGCAGCAACCTGAATATCGATGTGGAAAATAAACAACGATTCCTGCAAATTGACAATATAGCCAAAAGAGCTCAGGAGGTATTGGTAAGCCTGCATAAAGAGTTGCAAATGCTCGAATTGAAAAATCAAATCCAGAGCAAAGTAAAGAAAGACCTCGATAAACAACAACGCGATTATCTTTTGAATCAACAGCTTAGAACCATTCAGGAAGAGCTGGGTGATGTTCCAAGTGAAACTGAAATTGCGGGAATAAAAGCCAAAGGAGCCAGCAAAAAATGGTCTCCGGAAGTGGCCAAAGCCTTTGAAAATGAGCTTAAAAAGCTGCGGAGAATGAATCAGCAGGCGGCTGAGTTCTCTATTCAACTCAATTATCTCGACACGCTAGTAAATCTACCCTGGAATGAATATACCAAAGACAACCTGGATATAAAACATGCCGAGAAAATTTTGGATGAAGACCATTATGGACTCGAGAAAGTGAAAGAAAGAATACTGGAATATCTGGCTGTCATTAAGTTAAAAGAAGATTTAAAATCCCCAATTCTTTGTTTGGTAGGGCCTCCCGGAGTGGGAAAAACTTCTTTGGGAAAATCAATCGCCCGCGCCTTGGGCAGAAAATATATCCGCATGTCGTTGGGAGGTTTGCGCGATGAGTCTGAACTTCGCGGACATAGAAAAACCTATATTGGAGCACTTCCCGGACGCATTATTCAAAACCTTAAAAAGGCCAATTCGTCCAATCCGGTTTTTGTTCTCGACGAAATTGACAAAGTGAGCGGTAATAATTTTAGCGGCGACCCTCAGGCTGCATTGCTCGAAATTTTAGACCCCGAGCAAAATACCAGCTTTCATGATAACTATTTGGAACTGGATTACGACCTGTCGAGAATTATGTTCGTGGCAACGGCCAACAATTTAAATACCATTCATCCGGCATTGAGAGATCGAATGGAAATCATCGATTTAAGCGGATATTTGAAAGAAGAAAAAGTTGAAATCGCCCGCCGGCATCTTATTCCAAAACAACTTTCGGAGCATGGTGTTAAAAAACAGCAACTTAGCTTTCCAAAATCAACCATTGAATTTCTTATTAACGATTATACAAGAGAAGCAGGAGTGAGAACTCTTGAAAAAAATATAGCTAAAGTAATTCGTAACCGCGTTAAGTCCATAGTTACCGACCAGCCCTATAATGTTAAAGTTGACCACGAAGACATTATCAGCGTCATGGGAAAACCCAAGTTTTTCCGCGACAGGGAATTGTCTAACGATGTAGCGGGTGTGGTTACCGGATTGGCCTGGACAAGCGTTGGGGGAGAAATACTGTTTATAGAAACCAGTTTGAGTAAAGGCAAAGGAGTTCTAAGTTTGACGGGCAATTTGGGAGATGTGATGAAAGAATCTGCTACAATAGCCTATCAGTTTATTAAATCACACGCAGCTCAACTAAAAATAGATGAAGATATCATTGGGAAATACGATGTACATGTTCATATTCCCGAAGGAGCTACTCCAAAAGATGGCCCGTCGGCAGGTGTTACCATGCTCACAGCTCTTGTTAGTCTGTTTACCCAACGAAGAGTAAAGGCAAAAATAGCCATGACCGGGGAAATTACTTTGAGAGGAAAAGTTCTGCCTGTGGGAGGAATTAAGGAAAAAATCCTTGCCGCCAAAAGTGCTAAAATCACCGAAATTCTACTCGCTATGTCTAATAAACAAGATATTGAAGAAATTAATGAGAAGTATATTCAGGGCTTAAGCTTTAAATATTTCGAAAATATGCTCGATTTGGTCAACTACGCCCTAATGGACAGTTTGGTTGATTCGCCTGTTCTTTTTGAAGATAAAAAGTAAATTTATTGTAAATCAGCTATTTAAGACTAAATGCCCCTTCTTGTGTAATATCAATGAAGGGGATTTTTATTTCTTCACATTCCGCCTTCCATTGTTCAATTTTCCAGTTTTTGTTACTCCCATCAGCAATAATAGTTTTAGCTAAAATCTTGTCCGATAATTCTTTAATTGATATTTTGGGGTTGTTTCTGAGAAGGAGATAGTCAAAATCCGCTTTATCTTTTGGTAATAGTAATAAATCATCTATCACAAAAAAACTGGATTCTTTAAAACTGAAATCCCTAAAATCACTCCCGGGATCATCCGATTGAAAAAGTAATTTTTCATGATGCTTAATTCTTTGCGATAAAGAAAAGTTTGTAGTATAGTAAACATCGCGCCCGGATTCTAAAAGTGCTGAATCACTAATAATCAGACTCTTGTTGCCAGATTGAATCTGAATTAATGAGTATTTTGGGACATTATATATAATCATCGTTTCATCATTTCCGCTTTGAAACCTCAGTAGAATATTTGAGCCAAACATTAATAAAGCTAGAAAAAGTGCGTACTTCAATAATTTTATCTGTTTATAAAATATGGCAAAAAACACCAAAATGATAAACAAGTATACAAGCAGTGTGTCTATTTGAGTAAAAAACAAATTTGAACTCACGGATAAAGGAAGCTCACTGATGCCTTTGATTATGCCATTCATAAGCAAAAGGGGATAATAAAGCAGGTATTTAGATAAAGTACCTATAATTGTGTTATACAAGCCGATAGCAGAAATGAACAAAGCAAAAATACCTGTAACTAAGATGATAAAACTCAGCGGAATTACCACAATATTGGTCAGAAGGAAGTAATTGGGGAATTGATGAAAATAGAGAATTGCAATAGGAAATGTGCCCAATTGGGCTGCAATTGAAACAGCAATCAGGTCGAAAACTTTTCTGGATAATCCGCGTTTGCAGCTGCACAATTTCGATAAATGGGGTTGAAAAAGCAGAATGGAAAGAACAGCCAGATATGAAAGCTGAAAACCGATATGAAACAAAAGATTGGGATTCCAAATGAGCAGAACCAAAGCCGAAGCAAAAACGCTGTTGAAAGAGCTTGTTTTTCGTTTGACCATGCTGCCAAGACTAATAAACGAAAACATAGTAGCGGATCTTAGCACCGATGGTGATAACCCTGTAATCAGCGCGTAAAACCAAATGATAAATAAAATAATTATGGTTACCAGTAAATCCCCCTTTTTAACTTTGCGAAGAGGTGATAGCAACATGCTAAAAATCATAAAAACAATTCCAACATGAAGCCCGCTCACGCAGAGAATGTGCATGGCGCCTGATCCAGAATATTGTCCCCTTGTTTCCTGGTCTAAATACTCATCGTAGCCCAAAAGTATGGCGCTTACAACGGCGAATTCTGTTCCTGAAAACTTGAAATCTTCAAGTATTTTTAGCAGATAATTGCGCGAGTCAAAGCCAATTTTTTTAATGGTATTATAGCTTGTATGACCCGTATTTACCCAATCGGACTTGTTTAAATAAGCCTGATGGAAAATATTTTGCCGGCTTAAATAGGCTGAATATTCAAATTCCTTTGGATTGCCCAAATCTTTAATTGGATTTATTTTCGATGATGAAATAAGAATTTCATCGCCATAATGAAGATTTAGCTCATTTATCTTGGCGAAGTAGACCAAAATCTCGCCACTTAAAGAAACGGTCGAACTATCTGATTCTTTAAATCCCCCAATAATTAATCCGGTTGTTTTAAACGATTTTTCTTTTTCTATAATGGGAGTGTTGATTCGGACAATATAATGGCTGATATTAGGTTGATTGGAATAATGCGAAAAATCGTTTTTATCACTCTGATAAATGCTTAACTGATAGCCAAAAAATAAGAAAATCAGTGCCACAATAATTCCACTAACAAATCGTAAACTATAGTTAATTAATATTTTAGGACGAATTATCCAAAGTAAAAGTAGAACCAGAAACAAGCTGGTAAAATAAATGGCGAATGGAATTGCTGGGTAAAAGGAAGCAACCAAAATCCCCATCATAAAGGAGATTAGAAGTCGCAGCAGGGGATAGTTACTCCAGAAATTCATACAGCAGCCAATCTAAATTTCCAATAGTTCTATTTGGGGTTTCGAAAACGGAAAGCTTCTTCCAAGAATTTGTCCATAATAGGAGTGGACAAGGAAGCATTCACGGTGTCTAAGCGCTCAGGATGCCATTGAACTGCCATGAGAAAACCATTTCCTTCAGGATTCAACCATTCCACTGCTTCAACTATACTATCAGCTGACCAGGCAACAACCTGCAATTTTGGCGAAATTTCATCAATGGATTGGTGGTGATTGCTGTTCACTTTTCCGGAGGTTGAACCAGAAATAGCAGACAGCAAACTTCCCTGTTCTATATTAACCTGATGAAAACAATTCTCCCAGTCCTCCTGACGATGCTGTATCTGAGTTCCTTTAATGGTTGGAATATCAACGATAAGAGAACCACCCAAAGTAACATTTATTATTTGCTCGCCCCGACAAATTCCCAAAATGGGCATTTTATCCGCAATGGCTTTCTCAATAAGGCTGATTTCCAAGGTATCTCTATATCTGTCAAATTCTCCACACAATATAGTGTCCTGTAATTTCCCATACCAACCTGGATATACATCAGCACCGCCTGTAACGATGAGTCCATCGCAGGAATCAAGCACTTTCAAGGCAGAATCCACTCCAAGCTCGTACATATTGATAAAAACAACATTGCTATCAGACCTGTGCAACCATTCTGAATAATTGCCATAAAACTCAAGTGGTTTGGCTTTCGAAATGGCGATAACCTGCGCCTTTTTAGGCTTTTCGCAGGAAGCAAATGCAATTAAGGCAATCGCCAAAAGGATTATAATTCGATTCATTGTGTTAGTTTTTATATGAATTTAAAAGATGTATTTAAAGTATTGTAATTTAATTAATTCTGAAATAAGACAGTTAAGACTCCTGATAAGATTCAAGCAATTGAATAAACCAAACCGGAGCCCTTTGGGGTTTCCCGGTTACTTTATTTAAAAATACCAGCTCGTTATATCCTTCGTTGAGAAGAACATCCTTCTCGTTAAAAATCTTATACTCAAAACGAATCTTAGCCTTGGGAATTTCAGGAATGAATGTCACAACTGTCAGTAAATCATCATAATAAGCTGGCCGATGAAATCTACTGTATTGATTGAGCAGTGGCATTACAACACCTTGTTCTTCCATTTCCTTATAGGTATGACCCATTTGCCTTAATGCTTCGGTGCGGCCCACTTCATAAAAGGTGGCATAATTTCCATTATAAACAAAGCCCGATTGGTCCACATCAACATATCTGATTCTGATTTTAGTTGTAAATTCCAGTTTCATAACCGTCCTGGTTTTAATAAATAGTTTAACAATTAACTATAACCCCAAAGGGTTGTTCGTTGTATTTTAAAATGCCAATAAATCTAAACAAATTTTTTTAATTAATGGATCAAATCTGAATAAAATAGGCCAGACTTTTATGCAATATTTTTCCAAAAAAGAAGTTTAAATTTGGTCATTCATATACACAAATGCTCAACCGGTCAATTCAATTGCATATAGTATCTTTTGATATACCCTATCCTCCTGACTATGGCGGAGTTATTGACGTTTTCTATAAAATCAAATCATTGGCCGAATCTGGGGTTAAAATTCATTTACATACCTTTGTGTATGGTCGAAAGCCCTCACCACATTTAGAGTCTCTTTGCGAAAAGGTGTCCTATTATCCCCGCCAACGAAATCCATTCCATATCTTTTATCCTTCCCCTTTTATTGTTTCTACAAGACTTTCGAAAATGTTACTCGCCAATTTGCAGAAAGATAAAAACCCCATTCTCTTCGAAGGGCTTCATACCTGCGGATGGATTAGCCATGATACTTTAAGTAAACGAGTAAAAGTTGTTCGAAATCATAATATTGAGCACGATTATTACCAACACCTGGCACAAGCCACACAAAATATTTTTAAGCGCTTATTTTTTTCGCTGGAAGCACGAAAATTAAAAAGATTCGAGAATCAGCTTCAGTATGCAAACTGCCTTTTGGCAATTTCATTAAACGATGAGAAATATTTTAAAACGAAATTTGATTGTGTTCAATATATTCCGGCTTATAACAATAGCACGGAAATAAGTAGCAAAACCGGTAAAGGTAATTTCATTTTATACCACGGCAATCTTTCGGTGGCTGAGAATATTAAAGCCGCAAGGTTTTTAATGGATGAAGTATTTAGCAAGCTGAGTTTCCCATGCAAAATTGCGGGAAAAAAGCCACCGCAATCCCTTAGAAATCTTATTTCAAATTATCAACATATTGAACTCATCGACAGCCCGTCGGACGAGCAGCTCGATGACCTGATTTCGAATGCACATATCCATATTTTGCCCACATTTCAGGGAACAGGAATAAAGCTAAAGCTTTTAAAATCCATTTCTCAGGGCAGGCATTGCATTGTAAATTCCACAATGATTAAAGAAACAGGTTTAGAATCAGTATGTTATATTGAAGAAACAGGGGATGATATGGTTCGTAGAATTGAACAACTCATTCCGGTGCCATTCGATGAGCAAATGATAGAACTGAGAAAACAAATCTGGGCAAAACAATACTCCAATAAATCAAGCACCGCCAGGATAATAAATATCTTAAACGAAAAGTCTTAATTGATTGGAGTAATATATTGGTTATTAATAATTTAAGATTTCTTAGATTTTATCTTTTTTACAATACTTATCTCTATTTTATCGAGCTCTTTATTGTATTCTATATCGATAATATCGCCTTCGACAAGTTGAGTTTTTATGATTTCTTCCGCCAATTCATCCTCAATATATTTCTGAATTGCTCTTTTTAGGGGACGGGCGCCAAAGTGCGGATCCCAACCTTTTTCGGCAAGAAAATCTTTTGCTCCTGTGGTTACATTTATCTGATAACCAAGCTGCTCAATTCTCTTATATAAACCTTTAAGTTCGATATCGATGATTTTATGGATATCTTCTCTTTCCAGATTATTAAATACAATAACATCGTCGATTCTATTGAGAAATTCAGGAGCAAAGGCTTTTTTAAGAGCATTTTCTATCACGCCCTGAGCATAGGTACTTTGGCTCGATTTTTTAGCCTGAGTATTGAAACCAACGCCTGCGCCGAAATCCTTGAGCTGTCGGCTTCCTATATTCGAAGTCATAATAATGATGGTATTTTTGAAATCGACTCTGCGACCAAAGCTATCCGTCAATTGACCATCATCCAGCACCTGAAGCAGCATGTGGAAAACATCGGGGTGGGCTTTCTCAATTTCATCCAAAAGAACAATAGAGTAGGGCTTTCTTCGAACTTTTTCGGTAAGCTGTCCGCCTTCTTCATAACCCACATAACCGGGAGGCGCTCCAACCAGGCGGCTCACAGCAAATTTTTCCATGTATTCGCTCATGTCAATACGAATAAGAGTATCCGCAGAATCGAACATATATTCCGCCAATACTTTGGCCAAATATGTTTTCCCTACACCTGTGGGGCCAAGAAATATGAAGGTTCCGATGGGTTTTCCGGGGTCTTTGAGTCCGGCTCTGTTACGTCGGATAGCTTTTGTAATTTTTTTAATGGCATCGGGTTGACCAATTACTGAGTTGGCCAAATCGTCTTCCATTTTTATGAGTTTGTCGCCTTCTTTTTGAGCAATCCGCTGAACAGGCACACCAGTCATCATGGCCACAACTTCGGCAACATGGCTATCGGTAACTATTTCCCTGTTAATTTGGGCATCACGTTCCCAGCCTTTTTTAGCAATTTCCAGACTTTCAGACAACTCGCGCTCAGTATCCCGCAATTGGGCTGCTTTTTCAAACTCCTGCCGTTTGATGGCGTCTTTTTTTAGCTGACTGGTTTCTTCTATCTTTTGCTCAATTTCAATGATGTTTTCCGGAACGTTCAAATGGGTTATATGAACTCTGGCACCAGCTTCGTCAAGGGCATCGATGGCTTTATCAGGTAAAAAACGATCGCTGATATAGCGTGTTGTAAGCTGAACGCAGGCCTTAATGGCTTCGTCGGTATATCTAACCAAATGGTGGTCTTCGTAGCGGCCCTTGATATTGTGAAGGATGATTTGCGTTTCGTCAGGAGAAGTAGGATCAACGATAATTTTTTGAAATCTTCGTTCAAGAGCTCCGTCCTTTTCAATATTCTGACGATACTCGTCAAGGGTTGTGGCACCAATACATTGCAGTTCGCCCCGAGCTAAAGCGGGTTTAAACATGTTCGACGCATCTAATGAGCCGCTGGCATTTCCGGCACCCACAATTGTATGAATTTCGTCGATAAACAGAATGATTTCAGGATGTTTTTCGAGCTCATTGAGAATGGCTTTCATACGTTCTTCAAACTGTCCGCGATATTTAGTACCAGCTACTATCGATGCCAAATCTAGGGTGAAAATACGTTTGTTAAACAAAGCCCGACTCACCTGGCGATTCACAATTCTGATGGCAAGACCTTCGGCAATGGCCGATTTTCCAACGCCGGGTTCCCCAATGAGAATGGGGTTATTCTTTTTGCGGCGGCTAAGAATCTGAGCTATTCTCTCCAACTCTCTTTCACGTCCAACAATGGGGTCTAATCTATTTTCCTCCGCCAATCGGGTTAAATCGCGCCCGAAGTTATCGAGCACCGGAGTAGTGGATTTCGATTCGGCAGGTTTTTTACCAGACTGTGGGGGTTTTGCTGAGAATCCACCTTCTTCCGGGTCGTTTGGCAAATCGCCCTGAAACTGGTCTTCGGCAGTATCAGAAATATCGGCTTCTTCGCTGTGATCGTCTTCAAATTTGCCTACATAGCTGCTTACTCTTTGATAATCAAGCCCATTTCTCGACAAAATCTGAGTTACAATATTGTCGGGATCTTTTAAAATAGCCAGTATAAGATGCTCTGTACCTACTTTTTGCGATTGAAATCTTCGAGCTTCAAGGTAAGTAAGTTTAATAATTTTCTCAGCCTGACGAACAAACGGAATATTTTGAGAATTGGAAATATCCGGGCCAGAAGATATTATAGTTTTTTCAATGTAGTTTTTCACAGAGTCCACATTTATTCCCGCGTCGATCAAAATTTTATAGGCCATGCCTTTTCCTTCCTTAATTATGCCAAGGAACAAATGCTCAATGCCAATATAATTATTCTTCAGACGAACGGCTTCTTCTCTGCTATGCGTTAATACTTCCCTTACCCGGGCTGAGAATTTTGCTTCCATAAAGCTATCTTTAGTGTATAAATTTCGATAATCAAAACTATTTACAAAATTAGCCTGAAATTATATCCTGAGACTTCATTTTTCAACAATATCTTGTTAAAATTGTTTATTCTTTCCCAATTCTGACAAGCTTTTTATAGAAAGAAAATGACTATCTTCGCGAGCTTATATTTGAAAAAAATTGCGTTATAATTTAAACTAAAATTACAATATATTTCTATGAACGAAGGAGAAAGAATTATTAAGGTAGGCATTACCGAACAAATGAAGTCCGCCTACATTGATTACTCAATGTCGGTAATTGTTTCGAGAGCACTACCTGATGTTCGTGATGGATTAAAACCAGTACATCGCCGCGTTTTATACGGCATGCTGGATTTGGGTGTATTATCAAACAGACCATATAAAAAATCTGCCAGAATAGTAGGGGAAGTATTGGGTAAATATCATCCCCACGGCGATTCATCGGTTTACGATGCTATGGTTAGAATGGCTCAGGAATGGTCGCTAAGATATCCTTTGGTCGACGGACAGGGAAACTTTGGATCAATTGACGGCGATAGCCCCGCAGCAATGCGTTATACCGAAGCCCGATTGAGAAAGGTTGCCGAAGATATGCTTGTTGATATTGAAAAAGAAACCGTTGATTTTCAGCTTAACTTCGATGATTCTTTAACCGAACCCACCGTATTGCCCACCAAAATTCCAAACTTATTGGTTAATGGAACCAGTGGTATTGCTGTGGGTATGGCCACCAACATGCCTCCCCACAATTTGTCTGAAGTTGTGGATGGAATTTTAGCCTATATTAACAATAACGATATAGATATCAAGGGGTTGATGCAATATATCAAAGCCCCCGATTTCCCAACCGGCGGAATCATTTATGGTTACGATGGCGTTATCAATGCTTTTGAAACCGGAAGAGGCAGAATAGTTTTGAGAGGTGAAGTTATTCTCGAAGAAACAAAATCGGGAAAGGAAATGATTGTTGTTACGAGCATTCCTTACCAAACCAATAAAGCAGAAATGATTAAAAAGACTGCCGATTTGGTTAACGACAAAAAAATTGATGGTATCAGCGACATCAGAGATGAATCTGACCGCGATGGTATCCGTATAGTTTACGAGTTGAAGCGTGATGCAAATACCAATGTGGTATTGAACAGTTTGTATCAATACACAGCTCTTCAATCTTCATTCTCAGTTAATAATATTGCATTGGTTCATGGCCGGCCTATGGTTTTGAACCTGAAAGACCTTATCCGCCATTTTGTTGACCACAGACATGAAGTTGTTGTGCGCCGCACCCAATTCGACCTGAAACAAGCGGAAAAGAGAGCCCACATTTTAGAAGGATTGATTATTGCTTCGGATAATATAGAAGAAGTAATTAAAATTATAAGAGGTTCAAAAAGCCCCGACGAAGCCAGAGAAACCCTCATGAAACGCTTTGAACTGTCCGATATACAGGCCAGAGCTATTGTGGATATGAGATTGAGACAATTAACTGGTCTGGAACAAGATAAACTCAGGGCAGAGTACGAAGAAATTCTCAAAACCATTGATTATTTGAGAAGTGTTTTGGAAAGTCACGATTTGAGAATGGAAATCATCCGCAATGAACTCATCGAAGTGAAAGACAAATTTGGCGACGAACGCAAAAGCAAAATAGAATTCAGCGCTGCCGATTTCCGCATAGAAGATACCATTCCCGATGACAACGTGGTTATTACCATTTCACATGCTGGGTATATCAAAAGGACCAATCTTTCCGAGTATCGACGTCAAAACAGAGGCGGAAGAGGAGCCAAAGGAAGCAGTACAAGAACCGAAGATTTCTTAGAGCATTTGTTTATAGCAAGTATGCACGATTATATGCTCTTCTTTACCGAAGGCGGAAAAGTGTTCTGGCTCAGGGTATTCGAAATCCCCGAAGGAACCCGAACCACCAAAGGCAGAGCCATTCAAAATATAATCAATATACCATCTGACGATAGAATCAGAGCGTATATCAATACCAAAGACCTTAAGGACGAAGAGTATATCAACAATAATTACATTATACTTGCTACCAAGAAAGGTATCATCAAAAAGACATCCCTTGAAGCCTACAGTCGCCCAAGAGCCAATGGTATTAATGCCATTACAGTGCGCGATGGCGATATCTTATTGGATGCCAAACTAACCAATGGTGAAAACGAAGTAATTCTGGCCGTAAGAAGTGGCCGCGCCATTCGTTTCAATGAGCGGTTGGTTCGCCCAATGGGTAGAAATGCATCGGGTGTTAGAGGAATAAAACTTGAGAACGAGCGCGACGAGGTGGTTGGAATGGTTTGTATGGAAAATCAGGACTACGACATTTTGGTGGTTTCGGAAAAAGGATATGGAAAACGCTCTAAACTCGACGATTACCGCGAAACCAATAGGGGAGGTAAAGGGGTTAGAACTCTGAATATTACCGAAAAAACTGGTGATTTAATCGACATTAAAAATGTTACCGACCAAAACGATCTTATGATTATCAATAAGAGTGGTATTCTGATTAGAATCCCTGTGGGTGGAGAAAACAATCCAATCAGGGTTATGGGAAGAAATACCCAGGGCGTTAGGTTGATTAAAATTCAGGAAGGCGATAGCATTGCATCTGTAGCAAAGGTGGATATGGAAGAATTGGAAAGCGAAGAAGCAGTGGACGATGGCACAATAATTGAAACCGATAATAATCTTGAAGATATCGATTAATGAATATTTTAGACAGCAAATAAAAGTGAATATTAAATTTAATAAAATGAAAAAAATAACATTTTTAGTGGTATTGCTAATTTCAACAAGTATTTTAGTAACCGCACAAAACAACATTCGGACAACTGCCTATAATTACCTGAGAAAGGGTAAGCTTGATTTGGCCAAGGAGAATATCGACCTGGCTTCTCAACATGAAAAAACCATGAACGACCCCAAAACTTGGTTTTATTATGGCAATACCTATTTGCAAATTGCAACTACAGCTGATGAAGCTTATAAAAACTTAGATGCCAATGCGTTGCAAAAAGCATTTGATGCTTATAAAAAATGTATGGAATTGGATAAGGATCAGGAATATAAAATTCAAATACTCCAGGATATGGTGGTTATTTCGAATAATTTCTATACCCGTGGTTTGAAACATTATAATGCTGAGGATTACAGAAATGCTTATTCAGAGTTCAATAATGCTGTGAATGTCAACACTTCAATTGGACAATTAGATACTCTGGCAATTTATGCCGTGGCCATGTCGGCAAATTCGGCGGATATGGTGCCAGAAGCTATTAAGGGTTATAATGAGCTCATTGATATGAAGTACAAAAATGCAGCGATTTACAGCGATTTAGCAGGTATCTATAAAAAGCAAAACGATTTGGAATCCGCTAAAAACACTCTTCAAAAGGGTATTGAAATATTCCCGAGCGATGTGAATATTCTTTTTGCCAAAATCAATATTTTATTGTCTGAGGATAAATATGAGGAAGTGATTAGCGCTTTGAGTTCAGCAATTGAATTAGACCCTGAAAACTACACTTTATATTTTGTTCTCGGCCAATCTTACGAAAAGATGAATGACTTTGACAAAGCAGTTGCCGGATATGGAAAGGCGTTGGAATTGAAACCAGATTATTCTGATGCACTTTACAATATGGGGGCACTGTATTTTAACAAAGGTGTTGAATATGCAATGAAAGCCAACGATTTACCTTTGGAAGCTGAAAAGGAATTTGAAGCATTAAAAGAATCCGCCAACAAAGAATATTTGAAAGCAGAACCTTATTTTGAAAAAGCCATTATCATTTTACCAGATGACCAGGCACTTTTCAGATCATTGGAACAAATTTACAAATCAACCAATCAGCTTGACAAACTAACCCAACTGAAAAACAGATAGGGAAGAACTATAAAGAACTAAAAAGGCAATCCAGATATTATTTTGGATTGCCTTTTTTCATTTTATTCCATTCTCAATTGAAAGAAAGATGGAGCCAGGCAAGCCTTTAATCATTGATTTCAATAAGAAGATTAAGCATGAATGAGATTCGCAATTACTAAATCTAACATACTATTTTCGGGGGTGATTTCTGTATTTCTATTTAACATAATATTAATTATAGGACAATTATATATGTGATAAAATGCTGATATTAAATAGATTATAATTACAGGAATGATATCTGTTGAATCACCACTTAGCCTCAGGAAACATCATTTTTTTGATTTGATTGGCGCTTTTTACGATGGATTGAACCCAATTGAGCATGACTTCAGTTTTTTCGTCTTCGCTGAGTGACCAGTCAATACTGCTGCTTCGCAATTTCTGATTGAGATGATGCATGCAAATGGACGCTGAAACTGAGATATTGAAACTCTCGGCAAATCCATACATGGGGATTCTCATTCTGTAATCGGCTTCGTTGATGGCATATTCTGACAATCCATGTAACTCGTTACCGAAAATTAATGCGGTTTTCTGCGTAATATCAACATCTTCGAGATTAATATTGTTGTTGTGTGGCGTGGTTGCAATAATCTGATAGCCTTGTTGCCTCAGCGCTTCATAGGCTAAACGGGTGTTGTCTGGCTGTTTGGGATATCTTTTTATGGTTAACCATTTGCCACTACCCAGAGCTATATCACGAAAAATACTAAATTCATTCTCCTGCTCCAAAATATGGATGTCCTGCAACCCAAAACTGTCGGCTGAACGAATAACTGCGCTGGAATTCTGCGCCTGATAGATATCCTCCAAAACAACAGTTAAATGGCGGGTTCTGCTATTTAACACATCGTAAAAAAGCTGTTTCTTTCTATCATTGACAAATTCGAGCAGCCGATTCAACAATATTCGCTTTTGCTCAATTGACAAGGGATTCATACTAAAGCTTCATTTTAGGATATAGCTTATTCCACCAATCCGGCTCGTTTTTCAATTGCTTGTCGAACCATGCCAGAATCGTTTTTTGCCATAAAATCCGCTTGTCGTAATCCACAATATGATGATCCTGATTGTCAATCTCTATGAGCTCAACTTCCTTATTTAATAGCTTTAGCGCAGTAAAAAACTGGCGACTTTCGCCCGGAGGTACATTGTTGTCTTTGTTTCCGTGCAACAGTAATATTGGGGTTTTTACTTTGTCGGCATGAAAAAGCGGACTTTGCTCCACATAAAGCTCTTTATTGTTCCAGGGATAACTGTTGGCCGATGCAACCTGACTGTATAAATAACCCCAGTAACCTTCTCCCCAATAGCTACTTATGGAACTAATGCCTGCATGTGAAATGGCAGCGCTGAAGAAATCGGTTTGTGTGGTCAGGTACATGGTCATGAAACCGCCGTAACTGGCACCAATGCAGCCAACTTTTGTTGAATCGATATAGCTGAAATTCCTGCAAAGCTTTTTGCTTCCATCAATAATTTCTTGGGCTACTGTTTTTCCCCAATTATTCACGTGCATTGCAGAAAAATCCTGGCCATAACCAGTGGCACCGCTTGGCTGAAGTACATATACCAAATAGCCATTGGCAGCAAACAGATTTTTTGGATATCTTCCTCTAAAATCGCGCTCGGTTGGACTTGTGCCACCATAATAATAAACAATCAGAGGATATTTTTTATTTTCATCGAAATTGGGCGGATAGTATAATCTCCCTTCAATGGTAACCCCTTCCCTATTTTCAAAATTCCAGTCTTCGGTTTTCCCAAACACCACATCTTTAAAAAAGTATTCTTCGGGATATTCAATCAATCTGGTTTCTTTAACATCTAAATCGCTTAAATACAGCTTTTTAGGTTCTGAAGCAGAACTTCCATAGAAAAGCAAAGCGGGTTTGGTCTTAGAAAAGTCCATGGAGCTGATTACATCGGGTGCTAACGACAAAATCTCAAATGTTTTCTGTGCAATGGAATATTTATAAATGCGTTTATAGGTTCTGTCGGAAACAAGAAAATAATTTTGGTCGTTATTGTATTCGCTCCAAGTGGCCTGTTCTATTGATGGATTAAAGTCTCTGGATAGTGAAACAACAGTCTTGTTTACAATATTATAGAGATAGGCTTGTTGGTCATAATCGTTGGGAATCCTGCCGCCGGTAACTGCTACACCCTCCTGTCCGAAGAAAGTAGGTCCGGCAATAACAAGAAGTTGTTCCCCGTTTGGTGAATACTGAACATTGGCACTCCCCTTTTTATTCCAGATGGTATCTATATGTTGTTTTAGGTTGTCGTATTGAAATAAAATATGTCGGCTAAAAGGGGGCTCATTTTCTTCATAAATGTTTTGAGAAAACAAGATATATCGTCCATTTTTACTGATATCTTCCAGGTTATTAGATTGATAGCCATAAGTTAAAGGGGTTTTAACTCCGCTAAGAACATCGATTTTGCTCAAATTACTTCTGCTTCTATACCAGGGCCAATGGTCGGCCATATTCTGCACTTGCTTTAATCCGGTTTTTTCATCTTTGGGTGATTCTGGTTCCGATACCACAATATACTCCTGATTTGGAGCCCAGATGAAGTAGCTTGATGAAGAGAGTTGGGTATAAATTGGATATTTTTTTCCTTCGGTTAAATCATATTCCCAAATCCAATTTTTATCCCCAACATTGGTTATATAACTGAGCTTATTTCCATTGGGCGACCATTGCAAGTTGCTAACTTCGTTATTATAAAATATCTGAACACTTTTATTGTCCATCACTCTTCTAACATCGGTTAATTGCAGAATATCATTTTTAGATGTTTGCATCTTGTACTCAACGAAATAATAATCGCCGGGGGCAGAAATTTGAGCATCCTGAATGTCAACCCCATTCATTAAGTGATTGATATCCATATATAGATGCGGATCGGTACCTGGAATAACTGTGATTTTATTAGATGTATTATTTATTGACCATGAGCCATTGAGTGTCCAGGATTTGGCTTTCTTCGAATCGAAGAGTGATTTTATCAGAATGATATGATTATTGGTTTCCAATTCGGTGGTGAAAGTTAACTCGCCCTTCTCCCCATCCTTGTCGAAACTATATTTGCCTTTTTGAAAAACTCCATCCACATAAACTTCAATCATTTGTGAAGTTTTAAACACAAACTCAATTTCAGCAAATCCACTATTTTCCATATAGAATGCCACATATGCTAAATTCATTTGGCCTTTTGAATCCTTGATGCTTATTTCGCCGGAGTTGTTTGCTTTGGTTTCTTTCCAATCAAGTTTTTCGAAACTACCCCACTCCAATTGGTCGTTGGCTTTTGGTCTAAGGTCGTAATTGTCGAGATATTGATATTTCAGCAAATCGGCATCATCAAACACCTTGGAATTCACACTTGGAATATCGCCAAAAATGGGCTTTTTAACTTCTATAGAGCTGGTAACGAGAAAGTTATTAATGGAATTTTTTTGATTATCCTGACTTTGAACCGAAGTAAACAGAAAAGCAAGAAAAAGCGTAAAAAGGAATTTCATATTCAAGTTTTTTTTTCAAAAATAGCTATAATACTTTATTGACAAAATCCAATTTTAATGGATCGTTGTAAAAAAAAAGAGCCAGGGTTTTGGTTATTTCCTGGCTCTTAAAAATATAATTATTACTCTTTATTATTTTGTTGCTTTGGTAACTTCAACCAGCTCCACATCAAATTTTAAAGGTGCAAATGCATGAATTACACCACCTCTGGCGCGTTCGCCATAAGCCAAACTTGAAGGAACAATTAATGTAGCCTTGCCGCCTTTTTTCATCATAGCTATTCCTTCGTCCCAACCTTTTACTACTTCACTTCTGCCGAGTGTAAATTCATAAGGCTCACCTCTATCATAAGATGCGTCAAATTTGGTACCATCTAAAAGTGTTCCGGAATAATGTACTTTAACTTTATCGCCAGCAACTGCCTGTTCGCCAGTGCCTGCTGCTGTTTCGATATAATAAAGTCCACTTGGGGTGGGTTGAACAGTAATGTTGTTTTTAGAAATATAGTTGGCAATAGTAGCTCTTTCCTGATTCTTAAGCTTATCATTCTGAGCTTGTTCCTGAGCTTTTTTAGCAGCAACTTCTTTTTCGTATTGCTCTTTCGATTTTACGCTGTTTAACTTAACGGTATAAATCATGGTAGTGTAAGGCAAAATCATACCTTGACGTCCCTGAGCCTTGAAAGCCAATTTACTGGGAACGATAAGTGTAACTTCGTCGCCTGGAGTTAAAGTCTTTAATCCTTCGGTGAAACCTTCGGTATCAAAGGGTTTTCCTTTTTCATGATCGATAGGTCTTCCTGCTTCAACGGAGCTGTAGAGTTGTGGTCCGTCGATGGTAGCTACGGTAAAGTCGAAATTGAGCATATCGCCATCTTTTGGTGATTTGCCATTTCCGGTTTTGGTTTTAATAATATACAAACCACTTTCTGTAGGAACTGCACCTGGATAGTTGTTGTTAATAAACAATGTCAGGTTAGAGAGTTCCTTGTCTCTCATAACATCTAATTCGGCTTGTCTTCTGGCATTTAATTGTTCCATTGTTACAATGTCCACAATTTTAACCCAGAAATACAAATCGTTGTCCGCCTTGAATATTTCGGGGACTTCGGGAGAATGTGCAGTTTTAATGAAGAAGGAATCAGCTTTGATGATAAAAACAGCACTATCGCCTTTGGAGAACATGCCTAAAGCCTCATTAATATCACCTTTGTAGGTGGGCTTTGAAAAAGGTAGCTCAAAAGCTTGTGAGTTTGATTTTGCATCGAAAAGAAGAGAGTCTTTTGAGCCATAGCTCATGGTAAGTTGGAAAATCATTCCACTGTCAGCTTTCACATTTTTGGTGCTGTCAACGCTGCTAATGATTTTGTAATAGATTCCATTGTCGTTTTTTCTGAAACCTGGGTGGGTTGTATCGCATGATACGGCCAAAAAAGCACCCACACTGAGGAGAAGAAATGATTTGATTAATCTGAATTTCATTGACATAGTTATTATTTTACATTAATTAATTTAATTTCGAACATGACAGGTGTGAATGGAGGAATATCTCCCCTGCCTTCGCCATAACCTAGATTCGATGCGAAAATAAGCAAAGCTTCATCGCCAATATTCATCATGGCTATTCCTTCGTCCCAACCTGCAATTACTTCACCTTGACCTAAAACAAATTCCACTGGGCGATTTCTGTCAATAGATGAGTCGAATTTCTCACCGTTAAGGAACCTGCCAGTGAAATGAACAACAACTTTTTGGCCTTTCGTAACAGGTTTTCCGCTACCTTTTTTAGTTCTCAGAAAATACATCCCACTTTCAGTAGGTTCTATTGTTAATCCTTGTTCAACAAGATATTGGTTGATTATGGTTGTTTCATTATTACGGGCATCTTCTATGAGTCTTTGTTCTTCCAATTGAAGTTCTTCGAGAGTTTGAATATTATGCAGTTTTACATGAAAAATAACTTTACTTTTTTCATCGACAAACGAGGGCAGTTGAATTACTTTAGCATTTCGAAGCAGAAAACTATCGGCCCGAATAACAAAAGTAGCGCTATCGCCAATACCCATTAATGCAAGTGCTTCGTTGATATCGCCAGGGAAAACAGGCTTTTCTAACTGCATGGGAAAAGTTTGCCCTTTCGCATCGAATAGTAAGGAATCTTCATTGGTTAAATAAGTCATTTCGACAGTTAAATAATCGCCGGGATTTGCTTTTGGCATTTTATTGTCGTGATGTATTTTATAGATTAATCCGGTTTCTGACTCAGTAAAACCAGGATATTCTCTGTTTCCACAGGATGCTAATAAAAAAAATGTTCCTATCAACAGGCTGAATGATACTATTTTCATTGTCATTTATTTTAATTTAATCAGTTCTAAATCATAAACAATTGTTGCTTTTTCAGGGATCTTATTTAAATCACCAATAAGGCCAAATGCAAGGTGCGAAGGTATAATAAATCGGGCTTTATCTCCTTCGTTCATCAACAATATCCCTTCTTCCAAACCACTTTCAACTCCTCCTTTTCCAATGAGAAACTCGCGGTTTTGTCCGGTTTCTGAGCTATAAACCAGCTCCCCTGTTAGCAAGCGTACCTTAAAGGCAATTTCGGCTATAAGATCTTTTTTAGCTTTTTTGCCTGATCCTTTTTCGTAAATTTCATAATAAAGCCCTGAGCCAGTCTCCTGCATTTTATAACCATATCGGGTAATAAAATCCTGAATATTCTGTTTTTCGGCTTTGGCTAGAAATTGATTGCTTTTAACAAGCTCATCCTTTATTTTTCCACTATTTGTAGTCGCAATGGTTTTATCGTTTTCATGGGTTGTGTCGCACGAAAACAGCATAAAAGCAACGATAGAAATAATATGGAATAATAATTTCATTATCAATATTTTGCGTTGTTGAAATCTGAAATATATTGACTCATCACCTGGCGCAGTTTATCGATGGTTTCTGGCATCGAAAGGTTTGAATTTCCGCCAGCTGCATTTAAATGTCCACCGCCTTCAAACTCATTATTAGCAATAATATTCACCGGAAATTTTCCTTTTGACCGGAAAGAAAGGCGAATAAAGTCTTTTCGTTGGGTGAGCATAATGGCCACATTGACTCCTTCAATAGATAATGCATAGTTAACAAGTCCTTCGGTATCGCCGGGTTTGTGGTCGAATTTTTCAAGCTCATCTTTTTCAAGGCTTATATAGGCCCAGCTTTCGTTGTTAACTACCACAAGCTTTTCGGAGAGTGCGTAGCCAAGCAGTTTGAGCTTATTGAGTGTGTTGGTGCTGTATACTTTTTCATGAATCCATTTGTCATCAATGCCGCTTTTAACCAAATCAGCCCCCATTAAATAGGGTTTTTCATCGGCCATGCTGTAGCTGAAGGAGCCTGTATCAGTCATTAAACCAACATAGAGGCAAGTTGCCACATCTTTGGCAAGAAACTCATTAGAATTCATTGTTTTGAGCAGCTGAAATACAAGTTGTGCTGTGGAAGAAGCTGATGTATCGCTGATATATGCTTTAAATCCGGCTTCGGGATTGGGGTGATGGTCAATGAGTAACTGAATACTTTTGCTTGTATTCTCAAACAACCGCTTGACCAAATCGCCAGTGCGATGAATGGCGTTATAATCCACATGAATAATTAAATCAGCACTTTCGATTAACTGTTTAACTTGCTCAGGATGCGATTCATGAACAACAATCTCACTGATGCCTGGCAACCAGCTCACAGATGCAGGAATTTCGTCGGGGCAAATGACTTTGCTGTTAAAACCTTGCGATTGTATATAATGAAACAATCCCAAAGCCGAGCCAATGGTATCGCCATCGGGATTGGTATGTGTGCTGATCACAATATTCTTAGCTTCGGAAATGAAGGATTCCACATCCTTATAGGTGCTGATATTCAATATTTTATGAAATTTATCGATTGCTAAGGCAAAATTAATCTTTTTTAGGATAATAAATTCCGGTGCTATTCTATATGTCTTACTTTTGCGGTTGAATTAACAATAATTAAGAATATGATTGGTAACAAGACTTTAACGATGATTAAGCCCACCGCATACAAGAACAAATGCACAGGAGCTATCATTCAAAAAATTTATGACGGAGGATTTCATATTGCGGCAATGAAAATCACAAAACTCTCTAAGGAAGATGCCCAAAAATTCTATGAAGTACATGCCGGACGTCCGTTTTACAACGATTTGGTTGAATCGATGACCGCGGGTCCAATTATTGCTGCAATTTTGGAAAAAGACAACGCTGTGGAAGACTATAGAAAACTTATAGGCGCCACCAACCCTGCCGAAGCTGCCGAAGGTACTATCAGAAAAATGTGTGGAACAAGTATTGGTGAAAACGCAGTTCATGGCTCAGATAGCGATGAAAATGCTGAAATTGAATCAAATTTCTTCTTTCCAGGCAGAGAACGCTTCTAATCAATGGCTTAAAATTTCTAATAAAACGGGTTAATCCCGTTTTTTTTGTGCCCTGAGAATTTTAAAAGTATCGTCAGCAAAAACCACAATAATTTTAACCCACTCCTTTTCCTGAACAAAGGCATCAGCTACTTCAAATTCTTCTTTAACTGATTGCAGGTTAGAAGGGTGCAATTCAGCCGTTTTGGGTTCTTCTGCAATGGGTTTGCTTATAGTGGATGAATCTGTAGATTGAGCCAATTTTTTTTCATCTATCGGCTGGTCAATTGAGAACAAATCGGGCTGAATGTTTGGTTTAACAGGATTTCCAACCTCATTAACCACAGGTTTTGGTGGTTCAGTAGTTACTATTCTCCGATTCATCAACATTTCGCCTTCGCCTTTCAACAACCATTTTTCATTAACGTCGGGAAAAGTCTCCAGGATTTTTAGAATAAAATCAAGCGAAGGCTTGTTTCGTCCAGAGAGAATATGAGAAATTCCGGAACGCTGAACTCCCAGTGACGATGCAAACTGAATGGGCGAAACATTTTTGATTACCATTATTTTTTTTATACGATCTATCATGGTTACAAATGTAAATTATTTGTTTACTATTCTTGCAAAACTTAAGTTCCAACGGGTTACAAATATAAACTTTTAATCAATTACAGGTGTAATCATATAAAATATTTTTGCAAACAGAATAATAGCTTTCAATAATGCTTATAAATACCATATAATCAATTAAATATAATAATATTTATGTACTTAAAGTACTTGTTGAATGCCACTAATGCATATTTTAATTAGTTATTATATAACCTACGTATCTCATTCATTTTTAATAAATTAAATGGCATTTAATGTAGATTATTTTAATTATCGCTTTTTTACAAATGTAATTAAATTGTCTGCATTTGTTATTGATTTCGCTTGTATTTACATATGTAATCACTAATTTTACGTAGATTTTATTGATTACATATGTAAAAAAAGCTGGTAAAAATGAATTTACCAGCTCTCACTAAAGAAATATTTTATGTTTAATTCAGGACGATTCTTGTTCCAGAATTTGGTTTTCCCAATTCTTCGGCTTGAGTTATTATGCATCTCTTGCCCCCATTTTCCACAAATTCTATGGCAGCTCTAATTTTAGGCGCCATACTACCTTCAGTAAACTGACCATCGGCCAAATACTGTTTGGCTTCTTTCACAGTGATTCTATCTAAGGCAATTTGTTCGGGGGTGTTGAAATTTATATAAACTTTAGAAATGTCGGTGAGTATATAGAACTCATCGGCTCTGATTTGAGCCGCGAGCATACTGCTTGCCAAATCTTTGTCGATAACGGCATCGATACCTTCGAGTTTTTGTCTGTTTTTATAATAGACAGGAATTCCTCCCCCGCCCACAGCAACCACAATCTGGCCGTCGCGGGCAAGTTTTTCAATGGATTTTCTGTTATTAATTCTCACAGGTCTTGGCGAAGCAACCACTTTGCGCCAGCCTCTTCCGCGTGGATCTTCTTTAAAGACAGAACCATTTTCAAGTGCAATTTTATTGGCTTCTTCTAAGGTGTAGTATGGACCAATGGGTTTTGTGGGGTTTTTGAAGGCAGGATCGTCTTTGTCCACAAGAACCTGAGTAACAATGGTAATAATATCTCTCTCCAAATCTTCCTTGTAAAGCACATTTCTCATTTGTTGCTCAATCATATAGCCAATGGAACCCTGAGTTTCGGCTACGGCAATATCTATTGGCATTTTTGGCACTCCGAAAACTTTTTCTCCGCCTTCATGCTGAAGCAGCACATTGCCCACCTGTGGACCATTTCCATGTCCGATGACAATGTCGTAACCACTTCTGATTAAGTCAACTAAATGCGAGCAGGTTTCGTAAACATTGGATTCCTGTTCACTTATTGTTCCTTTTTGTCCGCTGCGAAGCAGGGCATTGCCCCCAAACGCAACAACAGCTAATTTGTTCATAGGTTGTGAATTATATAATCTATAAATTCTTATTAAAAAAGACGGCGAAGATAATCAAAAAGCCTTGTATTTAGGGAAGTCTATCATGTCTTAATAATAAATTAGACAAAATATAATTTAGCGGGAAAGTAGTTTCCAGATAATTTCCCTGTGGGCAAAATTTGGAACTAATAAATTATTAGATTTGTGTAAACAAATAAAGAAACTATGGGTATCTTGCTGAATTCCAAAAATATAGGGCTTTTTTTGGGAATTATTTCGTTTATTCTCATCCTGTTTTTCGATTTTGACCCCAATAACAGGCTCGTCACCTATACTATGGCTGTGGCGGCCCTGATGGCCATCTTATGGATTTCACAGGCGATTCCTATTGCTGTTACAAGCCTGCTGCCAGTGGCTTTATTTCCGTTGTTTGGAATAATGAATGGAAAAGATGTATCTGCCATTTATTTCAACCATGTTATTTTTCTTTTTATTGGGGGGTTTATTGTGGCTCTGGCCATGGAAAAGTGGAATTTGCACATCAGAATTGCGCTTAAAGTGTTCCTGATTGTGGGACATAAACCGCGTAATATTTTGTTCGGGTTCATGATTTCAACCGCATTCTTAAGTATGTGGATGTCGAACACCGCCACCTGCATGATGATGATTCCCATTGTAATGTCGGTGATTAAGGGTGTTGAAAATAATGAAGGAATGAAGAAATTCCAGATAGCTCTGCTGCTGGGAATTGCCTATGCTTCGAGCATAGGAGGTATTGCTACGCTTGTGGGTACGCCGCCAAATTTATCTTTTGTCCGGATTTTCAGTATTCTATTTCCAAATGCCCCCGAAATTACCTTTGTTAGCTGGCTTGTTTTTGCCTTTCCACTAACATTGCTCATTTTCTCGTTTGTCTTTTTCTGGCTTTACTATCGCTATAACCCCAAAGAAAGCTGGAATACAGTTGACAATGCTTATATCCGAAGCCGGTATAAAACGTTGGGTAAAATGAGTTTTGAAGAGAAAGCAGTGTTGACTGTTTTTGTTTCCTTAGCGCTTTTATGGGTTAGCTATGGTGGATTAGATATTGGAGCCATAAAAATAAAGGGCTGGAGTCAGTTTTTCCCAAGGCCGGAATTTATCAACGATGGTACTATTGCCATTTTTATGGCGCTTCTGCTGTTTATAATTCCGAGTAAAAGCAGCAAAGGAGAAAATCTTCTGCAGGCAGATGCCATTTTAAAACTGCCCTGGAATATTGTGCTTTTATTTGGGGGTGGCTTTGCTTTGGCAACAGGTTTTAGTGCTTCCGGGTTGTCGGTTTGGTTTGGAGAGCAGTTGAGCTGGGTTGGACAGTATCATCCCTTTTTCATCATCTTTGTTATAGCTCTTTTCGTTAGTTTTCTCACTGAGCTCACTTCAAATACCGCTACAACCGAAATGATTCTGCCTATTTTGGCTGCATTGGCAGTTAGCGTAAAAATTAACCCCATGTTTTTTATGCTTCCCGCAACATTAGCCGCATCCATGGCTTTTATGTTACCAGTGGCCACTCCCCCCAATGCCATTGTTTTTGCTACCAACCAGCTTCAAATCAAGGATATGATAAAGGCAGGATTCATCATCAATATGATTTCAGTTATTCTTATTTCGGTATGGATTTATTTTATGGCAGGGTTTGTTTTCGATATCAGCCTCACAGAATTTCCTTCCTGGGGCGTTGAAGCCAATACAATAGTGAAATAGCTCAGATAAATTATTGACATTTTGGTTTTTGTATGGCAATATTCACTTATTTTTGCACTTTTAGAACGATAAACCAATAAAGTCGAAAAAAGAAAAAATTAAGTACAATGGGCAATAAATCAAAGGTTAATGAGCGGATTGTTGAAGTGGCAAGAGCAGTATTTGCTAAATATGGCTATAAAAAAACCACCATGGACGATATTGCTCTTGGGGCACAAAAAGGTAAAAGCAGCATTTATTACTATTTCAAAAGTAAGGAAGAGATTTATGAAGCGGTGGTGGAGATGGAATCTAAACTTTTGTTCGACGATATTCTCCGCAAAATTGACCAACCAATTCCCGCTAAAGAAAAATTCAGACTTTATGTTTTTACCCGATTGAATAAGATTCGTGAGCTCAGTAATTTTTATGATGTTCTGGAAAACAACTATTTAAGCTCGTTAGACTTTATCGAAGTTTTGCAGCAAAAATACCATCAAATAGAAATAGATATTTTGCAAAGTATTCTTTCTGAAGGTGTTAAAAGCAGGGAGTTTAATATTCAGGATACAGAAATTGCCGCCATTGCCCTTGTAACTGCCATTAAAGGTCTGGAAGCTCCACTTATTATTAAAGGTGCCAAGAAGAATCTGGAACGACGTGTGGACTATGTTCTAAAAATTCTCTTTTACGGAATTATGCGAAGGAATTAACAATGGAAAGCATGTCCGTTCCATTTTAGAACAAGGATTAATTTGCTGATTTATTCGAAATACTTCTCAAACTGCGGACACATGGCAGTTTTAATCATTCCCGAATCATCGTAAACCATATAGATTTTAATTTGCGGATGGCTTTTAACAAAATCAAGGCTTTTCTCAACCCCCATTACCATAAATGCGGTTGCGTAGGAGTCGGCTTCACCGGCAGTTGGCGCCAGTACAGTAACGCTAAGAACCTGATTTTTTGAAGGATATCCTGTGGAAGGATCAATGGTATGAGCATATTTTTCGCCATCAATCTCATAGAATTTCCTGTAATTTCCCGAAGTGGCCACGGCAAAATCAGAGATAGAAACAATTTTATTGTAACTCCTGTCATTATTGTTCTCCTCAGGAATCTCTATCCCTACTTTCCAGGGTTCGTTATTGGTTTTATGACCTCTGGCGTAAATCTCTCCCCCAATATCTACCAAAGAGTTTTCTATTCCCTGACTCAACAAATATTCTGATATTACATCCACCGAAAACCCTTGAGCTACTGCATTAAAATTCAGCTGCATAAGGGGGTTTACCTTCACCAATCGTTTATTTGAAATAGTTACATTTCTGAAGTTGACGAGCTGTTTCAAACTATCCACAAGGGCGGGGTTTATTGAATCGGGTTTTTCAAAAGTACCAAAGCCCCAAATATTGGCTAATGGGGCTATGGTGATGTCTAAACTTCCGTTGGTTTGTTCCGATATGGTTTGGGCCAGATAAAAATTTTCCATAAACCACTCGTCCAGCTCCACATCTTCGTTTCGGTTCACTTTAGAAACAATGCTGTTCTTTTGGTAAACGGAAACCGATTGGTCAAAAGCCTTCAAAATGCTGTCAATGGCCGTTTGAAGGTTTCTTCCATCTTTATCATAATAGGTAACTGAATAATAGGTTCCCTGGGCAGCACCTTGAAATTGAACCTTTTGTAAAGGTTTTTCAGAACATTCCTTTCCAAAGAAGACCAATAAAATGATTGGTACAACAAAAAATTTAAAATGCATGGTAGTTCTTAAAACCTGATACCTAAGCGAACACTTGGAGTGGCCATGGGCATAACTGATCCATAGCTTGTGTCGTCAGAATCGCGCGACATGATACCAAGACCAAGGTTTACACCAAATACAAAGTGCTCTGTAGGCTCATAAATCATACCATTATTCAGGAGGAAAGCGGTGTGCATATACTCTTTTTCTTCTACTTGAGACCAGCCATCATAATAAATGGTGTTGGTTTCGTGTGCCGAAATTACACGTACTTCCGGACCTACATAATAACGAATTTTTCCCTGGCCAGTTGGATATAGCTTCATTCCTAACCCTACCCACCAATTAACTTCATCATCGTAAACGTCTGGCTGCTTGTCGATTGAATAAGACATAGGAACATTGATGGCAATATTGCCCTTATCACCCAAAACATGCTCATACTCAAAGCTGATGCGCTTCATAACTACATCCGAAAGCATGAGCACTACATTATTTTTACCAAAAGATTCAATCTCAGGGGCTTCTTCATTTTGAGACTTTAACACAGGAATGCTCATCAGAAATACCAATGAGAATAAGACTAATTTTTTCATTTTATCAAGTGTTTAATTTTTACTGTGATTTTAACGACAAATATCAGATTTTATTTGCTCATATAGAAGACAGAATAAAACTAATTCAGTTGCTCATTTATCGCGTTGGCCAATAAATTTTTCGACCGAAATGTTGCAGGTTAAAAAAAATACTATTTTAGCCCCATGAATTTTACAACAAATAATAGATTTTGGTGGTGGCGTCCGTTTCGTTTTGAAATAGGGAAGTAACCAGCATATATCTATATATTTAAACGAGATACGGCCGATGGTGAAAACCTTCGGCCTTTTTTTATTCATTAAAAATTGAAAACAATGGGAAACTCCATTCTAAACTGGCTTAAAAAGGTACTATTTCGATGGCGAAGCTGATTTCTTTGCCCGCGAATACTGACTATCAAGAATTTAAAAATAACAATCAAAAAAAAAGAAAAATGGAAAATTTAATCATTGAAAATAATATACAAAGTTACTCATCGGTTAACGGACAATTTGGAGAATATGGTGGAATGTATGTGCCACCTGTGTTGGAAGGCAAGCTGACCGAGCTCGCCGATAAATTTATGAAATATACCCGCGAAAGCAGCTTTGAGCAGGAGTTTGCCTATTATCTGAAAAATTTTGTAGGTCGCCCTTCCCCACTCTATTATGCACACCGGTTATCGCAACATGTGGGTTCGAAAATCTATTTAAAAAGAGAAGACCTGAATCACACAGGTTCCCACAAAATAAACAATACCATCGGACAAATTCTGCTGGCCAAGAGAATGGGAGCCACCGAAATAGTTGCTGAGACTGGAGCAGGACAGCATGGCGTTGCAACTGCCACAGCTGCTGCTTTGTTTGGCATGAAATGCAAAGTTTTTATGGGTGCGAAAGATGCTGAAAGGCAAAAAATGAACGTGAGCCGCATGAAACTGCTTGGAGCCGAATTGGTTATAACCCATTCTGGCAGAGCTACTTTAAAAGACGCTGTGGATGCTGCCCTGGGTTATTACATCGAAAATCCCCATGTTTTTTATCTTTTGGGCTCTCAGGTGGGGCCACACCCCTATCCTACTATGGTGGGTTATTTTCAGAGTGTGATTGGCAAGGAAGCCAAAAAGCAGTTTATTGAAAGAGAAGGCCGACTCCCCGATAATTTGTTTGCCTGTATTGGCGGTGGTTCCAATGCTATTGGGCTTTTCGACGATTTTCTGAACGATCATGAAGTGGCTATTCATGCTGCTGAAGGTGGTGGAAATGGAGAGTTGGGTCAAACGGCGGCTACATTGAGCCTTGGAAAAGTAGGCGTATTTCAGGGGACTTACAGCTATGCCCTCATGGACGAAAACGGCGAAGTTTATCCAAGCCACAGTATAGCTGCAGGATTGGATTATCCGGGGGTAAGCCCGCAACATGCTCTGCTCAAAGATACCGGAAGAGCGCATTATCATATAGTTACCGACGAAGAAGCCATTCACGGGTTTAAATTGCTAAGTCATTTGGAAGGTATTATCCCAGCTATTGAGTCGTCGCATGCTGTTGCTTTGGCTGAGAAAATTCTGAAGGGAAAAGCCGGACAAGTGAGCATTATCAACCTGTCGGGACGTGGCGATAAGGATGTGGAGCGGGATTTAATGTAGTCTGTTTGACAAGTTTTTAAGTTAATGAGGCTGCCATTTTTATGGTGGCCTTTTTTTTATCCCCACGAAATTGTTTTTAACAGTCTGATTGTTATCCCTTTTTCTTACAATCCCTTTGTTTCTTTAATAAACCTGAGCATTCGGATAAAATAATCTTCAATGGTTTCGTTTGGAAGCATGGGAATGTTCTCTAAAGCAGAGGTAAAGCTCTTTATTAAAGCCAGATTTCGTTCGAAATTGACTTTAAGCAACTCCAAATCATTGGTTTCCCAGTATTCTCCCTCGTCGGTGAGCTTAAAATCGGCCAGATATTTCTCATTCAAATAGCGAAAAAGATGAATGATAAACTGATGCGTTTCAACGTCGGAATATTGGGTTTTTACCGATAACATATACAAATACTTGCTCTCGGGCTGTTCGTCGGTTTTTCCGAAAAATTGCAGATGCGACGGGCTACACATTCTGCCATTGGACAGAAAACAAATAAAAATGGTTTCGCATCCGGGTGGAGTGAAACTTATGCCATAAATTGTATCGTTATAATCGGCCTGACCAAAAGTATCTACAGGAAATTCCTGATCAAATTCCATGTATTTCCACTGATTCACCGAAGCAATATCGCGAATTTCGTCGATGAGTCCGGGCAATTGTTCCTGCCGCGCAAGTCTGCCGCTATAATGAAAACTTAGTCCCATATTCCTTTTTCTATTTTAATTTATTTGATTTACCGCAACAATGCTTAAAAAAATCCCCGCTTTGTCCTTATTTCCTCCAAAAATAATGATTTTTTTGGCTTGTCAGGAAGCAGACGAATTGTTTTTCAGCCTGAAAGGATTAGAGTTGAAATTGTTTATTGTTGAATAAATTGAACCGCTTTCTGATTTCGAATTTCATTTACATATTGGTTGAAATTGATTTGATGCGAATTGCCACCATTCCGGCAGATATCATCCTTTCTTTGGAAGTCATTGAAAATCAAAAAGTAGAACGTAAAACGATATTTAATGGTTCTTCCATAAACAGCAACGGGGAGACTCAAAGTCACCCCGTTGCTTTCTGCCTGAATAGCTTCTTAGAGCTTCAGGAATTTCTGAGAAAGAAGTTTTGTTTCTGTTTTTATCTGGATGATGTACAATCCTTCCTGCAAATCGATGGTGGGCATTTGATACTCCCAATGATTGAGCAGAGAATGGGTTTGGTGATGAAAAACTTCACGTCCGTTGATATCGTAAACACTCAACTCCAGCTGACCTTTTGATGCTTCTGGAATTACGATATTCAAATATTGGCTCGAAGGATTTGGAAAAACAAGCAGCGAACTGTTGGTGTTTAAATCGCTGAGTCCAGCTCCCAAATCAGGGTTCGCCAACTGAACGGTGGTAAACAGGAAAAATTCTCCGGGCGCTAAAGTGGTGCTCCAGCTGGTATTGGCACCCAAATCGATGCTTTGCTGGTCGAAATAATTGTACCAAACGCCGCCATTGGGGAAAGGAATAGAAACTTCCTTATTCACCACATCGAAATTGCCTATGGCCACCACATTCATCTCGTTGTGCAAAAGGGTAACCCGTTTCACAGATCCGTAAACATCTATCTGAAAATCGGTGGTTTCCCAGGCATTCTGAGTGGCTTTGAGCTTGTTGAGCGCTGCTGTTACATCGTGCACATAGCGACGTTGCCAGTTGTTATAATAATCCCATTTGGGTGGTTTGGGGGTTAAACGATCGTCGCCGGTTCCGCTGGGCCAGTTGATGGAGTAATCGTAGCCCAATTCGCCAAATTGCCAGTACATTTTAGGACCGGGAATGATGGTGTGAAACAAGGTTGACATGCAGATACGCTTGAGTCCAATGCCTTCGATGGTGATATCGTAGCTTCCGCTGCTGTTTCCCCAGGTATTGTTGAAAACCATTTGGCGCTCTTCGTCGTGACTTTCCATATAAGAAACCACATGAGGATAGGTCCAGTTGCGTTTTTTATAGCTCGACCAACTCAAATCGGACTTGTCGCCGGTATTATAGCCCATATTGGCTTCCTTAAATTTGCCATTCATATTTCCCCACAAAAGAATGCCGCTGTTGGCCAGCACTTTTTCTTCGGTATTATCGCTCAAATGCTCCAGAATTACATAGGCATCTTCGTTCACATCCCAAATGGCATTGGCCATGCGCTGAAGTATGGCAATACGATCGGAATCGAAAGCCCAGCCATCGCCCGGATTGTTGGTGAAGCCTTTGGTGAAGTCGAAACGGAACCCGTCGACCTTAAACTCGGTGAGCCAGAATGAGTTCACACTATCCACAAAAGCTTGTGTATAAAGACTTTCGTGATTATAATCGCTTCCCCAGCTATAAACTGTATTGGGCGAAACGGTATTGAACCAGGGATTGTCGGCTGCGGGGCGGTTATTGATTTCGTCCCAATACATCTGCACCTGAGGATTCAATCCATAGGAATGGTTGAGCACCATATCGATAACCACTGCAATACCATTGGCATGGCAGAGATCGATAAATTCCTTGAGCTTGTTTTTTGTTCCATAGTATTTATCCACTGCAAAATAAAATGCCGGATTGTATCCCCAGCTGCTATTTCCTTCGAACTCGTTGATGGGCATAAGCTCAATCACATTGATTCCCAGATTTTTAAAATAGGAAATGGTATCAATCAGAAATTGGAAATCGTGGTTGGCGTGAATATCGCGAACCAATAATTCGTAAATAACCATATCGGTTACTTTGGGGGCAACAAAATTTTCAATTTGCCAGTCGTAGGGAGTTTGTCCGGTGGTGAAAACTGAAGCCACTCCGGTGGTTTTTCCCGAAGGATAATCGGGAAGATTGGGGAAAGTGGTATTGCTGATATAACCATCGTTCCATGGGTCGGAGATTTGCTCGCAATAAACATCGGCCACTTTTAAATCGCCGTCGATATAGTATTGATAGATATAGGGTTGACCAGGCGTTAATCCGTCAATTTGAACCCAAAACCGCTGACCATCGGGGGTTTTCTTCATAAAAACATCATCGTTCACTTCCCACTGACTGAAATCGCCAATGGCAAAAGCAAACTCTTTGTTGGGCGCCAAAAGACTCAGAATTACTGAATTGTGATTGATATAATTCACGCCATCGCGCATTCCTGCGGGTCTTTCTTCAACCACCACAGCGCCTTTCACAAAAATATAGGCAGAATCGGCTATCATGGTTTCGTTGTCGTAAGCTTCCACTTTAAACTGAACTTTCCCGCTGGTATTGGCGGTATAGTTATAGGTGAAGCCCTCGGCGGGATATTCGCCTATGAGTTGGTTATTGATATAAAATTTGGTTGAATTGGCAAAAGAAGCATTGGCTGCAACTTCCACAGTTTCATAGAGATTCACGATTAACCCGTTGGTGGGTGATTCCACTTTTACATTGAGGCCGGCCACATACACATCGGTAAAAACATCGGTTCCACCCACATCGCGTCCGGTTTTGGTACCATCGGAATTGCGAAAAACAAGGGCAATTTTCTGAATCTCCTCTCCTGCCGGAACTTCATAGAATTCGCGGATGGAAGGACCTATGGTGAGTTGATAGGTATCGGTTGCAATACGGGTAAGTTTAGCTTTGGCGGTATTTTCGCTCCATCCGGCAATCACATATTTCCAATCGCCGGGCGAAGTGCTGTTGTTGGTAATTACTCCCGTATGCGCCCAGATATCGCCGGTAAAACCCGCCAATCCGCCATCGCCCTGGTCGGCATGAAACGTAATTACGACCTGCTGACTTTCGACCGGAAAGGCAGGACTTGTGGTAACCACCTGAGCCATAAGCCCCTGAATGGTTATCAGGCTGATTAATAGCCCAAGAATTTTTCTCATCATGGTATTAAATTTTTTGTTTGCTACAAATCTACTATAAAATGATTTAGCACACTAAAAAAAAGGTAAGCACCGGAGCGATACTTACCTTTCAGCTGAAAGATGTGTTTTCTTAAAATTTCATCACCAATCCAATGCCATTGGGGGTTATTCCCATTTGCAAAGATGTTTCTTTTGGTTTGCAATTTTCCATGCCCACGCTGGCCCGTTTAGATTTTGCCGTGCCAACAATGGCAAGAGGAATGCCTGTGCCTGTAAGTGCCACCCCAAGAACCATGACCAACGCACCTGTTGATGCCTTTTGTTCATTGGCAAATTTTTCGGTAGTGGTGTTGTACCCGGCATTGGAAATCATGTTATAACCACCAACCACCGATACCACGCCAACCACAGCCAGAACAAAGCCCGCAGTTTGAGTACCCTGAGCTCTTTTTTTCATGGCAGCATAATCATTGTAATTGAAGCCTTTATAAGTTAACTCGTCGCCATTGGCATTGTTGGCCATTACTGGGGCAGATTGGTCAACAGCTTTTAGATTGATGAATTCGCCATTTCTTTTAACGGCAACCGCCTGCATAACCAGTTCTTTTCCATCTTTGGCAAAGAAGACAACATTTCCATCCTTGATGTCGTGAATTTGGCAATTGAGTATGGCGCTATCGCCATTGATGGGATAAACAATGTCGGAGGCCTGTGACTGAGCCCAAAGATTCAGAGTAAGGAATAACGCAGCGGTTAGAAGAAGTAATTTTCTCATAAATAATTGTTTAAATGTTTATACCGTCAAATGTAAAAAAATTAAATATATCGGAAATAAGTAAATGAAAAAAAAGTGATGGTTGCGGTTATTGTTGAAAATCAAGGTGATGCGGAATAAAAGAATAAAATTCCAATAATATTCCAAACCCTTTTTAAATGATATAAGATGTAAAGAATGGATGAGAATAAACCTGTCGCCTTATCATTAACAAATAGTTGGATCCAACTGCAAGATATATCAGTTTAAACATTCAGAAGCCCTAATACCATGAAATAGAAAAATATAGCCATTTTTATTTGATTCGGTTTCCAATTTTATGCCACCCCAGGACAGAACAGCAGCAACAGCGAGGCCAATATTCGTGGACAAAAGCCCGAAAACCGAGCCAAAAATGATTAAACAGAAAGCCAAAAATATATTTCTCCTTAAACGGATATACTTATTTATCTTTTTCCTATTTTAGCCATCTAAACACCCCAAAACCAATTGAGTACCTATGTCTGCTGATTTTTTAAATATTTTTTCTCCCGACAAAGAAATATGTTTCCATAAGCGAATTAGAACTGAAGGAATTGAAGATATAGTGGATATATGCGCAATATTGCGGGTATTGGGGGGTTGGCAACAATTTATCAGCATACCGTAAACTAAATAACAATGGAAAAAATATCGATTAAACAAATTGAAAATGCATTTTTGCCAGCCAGAGAAATTTTGAATACAAAAAGATTTGCCGGTAGAAAAGAATATGTGAAAGATTCCTTTTTATCACTTGTTTCAGAAGGTGCTAATATCGCAATTGTTGGAAACAGAGGTATAGGAAAATCCTCTTTGGCTAGACAAATAATAAATCTAAGTCAAGGGGACAATTCTTTATTGGAGAAACTTGAAATCCATAATGATGAAAAGCTTGATTTTTTGACTATTTACATTGCATGTGGAAATGCTGTAAACACGATAAATGATTTATTAGTTCGTTTACTAACAACAAGAGAATGTTTTTTAGAATGGATATATGAAATCCCCACTGCAAAGAAAGAGATTGATAAAATAAATGCTGGAATAGACATTAAAGTTTTAAAAGCAGGTAGTGAAGGTGCTTCAGAATCATCGACCGAATCTGCCGTTAAAGAACATAAGACAGATGTTATATTTCAAAATGTAGTTAATGATTTGATTAAATCAAAAATTGCTAAAGATGGCATTCTGATTGTTGTGGATGAATTCGACCAGATTGAAAATCCTCAGGGGTTTGCTCGACTTTTAAAATCATTAGCAACTAATGCCCCAGGATTAAAATTTTGCATTGTTGGAGTTGCTAATGATATTCAAGCTTTAATAAAAGAACATGAAAGCGCTGATAGATTATTTGCAGGTAGTGTGATTAATCTACCTTCAATGACTAATGATGAATTAACCGAAATCGTAAAAAACGCAGAATTATCCATTGATAATTTTATAACTTTTCAACAAGGCGCAATAGATAAAATGATTTCTCTCGCAAACGGCCATCCGTATATTGTGCATTTAATAGGAAAACAAGCCTTTAGGACAGCGTATTTTGACGGAGTGTATGAGATTGATGAAGAGTTTATTGTTTCAACACTTAAAAATATTGCAGAAAGAGAAGCAGACCCAATACTTGAGGGAAGATATAAAAAAGCTGTTGCATCATCTTATCAAAGAGAAGCTGTTTTAAAATCATTAGCAGATTGTGTTAAGAGCGACGGAGAGTTACATACAGGTGATGCATATAAAATCGCAATAGATAGAGATGTTGATAATCCAAGTCAATATGTTGGTCAATTGGTTACAGATGATTATGGAGCAGAAGTTATTAAAATTAGAGAAAGATATTATAGATTTAAAGACTCATTGTTCCTGACTTATGTTAAGGCAAGACCATGGATTTTCGAAAATTAACTGTTAGCAATAAGTAGTACTTTGAGCGGTCGGCACTATTTGTCCCGAAAATCGGGAGCTTGCCCCGCTAAGCGGGGAACCAGCAAGAAATCCTTGAAAAAGTTCATTTAGAAAATTACTATACTTGAACTTTCAAAAGAAAACTTTGAATTTGTAACAACCTAATAATCAATGATAAAAATTGATGGCAGTCCGAACCATAAAAAAGACAAATACGATGGATATAACATACAATGTAACAATTACTGATTTAATTCAAGCAATAGGTGTAGGACTTGGATTTCCTGCAGCAGTATGGGGAATTTTTAAACTTTTTATAAAAGATCAAGATAAAGCCAGACAAATAAAATCTCTTGAAAACATATCGATAAGTCAAAACTCTGCAATAGATAAAATGACAGACCAAATTGCAGAACTATCAAAACAGACATCCCAATTTGAATACCAGTCCTTGCTATTTAAAGAAGGAAATGAATTGTTAAAAGACCAGATAAAAATTCAAACGGATGCATTACTTAACGACAAAGACCATAAAGCGGCGTACTTAGAATTAGAAAGAAAGAAAAGAAAATCTGAAATACGACCATTCTTCAAATCTACAGGTAGTGCATATTCTGGAGAACAAGATTTCAGATTGCCTTTTGTCAATTTTGGCGGCAGAGCAAATTTTGAGAGAATTGAAGAAATAGACTCGAGCAATATTACGATAATACATCAATGCAGGAAGGAAAGAATAATTGAACAAAATGACATTTATGAATTTCAAGCAATAGCTAAAGGCCGTTTTCACGGCCACAATGTGCCTTTTGAAGTTAACTTAATATATTATGACGCTGACAAAAATAAATATAAGCAGAACATTAAAGGTACAGGTTTGAGTGCCAATATTGAAGCACCACTTGAACAAGAATAGAAATAGTTATATATAATAAGTAGGACTATGAGCGGTCTGCACGACCCAGCGAGAAGTCCTTGCATGAGTTCATTTAGAAAATTACTAAATTTGATCTTTCAAAGGGAAACTTTGAATTTGTAAAAACCTAATAATCAATGATAAAAATTTGCATTAATCAAAATTAAAAATAAGAAAGTTACATAAATATAAACGATTAAAACAAAATACGACAAAATTATGGCACAAATTTTTAAAAAAGGAGAGATTGTAGTTCTTAATTCAGGTGGACCACAAATGACTGTTGAAAAGTACAAACGAATAAATGTTGATTTATATTCAACTGCCGACAGTGATCATATTGTTGTTTGCACGTGGTTTGATAATGATTATAAATTAGTTAGTCATGAATTTGAACAAGAAGCTTTGAAAAAATATGAATAGTAAGATATTAATCTTATGGACACTGCTCCTATTAGTAATAGCAATATGGATTATTTATCCAATATTTATAGCTAAACATATTCCAATTGAACTGAGAAATGGGCAACCTGTTGATTCTTTTGGTGCCCTCAACACATTGTTTTCTGGGTTTGCGTTTGCAGTTCTGATTTATACTATAATTCAACAAAATTATCAATTAGGAATGCAAAAAGAAGAACTTTCTTTGCAGAGAAGGGAACTTGAACTTACAAGAATTGAGCTAAATAGGAGTGCTTCCGCCCAAGAATCCACAGAGAAATCGATTAAAAATCAAGCAAAATTAATGGAATATTCATCAAAATTAGATGGATTAAAAACTCTATTACAAACTTATCGAGATAATTCTGAGAGCAAACATTATACAATTCCAGAGAAAGAAACATTTAGAAGAAAAACAAAAGATATTGAGAAAGAAATTGAGCGATTAATTGAAGGTTTATCAAAAATGATAAACTAAAAACTACTTTCAAAATTTTGTAAATTGCTTTGCGGTGTTCTGTCAGGTTGTCGCCACGGATTCCCACATGATTGTCTACGACCAGCGGACGACCTCCCCTATTCCGCAACGCCAACTTAAAATTTACTGTTAGCGTTCATTGGAAGGCACAAAACAAACTATAGAATGATAAAGGAATTTTGCTACATTAAGACAAAGAAGAAAAATGAACAGCCCCCCTACACAAAGCAGCATATTTGCAAGCCCCAACACAAAAGCCGATGCTTCAGCTTGCAAAAGAGCTGTTTTCTTGCCGACGCACCAGCGGAAATTGATACATTTGCGTTTATTGACAAATTCAATTTAAGGACAAATTAAAATATGAGTTTAAATACACAGAATCTACAACCAATTATAAACTTCATCTGGACAGTTGCTGACGATGTATTGATTAACAAATTTCTTGAAAACCAGTATCAGGACGTTATTCTTCCAATGACTGTTTTACGTCGTTTGGATTTGGCACTTGAACCAACAAAAGACAAGGTTTTAAAGACCCACGAAGAATTTAAAAGCAAGATTGACAACTTATACGGATTGCTGACCAGTGAACAACATGGAACCGGTTTGGCGTTTTACAACACATCAAAGTTTACCATGAAAAAACTGTTGGCTGACCCGAAAAATATTGATACCAACTTTTTAGATTATCTCAATGGTTTTTCAGAAAATGTGCAAGACATTATCACGAAGTTTAAATTCCGTAACCAATTAGAAACCTTTGAAACAACAGGAATTACCTTTTCACTCATTGAAAAATTCTGCAATCCGAAAGTTGAATTAAGCCCCGACAAAATATCGCCTATGGCAATGGGTTATATGTTTGAGGACTTAATCAGAAGATTTAACGAAAAAACAAACGCAGCAGCAGGGCGACACTTTACCCCAAGAGAAATTATTGAGTTAATGACTCATTTGGTTTATTTGCCAGTAAAAGACAAAATTCAGAAAGGAACATTTTTAGTTTACGACCCTTGTGCGGGTTCGGGTGCAATGCTTACGCAATCAAAAGCATTTGCCACCAATCCCGAAGGAGAAATAAAATCGAAAGCTACATTTCACTTATACGGACAAGAAAACACAGGAGAAATGTATGCGGTTTGTAAATCGGATATGTTGCTGAAAGGCGAAGACCCTGACAAAATAAAATTTGGTTCAACGCTAAGTGAATACGGTTTTGACCCCGATTTAAAATTCAATTTCATGCTTACCAATCCTCCTTATGGAACAAGTTGGAAGCAAGACATTGACAACTTAAATGTTGGAACGGAAAAGAAAATAAGCATTGTTGACAAACGCTTTAATCTCAAAATCAAAAACTTTAAAGGAGAACTGGAAGAAACCTCTTTGACTTCACGAAGTAACGACGGACAGTTAATGTTTATGCTCCACATGCTTTCTAAGATGAAAGACCCGAAAGACGGCGGAAGTAGAATTGCTTCTGTTCAAAATGGATCGGCTCTTTTTACAGGTGATGCTGGAAGTGGCGAAAGTGGAATCCGTCAATACATTTTAGAAAACGATTTGTTGGAATGTATCATTCAGTTGCCAAATGACATTTTCTATAATACTGGAATAGCCACTTACGTATGGATTATTTCAAATGTGAAAGATGAAAAACGAAAAGGTAAAGTTCAGCTGATTAACGCTTCAACTGAAGAGTTTTACAAAAACATGAGAAAGCCTCTTGGCGAAAAACGTTTGGAACTTTTGCCTGAACACATCATAAAAATACAAGAACTCTATTTTGCATTTGAGGAAAACCAATATTCAAAAATATTTGACAACGCAGACTTTGGCTTTTATCAGATTACAGTTCATCAACCCGAAAGAGACGAAAAAGGTAAAATTGTACTTGATGCGAAAGGATATCCAAAATCTGATAGTTCATTGAAAGATTTTGAAAAAGTGCCAATGAAGGACAAAATTAAAGACTATTTCAAAAATGAAGTTTTGCCTTTTGCTCCTGATGCTTGGTATGATGATAAGAAAATGAAAGTTGGATATGAAATTTCATTTACTAAATATTTTTACAAACATGAACCATTGAGAGACCTTGCTGATATTGAAAAAGACATTACGCAGTTAGAAAAAGAAACTGATGGTTTATTAAATGAGATTATAGCATAATGAGCAAGTCAAAATATTCAACATACAAACCATCGAAAACGCTTTGGCAAGAGCAAATTCCCAGTCATTGGCAGGAAACAGAATTGCGTATGCTCTTTGCCGATAACAAAAACAAAAATATTGGACTAGTTGAAAGAAATTTACTTTCGCTAAGTTACGGAAAACTAAAACGTAAAGACATTGACAATGCCACGGGCTTAGTTCCTGCATCATTTGAAGGTTATCAGATTATTGATGAAGGTTATATTGTATTGCGTTTTACAGATTTGCAGAACGACAAAAAATCGTTAAGAGTTGGATACGCCAACGAAAAGGGAATTATAACGAATGCTTATATTGGTTTAGCTCCAAAAGCTGATATTCATTCAAAATACTTTTATTACCAACTTCACTTTCTTGATAAAATCAAGTATTTCTATAATCTTGGCGGTGGCGTAAGACAATCGTTAGCTTATAAAGAATTTGGAAGAGAAACGGTTTTAATACCCGACAAAGAAGAACAACTTGCAATTGCCAATTTTCTTGAATTCAAACTGGCTAAAATCGACCGCTTTATCCGAAAGAAAAAGCAACTGATAAAACTACTCAACGAGCAAAAAGCAGCAATCATCAACCAAGCCATTACCAAAGGTTTAGACTCAAACGCCAAAATGAAACCTTCGGGCATTGAATGGTTGGGGGATATTCCTGAGCATTGGGAGCAATATAAATTAAAATATCTTATAACAAAACCAATTGCAGGTGCTTGGGGTGCTGAACCAAAAAATGATAGTAATAATATTATATGTGTAAGAGTTGCAGACTTTAAGGAATATGAAATTAAAGCCGATAATCTAACTATTAGAAATATTGAGGCAAAACCAGAGCAAATATTACAACATGGTGATTTGTTACTAGAAAAATCTGGAGGTGGGGAAAAAACTCCAGTTGGCAGGGTTGTTCTTTTTAATCAAGTTTTCAAAGCTGTTACTTCTAATTTTGTTGCCAAGTTTTCACCAAAAACAGTCTTAGTTACTTCAGAATATTTACTTTACATTTTTAAGCTTATAAATAGTGTTAAGTGGAATTTTAAATCAATAAAACAAACAACAGGAATTCAAAATATCGATACCTACCAGTATTTGGATAATTGGATATTCATTCCAAAAATAAATGAACAAAAAGATATTGTTAATCATATTAAAAACGAATTTATAATATTAGATGAAACCATTTCCACAATCGAAAAAGAAATTGCTTTGGTGGAAGAATACAAAACTGCATTAATAGCGGAAGCGGTTACTGGTAAAATAGATGTGAGAGATTTTGAAATTCCTGAAACAGTTGAAGAAGAAAGCTATGAGGAATTGGAAGAAGAATTAAGTATGGTGGCTGAAGATGAAGGTGAATATGAAAACACAAGTGACTTATGATGTTGGTAGACACATATGGCTTCAATGAAATATATAACAAGTACCCCAATATGGTGGTGCCTAACTATCAGCGTGCCTATACATGGGACAAGGAGAAGGTAGAAGATTTGCTTACAGACTGGGAAGAGTATCTACAAAAAGCGCCAACGCATACCTATTACATGGGTACCTTGTTACTTTTCTATGATAAAGAAAACAAAAGCTACGAAATTATTGACGGCCAGCAACGCTTAACAACCCTGGCTTTAATTTACTACACCATAGAAAGCGAACTGCTGAGCGGACAGGATTTGAGCTACAATCAAATGATTTCCGCCTACAACATTGCCAATAATCTCAACTTTTTGCGGAGTAAAAAAGAAATGCTGCAACAATTCAATGAAGCAGACATTTTTAGCAAACTCGATTTCACTTTGATTGTAAGCGACAATCAAGACCACGCATTTTCATTTTTCGATTCTCAAAATAATAGAGGTGTAAGTTTAGGCGTTGACGATTACCTTAAAGCATATCATCTAAGAGCATTGCCTGAGCCATTGCAAGCCAAACGTGCAAAAGCATGGGAAGCCATCACCTTTAAAGCCAAAAAGAAAGACAATCATTTGCTCGATTTAAAGCACTTGTTTAATGAAATTCTGTTTAAAGTAAGAAGATGGAAAGGGCAAACAACATTTCTGTTTCCCAATAAGAACAATGTTTTAGGTGAGTTCCAGAAGAACACGTACAAATCGGGAAATGATGAAAGCTTCCGTTTGTTTCCCAACAGAAACAATATGCGTTATCAGGGAATTGAAGTTAATAACGATGGTTTGAATTTTATCTCTAGAGAAAAGCCAATATCCATTATTGAATATCCTTTTGCCATTAGACAACCAATTTACAAAGGGCAAAACTTTTTCGATTTTACCGAAAAATACCACTCCATTTTTGATTTGTTTTTTAACGAAAGTGTCAAGAAAACAAAAGCCATTCAGGATTTAATGCATTTCTACAATGCTATTTACACAAGCAATATGTCTGAGTATCTTCGGTACTACATGCAAATATGTTTGGTGGCGTACTATGATAATTTTGGAGAGGAGAAGCTTTTCGAAGCCATTCAACACTTTGATTACTACATAGGTAGTCTGCGATTAGAGAAATACTATGTAAGGCACGAAGCAGTACAGAATAGTTTAAAAAATGCTGAACTAAACTTGATAGACTTAATCATAAATGCATATTTACCTAATGAGGTTTTTAACTTCATCAAAGGTTCAAAGTCAATTGATGATATTTACTGGAACAGAAAGTTTTTAAACGACAAAGGAGAATTAAAAAACTCGGTGATAGAGCGATACATCAAAAGAGTTTGCGGTTATTATGGAGTAGATACTGATAAAAATAAGTATCTAAATGAATTTACAAGCAGAAAACAATGGATAAGGTAGAATCACAATTAATCAATATCGCTTCTGTAGTTGAAGATGGTTGGGAATTTAATATCCCTATCTATCAGCGTTTGTTTGTATGGACTGAGGAACAAGTTAAAACTCTTTTTGAGGATTTACATACCGCCTATACTGCCAATAAAGACCTCTACTATATTGGAGGAATTATCACAGTAGAAAATATCTTAAAGACTAACTTATATGACTTGGTAGATGGTCAGCAACGCTTTACTACGCTGTGGTTGTTATCTAATGAATTAAAAAGAGACTTACTGCCTTTTACTTACAACGGAAAAAACTTACGGTTGCAATTTTCTATCAGGGAAAATGTCTCGGAATTTCTTGCAAGCATTGGACCGATATCAAAGGTAAATGAAGCAAGCATTGATTTTTCAGACTTAATGCAAGTAGGAAAGGCAAGAAATCTGATTATTCAACTTATTGATAAGCATCTTACGGACGAGTCAGAGAAACAGGCATTTTCGAACTTTATTTTCAAAAAAGTTAAAATGGTAAAAACCACTGTTCCGTCTTCTAATGATTTGAACAAACTTTTTGAAGCACTAAATAACAGAGGCGCCCAATTAGAACATCACGAGATATTGAAAGCCCGCTTACTTAGTTTTGTGAAAAATATAAATTTAAGTCAAAAATATGCCAAGCTATGGCAGGCATGTAGTGTAATGGATAATTATATTGAAAGAGTGATTGCCATAGAAATCGGTTCGGCACAAAATATAGCAGCTATATATTACAGTGGTTTTGAAATAAAAAATGTCTTAGACCTTTTTGTCTATCGTGATTCGAGTAAGGAACTATCTCTTAGTAAGGTAATTCAAAACCCTGAAAAATATTCAACCATATCCGACACTTTTAAAAAAGAGCTTGCCCATCACCCCCAAGCAACTGAAGATGAATTTGAACCTGTAAGAAGCATTTTAAGCTTTCCACAGCTACTACTTCATACATTGAGGATATTCCTTTATAAACAGAAGAAAAAAGATATTCAGAGAATCAATGAGAAAGAATTATTGGAAATATTTAAGGAACACTTCTTAAAGTCTGATTTTATTAATGAAAAATCCGTTATTGAATTTATTGAAACTCTTTTTAAAGTCAGATATGCCTTTGACCGTTATGTAATAAAATGGGTTACAATAGGAGAGCTA